>CAYJEY010000003.1:0-107516 GCA_964369385.1 uncultured Holdemania sp.
AAAGAAGCCAATGCTTCTTTTCTTTTTTTGAAAATAGTAAGTTTTTATTTGTTTTTCTAGTATAATAAGACAAATAGAGGAGGATATATTATGATTTGTATAAAAAATGGTTTAGTTTTTGATGCGGTAAATGAAATGCCACGTGTTTGTGACATCTTGATTGAAAATGGAAAAATTATAAAGGTGGATCAAAATATTGTGTGTCCTGAAGCAGAAATTATTGATGCAACAGGAAAAAATGTTTATCCTGGATTTGTAGATGCGCATAGTCATTTGGGCTGTTTTGGTAGTGCTATTGGTTTTGAAGGTAGTGACGGTAATGAGCCAACGGATATTTTAACACCCCAATTACACATTATCGATGCAATTAATCCGCAAGACATCACATTTAAAAATGCATATGAAGCAGGGATTACATCTGTTGCGACGGGACCTGGAAGTGCAAATGTAGTTGGTGGTCAATATATGGCAATCAAAACTGTAGGTCACCGTATTGATGATATGATTCTTAGAAAAACAATCGCAATGAAATGTGCATTTGGGGAGAATCCAAAACGTTGCTACAAAGATAAAAATAATTATTCTCGTATGGCAACCGCATCAAAGCTTAGAGAGTTACTTGCAAAGACAAAAGAGTATCTTGCAAAAAAAGAATTTGCTGCTGGGGATGCATCAAAAATGCCACCTTTGGATATGAAGTTAGAGGCAATGATTCAAGTTGTAAAGAAAGAAATTCCACTTAAAGCTCATGCACATCAAGCGGATGATATTTTTACGGCAATTCGTATCGCTAAAGAATTTGATGTAAAATTGACACTAGAGCATGTAACAGATGGTAGTTTAATCTGCGAAGATCTTGCGAAAGAAGATATTATGTTAGCGGTAGGACCTTCGCTTACGCATGCCACAAAATTTGAATTAAAAAATAAATCATTCAATACACCAGGTGATTTAGCAAATGCAGGATGTCATGTAAGTATAGTGACAGATGCACCAGTTATTCCACAGGAGTATTTACCACTTTGCGCGGGATTAGCAATTAAGTCTGGAATGAAAGAATTTGACGCATTTAAGGCTATTACAATTAACCCTGCAAGACACATGGGGGTTGAGGATCGTATTGGCTCAATTGAAGTTGGGAAGGATGCAGATATTGTAATTATGGATGGAAGTTGCTTTGAAGTAGCTACAAATGTAGTAGCCGTTTTAGTGGACGGAATTCAAGTAAAATAAGAGAAAAATAAAACGAGTGAATATGCAATCTTTCGATTGATTTCACTTTTTTTTATGTTATGATGTGCACTAGAGGTAAAGTAGTATGAAAATTAGTTTTATAGTAATGATGATGTTGTGCTTGAGTGCATGTAGCGCACAGCAAGAGACACAATTAGAAACGGTAGGGGCACAGATTTCCTATAGTGAACTTCAAGTTACGACATCGACTTCAGTTCAAGAGGTAAATATACTTACTGAACAAACAATGCAGGCAACACAACCAACACAAGCAAGTCAAATCATATCAAGTGAATTAGGGTATGAGATTGAAGGTAATGAATTTCGATATTTAGGGAATGTATATCAAATTATTGAAGTTGATGGAGGTGAGCGAAGCGGAACTCGTGAAGCGAAAGTTGCGGTTGATATTGGATTTGGAGAAAGAGAATATTGGGCACTTACGAATGAGCATGGACAGTTGGTTTATGTATTAGCTCAAGAGATTAAAATTCAAGATGATTCAAGTGAAGTAGTTAACCAAGATGGTAGATATTATGACGATGAAGCTAATGTCCCAGGTACTGAAGCAGCTGAACTAGACCAAGGACATGTTATTGCTGACTCGCTTGGTGGTGTGGCTAATGCATACAACATCACTCCGCAAGACTCAGTATTAAATCGTCATGGGCAACAAGCCTACATGGAAAAAGTGATTCGTGATGCACAAGGATGTACTGATTTTGTAGCGACTATCACTTACTCTAATGAAGAAACTCAAACGCCTTACAATTATAGATTTGAATATATATTAGCGGGAAGTCCAGTTGTTGATGAATTTTTAAATATAAATCCAGATTCATTGAATACGACGGAAGCATTAGTAACAACTCAAACAACAACTATACAAGAAACTACAAGCCAAGTGGCAGTGACAACGGTGCCTGTGTTTGTTGAAGATATATCTTTGATTGATACAAATGGAAATGGGAAAGTGACGATTGCTGAAGCGAAAGCAGCTGGTTATAGTATGCCAGTCTATGATGACCATTGGTTGTATAAATACATGGATGATCGAGATCATGATGGCATGGTAGGAGAATAGAAAAAATACACAAGATGTGAGAGCATCTTGTGTATTTTAATAATAACTAGCTTGTAGTTGTCAGTCGTTACGTTTGAATACTGTATAAGATAATTATGAAGTTAATTCTCATACAATCAAAGTGTTTTGTCTTGATATAAAAAAACGTACATTTTTGTACGTCTTCGTTTATTCATGGAGCGGGTGATGAGAATCGAACTCACGTAGTTAGCTTGGAAGGCTAAAGTTCTACCATTGAACTACACCCGCATGAATGGTGTCCCGGAGAGGAATCGAACCTCCGACCCACTGATTAAAAGTCAGTTGCTCTACCGCCTGAGCTACCGGGACATGTTTATAATTGAAATGGTGCCGACTACAGGACTTGAACCCACAACCTACTGATTACAAATCAGTTGCTCTACCAATTGAGCTAAGTCGGCATAAAATGGTGGGGGTTAACGGGCTCGAACCGCTGACCCTTTGCTTGTAAGGCAAATGCTCTCCCAACTGAGCTAAACCCCCGTGTTTACACAAATAAATTTGAGTGCTAAAAAATAATATCAAATTGCAGGTATATTGTCAATTGAATTTAGAAAAAAAGTGAAAAATATTTCGTGAAGAATATCTCGGAAAGTGATAATACTAGAAAAGGCTAATGATCTATGTTTATAAGGGTTATGTAAAAGAAGTGACCTTATTTCTTTATATAAAGTAGCGATATTTAAATTTTTCTATGTGAAAAGTACTATTGTATAAGACTTTTAAATTTGAATTGTTTGTCAAAAACAATAAATAAATAAGAAATAATATAGAAATTTTTAGTATATATGGTACTATACTGTTGTAATTGTAATTATTTAGCGAATATAATGTTGTGCTACAACGGCGTTACTACGAGAGGTGAAATTATGGTTGAAAATATAGACGTTTATGACGCTTATCATGACACTGACTTAGGTGTTGCGAATTCGAGGAAGCTTCGACAAGATATGGAAGAGTTAGGATTTAATAAGTTATGTATGACAGAAGTATTAAATGCTGATTTATCTATTGCTGCATATGGTGAAGATACTTATTTTTTAGGGTGTAAAGATGTACTTCAAAAAGTTCAAGGTGCACTAAGTCAACTTGGATTAGAAAGTGTAGTTTATCTTTATGCATTCAACTATAAAAATTTTGTGCTAGCAGCAGGAAGTAATATTCGTAAAGAAGATTTCTTAGAGTTAATGAAGCAATTTTATGCCCAGTTTGAATCGTCTGCATCCAATGCAGTTGATGTAAGCGGAGTTTCACGCTTTGTAGTTGTGTTACAAGAAGATAGATTAATTGAGAGAGCACTCCATTCAATGTTGATAGCTAAAGATAAGCAAGAGAATTTTCTTGTTTCTCCAGATAAAATGGAAATAGCAGAAATGATCGGTAAAGATGCAGAAGTGTTAGATTTAATAAATTTTGCATTAGAGCACAAACGTATTGTCCCTTATTATCAAGGAATAAGAAATAATGATACTGGATTTATTGATAAGTATGAAGCACTCATGAGGCTAATAGACCAACATGGTGTAGTACATAAACCTTCAGATTTTCTTGAGGTTGCAAAGAAATATCAAATTTACGGAAGACTTAGTCAAGTGATGATTGCGCAAGTGCTAGAACAATTTGAACTTGCGGATGTTCAACTTTCTATTAATATATCTGCCTATGATATTGCGAATGAACGTTTTCGTCATTGGTTTTTAAATAAGATGCAAAACTATAAAAATGCGGATCGTATTGTTATTGAATTTGTAGAAACTGAAAATTATCAAGAGGGAATGTTGTTTGAATTTATAAAAGAGATTAGAAAGTGCGGTTGTCGAATATCAGCAGATGACTTTGGCTCAGGGTATGCAACATACAGTGCGATTATTGCGCTTTCCCCAGATTACATAAAAATAGATGGTAGCATTATTAAGGAACTTGCTTCAAGTGAAGATAGTGTCATCATCTTACGTTCAATATGTTTTATGGCTGACCTTGTAGGTGCGAATACAGTGGCTGAGTTTGTGGAAAGTGAAGATATACAAAAAGTATTGAATTATTATCATGTTAACTACTCACAAGGTTTCTTATTTAGTAAGCCAAAACCTTATGATCAACTAGAATTAAATAAGAAATCAGATTAAGAGTCCACGATTGGATTCTTTTTTTGTTAGTAAGTTTTAATCACGAAAACTTTAAATATAAAGGTATATAAGTTATAATAATATTAATTAATTGAAGTCTCATTAAGTTTTAACTCTAGTAGTTTTGTATATGATTAAAAATAAGATACTTATCTAGGAGGAAATTATGATGAAGAGAATATTTTTAGTACTATTGAGTTTGGTTGTATTATCATCAACTAGTTTTACTGCATATGCAGATGTAATTTGGGTTCCAGAAGGGGATAGTTTTTTTGAAGAACACGAAGATGAGTGTGAATATGAAGAAGGGACTTATAGTGCGGCCGGAGTAGATGACTCGATCAATGTCTATGTTTCTCCTGAAGATACTAGTATAGTAGAAACAATTAATAATGAAACATTACTTTATCCATCATGGAGATGGAATGACTGGTTTTTGATTGATAATGGTTGGATACATAGTGATGATGTTGCTGTAGTATATGATGGCCTTGCTTTTATGCGAGAGCACGAAGTTGAGGCTGTAGAGCGAATCCCTGGCGATTTCAAGGAAGTGCAATTTTATACATATCCGCATAGTGGAGAAAGTACAAAGGTAATAGAGGATCCACAATATATGCTTATCAGTAGCTCGTTTTCAGCGAAATATGTCGATGATGCCGGGCTTACGTGGGGGTATATCAATTACTATATGGGGCAATCAGGATGGGTATGTACTGATGATCCAACAAATGAAAATTTTTCTAACAATCCACCAATGATATCACAAAGTGTATCTCAATTGCGTGGCAGTGATAAAGAAGTAGAGGAGACAACATCTCCACTGCTTGTCGCAACAGGTTTAGTCATTGGAGTTTGTGTAATCACATTTTTATTACTCATTAAAAAGAAAAAGGGTACCGCATGAAACTTTTAAGTTTTGCCCATTTTCTAGTTGACTTAACTTGTGCATTTCTAGTTGCACATAGCACGGATACAAACTTGGTAATTGCGCTTATTGTTTATAATTTTTGTGCATTTGCACTACAAATGCCTTTAGGAATCATTGTTGAGTCTTCTTTTAACTACAAATATACAGCAGCATGTGGATTAATTCTCATTGTATTAAGCTGGTTGTTTCGTGAGAATCTAGTGTTGTGTTTAAGTATAGCGGGGATAGGGAATGCTTTATTTCACATAGGTGGTGGAATACATGTAATGAGTGAGACAAAAAAGATGACACCTCTTGGAATCTTTATTGCCCCTGGTGCGCTTGGTATTTTTGTAGGGGCATTACTACCAATTGAATGGGCTAATTTACTCATTTCTTTGTTGATACTTGTCGCCTTTGCACTAGTTAAAAGTGCAAAGGGAAAAGAATATAAAAGGCAAGATGTGCGTGAACAGATAGAATTTAGTTTTCCTTTAATTTGTTTATTTCTTGTTGTCATGATACGTGGGTTTATAGGAATTATCGATGTTTTCACTTGGAAAGTAGAATATTTATTTCTGTTTGTGTTAGCTGGCGTGCTAGGTAAGATATGTGGAGGTATTCTAGCTGATATCTATGGCGGATATCGAGTATGCCTTGTGAGCCTAGTAGTGAGTTGTGTATGTTTTCTTTTGCCAGAGCAAATTGTATGTGGACTTATTGGAGTATTTTGCTTTCAGATGACAATGCCAATCACACTGCATGCCATAGGGCGTATGTGTGCAAAAGGATTTGGTTTTGGTTTATTGACGTTTGGTTTATTTTTTGGTGGGATACCCCTTTATTTGAATTGGCAAGTTAAGTTTGAGCTTCCTTTACTTGTCTTGGGTACAATTTTATTATTTGTGTATGGTGTGAAAAAGGAGAATTTGGAATGATCTATATATCACTCATTATTTCGCTAATGATTACACTATGTATTGAAGTACCAATAGCGATGGTGTATCGTATTCCATTTCAGCGTGCCTGTTTAGTCAATTTATTTACTAATCCACTTGTTGTGATGTTAATCTTGTGGGCGACTTATCTGCAGCTAGAATTACTTCCTATCATTGTGATTTTAGAAATACTTGTAGTGATGTGTGAAGGATATTTTTATTTTGGGTATTGCAAGCATCCTTTACTTTTTTCACTCACAGCAAATGGATGTTCCTATATCCTGGGTGTCATACTCCAACAAATAATATAATAATATTTATATAACTCTTGATTTATCTAAATGTTAGTGGCTTTAAACAATAGAAGAGGTGACTATGGAAAAATATTTTGTAAACGGAAAAGTGGACTTATCTAAAATGAAATGTTTAGAAGATGATACTCACTTAACGAAGTCGAGTGCTTATGAGGAGATTTCAAAACTACAAGAAGAAATTCAAATGCTTCAAGAACGTTTAGTAGCGCAAGCATGTGAGGGGTTAATCATTGTGTTTCAAGCAATGGACGCAGCGGGTAAAGACGGGACGATAAAGCATGTATTGACTTGTATTAATCCAAATGGAATAGAGGTACATCCATTTAAACAACCTAGCAAAGAGGAACTTGCACATGACTTTTTATGGCGTGTTTCAAAGTGTTTACCAGAAAAAGGAGGAATAGCAGTTTTTAATCGTTCTCATTATGAGGATGTAGTCATCGCAAAGGTACATCATTTGTATGAGCAACAAGCTTTTCCAGAACGTATTAATAAAGAAGAGATGATAGAACAACGATATGAAGATATTTGTCATTTTGAAAAATACTTATATCGTAACGGATTTAAAATGATTAAAATATTCTTACATGTCTCTAAGGAAGAACAAAAAACTCGTCTTCTTGATCGACTTTGCCAAGAAGATAAGCATTGGAAGTTCAGTTCTAGTGATATTAATGAGCGTCAGTATTGGGAGAAGTATATGACTGCATATGAAACAGCATTAGAAAAAACTTCTACTAAACATGCGCCATGGTATGTGGTTCCGGCAGATAAGAAGTGGTATTCTCGATATTGTGTTGCAAAAATTGTGAGGGATACATTACTGGAGATGAATCCAAAGTATCCCGATGCTAGTGATAAGCTTGATGCTATTTTAGAGGCGAAAAAACGATTAGAAAATGAAAAATAAGGAAATAAAAACGCACAGATGTGCGTTTTTATTTCTAGTAAGTAACTTGTAAAGAGAAGCGATTTTGCGATTCTCCAACAATGTGTCCGTTTATTAGTGTTCCTGTATCATTTGTATCAAGTGATACTCGATCGACAATTATTTCTTCGATTGTCCCCCCAGATCTTGTTTGGTCAACTGTAATGCGGACTGTATTGTCTTGTAGATGTTGGAAATCAACCACAGTTTGCTCTTTGGATAAATCTACAATGCGAAGATATGCAGGAATTGAATTTTGATGGTTATGGTAAAAACTATTAATGTAATCAATATTATGTGTTTCATCCTCAGTTATAATGACATAGTTTGTATCGAGTAATTCTTCTACTACCAATTCTTCGTCAAGCGCGCTCAAATCACTGTAATAATATTTCACTTCATCATCTGTCGTCCACCCAAGACATGGATTTGAAGAGACATATTCATAAGTAAGTGTATTGAGTAATTGATCAGCGTTAAGTGTTGCTTTCGTAATTGCGATATCTTCACTCTCATCATAATAATATTGAGTTGCTTGGCAGACCACAACATCATAAGTTGCTAGTGCATTGGCTAAATCTTTTGTTAGGGCATAATTACTTCTAAAGCTAGTGAAAGTAACGCTCGACTCACTACTTTGTTCAACCATCATAAATGAAGGGACCACAAAACGATGTCCATCATCAGTAGGATTTGTTCTATTTGTAGGTAGAGGTAGAAAATATGCTCCCACCATCAAAATGATAATACATAATACAATTGTTATATTCTTTTTCAATTTCATCACCTAGTTAAGTATATCAAATTACATCTGTAATTTGAAGTGAATCCTTCATGTTTTAAATCTATAATTATGGAATGACGATGATTTAGTTAATCAGAATACTTATTGAGCATGTATTGGGAAATCACATAGATAAAAACTGCATTAGTAGGTTTTCCTCTATTTTTGTCTATTGTGTATTTAAATAGAGTGTTGTTGAAGTCGTAGTCACCTTTTAACCAAGCTGACTCAATGGATGTACGGATACATCGCTCAACGTTATGATAATTAACATTAAAGTGTTGTGCTACAGCTGGATATAAATCATTTGTAATTCTTTTAGTACGATTGGGTTCTTGGATTGCAAGCATTATTGCATATTTTGAATAGTCGTAACCATTCAACTGTGGTGAAATGCCAATTCTTTGAAGTACTTCTGATAATTCTTCTATCATTACTATCCCTCCTTAATTCAGTAACATGTGTATTATAGTTTGTACAAGATGTTAAAAATAGTTAAAATATTAGTTGATTTTAACCGTTGATTTTTTATGAAAATTATGATAATGTAATTTGCAATAACCAAAATAACTTTCTGTTGTTAGTTTTGTAATAATTATTTTGATAAAAGAAGCATAGCTTCTTTTATTGTGGTAAAGTTAATAGTGTGGAAAGAGGGAAGGATTATGAAGATAGTCGTTTTAGGTTGTGGATATTTAGGGTATCATCTGAGTGAGGCTCTGGGGAAAACACACGATAATGTATTATGTATTGGAATTCAGAGTGCCTATAGTGCTTTGATGTATAAACATTACCAATATGTGGATGTGTTTGACGAAAGTGCATTACGTCAGATTGATTTTAAGGATGCAGTCGTAATCGATGCGTTGTCATTTGTAGATAATCATGCAAGCAGTGATGAAGAAGAATTGGTTATTGCGAATTTAGAGCATCGTTATGAAAAATTATTGCGTCTACTTAAAGAATGTGGGGTAGCAAAGTACATTTATATTTCATCGGGAGCAGTGTATGGTAATATTAGTCACTCAATGAGTGAAGATGCAATACCGCGTCCATTAAATTTATATGGCAGATGTAAGGTTAGACTTGAACAAACTATAATGCAATCTTCTATTGATTATTTAATTTTGCGCTTAGCAAGTCCATACGGAGGATTTCGTATGACCAATAAGCGTCAAGGTGTTATTCCAATACTCATAGAAAAAGCACTAGATCAAAAGGTATTTGAAATGCTTAAACCTCAAGAAACAGTGCGTGATTATTTTTATTTTACGGATTTAGTGAAGGCGGTCGAACTCTTACTTATAAACCAAGTTAAAAATGAAATTATTAATGTGGGAAGTGGTAAAGGTTATAGTTTAAAAACAATTATTGAAGTTGTGGAGCGCACAACGGGAGAAAAAGTACAGATTGAGCGTATTCGTTCACAGTGTGAGATTGTCGACTCAATATCTTTGGACATATCAAAACTTCAGCGTCTCACCGGATTTGAATGCGAAATTACGATTACTACTGGAGTTTATCTAGAATTACATCGTATCCTAAATTTACGTGCTAAATAAATTGAGTTGAATGAAACTTAATATTTGAGTACTCACTATTTGAACAAAAATATCATCAGACATCAATGTTTCTAAGAACACAAGTTGTTTGTGTGGAGCATTGATGTTTTTTATTTTACCATGGGACATTTTATTTGAATTATCATTAATAATTAGTAATGGGCAAGCACTTTTCCACAATGATGTTTTATGAGTTGCATGAAATTTAGATACTGCGGGGTGGTGTTTTTCTACTTGAAATGGAAGGGATGTATGAAAAGTTGGTAAAACACATACGAGTGAGTGAATATTCAGCAACTGTGAAGTCTTTAAGGCAAACACACAACTTGTCCCAAAGGCAATCAAATGAAGTTGAAAACCTTGTGTGATCTTAAGTTCAACAAGATCATATAAGCGATTGAGCCACAATATGGAAGAAATACGTTGTTCATCACGATCATGTGGGAGCTGAACAAAAAGTGTTTGATGATGTTGACTTAACATTTTCTCCATTATTGTTTCTTTAGAATGAGATAAAGTAGAAATGTCTTGCAATACAAGCAATAATTTTGTCATAATAACGCCTCGCAATCAAAAAGTAGACAAAAAATAGGTGCAAAAAAAGACCTGCTTTTTGATGATGAATGATTGTATGATTTTTTTAAAATTCGTGAAGAGCTTTTTATAATTGTATCATAATTTTGATCATAAAACTATGAAAAAAGCATGTAAGAAAAATAAAGTTAAAATTATAAAAAAAATGCTTGAAAACAAGTTTTTTTGTGATAAGATACTTGACGGGAAAAGGCATGAAAGGACAAGAATATGAATATAAATTCGAAGTATGATGTAGTTATTGTTGGTGGAGGAATTGGAGGTATGATGTGTGCATACCGTTTAATTAAAAGTAATCCACAACTCTCAGTTTTATTACTAGAAAGAGGTCAAGCTTTAGAAAAACGTGTGTGTCCAATTATTACAAAGAAAACTCGTGTCTGTGTAAAATGTGATCCATGTAGTATCATGGAGGGAATCGCAGGAGCAGGGGCTTTCTCAGATGGAAAGTACATCATCTCAACTGAGTATGGTGGATGGCTACCAGATTTTATGGACAAATCAGAAGTATTGAATTATATTAATCAAGCGGATCAAATTTTAATGGAATTTGGAGCACCAGCGGATCGTTTTAGTCCAAATGATGAGTTGAAGCGTCTATGCTTACAATATGATTTACATATGCAACAAGCAGAGGTAAAACATCTTGGTACAGATGCTAACTATCATACCATGCTTAAACTATATGAATTTTTGAAGGATCATGTGCAAATCGAAGTCAATTCAACAGTTACGGATGTGAATAAGACGACAAAAGAAGTATTCTTTACAAATAAGAAAGAAAGCTATAGTGTTATGGCAGATAAAGTAGTATTTGCTGTAGGTCGTGCTGGTTCGCGTGTCTTTGCGAAATGGTGTGAAAAAAATGGAATTAAGTGTACAAATAATCAAGTTGATGTTGGTGTGCGTGTAGAATTACCAGCCATTGTATGGGATCACTTTTCGAAGAAAATCTATGAACCAAAAATTTTACATCGCTCTAAGAAGTATGGAGATAGTACAAGAATGTTCTGCTTTAATGAACGTGGGCATGTAGTAACTGAAAATACAGATGGTGTACTTACTGTAAACGGACATGCATACAAGGATGAAGCTAAGAAATCACAAAACTCAAACTTTGCTCTACTTAGTACAATTCGTTTCACTGAACCTTTTGATGAGCCTATTGAATATGCACGATATGTTGCAAGCCTTGCAAATAAAATTTCTGGAGGATCTGTACTTGTACAGCGTCTTGGAGATTTAGAAGCGGGTCGTAGAACTGATGAAAAACGCTTAAAAGCATCAACAGTTCAACCGACATTAGCAGCTGTTCCTGGTGATTTAAGTTTATGTATGCCAAAGCGTCAACTTGACAATATCATTGAAACTTTACATGCATTAGATAAAGTTGCTCCTGGAACAGCTAACTATGATACACTACTTTATGGTATTGAGTGTAAGTATTATAGTGCACGACCAAAAGCTACATTGTTTGAACTTGATGATGCCCCTGGGATTTATGCATTAGGGGATGGTGCTGGTTTTACAAGATCACTTAGCCAAGCAGCTGCTAATGGACTCATTGTGGCAGATACAATCGCTAAAAAATAATTCTTAAGCTATGAAATTGAAGATGATTCCAAATTTGTGAAGCATTTCATTTCATAGCTTTTTCTGTTTAATTTAGTGCTACAATAAATGTAGATTAGTGGAGGTTGAATATGTATCCAAGGAAAGAAGTAGCGATCCAAATCATTGAAGCAGGGCGATTATCTAATCCAAATCTATGGGTTATACATTCATATGAAGTAGCAAAATGTGCTGAAAAGATTGCGATTCATTTGGGATTAGATAGTGAAAAGGCATATGTCCTAGGTTTATTGCATGATATTGGTAAATCCACGGGAAATTATCATTTTCGACATATTTCGCAAGGTTATTACGACATGATGAAACTTAATTTTGATGAAGTCGCCCGAATTTGTCTTACTCATTCATTTCCAACTCATAGCATTGATACTTATATTGGTAATTTTGATGTAGATAATGAGGTTGTTAAGGATATTGAATCAAAGTTGCTAAGAATAGAATTTGATATTTATGATGAATTGATTCAACTGTGTGATTGTTTAGCAGGGGCAACTGTAGTCGATATGAAAGAACGAATGGAAGATTGTAAACGTAGGTATGGAAGTTATCCATTAGAGAACCAACTTGCCTATTTTGATTTGAAAAATAAGTTCGAAAAACGGTGTAGTTGCAACGTTTATGAGTTAGTCACAGATAACTCAAAACTATGGGGAAAGTAGTTCTTTTTTTCACAAAGAAATTCGTAGTGATTTATTGAATTTTTAAAACACATTGACTATAATGGTTAAGAAAGAAGGGTATTTATGTCGAAAAATATTTTAGTAGAAATTTCTGCACGTCACATTCATTTATCACAAGAACATTTAGAAGTATTATTTGGTGCTGGACATATGTTAACAGCAAAAAAAGAATTATCACAACCGGGTCAATTCGCCTGTGAAGAAAAGGTTACACTTGTTGGACCTAAATCAGAAACGAAATTAAGTGTACTAGGTCCTGTTCGTAAGGAAACACAAGTTGAATTATCATTAACTGATGCTCGTACATTGGGGGTTAAAGCTCAAGTTCGTGAGTCTGGGGATATTGAGGGGACAAGCGGAATTAAACTTGTAGGACCTCATGGTGAAGTTGAACTTGAAAAAGGTGTTATTGCGGCAAAACGTCATATTCATATGACTGAAGCAGATGCAACTGAACTTGGTGTTACAAATGGTGAAATTGTAGGCGTTAAAGTTGATACAGATGGTCGCTCTATCATTTTCAATGATACAGTAGTTCGTGTATCTAATTCATATGCTCTTGCAATGCATGTCGATACTGATGAAGCAAATGCTGCTGCAATTGCAGGATCAGCATACGGAACGATCGTAAAATAAGAAAAAAGTAAATCGTAATGATTTACTTTTTTAATACAATTTTTTGAAAAAACGATGTACGATGATTGAAAATAAGAGAGTACATAGCAGGACACTAGAAAATCTGAATGCGCCAATATCAAATAGATATTTAAAGTTGTAAGGAAGAAAATAAGGAATGAGTTCTAAAAAGATACCGTGCGAAAAATAAATAATCGTACTTAATTCTCGTAAAAAACGAAAATTTAATGGTAGTCTGCAAGGTGTTTGAAGAAGCCATAGAAATAAGTAATAAGTAAAAGGGATACTCGAAAAATAAAAATTATAATCTATTGCCCATCCTTGACTACGCACAAACTGAGCTTCAAGAAACAACAGAAGAAAGAAGAAGAGGACATAGTAGATGTATTGTGTTCTTTTCTTTTGTTTTGATGAAGCGATATAAAAGCCAAGTGCAACATAAAATAAACCTAGCGTTAAGCCACTCTTTGTGGTAATTAACAAATCAAAATAAGTAGTTAGTGGACCATAAAGAAAGCTATTTTCAAATAAACCATAGTAAGTTTCACTTAACCCAAAGAGTAAAGTAATAAACGAGAAAATAAGTAGAGATTTAAGAGAGAAATGATCACACCATTTCTTAGCAACAAAGCAGGAGAAAATGAGTGCTGCCATGTACCACAAATGAAAGTAGGTACCTGCATAAACGAGTGCTACTACGAGTACAAGAGGCCAAAAAACTATGAGGTCAGACGAGAGATTACGTTGCATAAAGACAAGTCCAGCGGGTAAACATATGATGCTCCAAATCAAGTAGAGTTGGATAAGTCGCTTCATATAGTGCTTGAAGTAATCAGTTTTTTTAGAGGTAATGCCTTGTTTTAGAAAGTAACCTGCACAGAGAAAATAAAAAGGAATTACAGTACGTCCAATGATGTTGCTTGAAATAAAACCGACATCAGGCATTGCTTCATAAAAGGGATAGGTATGAATTAAGATGACGATGATTGAGCCAATAAATTTAAAAAGGTCAATTGATTGAATTGATTTTCTCATGGTAATTCCTCCCAGTCCTTTTATCATATCAAATTACAAGTAGAGAATACAAGGTAAGGGTATAAGAATAAAATGTGAAGAAAAATATTGAAAGGGATTACATTTACGCGTAAAATAAAATCCAGAGGGAGACATATCATGAAATGTTCATAAGTAGTGATATAAAGAAGAAGATGAGTAAATTAATAGAATTAAGTAAAAAGTTTCCAAATACTGAGATATGGACAGATTCATTTCACGTGGAGGACCATGTATATGGTATTGAACAAAACAATACAGGTGTAACAACGAGTCCTACTTGGGTTTCAAGAATGATGTGCAATGAAAATACAGAAGAGCATGAACTTATCATTCGAGAATTGAAAGAAAAACACCCAGAATATTGTGAGCAAGAAATCATATGGGAGTGGACACTCGAAATGGGGCGCAGAAGAAGTCAAATTATGCTTCCTTTATGGAAAGAAGGAAACCCTACAAAAGGACGCTTTTCTATTCAAACAAGTATCTTCAAATACAATAATGCACAAGCAATGATTGAAATGTCAAGACAAGTTCATGCATGTAATGAAAACATGCAAGTAAAGATTCCTTCAACTGCAGCTGGAATTGTCGCAATGGAAGAGGCGACATACTTAGGAATAAGCGTGATGGCAACCCTATGTTATAGTGTGGACCAAGCTATTGCAGTTGCAGAAGCAATTGAATCTGGTCTTAAACGAAGAGAAGATGAGGGATTAGCAAATGAACACATTCATCCAGTTTGTGCTGTATTGCTTGGGATGCAAGATGATTGGCTAAAAGAATATGCTGATAAGAAAAACATTGTCGTTCATCCTGATGCAATGAATTGGGGAGGAGTTTCAATTTGTAAGAAAGTTTATAATATCTACAAAGAAAGAAACTACAAGACAAGAATTTTGACTGCTTATTATCGTCATCAATTGCATTTTTCTGAATTTATCGGTGGGGATTTAATAATGACAATTCCTACAAAGTGGCAAAAAAGATTTGCCGCTAGTGATTTAGAGATTAAAAATATCATGAATCAGCCGGTGGAGGAGTTTAAATTAAATGAGTTGATGAAACTAGAACCATTTAATTTAGCCTACCAAGAAGGAAGTCTTAAAGTAAGTGAATTTGATTGTTTTCCACCTGTAGTATTGACACTTCATTATTTTACAGATGAGTATGAAAAAGCAATACATAAAGTTAGAAATATGATGCTGATTAAACCATAATAAAAAAACATAGAAATAATTTTCTAATTTACTTATATTATCGACGATTTCAAAGAAAACACTTGCATTAATAAATTAGATATGTTTAAATATCATAGTCTTTTATCAAGATACAAGGGAGAGAGTCAGCTCGAAGAACTTGAGCCAACCTGCATATAGTAAGGTGGTACTGCTGACAACGATAAGAAGGAGAATTCTATGTAGAAATAAAAACTCTTTCTTAAGAGTTTTTTTTGATAGCCAAGACGGAAAGAGGAAAAAAAATATGACAATGAAACATTTATTTACAAGTGAATCAGTAACTATCGGACATCCAGACAAAGTATGTGATACGATTGCAGATTCGATTCTAGACGAAGCTTTACGTCAAGACCCGCAAAGCAAAATGGCAGTAGAGTGTACAATTAAAGATGATTTTGTGTTGATTTATGGAGAGGCAAACACTAAAGCTGTAATTGATTTTGAAAAAATAGCAAAGGATACATTAAAATACATTGGATATAATGAAGAATTCACTGTAGTAGTGAAAGTTTCACAACAATCAGCTGAAATCAATTTTGCAGTAACTCATGATGAAAGTGAGTTAGGGGCAGGAGACCAAGGGATTATGTTTGGGTATGCATGTAATGAAACATCTGCACATATGCCACTTGCGATTGATTTAGCGCATCGTTTGGCACAACGTTTAGAACAAGTGCGTCGTGATGATGAAACTAGTCCACTAGGTCCAGATGGAAAAACACAAGTAACAGTGGAATATGCGGATGGAAAACCAGTACGTGTAGATACAATTGTTGTTTCTAGTCAACATGATAAAGACTTTAGCCAAGAAGATTTAAAAGAATTAATTATCAAAGAAGTTATTGAACCAATCGTAGATGACTGCTACATGGATGTTGATACGAAGTTAGTTATTAATCCAAGCGGAAGTTTTGTGGTAGGTGGACCATTTGGTGATAGTGGGACAACAGGAAGAAAAATTGTAGTTGACACATATGGTGGTATGGGACGTATTGGTGGAGGATGTTTCTCTAGTAAAGATCCAAGTAAAGTTGACCGTAGTGCTGCTTATTTCTGTCGCTATGTAGCTAAAAATATTGTAGCTGCAAAACTTGCAGAACGTATTGAAATTCAAGTTTCTTATGCAATCGGAAAAAGTCAACCAATTTCAATCATGGTAGATACTTTTAATACCGGGGTTAAAACAGATGATGAAATTTTAGCAATCATCCTTGAAAATTTTGATTTCAGTGTTTCTAATATCATCAATGAGTTAGATTTAAAACGTCCGATTTATCGCCCTTTGGCTGCTTATGGACACTTTGGTAGAGAAGGTCTTCCATGGGAAGCAATTAAAGAATTAAAAATTAATGAATAATTAATCAACCAGTTGTCTACAACTGGTTTTTCTTTTACTTGAATAATTTTCATGTTAAGATATAAATGAGGTGATCATATGCTACAAGATAAGTTTGCACCATTAGCTCAAAGAATGCGTCCTAAAAAACTTGATGATATTGTTGGACAAAGCCATCTAGTAGGTAAAGGAAAAGTAATTTCTCAAATGATTGAAAAAGATCATTTAACGTCAATGATTTTATGGGGTCCTCCAGGAGTTGGGAAAACGACTATTGCCCGTTTAATGGCCACGCAATCAAGTGCTAGTTTTGTCGATTGTAGCGCTGTAACAAGTGGTGTAAAGGAGTTACGTGAGATATTAAATGAAGCACGTAAAATGAAGTTAGCAGATGTGAAGACTGTACTATTTGTGGATGAAATTCATCGTTTTAATAAAGCACAACTTGATTTGTTTTTGCCTTTTGTGGAACGTGGAGATGTTATATTAGTTGGGGCTACCACAGAAAATCCTTCATTTGAAATCAATGCTGCCTTATTGTCAAGGTGTAGAACTTTTGTGCTCAAGTCAATTGCCACAAAAGATTTGACTTATTTACTTCAACGCGCAATAAGTGATGAGTGTGGACTTAGCGAATTTAAGATAATATGTAATGAAGAAGTATTAGAAATAATTTCAAATAATGCAAATGGTGATGCGCGAAATGCACTTAACACACTTGAAATGGTAGTCATGTATGCACTTGATGATGAGGGTACTGCCCACATTAGTGAAGAAGTGCTACAAACATGTTTAAATAAACGCACTTTGATTTATGATAAAAAGGGAGAAGAACATTATAATTTAATTTCAGCTTTGCATAAGTCAATGCGCAATAGTGATGTGGATGCAGCTATTTATTGGTTAGCACGAATGTTAGAAGGTGGTGAGCAACCCCTGTATATTGCTCGTCGCCTTATTCGATTTGCGAGCGAAGATATTGGGCTTGCAGATCAGCGAGTTCTACAAACATGTATTGATGTATATCAGGCGTGTCACTTTATTGGTATGCCAGAGTGTAGTGTACATTTAACACATGGAGTTGCGGTGTGTGCACTAGCACCTAAATCAAATGCTCTATATTTGGCTTATGAAGGGGCTAAACAGGATGCCTTACACATGTTAAATCAAGAGGTTCCTATGCAATTAAGAAATGCACCTACAGGATTAATGAAAGAGTTAGGATATGGAACAGGATATGAATATGCACACGACCTAGCAGGAAAAGTAAGTGCGATGGAGTGCTTACCAGAAGCACTTGTTGGAAAAACATACTATCACCCCACAAATCAGGGGAATGAAGCTAAGATTCTACAATATTCACTTCAACTGAAATCCTATAAGAATAAACTAAAGGCAAAAAAAGGATGAGTTTTATAATTCATCCTTTTACATACTAGATTTTAAATTTAATATGTTTGTGATTGTCTTTTTTGCGATTTCTTTGTATAAGGAAATTTCATTAGACAGACTTTTTGATTTAAGCGATAGGATTGCAAAATTACGTGTACGATAAAAATCACTGATGGTTGCTGTCTTTACTCCAGCAGTAGTTGCATACTTTTGTGTGATTGATTCTGGAAGAACTGCGACTCCATGCTCTAGAACACAAGAATTGATTAGAAATACTCCAAAATCAGATTCGAATTTTGGGGCAAGGGCTAGGTTATGATTTCTAAATTCATCCTCAATACATTCACGGTCTCCAGTATTTGGATTACGGACAAGTAAGTTTTCACCTATTAAATCGTGTAGTTTTATTTCTCTTTTTTTTGATAGCGGATGATTTATATAAAAAACAGCACGGATTTTATCTGTAAAATATACGTCATAGTTAATTTCACCATGAGTCAGTGGTGTTAGGTAATCCACAAAGGCTAAGTCAATTTCTTGATTAAGCAAACGTAAAATGAGGTTCTCATTCGTATCTTCAATTATTTTGATAATGTTGTGATGTTTTTTTCTAGAATAGATGTTCGTAACAAGAGGTAAGAAATGTGATGTCATCGTAGGTGACGATCCAATGTTAATAATTTGGTCACTTTCTTGGTTGAGCATAGAATTTATCATTTCATCATGAGTCTTAAATAAATGTGTAGTTAAATCATATAATTGGTCAGCACTTTTAGTAGGAATTAATTTTTTTCCATCACGTATGAAGAGTAGTTTATTATATTTGTGCTCTAAATCTTTGATTGCTAGGCTTGCGCTTGGTTGTGCGATACCAAGTTTTTTAGATGCTTTTGTCAGTGTAAGATATCGATAAGTATAATGGAAAACTTTTAAGTTACGAAATGTCATAAGGGGCCTCCAAACTATATTTGAGCAATTTTTTTATGAGCAAATTAATATAGGTGCTACCAGGAGATAGATAATACAAATGAAGTTGATCTATTTGAATGTGTGTCACTGTCTTAGGGATATAAGATAATTGTGTTAAAGATACGAGACCATCAATCTCACCAGAGATAAGTTTTTTTAGTAACACTTTTTCACTATAAAGCACAATATCCATTACATCATAAGTGTGATATCGATAAAAGATACTTAGATGATTAATTAATGTACTAGGAATGGATTGTGGCATACCTATAGTGAGATTAAACAAGTTTGTATTTTTCATAATATTTTCAATAGTTTGGTAAGTATGTAGAATAGACCGAGCATATTCGTAAAGTTTAATTCCATCGTCAGTTAACTCTAGCTTATTACTCAAGCGCTCAAAAAATGTAGTGTTGTATTGTTTTTCAAGTTTTTTTATTGTGAAAGATATTGAAGGTTGAGCAATATATAAATTCCTTGCAGCCTGCGATATTTTTCTTGTCTTACATACTTCGATAAAGATAATTAATTCACGTTCAGTCATGATTCTCCTTATAACATTTTTATTATGTTATTTATAATATATTACTATTATAATTCATAAAGTAAATATTGCGGTAGTTTTTTTTGCTTGGTATAATATGAAAAATGAATGAAAATAAAGTAGGAGAAAACAAATGAAAAAACCGAATGTAATTTTTTTACTCAATGACCACCAAGCGTTTTATCGACATGGTTGGGATGGTGGAGTTAAACCACTGCGTCCAAACTTTGAAAAGTTTGCAAGTGAAGGGATAGAATTCGATAATGCATATTGTGCTACACCTTTATGTGCACCTGTAAGAAGAACGATGTTAAATGGTTTATTTGCACATACACATAAGAATTATTTTAATACTTCAGCAGCACCATATACAGAAGAAACTTACTTGAGAACACTTCACGAAGAGGGGTATCAAAATTTCTATTTTGGAAAATGGCATGCAGGAGCTGGAAATGCAACAACTGCTGAAAATCAACACTGTGAAGGTTTTTCTTCAAATGGTTATGGCAATCCATATATAAGTAAAACATATAAAGATTACTTGGCTAAGCGTAGTTTGCCTGAAGCAGAGCATCTAATAAAATGGCATTGCAACTCAGATCGCTTATTTGATGAAGGTCATTTTCCAGGTATCGAAGTTGGCAAACTATATAAATGTGAATCAAGCTGGTGTGGGGAGCATGCAGTAGGAATTACGGTAACACCAAAAGAAACACATGAATCTTTCTTCTTAGCAAATTTAGCATGTGATAAACTTGAGGAATTGGCAAAAGACGATAGTGGAAAACCATTCAACTTGCGTGTTGATTTTTGGGGGCCTCATCAACCGTTCTTTCCAACACAAGAGTTCTATGATATGTATGATCCAAAGAAAATCGAAATGTATGGTAACTTTGATGATAATTTAGAGGGGCGTGCTGATGTACACCGTGTGGAAGATAATCGCTTTATCAGTGAGGATACAAAAATTATTTACCCTAATCCAGTTGAATGGTCTACTTGGCAAGAAATCCTAGCCTGTGCTTATGCGCATAATACAATGCTAGATGCAGCAGCAGGACAAATTTTAGATAAAGTAAAAGAATTAGGACTTGAAGAGGATACAATCATTGTGTGGACAACGGATCATGGGGATGCGGTTGCATCTCATGGTGGACATTTTGATAAATGTTCATATATGTCACAAGAAGTAATGCGTATTCCAATGGCAATGAAATGGAAGAATGTGATTCAACCAAATCAAGTATGCCATGAACTTGTGAGTAATTTGGATATTCCGGTAACGATAATGGATGCTTGTGGTAAAAAGTTCGCACAACCAGTACATGGGGAAAGTCTATTACCTTTAGCTTTAGAAAAAGATGTAAAGTGGCGTGAAGATTTAATGTGTGAAACAGCGGGACATGGCTATGTTGAGCGTATTAATGGTCGTATGCTTGTACATAAGAATTTTAAGTTAGTTAAATTTGAAGGACAAATCGATGAAATGTATGATTTAGAAAAAGATCCATATGAATTAAATAACATTGCATCTTTACCAGAGTATCAGGAAATTAAAGATGATTTGGTCACTCGTTTGCGTAATTGGCAAGCAAAAACAGGTGATTCAGATATAAAAATTTAAAGGGAGGAAAAGGAAATGAAGAAGATTTTAGCGTTACTACTAGCATTAGGCTTGGTAATCGGACTTGTGGGGTGTTCAAGTAATACACCATCGGGAGATACAACTGAACCAGAGGCAACAGAAGGATTTAAAATTGGATTTGTAACAGATGTTGGAGGACTTGGTGACCAAGCCTACAATGATGCAGTACACAAAGGAGTTACTCAATTTTCTGAAGAATTTGGAAATGAAGTACTTATTGTTGAATCAGGAGATGTAAATGATTATGCAGATAACTTACGTGCATTATTTAATGACGGTGCTCAAGTAGCTATCTGTGCATCAAATAGTTTTGGTGACGCTGTAATGCAAGTTGCTCAAGAGTATCCTGATCGCACAATTATCGTTTTTGATGCGACAGTTGAAGGTTACGATAATGTAATTTCATCAGTATTTAAAGAAGAAGAAGCAGCATATTTACTTGGTGTATTTGCAGGTCTTGCAACACAAACAAATAAAGTAGGTTATATTGCTGGAATCGAAGCACCATTACAAGAACGTGCAATGGTAGGATACGAAGCTGGATTTTATTCAGTAAATCCTGAAGGTGAAGTATTGAGTGTTTATTCTGGAACTTACCAAGACGTAGGTAAAGGAAAAGAAATTGCGAATACTTTCTACACTCAAGGAGCAGATTATGTAGCAGCATTCTCTGGGTCTGTAAACCTAGGTGTCTTCCAAGCAGCTGAAGAAGCAGGGGATGGAAACTACGCATTAGGAGCAGCTTTAGGGCAATTTGATTTAAGTCCAGATAAGATTGTTGCATCTCAAGTAAAAACAATTGATAGCGCAGTTTACCAGGCGTTAGTTGAATATGCAGCCGGAAATACAAGTTCAGAAGTAATCTCTCGTGGTATTCAAGCAGGAGGAGTTGATTTACTACTTAACTCAAATCAAGAATTAGTGGATTCTGTAGTTTCTGCTGAAGATTTAGCAAAAATTGAAGAAGTTCGTCAACAGATTATCAATGGGGAGATTGATATTCCTACAACGAAAGATGAATTAGCTGAATTTAAAAACTAGATTTAGATAGGTTGCGGGAAATTGCCATCTCGCAACTTTTTAAAAAGTGAGGATAAAAGGATGAAATACGCAATTGAAACAATCAATGTCTGTAAGTATTTTGGGAAGTTAAAAGCCAATGACAACATTTCATTGAAAATTGAAGCTGGAAAAGTTCATGCCATTTGTGGTGAGAATGGTGCTGGTAAATCAACACTCATGAATGTTTTATATGGTTTGTATTTACCAACATCAGGACAACTTAAAGTAAATGGGGAAGAAGTGCATTTTAAAACTTCAAAAGATGCGATAGCCAAAGGTGTTGGGATGGTGCATCAGCATTTTATGTTGATTCAAAATTTGACAGTTGCAGAAAATATTGTGCTTGGACAAGAACCAGGAGGACTACTAAAGTTTAATCGTGCACAAGCGATCAAAGAAGTAGAAGAATTATCTAAAAAATATAACTTATACGTTGATCCTAGAGCACTTATCTCGGATATCAGTGTAGGGATGCAACAACGTGTTGAAATCTTAAAAGCCCTTTATCGTGGTGTAGAAATATTGATTTTAGATGAGCCAACTGCTGTACTTGCCCCTCAGGAAATCGAAGAATTGTTTGCGAGTGTACGCTTTTTAATTAGTACAGGGAAAACAGTCATTATTATTACACATAAACTCAATGAAGTATTAGAAATTAGTCATGATATTAGTGTACTTCGACAAGGTTGCTTAGTTGGAACAATCAAAACGGAAACAGCTTCTAAAACAGAGATTACGCGAATGATGGTGGATCGCGATGTGAGTCTTGGAGGAAGTGAGCGTAAGCAGACAAGCAAAAATGAAAAAGTGCTTGATATCGAGCATGTAACATTAGAAAAGGGATTAAAAAGAGTCTTAGATAATCTCTCATTGAGTGTACATGCTGGAGAAATCGTAGGAATTGCGGGAGTTGATGGCAACGGACAATCAGAATTGATTGATATAATTGGTGGAAAAATCAAAAATTATCAAGGAGAGGTCAACATCAATAATGTAAATACGAAAAAGCTTACGATTCGTCAAATTAAAGAGAATCAAATGGGATTTATACCAGAAGATCGTCACAAAGATGGTTTAATTATGGATTTTACCCTTGCCAACAATATGATTCTTGGTCAACATTATCATGAACCGTTTGCTAAGAATGCCATCTTAAATGAAGGTGAGATTGAAAAAAATGCACTTGCTGGTATTCAAGCATTTGATATTAGAGCACTTTCTCATGAGAGTTTGGCAAGTGAATTATCTGGTGGGAATCAACAAAAAATAATTCTTGCAAGAGAAATGAAAAAACAACCGAAATTCATTCTAGCTTCGCAGCCAACACGAGGTCTTGATGTAGGAGCAATTGAATTTGTCCACAATCACTTAGTTGATGCTCGCAATAATGAACAAGGAATTCTACTTGTCTCATTTGAATTAGAAGAGATTCTAGAGCTATGTGATCGCATTTATGTAATGAATGAGGGACGTATAACTGGTGAAGTTCAAAAAGCTGATTTTGATATTCAATTGATTGGGAAAATGATGCTTGGATTGGAGGGGATGTAGATGAAGATTGATGCGAAGAAAATATGGAATACATTAAAAATGCCACTACTTTCAATATTTGTCGCATTTATTGTAGGTGCAATTTTAATTATTATGACAGGAAATAGTCCAATTGAAGCTTATGCTGCACTACTTCGTGGGTCTCTTGGCTCGCCACAAGCATTATCGCAAACAATCAATCGATGTATGCCGATTATCTTTAGTGGACTTGCAGTTGCGTTTGCCTTCCAATGTAAGTCACTTAACATTGGGGGAGAAGGACAAATTGCTTTTGGGGTGTTTGGTGCAGCCTTAGCCGGAATCTACATTGAAGGTTTACCTACATTTATACATATTCCAGTTATTTTAATTGTCGCTTTTATTTTTGGAGGTGCTTGGGCTATCATTCCAGCAGCTTTAAAAGTGAAGAAAGATGTAAATACGGTAATTAGTACGATTATGATGAATTATGTAGGAATCGCGCTAGTTTCATTTCTAATTAAAACATATTTTAGAGCAGATGCTGGAGACTTTGTAGCCATGCTTCCAATACAAGATAGTGGTTTACTTCCGTTTATTCAGTTTGGTTCATTCCGCGTAAATTCAGGGATAATCATTGCCATTATAGCTGCAATCATTATGCAGTTCGTATTAGATAAAACGGTACTTGGTTATGAAATCAAAGCAGTTGGACAAAATCCAAGTGCTGCTCGTACAAATGGGATCAATGCGAATCGAAATACTTTCATTGCACTTATCATATCAGGGGGACTAGCTGCGCTTGCTGGGGCAATTGATTTGATGAGTAACATGTTTGGGAAATTATATGATGGATATGCCCCAGGATATGGGTTTGATGGAATTCCAATTGCCTTACTAGCGAAGAGCAATCCTCTTGGTGTATTACTTACTTCATTTTTGTTTAGTGTACTGCGAACTGGAGCAACTACAATGCAAACATCTGTAGGAGTGCCACGTACGATTGTAGATGCAATGCAAGGAGTTATTATCTTGTTTATTGCTGCTGAGTACATTTTTACAATGTATAAATCTAGGGCAAAGAAAAGAGGTGCAAACGTATGATATCTGTTGAAGCTTTATTGTTGATGACACTTTCAACATCTGTACCACTTATTCTTGCAAGTTTGGGTGGATTGATCTCAGAAAAATCAGGCGTAACAAACATAGGGATTGAAGGAATGATATTGTTTGGAGCATTTTCAGGTGTAGTTGTTTCACATTTAACTCAAAACGCAATCCTGGGAGTATTCGCAGCAGTAATCGGTGGTGGATTATTGTCATGTATTCACGGCTTTATTGCTATTACATGTGGTGGTGCGCAAGCCGTAAGTGCAACTGGTATTACTTTATTTGCAACAGGGATTACTTCTTTTGGATTACGTGCAATCTTTGGGCGTGCTGGAAATTCAGATCCTGTCCCATATTTACCGACAACTGAATTTTTAAGGTCTATCCCAGGTATTGGAGATACACTTGCCGATTTTCCACCATTGTTTTATATTATGATATTGATCGTCATTGCCGTTTGGTATTTCTTTAAATACTCATCATTGGGGATGCGAGTACATAGTGTCGGAGAAAATCCGAAAGTTGCTGAAACACTTGGTATTGATGTATGGAAAATACGTTATGCGTGTGTCATTATTAGTGGTATGTTAGCAGGACTTGCTGGAGCATATTTATCACTTGGACAAGTGAATATTTTCCAAGAAAATATGTCAGCGGGGCGTGGATACCTTGCCCTCGCAGCGATTATCTTAGGGCGTTGGAAGACACTGAATGTGGTCTTTGCATGTTTATTCTTTAGCGTATTTGATGCTCTTCAAATTCAACTTCAAACACTAGAGTGGGTAACTGTATCACCAACGATATTAACCGCAATGCCATATGTTGTGTGCTTACTAGTATTAGCTTTCTCATATGGTAAGTCGGGTGCTCCTGCATCAAATGGGAAACCCTATTTAAAACGTATTTCATAATTTTTGTAAGTGAACAACATTGATTGTTCACTTTTTTGTATTTTTGTTGCAATTAACGTTATCAGCAGTGCAATTCTCAATTGAGTATGTTATAATTGTGAAGCAATTTTAAGGAGATATCGTATGAGTTTTTTACCCACAACACTAGAAGAAATGAATGAATTAGGTTGGAGTCAACCTGATTTTGTATATGTTAGCGGGGATGCATATGTTGATCATCCTTCGTTTGGTGCTGCAATTATTACAAGGACACTTCAAGCCTTTGGTTATAAAGTTGCCATTATAGCACAACCTGATTGGCACCATATTCAATCATTTCAAGTTTTTCCAAAGCCACGGTTAGGTTTTCTTGTTAGTTCAGGAAACATTGATTCAATGGTAAATCACTACTCGGTAAATAAACGTCGAAGAGATAAAGATAATTATAGTGACAATGGAGAAATGGGGAAGCGTCCTGATCGTGCTACGATTGTTTATAGTCAAAAAATAAGAGAAGCATTTAAAGACTCACCTATTATTATTGGTGGAATTGAAGCATCTTTGCGCCGCTTAGCTCACTATGACTACTGGGATGATAAAGTACGCCAAAGTATTTTAATGGACTCTGGTGCAGATTTATTGCTATATGGAATGGGAGAAAACTCAATCATTGAATTAGCTGAAGCACTGGAAAGTGGATTAGATATTCAAGATGTAACTTACATAAGAGGTTCTGTATATAAGTCTAAGTTTATTGATCATTTATTTGAGTATGAATTACTACCAAGTTTTAAAGAGATTAAAGAGGATAAGATTAAGTATTGCGAAAGTTTCAAAAAACAATATGAGAATGTGGATGCCATTAATGCTGATATTTTAGTAGAACAGTATGATGCTTGGTATGTTATTGTGAATCCACCTGCATTCCCACTTACAAGAGAACAAATGGATCGCACATACAGTTATCCCTATATGAGAACTTATCATCCGAAATATAACTATATTCCAGCTATTGAAGAAGTTCAGTTTTCGATTATTAGTAATCGTGGGTGCTTTGGTGCATGTGCTTTCTGTGCTCTTGCAAGCCACCAAGGACGTCAAATCTCATCTAGAAGTAAGGCGTCGATTGTGGATGAGGCTAAGCTAATTACTGAACACTCTGAGTTTAAAGGATATATCCATGATGTAGGAGGACCTACTGCTAACTTTTATCACAAGGCTTGTGATAAACAAGTGGAACATGGCACATGCAAACACCAACAGTGTTTAGATCCTGTACCTTGTCGCAATTTAAAAGTAAATCATAGTGATTATTTAGATATATTGCGAGATTTAAGAAAATTACCACGAGTTAAAAAAGTGTTTGTACGATCGGGAATTCGTTATGATTATTTAATGTACGATAAAGATGATACATTTTTTAAAGAGCTTGTCGAACATCACATCAGTGGACAGCTTAAAGTAGCTCCAGAGCATGTGTCAAATCGTGTTTTGAAGCTCATGGGAAAATGTAATCATGAATTATATGAAAAGTTTAGAGAAAAGTATGAAACTCTAAATCAAGATATAGGTAAGAATCAATATTTAGTTCCATATTTAATGAGTTCACATCCTGGGTGTACACTTAAAGATGCGATTGAACTGGCTTCCTACTTAAAGAAGATACGACATACACCTCAACAAGTTCAAGACTTTTATCCAACACCGGCAACTTTATCAACTGCAATGTATTATACAGGAATTGACCCACTAACAATGAAGAAAGTTTATGTGGCGAAAGAGCGTAAAGATAAGTTATACCAACGTGTTCTTATGCAATTTAGTTATCCTAAGAATTATGATTTAGTGCATGAAGCACTTACTAAAGCAGGAAGAGAAGACTTAATTGGACATAAACAGCATTGTTTAATTAAACCACGTTCAGCGCAACGTAGTCCGCAACAACAACCTTGGAGGAATAAAACAAATGTTAAAAATCGAAAGTAGTAAGGCAAAAATTGAATTTGAAACACTTGGTGCTCAAATGATAAGTTTTCAGCTTCTTAATCGTAACTTTGAATACTTGTGGCAACCACAAGAAAATTTTTGGCAAGGACGTAATCCGATTTTGTTTCCACTTGTCGGAAGTACTGCAGATAAGTGTCTACACATTGAGGGAAAAACATATCCCATCAACAATCATGGATTTGCCCGTAATGCGATATTTGAAGTTGCAGCACATTGTGAGGATGAGATTACTTTTGAGTTAAATGCGAGCGATGCAACTCGTTTAGTATATCCGTATGAATTTAAACTTAGTGTAAACTACAAACTTGTTGGTGCAAAAGTAAAGATAACATATGAAATTCATAATTTATCGAATGGAATGATGCCCTTTACTTTTGGGTTACATCCAGCTTTCACATGCCCACTCTCACTAGAGGGGAGATTAGAAGATAACTATTTAGAGTTTTCAAATGCTGAATATAATTCAAAACTTCAAAGTGATTTGCAATTGAAGGATGATAAAATTATTGAATTATCGGAAGAGTTATTTGAAAGAATTCCAACTGTGATGTTTGAACATTGTGCATCAAGTCACATTAAATTAACTGATGGACACCATATGGTGAATGTAAGTTGTATAGGCTATCGTTGGTTAGCATTTTGGAAAACAAAAGATTCTAAATTTCTATGTATTGAGCCATGGCATAGCCACGCTGATTTTGATGGAGTGATTCGGGAGTTTAAGGATCGCCCAGGAATGATTCATCTAGAACCAAAGCGCTCATATACAACAGCATATGAAATTGAAATAGCTTAACATTAAAAAACTTAGGAGGAATGAAAAGATGAATGTTATTAAAGTGAAGAATTATGAAGAATTAAGCGCAAAAGCATTTGAAGTAATGAAGTCAGTACTAAATGAGAAACCTAATGCAGTACTTGGTTTAGCTACAGGTTCAAGTCCAATTGGTTTGTATCAAAAGATGGTACAAGACCACAAAGATAACAAAACTTCTTATTCAGAAGTAGTTTCATTTAATTTAGATGAATATGTAGGACTTCCAAAGACTCATAGTGAATCGTATTATACATTTATGCATACTCATCTTTTTGACCATGTTGATATCAAAGAAGACAATATTCACATACCTGATGGACTTGCGAACGATTTAGAAACTGCTTGTGCAAAGTATGAGCAAGAAATGAAACAATTCCAAGTAGATGTTCAATTGTTAGGGATTGGATCTAATGGTCATATTGGATTTAATGAGCCAGGATGTTCATTTGAATCAGAAACACACGTTGAATTATTAAATGAGCGTACATTAAATGATAATGCTCGTTTCTTTATCCCTTTAAATGAGGAAGTACCAACTCGTGCTGTAACAATGGGGATTGCATCAATTATGAGAGCTAAAAAGATTTTACTTGTTGCCTCAGGAGCGAATAAGGCACAAGCAATTTACGATATGATTCATCACGCAGTTGATAATCAAATCCCAGCTACAATACTTCAAAATCATGCAGATGTAACAGTTATTGTAGATGAAGAGGCAGCTTCTTTACTCTAAGCGTTAAGGTTTTATTTTAAATTTATTGTGCTATACTAAATTTAGGAGGAAATATATTTCTATGAAAATCGTAAATAAAGCAGAATTTGAAACAATCATTAAAAATGGGCCAGTCATTGTTGACTTTTATGCAGATTGGTGTGGACCTTGTAAAATGATCTCTCCTGTGTTAGAACAACTCTCTGCAGAATATCCAGATGTACAAATCGTTAAGGTAAATGTAGATAATGATCAAGAATTAGCACAACAATATGGAGTAATGTCTATTCCGGCCATCTTCGCATTTAAAGATGGTGAAGTAAAAGATCAAGTGCTTGGATTTCGTCCAAAGCCTGCATTAGAAGAATTAATAAAGAAAGTAATGTAAAGTTAGAAAAGATAAGAAAATTGAATAATTTCTTATCTTTTTTTTATTATTGCGAAATTTACACATAAAAGTTTAGTATTAGTAAACAAAAAGTTTAAAAAAACTATTGAAATTATTTGAAAATTAAGTATAATAAATTTTAGGTTTACTGATTGTTACTTTATTGTTTAGTAACAGTAAACAAAATGGGGGATTTTATGGATATTGGTCAACGAATAAAACAATTACGAACCAAAAACAATTTAACATTGGAAGAACTTGCAAGTAGATGCGAGTTAACCAAGGGTTTTTTATCACAATTGGAACGTAATTTAACATCACCATCAATCACAACATTACAAGATGTAAGTGAAGCACTGGGATGTAGTTTATCTAACTTTTTTAAAGAAGAGGAAGATGAAAAAATCGTATTCACCAATGATGATTACTTTGTCGATGAAAAAGAGAAAAGTACGATTCATTGGATTGTACCTAACGCCCAAAAGAATGAAATGGAACCTATTTTACTTGAGTTAGATCCAAGTGGGGAATCACAAGAGATTCCATGCCACGAAGGTGAAGAATTTGGATATGTCTTAAGTGGACGTGTCAAACTAGTAAATAGTGATACAAATAAAACGATTCTTATTAAAAAAGGACAAACGTTTTATTTAAAAGGGACGATGAATCATTACTTAGTTAATGATTCAAATCAAGTTGCAAAGGTGTTGTGGATTTGCACACCACCAGTATTTTAGGAGGATAGAGATGAAGAAGTTAATTCAGTTTAAAAACATTGTAAAAGATTTTGATGGAACACTCGTTCTAAAGGGGATCAATCTTGATATTTACGAGAATGAGTTTGTAACCTTACTTGGACCTTCAGGTTGCGGTAAGACAACTCTGTTGCGTATTCTTGCAGGATTTTTAGAACAAAGTGAGGGGCATGTCATATTTGATGGAGATGACTTAAAAAATGTGCCTGCTTATAAACGTGAAATCAATACTGTGTTTCAAAAATATGCGCTTTTTCCTCATATGAATGTATATGATAATGTAGCATTTGGTTTAAAAATTAAAAAAATGTCAAAAGACGTAATTGAACAAAAAGTAAATCGTATGCTTGCTCTTGTGAACTTAGATGGGTTTGCAAAGCGTAATGTTACTCAATTATCAGGTGGGCAACAGCAACGTGTTGCAATTGCTCGTGCACTTGTAAATGAGCCTAATGTCTTATTGCTTGATGAGCCATTAGGGGCATTGGATTTAAAATTGAGAAAAGAAATGCAGATTGAGTTAAAACGTATTCAACAAGAAGTTGGAATTACATTTATTTTCGTTACACATGACCAAGAAGAAGCATTAACAATGTCGGATAAAATTGTAGTTATGAAAGATGGAGAGATTCAACAAATTGGTTCTCCTACAGATATTTACAATGAGCCAGAAAATGAATATGTTGCTTCATTTATTGGAGAAAGTAATATTATCGAAGGAGAAATGCTAGCTGACTATTTAGTAAGTTTCGATGATCGCAAATACCAATGTGTTGATTTTGGATTTAAAGCTAATGAAGAAGTGGACATTGTAATACGTCCTGAAGATATTGATATTGTAGAAAGAAATAAAGGATTAATCAATGGGACAGTAAAATCAGTCTTATTTAAAGGTGTTCACTATGAAATTGTAGTTGAGACAAATAAAGGGACAAGTAAGACAGTGAAAATGCATGTATTAAAAAATCATGATAAGTTAAATAGTGATGCTAATGAGAAAATTAGTGCCAATGATTTTACGATGGATTTAGAAGATGTTGCTACTATTTCTGATAGCGAATTGACAACACGTGCTAATGCACAAGCTTGGAAAACTACGGGTGAGGAAGATTATGTATCACTTACGAAAGTAGAATATAACTTTGAAGAAAAACCAGGCTCTTATCCGGTGACATTCTCTACTTCAAATGGGACAACAATCACTATTATGGTTAATGTTGTTGAACCAGTATACGTTGAAGATGGGAAACAAGGGATTGGGATTACTGCATTCGATATTTATAAAACCGCAGATGAAATACAAGAAAGTATGGCATTGTCAATTGACTTGAAAAAGTGGGCAAATGCTTCTGCATGGGACTTAGAAAATGAAAATGATGTTGAGATCAGTGAAGTTGATTATGATTTTGATCCAGAAAACATCCAAGAAGGTGTATACGATATTACTTTTGCCACTCGTGGACGTGTGTTCAAGATTCATACAACTGATAAAGCAGAAGAAGATACAAAAGTTGCACTGAGTTTTAATCCAGAAGACATTCATGTCATGTCTAAAATGGGGTCATATTAATGAAGAGCTTTGCACGTCTTTCCTACCCATATGGTATATGGATTAGCATCTTTATTGTAGCTCCAATGTTGATGATTCTATTCTATGCTTTAACGGTAGAAGGGAACGATGTGTTGACACTTCGTTTCACATTTGAAAACTTCATCCGATTCTTTTCTGATGATGTATTCCCAAGTGTGTTGTGGCGATCTTTAGGTCTTGCCTTACTAACTACAATTATTTGTATAGCACTTGGCTATCCGACTGCTTACTTTATTGCAAAGTCGAGTGAGAAATCACAAATCTGGTATATTTTAGCAATCACTTTACCGATGTGGACAAACATGTTAGTGCGTACGTACGCTTGGCGTGGAATTCTACTGAATTTTGATTTTAGTAGCGACGTCAATGTGTTGATTGGAATGGTTTATAATTTCTTGCCTTTTATGATTATTCAAATTTATACATCATTATCTAAGATGGATAAAAGCTTATTAGAAGCAGCTGCTGATTTAGGGGCTGATCGCAAGGAAACATTTCGTCGTGTTGTATTACCACTATCACTTCCAGGAGTGATTTCAGGGATTACACTAGTATTTTTACCTGCTGTATCTACTTTCTTTATTCCAAGATTGTTAGGTGGAGGAGATTACTTCTTGATTGGTAATTTGATTGAGAGCTACTTTATTACAGCTGGGGAGTGGAATTTCGGTTCAGCAATCTCACTTATTATGGCCATACTCATTATCTTAATGATGATATTTGCTAAAAAAGTAGATGTTCAAAATAAGGAGGCGAAGTAATGAAAATGAAAAGACTTCCTAGTAAGATATTTCTTGCGCTAATAATGTTATTATTTTATCTTCCGATTGCTTATGTAATTCTATTTTCATTCAATGATTCGAAATCATTAACACAGTTTACAGGTTTCTCGCTACAGTGGTATGAGCAAATGTTCAGTGATCGAGTTATTCTCGAATCGATTTACTATACGGTAGTGATTGCTGTACTTGCAACGATTTCAAGTACTTTTATTGGAACAATTACTGCAATTGGATTATCTAAGTCACGCCGTATTGTGAAAGATGTAATGTTACAAATTAATGATTTACCAGTAATGAATCCTGAAATCGTTACAGCGATTGGATTGATGTTATTATTTACATCACTCAATGTTGAGTTAGGTTTTTGGACATTGCTTACTGCTCATATTATCTTCTGTATTCCTTATGTGATCTTAAGTGTAATGCCGCGTCTTAGAAGACTAGATGATAACTTAGCAGAAGCAGCACTTGATTTAGGAGCAACACCATGGCAAGCACTTACAAAAGTGATCGTGCCACAGATTATGCCTGGGGTACTTACGGGGGCACTCATTGCCTTTACAATGTCATTTGATGATTTTGTAATTAGTTTCTTTACGACAGGACCGGGTGTAAATAACATCTCGATTTATGTATATACAATGTATAAACGTATTAATCCAACGATTAATGCACTAAGTACGGTAATTATTGTAGTCATTACGATTGCGTTAATTATAATAAATGTAGTACCAATTATTAAAGAAAGAGGAAAGAAAAAAAATGAAAAAATTAGCTAAAATTTGTCTGTTGAGCGGACTTAGCCTATCAATGGCAGCATGTTCAACATCAAGTAATTCGGATTTAGATCCAATGGCAACTTATGGATGTGACACGTTAAATGTATTCAACTGGGGAGAATACATCGGTGATGACGTTAACGCCGGTTTTGAAGATTTAACAGGGGCAAAAGTAGTGTATTCACTATTTGGAAGTAATGAAGAAATGTATAGTAAAATCATGGCAAGCTCAGATTACGATATCATCATTCCATCTGACTACATGGCTGAACTATTAATCAGTGAAGGAGCTGTGCAAGAATTAGATTTATCAAAAATTCCAAATACTTCTTTATTACATGAAGGGGTTATGGAACCAGTATTTGATCCTGACTTTACTTATTCAATTCCATACTTTTGGGGGAATGTAGGAATCGTATACGATACTACAGTAATTGATCAAGCTGACGTAGAGGCACAAGGTTATAGTGTATTCTTAAATGAAAAATATGCTGATGAGGATGTCGTTGTTTATGACTCTGAACGTGATGCATTCATGATGGCATTTAAAGCCTTAGGATATTCAATGAATACAGAAGACCCTGAAGAAATCCAAGCTGCTTACGACTGGTTATTACAGGTAAATGACGTTATGTCACCAGCATATTTACAAGATGAAGTTATCGATGGTATGATTACTGGACAATATGTAATGGCAAATGTATATAGTGGTGATGCTGCTTATATGTTGTATGAAAATGAAGATTTAGCTTTCTGGGCACCAACTGAAGGAACAAATATTTGGATTGATTCAATGTTGATTCCTGCTGATTCAAAATGTTCAGATTTAGCACACGAATACATGAACTATATCTTAAGTTATGATGCAGCATACTCTAACTCTTCATATGTAGGATATTCTTCTCCAAATGCAGAGGTACTTGAAGAATTATCATCTGAAGGTGGAGATTATTATGAAAATGTAGCTTATTTGCCACGTGTTGGATATGAGTATGATGAGTTTTTTAGACACAATGAAGTATTGAAAAAAGAACTAGCAGACTTATGGATTCGTATTAAAACTCAATAAAATTGTAAAGTTCCTAATTATTTAGGAGCTTTTTTATGTTAAAATTAAATAAGGTGATAAAAATGGATGTAAATAGAAAGTTAATTGAATGGCTTGAAACAGTCAGTGTATTGCATTTGCCAAGATGGCATGATTTACCAGAAATTGATTTATATATTGACCAAGTAGTAACATTAATTGAAAGATATTGTAAGCCACTAATCTCGCATAGTGATGAAAAGGTATTGACAAAATCAATGGTCAACAATTACGTCAAGTGGCAATTGATTGATTCTCCAGTTAAAAAACAGTACACAAGAAAGCACATTGCGTACTTAATCGTAATCACAATGTTAAAACAAATCATCACTATCAATGAGATTAGAATAGCAATTGATCAATATGTTTCATCACTTGGTGAGAAAGAAGCATATAATTCTTTTGTGGAGATACAAGAACAAGTTATATGTTCAATGGCCAAAAATTTTATTGAGAAGGGTTCATTATCTTTAAGTTTTGAGCGTGATGAAGAACGTTTGTATCCAATTCGATTTGCTGTGATATCACTTGGATCAAAATTAATAACAGAAAAGCTCATTGAACATTATTCAATGACAATAGGAGAAAAATAAAATGACTTTTAGACAAGAATGTATTGAAATGTTGCAACAACGTGGTGTTCAACTTATAGATATTGCTGAGTGTGTCGTTTTCTTACAAAAAGCATACTTTCCAAATTTAACAGTAGAATCAGTTATACCACATGTAGAAGCAATACTTGAAAAAAGGGAAGTGCAACATGCAATTATGACTGGAATATCATTTGATGTTGCTGTTGAAAAAGGGCAAATTGAAAATGCTACAATTAGTAAGATTGTGCGTGAAGATGAATCATTATATGGAGTAGATGAGGTACTTGCCTATGGAATTTGTAATTTATACGGTTCAATTGCATTAACTAATTATGGATATATCGATCGTACAAAACCAGGAATCATTGCTCACTTAAATGACCATGGAGAACAATGTCATACTTTTTTAGACGATATCGTTGGTGCCATTGCAGCAAGTGCGGCAAGTAGAATAGCCCATTCAAAATAGAAGTGAGGTAGTAAAATGAAGAAAGAAACGATCACAAGAGTCATCACAAAAGATGATATATTGAGACAATTTAAAATTAATCATGTAAAACCAGGCATGATTTTAGAAGTACACTCATCAATGTCCCAATTTGGTTATGTGATTGGTGGAGCTCAAGCAGTTAATGATGCATTGCTTGAAGCAATTGGTCATGAGGGAACTTTAATGATGCCACTTCATTGTAGTACGAATAGTGAGCCAACTTATTGGCAAAACCCACCAATTCCATATGAATTAATTGAAAAGGTGAGAGAAAATATTCCTGCATTTGATAAGAAAAACTTTGAAACATCACATATGGGGGTAATCCCTGAAAACTTACGTCGTCGTAGTGGCGCAATCATTTCAAACCATCCAGCAGTTGCCCATGTTTCTTATGGTAAGTTTGCAAAATATATTTCTAATCGTCACAGTTTTCACTTTCCACTTGGAATGGAATCACCAATTGGACGTATTGCAGAACTACATGGCTATGTATTGTTGATGGGATGCAGTTATGATAATTGCACACTCTTTCATTTAGCAGAAGAGGTGACAAAATCTCGTGCAGTAAAATTAGAAGGTAGTGCAGTTGAAAGTAGTGGTATGAGACTATGGAAGAAGTATTTAACAAGTGATTATGATGTAAGTGAATTTATTGAGATTGGAAAAAAATTAGAATCACAGAATAAAGTTCATATTTTTCAAATCGGCAATGCAACATGTCGCTTGTTTAAAATACGAGATGCAGTAAATGAAGCAATACTTCATTATCAGCAACATAGTAAATATAGTCTGTACCAATTATAAAAAAAGGGAGATATCAAGGTGTTGATATTTATTTTGAATTAGAGGAAGATAAAATGAAAGAAAACACATTTATTGAATTAGCAAAGTTGCTAAATGAACACAAGATCAGATGGGCAGTGGGAGCTTCTTACATGCTTTACTTATATGGCGTTGTGGATAACTACAATGATTTTGACTTAATAGTTCATCATGATGATATAGATTTACTACAAAATTGCATGTGTGCAAGTAGTGCACAACAGTTAGAATGTACACCAAAAAAAGGGTATGATTCACTCTACTTTACAAAGTGGATTTTCAAGGGAATTGAAATTGACTTAATTGCTGATTTTAGGGTAGTAAGAGATGATAAAATTTATACGTTGCCATTTGATGAATCAAAGATGAAAATAAAAAATCTCCAATCCGTACAAATTAATCTCATGGATTTGCAGGATTGGAGAGTAATGTATTATGCAATGAATCGTCAAGCTAAAGTAGATTCAATAGATGACTTTCTAAAACAACAATGAGCCAATTCTAATCATCGTAGAACCATGTTCTAAGGCAATGAGGTAATCGTTACTCATTCCCATTGATAAAATGCTGTAATCATCACTAAAGTGGTTCTTAAGTTGATTATGAAGCTTTGCTGCATTTTCGAACACAGGGTGTAATAATGCACTATCTTCAAGATAAGGTGCCATTACCATCGTACCACAATAAGTGATGGCATCGAATTGCTTTGATTGCTCAATGATATCATTTGCATCCTCTAATTGAAAGCCATATTTTTGGGGTTCCTTAGCAATATTAAACTGCAATAATACATTTGTATGTGATTGCAGTTTTTTTGATTCTTTATTGATAATTGATAGTAGTTCTAAATTATCAATGGAATGAATCATGAACACATATGAAATGATTTTTTTTGCTTTATTACGTTGTAGATGACCAATGAAGTGCCATCGAATGTCTTTTGGGCAAAGAGCAACTTTTTCAAGTAACTCATCGACTCGATTTTCACCAAAGTCACGAACTCCAAGATGATAATAATGCATAATTTCTTGAACACTTCGCGTTTTTGAAACAACAACGAGTGTTGCCTTGGAATCGATGTTTTTGCAAACTTGTTGATAGGCGAGAGTGTTCATTTTCGTACTAAACCAAGGCGTTTTGCCTCTTGGGCAACTGCTTTGGCAACTTCATCTACTACTTGCATGTTAAGTGAGCTTGGGATGATCATTTCTTGTGACAGTTCTTCCGTACTTACACATGATGCAATTGCTTTTGCAGCAGCCAGTTTAATTTCTTCTGTAATGCATGTTCCTTGAGCATCAAAAATTCCTCTAAATAGACCTGGGAAAGCAGATAAATTATTGATTTGATTTGGGAAGTCAGAGCGCCCTGTTCCAGCAATAAATGCACCTGCTTCAATTGCAGAATCATAAGCGATTTCTGGTGTAGGATTAGCCATCGCAAGAACAACCGATTTTTCGCTCATTGAAGCAACCATTTCTTTTGAAACGATATTTCCAGCAGACACACCAATAAAGGCATCAGCGCCAATCATTGCTTCTGCCATGCTTGTGTACATTGTGTCTGTTTTTGTGAATTGCATTAATTCTTTAGTAAGAAAATCATATTGATCTACTTTAGAATCATGGAGTACACCATCTTTGCTAAAAGCGGTGATATTTGTATAGCCATAACTATACAACATGCGGATAATGTTGCTTCCAGCAGCTCCACACCCCGAAACTACAATGCGCGCTTTTGATGGGTCAATTTTAGTAAGCTTTGTAGCATTGATCATTGCCGCTAATACAACAATAGATGTGCCATGTTGATCATCATGGAAAACTGGTATATTTAATTCTTTAATTAGGGTGCGTTCTATTTCAACGCAGCGTGGAGCACTGATATCTTCTAATAAAATCCCACCAACTCCTGGTGCTATCGCTTTACAAATCGAAATAATTTCTTTTGGATCCTTTGTGTCAAGACAAAGAGGGTAAACATCAATTCCGGCCATTTTTTTCATAAGTAGAGCTTTTCCTTCTAAAATAGGAAGAGCTGCAGCAGGACCAATATCACCTAAACCTAATACAGCTGTACCATCACTAACAATGGCAATTGTATTCCCCTTGCATGAGTAAAGGTAAGCGTTATTCTCATCTTTTGCAATCTCAAGCGCTGCAGCAGCAACACCCGGAGTATAAGCAAGTGCTAAATCATCACTATTTTCTAATTTTACTTTTGAGCAGATAGCTAATTTTCCTGTGTGTTCACGGTGATACGCTAATGCTTTTTGATTGAAATCTGACATATAATTATCTCCTTAGTATTCTTACTAAGTATACTTAATCTATATCATTTTTTCTAGGTATTTTGTGCTAATAAACAGGTATTTTATGTTTTCTTTAATTTATACATGTTGCTATACTTAAAAAAAAGTGTATAATCAGATAAGTCGGAGGAAAGAAAAATGAAATTATTATTAGCAATGCTAGTATCTCTTGTATTAGTAAGTGGATGTAGCGCAGAAGCAAAAACAACAGTTTGTAACTTAGAACAAACAGGAATTAAAGAAACTTTAACTATCGTATCAGAAGGTGATCAAGTTAAAAGTCAATCATCAGAATTAACATATGGGGAAGAACTTGCTACACCAGAAGATTTTGCACTTGTAGCTGATCAAATGGAAGCTATGTTAGCAGGATATGATGGAGTAAGCGTTGAAGTAACTGGAGACCTTTCTTTAAGCTTATCAATCAATTATGATGAAGCTGATTTTGATGAATTATACAGTGTTGGGTTAATAACTGAAGCAGGTGTTGATTATATCGATTATGATACTTCAATTGAAGGATTAGAAGCACAAGGATATATCTGCGAATAGTAAAATAGATTGCCAGTAGGCAGTCTTTTTTTATGCATTAGGATTGACTTTTTATTTAATTGTGGTAAGTTAGATAGAGTTAACAAGGAGGGATAAGATGAGCTCACTCAATCCAATAAAAACACGTGTACCATTAGATGAGGTAAGCGGAGTTATTGAAACATTTTTACAAAAACAACCATTGATTCACATCGCAAAAAATGAAATTAATGGTTTTCCTAGTGTTGATCAGCTTAAGTTTGTCTATAGAAATGGGAAATATATTGTTTTATTGTTGCCAACATCATTGATAGGGACAACATTAGTAGATCAAGATATTGTTTCTACAATGATTTATGATAAGGATGCGAAATCACCTAAAAATGCTAAAAAAATCTATGCTAAAATGCGCTGCAATCAGCTGGATAATTCAAGTGATATTTTAAAAGAAATCGCTGAAAATGATATGATGTTTAAAAAGATGTTACAACGTGGTAAGTTTTTTGAATTGCAACAGTTAGAGGCACGTGTTTTCTTTAGTGGAAATGAAATTTATGACATCGACGAGCAAGGTAAAGTTCACTTTGCAAAAATAACGTTATCAGGAAAAGAACGCTTTGAGAATAGTCGTTACATCGGGATGGAGTATTTAGAACGAGAAGTTATTTTTAATGCCATCATTGAAGAAGATACTTACTATGTATTAACTAAAGCAGATTCAAACAAAATGAAACACATTCAAGAAGGTGGTCTTTGTCGCATTTATGATGGAAGAGACTGTCATTTTGATACGACAATGACAATTCTTACCGGAGAGGATGTGCAAGAGATTCACGAAAAACTTGGACATACCAATAATCAATATTTCTATACTACAGATGGGTTAGTAGGATTAACTTTTACGAAGAGTAAATAAACTAGAAATATGCAAAAGAGCGATACTAGTTTACTGAATTGAATCAGTAAGCTAGCTCGCTCTTTTATTTCATTTGATTTGATTTTTGAGCACAGGCAACCATTGCTTCTATGATTGCACTACGAAATCCTTTTTCTTCAAGTGTACGTATAGCTTCAATGGTTGATCCACCTGATGAGGTAACTTGATCTTTTAAAGTAGCAGGGTGTAAATTTGTGCCTTGAACCATTTTTGCAGAGCCAAGCACAGCTTGTGAGGCAAAGCGATAGGCACTTGCTCGAGGTAGGCCAAGTAAAACACCAGCATCTGCCATAGCCTCAATTAGTATGAAGATGTAGGCAGGGGAGCTACCGCTAATTGCAACGACTGCATCCATAAGTCGCTCCTCAACAATTTCGACTCGCCCAAATGTTGAGAAAATTTCGTCTATTTTATTGATGTCATCCTTGCTCATTAAAGATGAGGGACTAATTGCGCTCATTCCTTCACCTACAAGTGAAGGTGTGTTTGGCATAGTACGCACAATCTTGATGTCATTACCAAGTATAGAATTAAACCAGTCAATTGTTTTACCAGGAGAGATACTCACAATAATGTGATGCTTCATTATTTTTTCTTTGACTTGATAAAGTACTTTTTCAATAAGGTGTGGCTTGATTGCCAAGATAATGATTTCACTTTGCTCAACTACTTGGCAGTTATCTAGTGTTCCTAGAACATTGTAGGTGTCACATGCAAGTGTTAAAGTAGTTTCATTTGTAGTAGATACCATTACATCTTGAGCCATGATACCATGATTTAGCATCCCTTGTATCATTGCCTTTGCCATGTTACCACAGCCGATAAATCCTATTTTCATCTATATGTCCATCCTTTTCTCTAATTATAGCATGAATAATTAATTTCAAAATGGATAAAAATGAAGAGAGGTGACAATATGAAATTTCTAGATAAGAGAACAAATCATACTTATTTTAAGGGATGGTACTTCAAACATCAAAGTCCTGATTACAGTATTGCATTTATCCCTGCGTTGTTTGTGGATGAGCAGGGACAAAGATGTGCAGTACTACAAATCATTGAAAATGAAAAATCATGGCAAATCCAATATCCAATCGATGAATTTAAATACTCTTTGAATTCATTAGATATTAAGATAGGAAACAGTTATTTTAGCAGAGATGGCATAAAAATCGATATTCAAGACAACCAGTTATATATTCAAGCTGAAATGACTTATAGTCTAAATATCGAGTTGAATCGACACATAATGGGACCATTTCAATTTTTACCAAAGATGCAATGTTTTCACCAAGTGTATAGTAGAGCTCATTTTATTTATGGTGACATCATCGTGAATGATGTGACTCATTCATTTAGAGGTGATATTGGCTATATCGAAGGAGATGAAGGAAACTCTTTTCCAAGTCATTATAGTTGGATGCATGCGGCTTTAAATCATGATGGCTACATTAACTCTATGATGGTAGCGATTGCTCATATTCCATATTGGAAAATACAGTTTCAAGGAATAACTGCCTTTTTATGCATTGACCATAAAGAGATTCTCCTTGCCACATATCTTGGTGCAAAAGTAAAAAAGGTGGAAGAACATCGTTTTGTGATAAAACAAAGAAACTATACTCTTGAGGTTGAATGTTTAAAAAAATGTCCAGTTCAATTAAGTGCACCAGACAAGGGAAGTTTAACACGTACAATTCATGAAAATATTAGAGCAATGCTTCATATAAGGTTGATGAATAAACATATGGTTATTTTTGATAAAATTATCGAAAACGCTAGTTATGAGTATGTAAATTGTCAATAGTTTATAAAATAGTTATGGATATTGATTTGATTAGTTGACATGTCCATGTAAGGAAGCTACAATTAAATCAGTAAAGAAAACGAAATAAAACCTCTCTAGTGATTTCCAATTTATATCATTAGAGAGGTTTGTTTCTTATATTTTGATTGTCATTTGTTTAATGATTTCATTTTTTAAATCAAATAAACTTTGCGAGAAATCAACGTAGTAATTATGTGGGTAACGAAGACGTTTAACTTCATCCCATAAAGTATCCATTTGCAAAGCACAATACTCACGAACTTGTTGCGTATTAGGTACATCATAAACAAGTTTTCCTTCTTTAAAAATAGGAACGAGTAATTCTTTTGCAATATAGTTTGAAATTCGTTTTTGCTTCCAAGGAGCTAAAGGGTCAAAAAGTAAGTATTCATCTTCAGGAATGATTTCATCATGGAGGGCAAGAATATCGGCTATTGCTTTCCCATCTTCTTTGTCGTAAAAACGAATTACTTTTTTAAATCCAGGATTTGTGAGTTTTCCGATGTTGCCACTAATTTTTATTTTAGGCACAATTTCACCGTTGACTTCATGAGCACATACTTTGTAGACACCTCCTAGTACCGGAGTTGATTTAGCAGTTACGAGCTGCTCTCCTACACCAAATATATCAATTTTTGCTTCTTGCATAAGTAAATCATCAATTAAGAATTCATCTAAGCTGTTAGATACAACAATTTTGGTATTGTGCAGACCAGCTGCATCAAGCATTTTACGAGCTTTTTTAGAAAGATATGCTAAGTCACCACTATCTAGACGAATCGCTTTAAGTTGATAACCATTTGGGATTAAGTATTCATGAGCTACTTTGATGGCATTCGGGATTCCAGAGTGTAAGGTATCATAAGTATCAACTAGAAGTGAGCAATTGTCAGGGGAAACTTGTGCATAGCTTAGAAATGCATCATATTCATTATCGTGAAGTTGAATATAACTATGAGCTACTGTACCAGTCACAGGGATATTATATTGTAATCCAGCTTGTGTACAAGCTGTGCCAACTGCACCACTGATATAACTTGCACGAGCACTCTCAACGGCAGCATCGATACCATGGGAGCGACGACTTCCAAATTCAAGTACATCAGTTCCACGAGCAGCAATGACAACACGTTTTGCTTTGGTTGAAATAAGTGTTCCATAGTTAATAAACAACAATAAGATAGTTTCAATGACTTGTGCTTGGATCAATTTCCCGCGAACAGTTACAATAGGTTCATTAGCGAAGATTGCAGTACCTTCAGGAACTGCCCAAACGTCGATGTCCATCTTCATATTTTTAAGATAAGTTAAAAACTCTTCATCGAAATGTCCCGATTGACGTAAGTAATCAATTTGTTCATCACTATAGCTAAAGTTTTGAATGAAGTCGATGAAGCGATGTAATCCATTTGCGATTAAATATCCACCACCATCTGGGATTCTTCGTACAAACATATCAAAGTAACCGATTTCTTCATGTTTGTTTTGTTTAAAGTATGCATACGACATTGTATACTCATAAAAATCGGTGACAAACATCTCTTTATTCATAATAACCTCCAGTGTTCTGCAAGCTGACATTCATATATAAATAAGTTATAATAAATATTCCTGTGCTTTAAACTAAATAATATTATAACATAATTTAGTTTTTAAGCCACAAAAAGCATGAAAATGGTTGTTTATAGAATTTTGAGTCATAATAAAAAGAGGAGGAACTAACATGAATAAAATTGAATTAAAAAAAGGTGTATCTTTAGCACTTGTAAATACGAATCAATTTAAAGATGTTTTGATTAATATAAGATTTTTATCAAAAGTAGATCGCAAGAACACAATCATTCGTACAATATTAAGTCAGATGTTGTATGATCGTTGTACAAAGTGGCCAACTAAACAGGCAGTGAGTGAACATATGGATGATTTGTATGGAGCGAGTGTATTTACGCGAGGATACAATTACGGGGATATGTATGCATTTGAATTCCGTTTTAAATGCATTAATGAGCAGTATACAAATGAAAATACTTTTGAGCGTATCTTTAAAACAGCTTATGAATTTGTGTTTCAACCTTTATTAAAAGATGGATATATCGATTGTGATCTTTTTGAAGAAGCTAAAAAAGAAACTATTCTTACAAATGCGCGTCGGCAAGACCAACCACAAACCAAAGCTATGTCTATGGCGGGTTCAATGTTTGCTCAAGGATATTCATTGGCGAAAACACAACTCATTACTAAAGAAGAGATTCAAGAGATTACTTGTGAAGATGCGACGAGTGCATATTATGAGATGCTACGACAAGATGAAGTAATGATGTTTGTAGTAGGGAAGATTAATGAAGAAAAGACATTGAGTTATGTGCAACGATTCTTTGATTTTGAAGCTCGTGAAGAAATTAAGGAAAGTGCCTATTTAGTGAAAAAAGAAGATTTGGAAGAAGATAGCCAAGTAATGAGTATTGATCAGAGTGTATTAGTAATGATGTTTACGACTGATTGTAATATTGCTACTGAAGACTATTGGACGATGCGTGTGGCGAATGGGTTGTTTGGACAACTTTCAACTTCTTTGCTATTTCAAGAAATACGAGAAAAGAGAAGTCTTTGCTATTCGATATATTCAAGGCCTATGGCTTTTGAAGGTGGATTAGCCGTAAGCACAGGGATTCAACGTAGTAAACTAGAAGAAGTAAAACAATGTGTTTTAGAGCAAGTAGACAACATGTGTAACGGAAACTTTAAAGATGAAGACTTTCAAAGTGCTAAAGTGATGTTGATAAATGCCATTAATGGATCTTTTGATGATCCAATGAATGTGGTAAATTTTGAATTTCAAAACGCTATTTTAGATCATCATCAATCACTTGAGCAATGTGTTGAAGCAATTGAGAAGACAACAAAAGAAGATGTAATGAAGGTGTTCAAAAAAATAAAACATGTAGTTACATTTAGTTTGTTGCAGGAGGATGAAAATGGAAAAGCATATTGAAAATAAGTATGATGAAACATACTATACACACCAATGTAGCAATGGCTTACGTTTGATTATTTGGCATAAACCTGAAATGAAGACAACCTCTTGTGTTTTTGCAACACCTTATGGAGCACTTGATTTTGAACAAATTGACAAAGAAGGAAGACATTTTTTCCATCCTTCAGGAATTGCTCATTTTTTAGAACACAAGATGTTTGAATCAGATGGTGTTGATGTGATGAACGAGTTTGCTTCATTAGGGGCAAATGTCAATGCATTTACATCTTATAGCGAAACGATGTACTATTTCTCTACATCGAGTCAAAATATTCAACGTCCATTGAATTTGCTGCTAGATTTTGTACAGGAATTAAATATTAGTGAAGAATCAGTTGAAAAAGAAAAAGGAATCATTACTCAAGAGTTGATGATGTACCTTCAAATGCCTGATTCTAGATTGTATTTTGAGTTATTTAAAGCCATGTTTCATGAACACGCATTTAAGTATGATATTGGAGGCACACCACAAAGTGTTGAAAATACAACGTATGAGCAATTAATGGAATGTTTTAAATTAAATTATCATCCTAAGAAAATGATACTGGTGTGTGCAGGACCAATAGATCCAAGTGCCATCTTGGAAATTGTAGAAGAGAATCAAAAGAAAAAAAGTTTTGATACTTATATTGAATGTAAAAGAAAACCAATTGTAGAACCTGAGAGTGTAGTTAATGAAAATCTTCAAATTTTAATGGATGTAAGCGCAACAAAAGTAGCTGTAGGAATTAAACTAAAACCATGGGTCAGCACGAGTAGGGATAAAATTTGCCAAGAGTGGGCGATTCGCTTTGCGTTTGAGTCTCACTTTAGTTCACTCAATGTAGATTACCAACGCTGGATAGATCAAGATATTATCAATAACTATTTTGATTTTGATGTAGATATGCAGACAGATGTTGCCTTTATTTCTTTTGTGAATGAAACGGAAGAAAAAGAGAAGTTTAAGCAATTTATCATGGAAGAGTTGCAAAAATGCATCAATGAAGGAATTAGTTTAAAACTGTTAAATCAATTAAAAAAACGCTATTTTGGACAAGCCATGCGCGTTTTAAATTCTGTTGAGGATATTGCTGTAACTGATGCACGTAACAAACTAAATCATATTAGTTTGTTTGAGACACTTGATATACTTCAATCTTTAGATCAAAAAATGATTAAAGAAGCGTTATCACATATTTCTTTAGAGAATGTTGCGATGGTTTCTATTATGAAGAAATCGGAGAGTTAAACTATAATGCAAGGGCGAAAGCCCTTGTTTATTTTTTTTCAATGAATGATACTTTCTCAGCTACGAGTTCAGCGTTATAGTAGGTAGTGTTTTCTTTGTGAACATTAAAGGATTGAAGTCGGCCTTTAACAACTAAAATACTTCCTATGGTACATAAATCACAACATGATTCTGCAATTCCACGCCATAACTGAACATTAAATATATCACTATCTACGGTTCCGTCTGAATTTTTGTAGCCACGCTCTACTTCTAAGAGTAGATTAGCGACTTTTAACTTGTTGGGGGTTTCTTGAAGTACGGGCATTTGAACTACTTTACCAATTAAAATACTTTGATTTAACATGTGATATCCTCCTATCAAAACCATTATGTTCTGATTAATGTAGAGATGCAAATGTAGAAACTTGCCTAATTGTGCAATGTTAGTGTTAAAAATGCTCGAAAATCTAGTGAAATTGCTCATTTTCTTAATGTTGTAATTGATTAACAACTAAAGTATAATAAATGAGCGAAAGGTTGTGAGAACATGGTATTTGAATCATTAAGTGAACGTTTAAATAAAGCGTTTAAAAACATAACAGGAAAAGGAAAACTTTCTGAAAAGAATATGGAGGATATGCTAAAAGAGGTGCGATTAGCACTTTTAGAAGCAGATGTTAACTTCAAAATCGTAAAAGAATTTTTAGATAATGTAAAAACAAAGGCAATTGGGCAAGATGTCTATGATACTTTAGATCCATCACAAATGGTTGTCAAAATCGTACATGATGAATTGGTGGATTTGCTTGGAGAAAAAGAAGTTCCAATTAAATATAATGAACACGGGATAACTACATTAATGATGGTGGGGCTACAAGGGACAGGTAAAACAACATCGATTGCTAAAGTAGCTCGCTACATGATGAAAAAAGAGAATCGAAAAGTTATGCTTATTGCAGCTGACTTGGTTCGACCAGCAGCAATTGAACAGTTAAAAACGCTAGGGAAATCAATTGGAGTTGAAGTCTTCTCACGTGGTAATGAATTAAGCGCGGTCCAAACAGTAGAGGAAGGGTTACGCTATGCTCAATCACAAGATGTAGATACTGTTTTAATTGATACTGCAGGACGCCTACATATTGATGAAGAGTTAATGGGGGAGCTAAAACAAATCCAACAGATTACAAAGGCTGACAATATTTTATTGACAGTAGATGCAATGACTGGACAAGATATTGTTCAAGTTGCGTCTTCATTCCATGAAACACTTCCAATCACAGGACTAGTCTTAACGAAACTTGATGGTGATGCTAGAGGGGGAGGTATTCTCTCAGTTAGAAAAATCACTGGTGTCCCAGTACAATTCATCGGAGTTGGAGAAAAAGTTGATGAATTAGAATTATTTCACCCAGACCGTATGGCGGATCGAATCTTGGGTATGGGAGATATCATGACACTTGTGGAACAAGCGCAAGAGAAAATGGACATGAAAGCAGCAGAAGATAGCGCTGCAAGAATGATGTCAGGTCAATTTACGCTTGATGATATGCTATTACAATTTGAACAGATTTCAAAAATGGGACCACTAGGTGGACTTATGAAAATGATTCCTGGTTTTTCGCAAATGGCAAAGCAAATCAATGACCAAGATGCGGAAGCACAAATGAAGCGTCAAAAAGCAATTATTCAAAGTATGACAAAAGAAGAACGTCAAGACCCGAGTGGTCTTAGATCTTCACATAAAAATCGTATTGCCCGAGGAAGTGGTGCTAGTGTACAGGAAGTAAATCGTTTGGTAAATCAATTCGAAAAAATGAAACAAACGATGAAACAGTTAAGCACACTTCAAAGTAAAGGTAATGGATTTAACCTTGAAGGTATGCTTAATCCAACAAAAGCTGCACCAAAAAATAAACAACGAGGAAGACGCTGGTAAAACAAGACTAATCTTATAAAGGTAATGTTTTATCGTGAATCTAATCAGGTTAAAGTCAGTGGTTCTTATAATCACTGACTTTTTTTATGTTTGCTTGTCTAAAAGAAAAATATATGAATAAACTTTAATTGAAGGTTAAAGTAAAGATTTTTTTTAAAAAGTATACAATATAAATCCATTTTTCCACATTAATATGGAAGTAATGTGTACTATGAAAGCGCTTAAGTGAATTCTATAATAACAATGTGGATAGATAAAGGGGACTTCCAATGAAACAAACAAGGAGAAGTAATGATTTAATTAAGTTATTGATTCAAAAGAATGATTTTTTTCCAACAAGTTTTTATAGTGACATACTTAATGTATCAGAGAAAACTATCTATAATGATATTCAAGAGTTAGAGCCACATTTAAAGCAATATAATTTGAGTATTATTAAAAAGCCTAGACATGGTATTAAACTAGAAGGGCTTCAAACAAATATAGATAAACTGATTACTAAACTTAAATTTGATAGTAATCTAGACTCAAATTCGGCATCATTAAAAAGACAGATTGAAATTATAAGAAGATTAATTGTAGAAAATCAATCAACATCATATGAAGAATTATCAAAAGAACTCTTTGCTAGTGCCTCATCGATTAGGATTGATATTGAAAAAATCAATCAAAAGTTAAAAGCTAGTAATGTTCGGGTAGTCTCCGATAAATTTGGTACAAAGGTCGCCGGTTCGCAACAAGAAATACAAAGAGCATTTACTCAATTTGTCTTTATGACATTTGAGGAAGAATATCCATATCAACATATTAATCTGGAAGCTATAAAAAATTTTATCGATGAGATATTCGTTGACTCAATGTGCAATTTTGCAGATAACTTAGTAAAGGATTTAGTAATCAGTTCTTCTAAAAAGATGACAGATAATTATATTTGTTACTTATATATTAGTTTGCTTATTTTACTTTCTAGAGTGTATCATAATCAACATGTTGAAATCGAAAATAACTTAACGTATCAAATGATTGAGCAGTTAGAACAATATCTACTTTCATCAGATATTGCGGTTCGCATCAGTAATAAACTCGGTATTGTGCTTGAAGAGGAGGATATCTTGTATCTTAGTCATATCTTACTAGCGCATGGTGTAGAGTCTTATTCTAATCATTATTTACCCGATATGCGCTTTAAACTACAAGTAAAACAAATGATTAGTAATATGAGTAGTATTTTACGAGTAGATATGAGAGAAGACGAGCGATTATACAACGCATTAATAGCACATATCATTCCTATGATTCATAGAGCAAAAAATAACTTTATGATTCGATGTCCATTGCTAGAAGCAATTAAGAAACAATATCAAGTGATGTTTTCACTTACATGGTATGTACTAAGAAATGTGGAAAATATGTTTCAAGTATCCCTGAGTGATGACGAAGTGGCCTTTTTAACCGTACATTTTCAAGTAGCGTTTGATCGAATATATAAATCGCGTAAAGTAGTACTTACATTACCGAAAAGTCTTGCGACAGCTGAATTGCTTTACAGCAGTATTAGAGAAATTATCTCCCAAAAAGATTACTTAGAGGTAATTAGCGATGAGCAAATTAATGATTATAATTTAACAGATGTTGACTTTGTAATCGCAACTCGGGAATTGAATATTAAAAATAAAGTAATTTATGTATCGCCAATCATGACAAATGCAGAACGACAAGAAATTGTTGACTACTATTTAATGATTAGTACAAAAGCGCACGAATTAAAAGCAAGAGGGAAAACATCTGAACTCCAACAATTTTTGAAAAGAGAGAATTTGTATTTGAATAAAGATTTTGAAACTAAAGAAGAATGCATTGATTTTATTGTTGATGATTTTGTAAAACGTGGTTTAGTAAGTAAAAATACAGGTATCGAAATTCATCAAAGGGAATCACTTGGTTCAACAAGTATTGATACTGGTGTTGCGGTTCCTCATGCATCACCATCCAATGTTATATCATCAAATATTGCGTTGATGACTCTTAAAAAGCCAATTTCATGGGGTGGAGTAAAAATATCGTTAGTTATTTTGATGGCTTTTGCACAAAGTGATTATGATCGAATGGTAGATGTCTTTTCACAAATATATAATGCAATTGATGAGAAAGGAAAAGTTATTAAATTGTCACTTGTCAACTCATATGGAGATGTCATTGATAATTTTATAGATTAGAAAGGAGGAAGCTATGGTTTTTGATAAGGAAATTGCTTTGTTTAACCAAAAGGCAAGTACGAAAGAAGAAGCTACTAAAATTTTGGCAAATCATATGATAAAGCTTGGCATTGTAAAAGAAGATTTTCATGAAGCAATTCTTGAAAGAGAACAAAATTTCCCAACGGGATTAAGACTAGCAGATGGAAGTGGAGTGGCGATACCACATACTGATATTGATAAGGTCAATGAATCACAAATTGCCTTTATGTCGCTTAGAGAACCAGTAAAGTTTATCGAGATGGGAACAGATGATGCTGAGGTGGAAGTATCTATTATCTTTATGTTGGCACTTAAAGAAGCTCATGAACAATTAGATACACTACAAAACTTAATGCAACTATTTTGTGATGTAGAGCAGATGAAAAAATTTCAAAAATGTTCAAATAAACAAGAATATATAACACTGATTAAAGAAGCAAATTTATTCTAAAGGAGGATTGTAATGTTAGTAACTAGTAAAGAAATGTTTGAAGTGGCAAGGGTGAAAAAGTTCGCAATTCCTGCCCCTGATTATTTTGATTTAAATTCATGTCGGACTTATGTTCAAGTAGCGCAAGACTTAAACCAACCAATTATTTTATCATTTGCACAAGTGCACAAAGATGCACTTAGTTTAGAAGAAGCAGCGCTTATTGGAAAATATTATGGTGAAAAAGCAACTGTGCCAGTTGTGTTACATCTAGATCATGGAGCTGATTTTGATTACATTAAGCGAGCAATTGACTTAGGGTTTACTTCAGTCATGATTGATGCTTCGATGGATGACTTTGATACTAATGTAATGAAAACAAAAGAAGTAGTAGAATATGCACATAAGCATGGTGTTGTAGTCGAAGCTGAGATTGGGCATGTGGGATCTGGTGTTAACTATGAGAATCATGCACATAGTGATTCGATCTATACAGAGGTGGAAAGTGCAAAGCGCTTTGTAGAGCTTACTGGAGTTGATTCACTTGCTATATCTATTGGCACAGCACACGGCAAATATAAGGGAACTCCAATCATCAATTTTGAACGCTTAAAAGAAATTAATGAAGTTCTAAACATTCCACTTGTATTACATGGGGGATCTTCCTCTGGTGAAGAAAATTTAAATCGATGTTCACAGCTAGGTATTAATAAAATAAATGTATTTACAGATTTTATTGTAGCTGCATTAGATAAGATTAATGATGATAAACCAAGTGATTACTTTAAGTTACTAAACTGCGCAGAAGACGCAATGTACACAACACTAAAATATTACTATGAAGTGTTTGGGTGTACTAATAAATAGGAGGCGACAATGAGAAAATTAAGAAGACCATTCTTTGTATGTAACTCCAAGTCATATTTGTATGGAGACCGTATTTTAAAGCTTGCAAAAAAGGCAGATGAGCTAGCCAAGGAATATGATGTAGATATTTTATTCACGGGGCAATTGATTGATTTGCCAATGCTTAAGGCAAATACTGAGCATTTGTTTATCACTGCTCAAAACATGGAAAGTTTAGTTCCCGGTAAAGGGATGGGGCATATTTTAGGTGATGCACTTAAAAACCAAGGAGTAGAAGCAACATTTCTAAATCATGCTGAAAATCCAATGTTGGTAAGTGAAATAGTAAAAACAGTTCAGCGATGTAAGGAATTAGAAATTATGTCGATTGTATGCGCAGATACAGAAGTTGATGCGAAAATGATTGCTATGCTTGAGCCATCGATTATGGTATGCGAACTTACAAGTTTAATCGGCACAGGGAAAACGGCAGATGAGGCTTATATGATTGCCACAAATAAAGCTGTAAAAGAAGTGTCTCCAAACACCTTAACATTACAGGCGGCAGGTATTAGTACACCAGATGATGTTTATAAAGCAATCATGTCTGGTGCAGACGGTACTGGTGGGACAAGTGGCATTGTATGTGCCCCAGATCCTGAAGCGACTTTAGAACAATTAGTGCAAGCACTAGCAAAGGCTAAGAAAGACTTAAATTTATAGGAGGATAATATGAAGGTTGAACATGCACAATTGATATTGCATTCTAATGGAAGAAGGGTGACATATCATAATATAAAGGATCAAGTAGTAGAAGTAGTGAAAAAAAGTGGAGTACAAAATGGAACTGTTGTGGTGCAATCGCCACACACAACTTGCTCAGTTATTTTTGAAGAATTTGTCCACGATATTGATTTTAATGGAGATGAATACTTACAAGTAGACTTAAATCGTATTATGGACCGCATTGTGCCAAGAGAACTTACAGAGAATACTGATTATCGATATCCAGGGCCTCTTCATGTAGATTTCTTGATGAATATGAATGACCCAATGTATCCTGCTGATCCTGGAACTATTTTAAATGGAGATGCTCATATTCGTGCTTCATTTTTTGGAGCAAGCGAAACATTCATTATTAAAGACGGTGTTATTCAAACGGGTACCGTAGGCTATATATATTTTATCGATTGGGACCAGAATCGTGAGCGCGATCGCAAATGTAATATTTGCGTTATGGGTGTATAGAAAGGAGGCCATATGAAAAAAATTTTATTAGTATGTGGAACAGGTGTTGCAACATCAACAGTAGCACGCAAACGAGTAGAGGATATTCTAGATGATAATGGATATAAAGGAAATTATCGTTTAACTCAAGGAAAAGTTGCTGAAGTAGGTGGTTTATCACCAAACTTTGACTTCATTGTGACTACAGTGAAATTTGATGAAAAAACAAGTGCGTGTCCAGTTATATTAGCAACACAGTTATTGATGGGATTCAATACGGAATCAGTTGTAGAACAAATTTTAGAAGAAATGAAAAAGTAAGGGTAATGAATTAAAGTAAAACAAAGTTAAATATGATCATAAATAATTAAAGGGAGGATACTTTATGGATTTCATATTAGATTTTTTTAACGGTATTAGTAGCTTAGGTTCACTTGTAATGATGCCAATTATCGTCTTCATTCTAGGTCTTGCGATGGGTGCTGGTTTTGGTAAATCAGTACGTGCGGGGTTAACGGTAGGAGTAGGATTTGTAGGTTTGAATCTAGTAACTGGCTTGATGGGGAATCAACTTGCGCCTGCAGTAGGACAAATGGTAGAACGTTTTGGCTTAGAATTATCAATTATTGATGTTGGATGGCCATCAGCAGCAGCGATTGCGTTCGCTTCTCAAGTAGGTACATTCATTATTCCACTATGTTTACTTGTGAATATCGTTATGGTATTTACAAAAACAACACAAACAATTGATATTGATATTTGGAATTATTGGCACTTTGCCTTCACAGGATCACTTGTAGCAATTCTTACTGATAGTTTAGTATATGGTCTACTTGCAGCTGTTGTGAATATGGTTATCATCCTTGTCCTTGCGGATGTAACTGCTAAAAATGTAGAAGAAAGCTTAGGACTTCAAGGGGTAAGTTTACCTCATGGATTTACTACAGCATTTGCACCAATAGCACTTGTGATTAACACAATCATTGAAAAAATTCCAGGGGTACGTGATATTGATGTCAATATTGAATCACTTCAAAAACGCTTTGGGGTATTTGGGGAACCAATTCTAGTAGGTACATTTATTGGTCTTGCGATTGGATTTTTAGCAGGATATGAAGTAAAAGCGTTACTTGAAACAGGAGTTTACTTAGGTGGTGTACTTGTATTATTACCTAAAATGGCTGCATTGTTGATGGAAGGTCTACTACCAGTATCTGATGCTGCTTCTAAGTTTATCCAAAAGAATTTAAAAGGTTATGGAAAAATGTATATTGGTTTAGATAGTGCTGTAGGTGTAGGACATCCTATGACTTTAGCAATCGGACTTATCATGGTACCACTTGCAGTATTCTTAGCTGTAGTACTACCAGGTAATGGTTTATTACCATTTACTGATTTAGCAGTTTTACCATATATCTTTATTCTTGTTATTCCAATTTGTAAGGGAAATGGATTTAGATCAATTATCGTAGGTATTGTTTGCTTAATTGCAGCACTATATATCGGTACAGATTTAGCACCGGCAATCACAGAAGCTGCAAAAGTTGCAAACTTTGATATGGGATCAGCAACAATGATTTCAAGCATTTGTGATGGTGGTAACCCACTCACTTGGATTCTTGTAAAAGCTAATGACTTAGGAATTGTTGGAGCTGGTGTAGGTGTTGTTGTAGCGTTAGGATTAGCTGCATATAACCGAGTTCGTATCACTAAAGAAGCAAAAGAATTAAACCAAGCAAAATAGAATAGCTTGAATATAAGGGGGATTAACTAATGAGTATATTTGAATTTAATAAACGAGATTATAATTGGAAAGTAAATGTTCCAGGTGCATTTGGAATTGTTGCAAGCTTAGCGGCTATCGTGCAATTGTTGGTTAATCCTTCTAGTTATGTTTGGTATTTTATCTTACTTGTAGGTGCCTATACAGCAATTAATGCATTTGTTTCTTTATCAAATCCAGAGATTGTAGAAATTAGAAAGAACAAGCTAGTTTTCAAAGCGCATGGAAAAGTTCATGAGTACGATTTAAGAAAGATAGAGAGCTATCGCGTAAAAGAATTTCATCAAGCTAAGAAGTTGTTTATTCGTATTGATGACGCTGGTATGTTGAAAGGTCGCTATTGGGTGAATTGTTACTACTTTAACAACCGTGATGAACTATATCGTAGCTTAGTTGAACTCGAGTATCGTATCGATCCTAGTGGATTAAAGTCAATGGTGAAAAGAAGCCACCAAAAAGCATAGGGAGGAAAAAATATGTTAAATATTGATTTATCACACCGAGTGGTAGTTGTAAGCGGTGGATCACAGGGAGTAGGACAAGGAATCGTTGAGATGCTTGCAAAAGCACAGGCAAAAATTGTTATCGTTCATTATGATAAAGACGAGTGTAAAGTGAATGAAACACTCGATCTCATTGCTCCTTATGAAGTTGAAACACTAGTTATTCGTGCCAATGTGACAAACCCCGATGAAGTAAAAGCATTATATGAGCAAACAGTTAGTAAATTTGGTCAAATTGATATTCTAGTAAATAATGCAGGTATTGGAATATTAGGGACAATGTTAGATTTATCTTATGAGCAAATCAATGCAGTGGTCAATGTTAACTTAATGGGTCCCATCACAATGGCGAAAGAGGTCTTGCCTTATATGATTAAACAGAAATTCGGGCGTATTATAAATATTGCCTCGACTTCAATGTATACAGGAGGCGGTGGTGGTCCTCACTATGCAGCAAGTAAATCTGGATTAATGGGATTTATGCGTAATTTATCAAAAGAATATGGTAAGTATAATATTACGACAAATAATTTAGCGATTTCACTTATTGATACAGTGATGTTTAGAAATCGATATCCTGAAGAAAGTGATCGTGAACAAGTGATTCAAGGAGTACCTGTAAAAAGAGCTGGAAAACCAGCTGACATAGGTTATGCAGTGTGTTTCTTAGCGAGTGATATGGCAGGTTATATCAATGGAGAAATCATCAATATTGATGGTGGGCGTCTATACGCATAATACAAGGGGAAGAATATGTTAGAGAATATAAAAAGAGAAATCATAGAAATTGCAAGAAAAGCCGATGAATTAGGATATTGTAAAAAAAATAGTGGGAATTTTTCGGTGATTGATCGTGAAAAAGGGGTGTTTGTCATATCACCAACAGGGAAAGATCGTTTTACTCTTGTTGAGGAAGATATTATGGTACTTGACTTAGAGGGGAACATTTTAGAAGGTAATCTAAAGCCTTCAAGTGAGTGGCCGATACATCTGAAAGCATACTTAACTAGGCCAGATATCACGAGTGTGATTCATACACATAGTCATTATGCAACTGCCTTTGCCATCCTAGGAAAAGAAATTCCACCAATCATTTTTGAAGCACTCAATTATGGTGGATATACAATGGTGGCACCATACGCAATGCCTGGAAGTGATGCTCTTGCACAAAGTATTGTTGAACCTCTTCAATCGGTGGATGCAGTTTTAATGAAGAGTCATGGTGTTTTAGTTGTAGGAGATACACTTAAAAATACCTTGCTTAAGGCAAGTTATGTTGAAGATGTAGCTGAAATATACTCAATTTGTCTTCAAAATTCACAAGGTGTAGAGCCAGATGTTATTGCAAAACAAGAGTTTATTGATTATGTTGAAACAATGAAGAAAAAATAATATTGTGGTGTCAAGTAAAAATACTTGACACTTGTTTTATTTGTGGTACACTTAGTGAAGAAATAAATGGAGGACTAATAAGATGGCAGTTAAATTACGTTTAAAAAGAATGGGTGCAAAAAAAGCTCCTTTCTATAGAATTGTTGCAGCAGATTCTCGTTCACCACGTGATGGACGTGATATCGAAGTAATCGGTACATACAACCCAACTACGAGCCCAGCAGAAGTTCGTGTTGATGCAGATTTAGCAATCAAATGGCTTAATAATGGCGCGCAACCATCAGATACAGTTCGTAACATCCTTTCAAAAGAAGGTGTTATGAAACGTTATCATGATGAAAAGAACGCGAAATAGTTATGAGTGAACTTGAGAAAACACTCTATGATTTAGTGTATCCAATCGTTGATGATAAAGATGCATTATCTGTAAAGACAATGCCTAGCCTTGATTCAAACGAAGTGGTTATCTATGTCTATGCAAAGAGTGAAGATGTGGCTCGATTAATTGGGCGACAAGGTTCAATGGCGAGTGCACTTCGCAATATGATGTCGATTGCGTCTCGTATTGAAAATAAAAAGATCTCAATAAAATTTGAATCATATTAGGATGCGTAAGCATCCTTTTATGTGTTAAAATGAACATGTAGGAGTTGATATTATGGAATGGATAAAAATAGGTGCACTAATTAAACCATTTGGTTTAAAAGGTGAAATGAAAGTATTTAATATGAGTGATTTTGCAGAGGAGCGATATCGCAAGTTAAACACTGTATATATAAAATTAAATGAGGAAATGTTGCCTTTAAAAGTAGCTTCATTTCGCATGCATAAAGATGCACCGCTAGTCAGTTTTGTAGGATACCAAGATATAAATCTTGTCGAAAAGCTAAGTAAATGTGAAATTTTTGTTAAGAAAGAGGAATTACCACCACTAAAAAATGGAGAATTTTATATCTTTCAGATTAAAGGCTTACGAGTTGTGGATGAGGTGGGTCAAGAAATTGGTGTAGTTACTCAAGTTGAACCGACGGGTAAAAATAATGTCATTCGTGTTAAAACGGCAGAAAAAGAAGTTTTGATTCCTTATGTTCCGGCATTTATTAAAAATGTTGATCTTGATAAACAGGAAATCATTGTACATGTGATTGAGGGATTACTATGAAAATAAGCGTTCTCACTCTTTTTCCACAAATGTTTGATGGTTTTATCAATACTTCGATTATTAAACGTGCACTTGATAAGCAAGTTGTTGAATTTGAGGTAATTGATATTCGACCATTTGCTCAAAATAAGCATAAAAGTGTAGATGATACACCTTATGGTGGAGGTCAGGGAATGGTAATGACTTGTCAGCCTGTTGTTTCGGCAATTGAACAAGTTAAAAAATCTTCAAGTAAAGTGTATATGATGGCTCCATTTGGTCAAAAATTAACTCAACCCTTGGTTCGAGAGTTGGCAAGTGAGGAGCATATTGTCTTATTATGTGGCCATTATGAGGGAATGGATGCTCGTATTGAGGCTTATTGTGATGGTGCACTAAGTATTGGTGATTATGTCCTAACGGGTGGAGAATTGGCATCAATGGTAATATCTGATGCTGTGTTTCGTACAGTCGAAGGGGCAATTACTCAAGCAAGTCATCTAGAAGAGTCATTTGAAAATGATTTACTAGAACATCCTCATTACACAAAACCAATGGTATTTGAAGGTGTAAGTGTACCTGAGGTACTAGCAAGTGGTCATCATAAAAATATTGAGCGTTTTCGCTTAAAGGAGGCATTGAGACGTACACTTATTCATCGTCCTGATATGCTAGAAGGGCGTGAATTCAATAAACTAGAAAAAGAATTAATGCAAGAAATTCAAACAGAAATTGAAGGAATTGCTGGATCTTTGAAATAATATAAAGATTAGCCTAAAATGGCTTGTATTATTATAGTAATTATGTTAATATTAGCAAGCCTATAGAAAAGGTTCGCTTATTCCGCTGGTCATTGAACATATGAATGAGTTGATACATGCATGTAAGAAGGAGAAAAATTATGAATTTAGGATTAGTAAAACAAGTTGCAAATTCACAACTTCGCAGTGACCTTCCAGAGTTTCGCTCAGGATGTACTGTAAAAGTAGACGTACGTATTAAAGAGGGTGACAAAAGTCGTATCCAGGTTTTTGAAGGAATCGTAATCGCACGCAGCGGAAGTGGAATCGCAGAAACATTCACAGTACGCAAAATTTCAAGTGGTGTAGGAGTTGAAAGAACATTCCCAGTACATTCACCAATCATCGAAAAAATTACTGTATTACGCAGAGGGAAAGTTAGAAGAGCGAAATTATTCTATCTTCGCGGACGTTCTGGTAAAGCGGCTCGTATTAAAGAAATTCGCTAATCAAAAAGTCGGTCTTACCGACTTTTTCTATATTTAAATAAGTGAGGTGAAAGAGATGGAAAATCATGAAGTAAAAAACAAGAAAAAACGAATAGTCTATGAGATTGTGAATACTATTATTACTTTTTTAGTGTGTCTAGTTATTATGGCACTTGTGACATCTTATATAGCAAGGCCAGTTCACGTTGATGGAAATTCGATGTATCCAACATTAAATGATGGTGACGTCTCTCTTTCATTTTTAATGGGAATAGATAGAGATGATATTGAACGATTTGATATTGTCGTATTGTATATTGAAGAAGAAAATAAGTATATTGTAAAGCGTGTTGTAGGATTACCAAATGAAACCGTAAGTATTGAGAATGATCAACTTTATATTGATGGTGTATTAGTAGAGCAAACATTTTTAGATGAAACTTATGTTGAATCACAATCAGTACTAAATCACTTTACAAGTGATGTAGAATCTATTACTTTAGGAGATAATGAATTCTTTGTGTTAGGTGATAATCGACCTAATTCACTTGATTCACGTGCTTATGGAGCTTTTCAATCAGAGCAAATTGTCTCAAAAGACATCTTCGTAATGTTTCCATTCAATCGAATTGGATTAAAATAAATTGCAGTTTTCTCACCTAACTTAAGTTAGGTGATTTTTTTATGAGTATTCCTTTGCGTTATGTAAAAACAGTGATATACTTTTAAAAGTGAATTGAGGGAATAAGATGAAAAAGACAACAGTAGTATTTGACTTGGATGGAACACTAATAGATACATTGGACTCACTCCATGTTTCTGTTAATAGTGTGTTGGCTAGAATGGGGCTAGATTCAATTTCTAAGAATCAATGCCAATCTTTTATCGGAAATGGTGCAAAAATATTAGTTGAAAAATCCCTTCGTGCATCAAGCAATGATGTGGATGATTTATTAATAACTCAAGCATATCTTATATATCAAGAAGAATTTGCCAAGCACTGTATGCATAACGTAACTCCATATCTACATATTGAACAATTATTAGAGGAATTAAAGGCAAGAGAAATGAGTATAGCTATTTTGACTAATAAACCTCATGCACAAGCTGTAAGTATGACACATTGTATATTCGGAAGTGACTTGTTTGAACTTGTTCAAGGACAAGAAGATCATCTTGCGCGAAAACCTGAGGCAGAAAGTTTGTATTATGTGTTAGAGCGCTTAGGTAAATCTGTGGACGAATGTGTTTTCATAGGAGATTCTGAAGTTGATATTCAAACTGGAAAAAATAGTGGAGTTTTCACCATTGGTGTAACATGGGGATTTCGAAGTTTGGTGCAACTACAAGATGAGCAACCTGATATGATAATATCAAATGCTTTAGATGTCTTAAAAATAATAGAGGAGTAAATCAATGAAAAAAATGAATGACCAAGATATGCAACAAATATTGTCAAAATTAAACCAAAAAAATGAAAGTTATATTGCTCAAGTGTGGTCTGTTGTGATGAGTATCAATGGAAGCCATCAGACGGCTTTAAATAATGCTTACAATTACTTGGGAATCACAGATAAGAATATTCATATTGCAATCATAGACTCATTTGATGTAAGTGAAGTGAAAGGGTATCTTTCGATTTCACTTGAAGATATCATCAAAGTAAGTATTAAAAAAAGTTTGATTCCTTCAAGAAAAATTATTAGAATTCAGACTAAAACTATGAAGATGAAAATATCAGTAATGTCAAATAGCATTGGGGCAGATATATCTTGTCAAAAAGAAAATGTTCAATTGCTTATTGAGAAGTTATCACAGTACGCATAAATCAAATAATAAAGAGTGAACTACATTAAATTAACATTATTTTGAAACATTAGTGAGGCATGACTTCTATAGAGTTATGTCTTTTCTTTTGAATAATTCTATATAGTTATAATGTTATAACATTTTATTGACATTACTAGAAAATTTAAATATACTTGAGTAAGAGTGAAGGAGTGAGGTGCATGAAACTATAAATTCACTAAATGTGTTAGAGAAAAAGGATATTATTTAGCGATGGTCACAGATAGGCAACTTCATTTTCTATGAAGAAAACACCACTTGAGTTCTATAACTACTGTAAATGATGAGATCCATGTTGGAGTTAAAGGCTATCAATCTAATGCAGATTATATTATAGATATTTCAATTAATTCAGTGATTACTACTGGTTTAAAACATTATAGATCGATTTAATAGAATAGAGGAAGATAAGTTATGAAATTTATATTTATTGATATTGATGGTACTCTTTATAGTTCTAAGACTAATGGTGTATTGCCATCATCAATTGAAGCAATCAAAAAAACGAAAGAAAAGGGAAACAAGGTGTTTTTATGCACAGGAAGGTCGCTTTCTGAATGTAAGTTGTTTTTAGGATGGGATGTTGATGGATTTGTGTTTGCATCAGGGGGATTAATTTACGCTGATAAAAAACGTATCTATGAAAATCCATTTTCAAGTGGACAGGTAAGTGAACTTACTAGTTTACTTAATGGATCAAATGTAGGTTATTCCTTGGCTGGCTATGCAGGTGCGTACGGAGATAAAAAAGGGATGGAAAAACTTCATCATTATTTTTCACCAAGTGCTAAAAATTTTGATGAACTGAAGTCAATCATCGAAAATAATGGGATGTATCCAATTGAGTTGTGGCATGAGGAAGACCGTATTACTAAAATATGTTGGTTTGCAGATACAGAAGAAGAATTGATGTCAGTTGCGAATTTAATACCAGATGGATATGCTTTTGCGATCACAGCACGTGAAGAAGGCTTTGTATGTGGAGATATCATAAAGAAAGAATGTAACAAATTTACGGGAATAAAACATATTGTTTCTCATTACGGTGGATCATTGGAAGAGACAGTAGGAATAGGGGATAGTAACAATGACTATGAGATGATTCTAAACTGTAATGTTGGGATTGCAATGGGGAATGCGTTTGAAGGAATAAAAGAAATTGCAGACCACGTGACAGATGATATTTTAGAAGATGGATTGTATAACGCTTTTGTAAGATTTGAGTTAATTTAAATAGAGATTAAGATGAAAATTTAGAGATGTTAGTAGAGTAAAGAAAAGAAGTAGTTTTTATTTTGTACAAAAACTACTTCTTTTTAATTTATCTATTATTGTTAGGAATGATTCAAGACAATTATTGCTACTATAAATCTAGTTTACACTGCAAACATTTAGCGACGGGTCCATAACTTTTTCGATGAACAGGAGTAACTCCATGTATTTGGATAAGTTCAAGGTGTATTTTAGTAGGATAACCTTTATTTTGCTTAAACTGATAGATTGGATACTGTTCATGAAGCTCCATCATGATGCGGTCTCTTGTAACTTTTGCAAGAATACTAGCAGCAGCAATGGATATGCTACGTTGGTCACCTTTAATCATTGGATGAATTTCTTTTTCGTCAATTTCAAGTGGCATCGCATCACTTAATACTACACGGCTTGAAAGAGTATTTGCGATTTCGCTCATCGCTCTTTGCGTTGCACGATAAATGTTATAAGTATCAATATCTTCTTCACTTACTACAATGATTTTATATTCTAGAGTATCTTTTAGAATGATATCGAATAGTTTTTCACGTTTTTTTTCACTACATTTTTTAGAATCATAGATTAATTCATTTTGGTAGTTGATGGGTAAGACGACACCAGCTACAACAAGTGGACCTGCAATGGGGCCGCGTCCTGCCTCATCAATACCGATGCAAGTTTGCTGAGATTGCCAACACAGCTTTTCAAACTCATTCTCCAGCTGGTGATTCATCGACATACTCCCAAGTAATTCCACCTAGTTTATCATCTCTAATCTCGTTTAAAATCATTTTAAAACAACGTTCATAGTCGATCTCGTTTTTACTCTTTAACCATAATTTTTTTCTAGCGATATCATCGATTAATTCGTATACATTGTCTTTTACTTCAATACCATAGCGCTTTTCAATACGTTCAGGGTATTTTTTGACTAGAATCTTTAGACCATATACAACGATATCTTCAAGGATTAAAATTTCGTCACGAATTGCTCCAGTAAGTGCTAAATTCATTCCGACAATCTCATCTTCAAATTTTGGCCATAGTACACCGGGTGTATCAAGTAATTCAACATTTTCGCATTTTACCCATTGAAGTGAACGAGTTACTCCGGGACGATCTGATGTTTTTGCGGCTTTCTTTTTTGCTACACGGTTAATAAAAGTTGATTTACCTACATTTGGAATACCGACAACCATCGCACGAATAGGGCGAGGTTTTATTCCTTTGCGGATCATTCGATCAATCATTGGTTTCATCAGTGTTTGGCAGGCCTGATTTGTTTTCTGAGGTACGTTCTCTTGCAAGATGTCCATCGCAATAACATGGGTTACTTCATTTGATAAATGACGAATCCACTTTTCAATTTCAATCATTTCACCTTTATCTTTTTTACTTAAGATAATTAAGCGAGGTTTGTTTTTTATGATTTCGTTTAGCATCGGATTTGCACTAGCAAGTGGTACACGACAATCACGAATTTCAATGACCATATCTACTTTTTGAAGATTTGCTTCCATTTCACGCTTTGCACGAGTCATGTGTCCAGGAAACCAATTTATATTACTCTTATTTGTTTGATTAGTTTCGCTTTTTACTTGCTCATTTTTCTTCTTAGCTCTAGCGGCTCTTTTTTGTTGCATATTCATATACTAATTAACTCCTTTATCCTAAGAAATTTAAAACAATGTTTTATTAACTTAGTGTGTATTATAGCATGGTTTAGTTATAAAATAAAGTTGATTAAATTTCATATCATTCTTGTTGCTTATGGAAGGGGAGTGTTCCACTCATTTACCCCTCAAACAAATAATAGAATATAATTCAGGTGTTTGAGTCATTAATTAAAATAAGTAGGGAGATTTGTATCATAAATTTTCAGAATATTGATTATTATATTCATTTAGGAAAAGGTTTTCTTTTGTTTATCAATATTTATTTACATTTTTTTGTATAGTGTTAAAATATAGAAGAAAAGATGATTGAGGGAGAAAATCAATGAATAAAGTATGGTGGAAAGAAAGTGTTGTGTATCAAGTATACCCACAAAGTTTTTATGATACAAATGATGATGGAATAGGAGATATTCAGGGAATTATTGAGAAATTAGATTACTTAAAAGATCTAGGTGTTGATGTGATTTGGGTGTCACCGATGTTACAGTCACCGCTTGATGATAATGGTTATGATATTTCAGATTATCGTGCAATTAATCCAATGTATGGAGATTTAGAAGATTATAAAAGATTACTTAGTGAAGCGCACCAAAGAGGAATTAAAATCTTGTTGGATTTAGTAGTTAATCACACATCTGATGAACATCCTTGGTTTATTGAGAGTCGCAAGTCAAAAGAGAATGAATATCGTGATTATTATGTATGGCGCGAAGGTAAAGGGGATGACGTTCCAAACAACTGGGGAAGTTTCTTTGGTGGTTCAACTTGGCAAAAAGATGAGGCAACAGATATGTACTACTTACATTTGTTCACAAAGAAGCAAGTAGATTTGAACTGGGAAAATCCAAAAATGCGATTTGAGATTTATGAAATGATGAAATTCTGGTGTGATCTTGGTGTAGATGGATTCCGCATGGATGTGATTAATTTTATTTCAAAAGATCAAGATTTTCCTGATGGAAAATTAATGAAAGATGGTATGTTTGGGGATTTGAGTGAGCACAGTATCAATGGTCCTCGTGTCCATGAGTTCTTACAAGAGATGAATCAGGAAGTCTTATCGCACTATGATGTAATGACGGTAGGAGAAACAGCTGGAGTAAGTGTTGAGGATGCAAAGCAATATGCAAACGCTAAGGGCAGTGAACTGAACATGGTCTTCCAATTTGAACATGTAAAAATAGGAAATGGAAAACTTGGGAAATTCACTACAGATCGATTTGATTTTATGGAATTTAAAGAAGTCATGACGCGCTGGCAAGTTGAACTTCATGAAAAGGCATGGAATAGTGTTTATTTAGGAAATCATGATCAACCAAGAAGTTTAACGCGTTTTGGGGATGATTCTAAGACATATCGCCAAGTGAGTGCAAAAATGTTGGCTACATTTAATTTGTCGCTACAAGGGACACCATATATCTTCCAGGGAGAAGAAATTGGAATGACCAACGCTTATTTTGATAAAATTGAATACTATAAAGATGTTGAATCATTAGGTTATTTTAAACAATATACATCGGAAGGACTGATATCAGAAGCAGAAATGTTGAAATGCTTAAAACTTCGTTCTCGTGACAATGCAAGAACTCCAATGCACTGGAGCGATAAGGAGAATGCAGGATTTACAACAGGAACACCTTGGATGAGAGTTATAGATAACTACGATGAAATCAATGTGGCATCTCAATTAAATGATCCAAATTCCGTGCTAAATTATTATAAAGAAATGATACAAGTTCGTAAGCAAAATCCAACGTTAATTTATGGAGAGTTTGAACCAGTTGATAAATTAAATACGAAAGTGTTCAGCTACTTTAGAAAAATGGAGAATGAAGTGTACTTTGTAGCTTGTAACTTCTTTGATCAAAAAGTTGAAATTGAAATTCCTAGTTGCTTAAATAAGGAAGTATTAATAAGCAACTATGGTATACAAGAGGTAAAAGAAACTTTAGTGTTACAACCTTATGAGGCAATTATTATTAAATAGATTTAGAAAACAAATGAGTTCATTACTGAGCTGATTTGTTTTTTTTTAGGTATTGGATACATATTGCGTATATATAAAAGTAGAGGTGATTTTATGAGAGAGAAAGTGTTAGCATATTGTATTAAGTACGATGGAGATTGGAATAAAATTGCCAAAGCAATTAGCGATGAAGAAAAGACAACTCCTGTTGAATATTTAGGTCAGTATGTTACCGTATTTGATGAGCATTATCCTAGTAAGTTTAGAAGCATTAGATTTCCGCCTTGGATTGTATTTTATCATGGGGACTTATCCTTGTGTGAGCAGCCTTCACTTGCGATTGTCGGTTCTCGTATGGCGAATAGTTATGGCGAGATGTGCACTGAAAAAATATGCGAATATATCCAAAAGCAAAAAGTAGTGATTAGTGGTTTAGCAAGAGGGATTGATAGTATTGCCCATCGTGCAAGTTTGAGTGGGAAAACAATTGGTATACTGGGATGCGGTATCGATATAATTTATCCACAGTGTAACTTTGCATTGTTTGAGAAAATGAAAAGAAAACACTTAATCATAAGTGAGTATCCACCAGGAACTCCTCCTTTAAAATATCACTTTCCTTGGCGTAATCGCTTAATTGCAGCATTAGGTGACAAACTTGTTGTTGTACAAGCGAAAATAAAAAGTGGAACTGCGATTACGGCCAATGAAGCAATTGAGCTCGGTAAGGAAGTATTTTGCGTTCCTCATCGCTTATTTGATGTAGAAAGTGAGGGAGGAAATGAATTAATATACAATGGAGCATCAATTTTAGTGCATTTTGATGATTTAATTTAAAAATGTTTGTATAATGGAATAAAATATGGCAATATAATTAATTGGAAACAGTAGGAGGATGATTATGAAGAATTTAGTTATCGTAGAATCTCCATCAAAATCAAAAACAATAGAAAAATATTTAGGTTCTGAGTTCGAAGTTGTCTCATCAAAGGGACATATTCGTGATTTAGCAATCAAAGGTAAAGACGGATTAGGTGTTGATGTAGAGAATAATTTTGAGGCTACATATACAATCAACAAAGACAAGAAACAGGTGGTAAAAGATTTAAAAGCATTAGCAAAAAAAGCTGATTATGTTTATCTTGCAACCGATCCTGACCGAGAAGGAGAGGCTATTTCTTGGCACTTAGCAAGTGAACTTGATTTGCCGATTAATAATGAAAATCGTATCGTGTTTAATGAAATCACAAAGGATGCAGTTTTAAAGGCGTTTAATCAACCAAGGCAGGTGGATATGGATCTTGTGCACTCACAAGAAACACGACGTATTTTAGACCGTATTATTGGGTTTAAATTGAGTAAGCTCTTAAAAAGTAAGATTAAGAGTAAATCTGCGGGTCGTGTACAATCAGTTGCCTTAAAAGTAATTGTAGATCGCGAAAAAGAAATTGAAGCATTTATTCCTGAAGAATATTGGACAATTGATGCTAAGTTTTTAGAACAAGGTATCGAGTTTGATGCATCATTGAGTAAAATTGATGGTAAGAAGGCACAACTTCAAAATGGTGAACAAGCTCAAGCAGTACTTGATGGATGTCAAGCTCCTTTTGTCGTATCACAAGTAAAAAAACAAGTAAAGAAAAGAGAATCGAAGCTACCTTATATTACGTCAACATTGCAACAAGATGCGAGTACGAAAATCAATTTTAATGCTAAGAAGACGATGAGTGTTGCACAAAAATTATATGAAGGAATTGAACTTGATGGAGTAACGGAGGGGCTAATTACTTATATGCGTACAGATTCGACTCGATTGAGTCCGATTTTTGTCGAGTCAGCACGTCAGTTTATTGAATCAGAATTTGGAAAAGACTATTTAGGTACTTATAAAGAGAAAAAAGATGAAAAGGCACAGGATGCCCATGAAGGGATTCGACCAACGAATGTTGAAAACACACCAGATAAAGTAAAAGCTTATTTAACACCTGAACAGTATAAGTTATATAAACTCATTTGGACTCGTGCTGTATCTTCACTTATGGCACCTGCAAAAAATAATACAGTGAGTGTCATATTGTCGAATCAACAATATGATTTCTCAGCAAGTGGAACACAGTTGGTGTTTGATGGTTATTTGAAAATTGCAAAAGAATTTGAATCAAGTAAAGATGTAATTCTACCTGACTTACAAGAAAAACAAACTTGTGTTGCACAAAAAGTGGAATCTGCACAACACTTTACAGAGCCACCTATGCGTTATAGTGAAGCTCGATTGATTAAAGAATTGGAAGAACAAGGAATTGGACGTCCATCAACATATTCGATGATTATTGATACGATTCAAGCTCGATCTTATGTTGAACTTAAAAAAGCAACTGAGACAAGCAAGACAAAAGTGTTTTTCCCAACTGAACAAGGTGTACTCACATGTACACAACTTGATCAATTCTTCAGTGATATTATTAATGTAAATTATACAGCTAAAATGGAAAGTACATTAGATGAGATTGCTGAGGGAGAGAGTGATCCTGTTGCATCTTTACAAGATTTCTATACGAGATTTGTGCCACTTGTGGAACATGCGTATGAAAATATGGAAAAGAAAGAAGATGAAAAAACGGGGGAAACGTGTCCAGATTGTGGAGCTGATTTAGTGTATCGCATTGGACGCTTTGGAAAATTCATCAGTTGTAGTACTTATCCTACATGCAAATACACACAAAAGATTGCTACAGATAAAGAAAAACCAGAGCCATCTGGTAAAATGTGCCCGGATTGTGGTAATGAGTTATTAAAACGTAAGTCAAGATATGGGAATTATTTTTTAGGATGTTCTAACTTCCCAAAATGTAAACACATTGAAAATATTGAGGGCCAAGAAGGACGCTTTAAGAAAAAAACAAAGGAAAAAGAAGAAGCATGATCGTAAAAATTATTGGAGCAGGTCTTGCAGGATGCGAGGCTGCATGGCAACTCGCCAATCGTGGAATCAAGGTGCATTTATATGAAATGCGACCAAAGGTAATGACACCAGCACATAAAAGCGCTAATTTTGCTGAGCTTGTGTGCTCTAACTCTTTACGAAGCAACGCATTAACAAATGCAGTAGGTGTTCTTAAAGAAGAAATGCGCATGAACAATAGCCTAATTATGGAGGCAGCAGATCAAACATGTCTTCCAGCGGGAAGTGCTCTTGCGGTAGATCGTGAAGGTTTTTCTAAGCTGATTGAAAGTAAGCTTCGAGAGCATCCAAATGTTGAAGTTTTTGAAGAGGAAGTAAGTGAAATATTTGATGGTCCATGTATTGTCGCAAGTGGACCACTGACTTCAGATGCACTTTCAAGTAATATTAAAGCATTTTTAAATGAAGAATCATTTTATTTTTATGATGCAGCAGCACCGATTGTGGAAAAAGAAAGCATCGATTTTTCGATTGCATACTATAAATCTCGCTATGATAAAGGGGACGCAGATTATATCAACTGCCCGATGAATAGAGAGCAATTTGAAGAATTCTATCGTGAGTTGATTAGTGCACAAACGGTTCCACTGAAAGAGTTCGAAAAAGAAATCTTTTTTGAAGGATGTATGCCGTTTGAAGAAATGGCCAGACGAGGACAAAAGACACTACTATTTGGTCCAATGAAACCAGTTGGATTAGGGAAAGAGGGAGAACCTCGCCCTTATGCAGTAGTACAATTGCGACAAGACAATGCAGTTGATACACTTTATAATATTGTGGGGTTTCAGACACATTTAACATGGCCTGAGCAAAAACGAGTGATTTCACTTATTCCAGGATTAGAAAATGTTCAAATTGTGCGATATGGAGTAATGCATCGTAATAGTTATATTAACTCACCTAAGAGTTTACTTGCAACATATCAATCAAATCAACGCGATGACTTGTTTTTTGCAGGGCAGCTTACAGGTGTTGAGGGATATGTAGAATCTGCAGCAAGTGGTTTATTAGCAGGAATTAATATGGCGAACTATTTATTAGAAAAGCCATTATGGACATTGCCTTCAACATGTATTATGGGGTCAATGGCACATTATATTACACATGCCGATCCAAATGGTTTCCAACCAATGAATGCGAACTTTGGAATTGTTCCTATGCAGTTAAAGGTGAAAAAATCAGAGCGTAAGGAAGCTTATGGTAAACAAGCATTAGAAGTAATGAAGCATTGGCTTGAGAATCATGAGTGAGCTAGTTAAGCAATTTTTAAAATATATGCATGCATCCAAAGGATGCTCAAAGCATACCATTGATAACTATGAACGGGATTTAAATGGCTATATTGAATTTATAAAGTTTCATGAGATCAAAGAGTTAAATCAAGTGGATCGCTCTTTATTCTTAATGTATATGCAAGCACTAAAAAGTGGTGAAGTGAGTGGGAAACCATTATCACAGCGAAGTATTGCGCGCAAGTGTTCCTCGCTTCGCTCATTTTATCGCTATTTAGCCATACATCATGGAATACAAGAAAGTCCCATGCAAGGAATTCGGTTGAAGATGGAAAATAAAAAATTACCTGAATTTCTAACTTTCCATCAAGTGCTGCAACTTTTAGAGAGTTTTGATTGCACAACAGATGTTGGATTAAGAAATCGCTGCCTAGTAGAAATGATGTACGCATGTGGCTTACGTGTATCTGAGTTAACCTCAATTCGTTTATCACAACTTGATTTGAATGATTTAGTGTTACGAGTTCATGGTAAGGGTAACAAGGAGCGTATTGTCCCATTTTATCCAAGTTTAAAAAAACGTTTAATAAAATACATAAATGATGTAAGAAGTGGCTGGCTTAAGCACCCACAGGATGCTTTGTTTATATCTAGACTTGGTAATCCGTTAAGTGATCGAACAGTACAACAGATGGTAAGTAAAGCGGGAGAGAGTATTTCATTGCCTCTTCGTCTTCATCCGCATCTGCTTCGTCACTCTTTTGCTACACATATGTTGGATAATGGAGCAGATTTGCGATTGGTTCAAGAATTATTAGGGCATGAAAACCTAAGTTCTACACAAATATATACACACATTTCGATTGATCGCTTACGTAGTGCAATTGAAGATGGGCATCCACATTCAATAAAAAATCAACAAAACTAGAAGAAGGTAAAAAATACCTTCTTTTTTTATGAAAAACTGTTCAAACACTTGAAATTTAGTAGCTCTTATGCTAGTATTTACATTGGCTTCCTATGGGAAGTACTACACACACTATGGATTCATTAATTCCGTGCTCAAGTGAGTTATTAATGTTTGAAATAGTGGCGGAAAACAACGGAAAGTAGAGGAAAATAAAATGTCAGTTGTTTCAATGAAAAAATTGCTAGAAAATGGGGTGCACTTCGGACACCAAACACGTCGCTGGGACCCAAAAATGAAAGAGTATATCTATTGTGCTAAAAACGGGGTATACATCATCGACTTAGAAAAAACACAACGTAAATTAGATGAAGCTTACAACGCTATGAAAGCTATCGCTGAAAATGGTGGAAAAGTTTTATTTGTAGGTACTAAAAAACAAGCTCAACAAATCGTTATGGATGAAGCTTTACGTTCAGGTTCATTCTTTGTAAACCAAAGATGGCTTGGAGGAATCTTAACAAACTTCCGTACAATCCAAAAACGTATTCGTCGTCTTGTAGAAATCGAAGAAATGGTTGCTAGCGGAGCTATCAACGTTTATCCTAAGAAAGAAATCGCTCAAATCAATAAAGAAGCGACTAAACTTGAAAACTTCCTAGGTGGAATCAAAGAAATGAAAAAACTACCAGATGCTATCTTCGTAGTTGATCCAAAAGAAGAACACAATGCTGTTGCAGAAGCAAAAAAATTAGGAATTCCTGTATTCGGTATGGTTGATACTAACTGTAACCCTGAAGAAGTTGATTTCCCAATCCCTGCAAATGATGATGCTGTTCGTTCAGTAAAATTAATCATCGGTCTTCTTGCTGATGCAATCGTTGAACCTAAAAATGGTTTATTAACTGTTGCTTACCAAGATCAAGAAGAAACTGATATCACAATGAAAGATGTTATCGTTAATGTTGAACAGCAAGCTGAAGAAAACGAACGTCGTCGTCGTCAAAGAATGGAAGAACGTCGCCCAAGAAACAAACAATGGCAAGATCGTAAACCACGTGAACAACGCGATTTCAGAAGAAATGACAATAAGCCAGCTGCTACTACTGAAGCTCAACCGGCTAAACAAGAAACTAAAGGAGAATAATAAACATGGAAAACGTTGCAATTACTGCTCAAATGGTTAAAGCACTTCGTGAAAAAACAGGTGCTGGAATGATGGATTGTAAAAAAGCATTAACTGAGTGTAATGGAGATATGGAAAACTCAATTGATTGGCTAAGAGAAAAAGGGATTTCTAAAGCTGCTAAAAAAGCTGGAAGAATCGCTGCTGAAGGTCTTTCAAAAGTTGTTGTTGATGGAAACAAAGCTTGCTTAGTTGAAATTAACTCTGAAACTGACTTCGTTGCTAAAAATGAACAATTCTTAAAATTAGTTGATGATTTAGCAAAAACACTTTTAGTTGCTGCTCCTGCAACTTTAGAAGAAGCATTAGCTTGTGAAATCGATGGGGAAACTATCGAAAATACACTTGTAAATGCTACTGCTACAATCGGAGAAAAAATCACATTACGTCGTTTTGAAGTAGTTTCAAAAACTGATGCTGATATCTTCGGTGCTTATATTCACATGGGTGGAAAAATCTCAAGCTGTATCGTACTTAAAGATACTGATAATGCAGAATTAGCTCATGATTTAGCAATGCAAGTTGCTAGTATGAGTCCACTAGTAGTTAAACGTAGTGATTTAGACCAAGCAATCGTTGATCGTGAAGTTGCAGTTCAAACTGAAATCATGAAAAATGATGAATCATTACAAGGAAAACCAGAAAAAGTATTAGCTGGAATTATTGAAGGTCGTGTTTCTAAAACACTACAAGAAATGTGTTTAATTGACCAAGCATTCTTAAAAGAGCCAAACTCAAAAGTTTCTCAAGTTCTTAAACAAGCTAACACAGAAGCTGTATGTTTCGTACGTTATGCTGTAGGTGAAGGAATCGAGAAAAAAGAAGAGAACTTTGCTGAAGAAGTTGCTAAAGTAACAGCTGGATAGTTGAAAACCAAGAGACTGGAGACGGTCTCTTTTTTTAGAATAAGGGGGGCTCATAGATGGATAGAGCACTACATAAACAAGATACACTTCATTTTGGAGCGATTCAATTTAGTTATTTTTTCCTTTTTAGTTCGATTTTAGGGTATGCTATATTAATTTTAGATGGATATGGTATTGATAGTGGAACAGCAGGGATGCTTTTGGCGTTTGCTAATTTATTTTCAATATTTACACAATCCACACTGGCAAACTTTCTTGATCGATTAAAGAGTATACAATTAAAAGTAGTTTTAAATTTGATAATGTTAGGAATATTTGCATCAATTGGTCTCTTTTTCGTAGTAGACAATACGGTTGTCATATCTTTGTTGTTTTTAGTTGCATCAACATTAGCGATCATGCTCATTCCATTTGTCAACTTGTTAGGTGTGTCCTATCGAAATCGTCATTATTATGTTGATTTTGGTCTTGGTAGAGGGTTGGGATCACTGGGATATTCAGTTTCATCCTTCGTCACTGGTCAATTGGCTATTTCTATGCACTCAGATGCACCTTTGCTGGTATGTCTTGTAAGTTCAGTTTGTTTCATAGTGTTAACATCAATGTATCGCAAATGCGAAGTTGTGGAAGAACATGTTCAAACAGAAGCGAAAGGTTTTATTCCATTCATGCGTGGCAATGTTCGTTATATGATGTTGTTGCTAGGGTTTACGTTTGCATTATCTGCTCATATATTAAATGTGACATTCATGTTACCTGCAGTTGAGCGCTTTGGTGGAACGACAGCACAGATGGGGATTGCGATGGCACTAATGGCAATTGTAGAATTACCGGTTATGTTTTTATATTCTAGATTACGTAAGTATATCAAATGTTCGACATTACTTAAGATTACACTTGTTTTCTTTATCGTAAAACCACTAATGATTGCGATTGGAAATAATATTGAAATCATATATATTGCACAATGTACACAATTATTTAGTTATGCTTTGTTCTTGCCAGGGCTTGTTGAATACACTTCCCTTGTCATTAACAAAGAAGATGTGAATAAAGGACAATCGTGTGTTGGTATTGTCAACAGTGCAGCTGGATTTATTGGTGCATTTGTAGGTGGTTTACTTATCAATCAAATGGGCGTTCAATTCATTTTGAATCTAGGAATTTTACTTGCGATTGTAGGAGCAGTAATTTGCTTGTTTTCGCTACAGCAAGAGCATTAAAGAGGAGGAATCCTCTTTTTTTTAGTGTAAAATTATGTTATGATATCAAGTGAGTAAGATGTGGAGGAAATAATAATGTATAAGCGAGTATTATTGAAGCTTAGTGGAGAGGCATTATCAGCGAATGGTAATAATTTTGATTCGACTATTTTAAAAAGCTTAGCTGCTCAAATCAAAGAAGTTCATGAATTGGGAGTAGAAGTGGCAATTGTAGTTGGTGGAGGAAACTTCATTCGTGGAAAAATGGCTGAAGAACTAGGAATTGAAAGAGTCCAAGCAGACTATATGGGAATGCTAGGAACAATGATCAATGCTTTAGCAATTCAGAGTGTATTAGAAGAAATCGGTGTACCAACACGTGTACAAAGTGCGATTGAAATGAGTAAGTTAGCAGAACCATTCATTGTAAGAAGAGCACTTCGCCATATTGAAAAAGGGCGAGTAGTCATCTTTGGAGCAGGAACAGGAAGTCCTTATTTCTCTACAGATACAACGGCAGCGCTTCGTGCGTCAGAAATTAAAGCAGATGTTATATTAATGGCAAAAAATGGGGTTGATGGTGTATATACAGCAGATCCAAAATTAGATCCAAATGCAGAGAAATTTTCATTCTTAACGTATATGGATTGTATTAGTAAAGGATTACAAGTAATGGATACAACAGCAACATCAATGTGTATGGATAATGATATTGATTTAGTTGTGTTTAACATGAACCAGGTTGGGAACATTAAAAGAGCAGTAAATGAAGAAAATATTGGAACAATTGTAAAGAAGGAGAACAATTAAAATGATGAATTTAATTCTAGATGAAACAAAAGAAAAAATGTCTAAGGCGATTGATTCATTTCAACATTCTTTAGACACAATTCGTACAGGTCGTGCGAATACAACATTAGTAAACGGTATTGATGTTGACTATTATGGAAGTCCAACACCGATTAATCAAATCGCAAGTCTTTCAGTTGTAGAAGGGCGTACTTTAGTTATTAAGCCATTTGATTCATCAAGTCTAAAAGATATTGAGAAAGCAATCAATGCTTCAAATCTCGGATTACCGGTTCAAAATGATGGGACAGTAATTCGTTTAAGTGTACCTGCATTAACAGGTGAAACAAGAAAGCAATTATGTAAAGATGTAAGCAAATTAGCAGAAGGTGCAAAAGTTGCAATTCGTAACGTTCGTCGTGATGCAAATGATCAAGCTAAAAAAGAAGATTCTTTTACTGAAGATATGCAAAAACAATGTACTGAGAAAATTCAAAAATGTACTGATGATTTCGTTAAACAAATTGACCAGTTAGCAGATCAAAAAGAAAAAGATATTATGACTGTATAAAACTCACGTAAGTGAGTTTTCTTCAATGAGGTGGAATATGAGAGAATGTAGACATTTAGCAATAATTATGGATGGTAATGGTCGTTGGGCTAAGTCTCAAGGCAAAATGAGAACTGAAGGACACTTTAAAGGCGTTCAAGTACTTCGTGATATTGCGATTGCTGCAAATGATCGAAATATTGAAGTTTTAACACTGTATGCTTTTTCAACAGAGAATTGGAAGCGTTCAGCAGAAGAAGTTGAATATTTGATGAAATTGCCAGCATTCTTTTTCAAAAGTTATATGAAAGAACTGATGGAAAAAAATATTAAAATTGAAATGATTGGCGAATGGGAGCAAATTCCAAAGCATACAACAACGGTACTAAAAAAAGCAATCGAGGAGACTAAAAATAATACTGCGATGACATTGGTTTTTGCGATGAACTATGGTGGACGTCGTGAAATAGCGGCAGCAGCTCAAGCTTATGCAAGTGATGTAGTAAGTGGACATTGTCCAAATGAATGTAGTGAAGATGTATTTGAAAGCTATTTGTTTACGAGTGCTTATCCTGAAGTCGATTGTTGTATACGTACTTCATTAGAGTATCGATTGTCTAATTTTCTACTATGGCAACTGGCATACAGTGAACTTATTTTCACTGATGTGATGTGGCCTGATTTTACAGAGGTGGAATTAGATAAGTGTTTAGAGCGGTTTTCTAATCGCGAGCGACGTTATGGAGGAGTAGTCAAATGAAGCAGAGAATAATTACATCTTTAGCAATAATTGGATGTGCTTTGCCTCCATTGTTACTTGGTGGAGTATTTTTAGATATATTGATTTTGATTGTAACCCTACTAGGGTGTTCAGAAATTATGGAAGCATCGATGAAACAATTTTCGTGGCTTTTGTTTACATGTACGGTAGTACTTGTGTGTACAGGAGCAATGGTGGATGCCAATTTATTGCTGGCAATTCTAGTATTGCTTGTATTGATGTATATGTCTTTACCGGTGTTTAGTGAAAAATTTCATGTAAAAGACTGCAGTGTAACTTTTTTAGTAAGCACACTGTTTATGCTTACCATTCGTAGTATTTATTTGCTGTATGCAATGGACATGTCTTTGATGCTAGTAGTTGTCGTAGCGACATATGCTACAGATACAGGGGCATATTTTACAGGAAGATCTATAGGTAAACATAAGTTGAATAAGCGAATATCTCCACATAAAACAATTGAAGGTTCAGTTGGAGGTTATATTTTAGGAGTAATACTAGGTGCAGTGATGGGCGTGTTACTTGTTCCTGTGCATTTGAGAGTGTATGCATACGTTATGGCAGTTGTATGCCCGCTTATTGGACAACTTGGTGATTTAGCATTTAGTGCAATTAAGCGTAATTTTAATGTTAAAGATTTCGGTTCTATTTTTCCAGGTCATGGAGGAGTATTAGACCGTGTAGATTCTTTGTTGTTTAATTTAGTTATAGCGTATTCACTCATACAGGTGACAGCTATTTTTTTATAGGTGGTGTAATTAATGATGAAAAAGATTAGTTTGCTTGGTGCCAGTGGTTCAATTGGTCAACAAACGGTTGAAGTAAGATTGGCGAATCCCGATTTGCTTCAAATTAAAGCGATAAGTGTTGGACAAAATATTGATGCTTGTCGAAAAATATTGAATAGAGTTAATGAGATTGAACTCGTTAGTTTATCTTGTGAAAAAGATGCTCAACTCATTGCAAAAGAATATCCACATTTGGATGTTGTCTATGGTGAAGATGGATTAGTTCGTGTTGCTCAATATGAGGAAAGCACATATGTAGTAAATGCCTTAGTTGGTTTTGTTGGACTTGTGCCAATCATGAAAGCCATTGAAGCAAAGAAACACATTGCACTAGCAAATAAAGAATCACTAGTTGCAGCAGGTGAGTTAGTTACAAAATTAGCACAAGAAAATCAGGTGAAAATTATCCCGGTTGATAGTGAACATTCAGCGATATTTCAAGCGTTACAAGGCGAATGCCGAAAAGATGTAAGTAAAATTATTATTACAGCTTCAGGAGGTTCGTTTCGAAATTTAACGCGTGAGCAACTAAAGGATGTTACTTTAGAAGATGCCCTAAATCATCCCAACTGGAAAATGGGAGCTAAGATTACTATCGATAGCGCTACGATGATGAATAAAGGTTTTGAAGTGATTGAAGCTCATTGGTTGTTTGATGTTAGTTATGATGACATTGAAGTAGTACTTCACCCACAAAGTGTGATACATTCGATGGTTGAATTTCAAGATAATGCAATTATTGCGCAACTAGGAAGTCCTAGTATGTTGCAACCAATTCAATATGCGCTTACATATCCGCGTCGTGCAGAGTTGCATAATGAGAAAATATCTTGGCAAAAATTTAGTCAACTCACATTTGCGCCAATGGATTATGAGCGCTATCCACTTCTTTCGCTTGCCTTTGAGGTGGGGAGAAAAAAAGGAAATTTAGCAGCTGTTATGAACGGTGCGAATGATGTCGCAAATGAGTTATTTAGATCTCATAAAATTAGTTTTCTTCAGCTAGAAGAGATTGTGATTGAAGCAGTTCACGCCTGTAAGTTTGAAGAAATTCATTGTTTAGAAGATTGCCTTAGGGCAAATCAGTTTGGACGAGATTATGTCTTAGAAAGGCTAGGGTAATTATGGTAGGAATGATATATTTTGTATTATTACTAGGAATTATTGTTACTGTGCATGAGTTAGGGCATTTCTTAGTAGCTAAAGCATTTGGTGTATATTGTGCAGAGTTTGCGATTGGAATGGGACCAAAGTTGTTTAGTATCCAAGGAAAAGAAACACTCTATACGATTCGATTGCTCCCAATTGGTGGTTTTGTACAAATGGCAGGCGAGCCTGGAACTGCACTTGAAGGAGAATGTACAATCGATGTTCCATTCGAGCGTACAATTAAAGGGATCTCTCGTTTTAAGCAAATTTGTATTATGCTTGCGGGGATTGTTATGAATTTCGTATTAGCGTTTGTGCTGTTCTTCGGTGTCTTCTTATCAGAAGGAACTAGTGAACCTGTTAGCGAGGCTTATATAGGAACGATTAGTCCAGATAGTCCTGCACAAGAAGCAGGCATTCAAAGTGGCGATTTAGTTTTATCAATTGAGTATGAAGATGGTACAGTTTCTACCATTGAAACATTTGATGACATATCTACTACAAATGTTGGATTTGAACAACAAACACGAACTTATGTAGTACAGCGAGGAGAAGATGTTTTAAGACTCGATGTTACTCCAGTATATTTTGAAGAGTATGATCGTTACATGATTGGTATTGGTCAGGCGATAAAAAGCGTTCCAATTTCAATTGGCGAAGCTGTAGGATATTCAGTAGAGGCAATGGTCGAAGGGTCAACACTTATTGTTGATAGTCTAATGCAATTATTTAGAGGAAACAACTTGGATCAGTTGAGTGGACCAGTAGGAATTTACACTGTAACCTCGCAACAAGCAGCGTTAGGGTTAGCAAACTATGTATGGCTAGTTGCTGTATTATCATTGAATATTGGGATTTTTAATGCACTACCTTTACCGATTTTAGATGGGGGACGTGCGATTCTAATTACTATTGAAGCAATCATAGGGAAACCTATTAATAAAAAAATTGAATCAGGACTTATGGTTGCTGGAGCAATGATGATGTTAGCGTTATTTGTATTTGCAACATTGCAAGATATCTTAAGATTGTTCGGATAAAAAAGGAGAAAACTATGAAAAAAATACTAGTTACAGGTGGTACAGGATACATTGGAAGTCATACATGTGTTGAATTGATTCAGGCGGGTTATGAAGTTGTAATTGTAGATAATTTATACAATTCAAGTAAAGACGTTCTTCGTCGTATTGAAACAATTAGTGGAACATACCCGACTTTTTATGAAGTAGATTTACTAGATAAAAAGGGATTAGAAGAAGTGTTTAAAAAAGAAAATGTCGATGCAGTAATTCACTTTGCTGGTTATAAAGCAGTAGGGGAATCAGTGAGTAAGCCAATTGTTTACTATCAAAATAACATTGCTGGATCACTTAATCTTTATGAAGTGATGCGTGACTGCGGACCAAAATGTGTTGTGTTTAGTTCTAGTGCAACGGTGTATGGAGATCCACATACAGTACCAATTCAAGAAGATTTCCCATTGAGCACTACTAATCCATATGGTACTACTAAATTATACAATGAACAGATTCTTCGAGATATAGAATACTCTGATTCTTCATGGAGTGTTATGTTACTTCGTTATTTCAATCCAATTGGAGCACATGAATCAGGACTTATTGGAGAAACCCCTGTAGGTATTCCAAATAATTTAGTTCCTTATATTGCACAAGTTGCAGTAGGTCAACGTGAAGCTTTACGTGTTTTTGGAAATGACTATGATACAGTGGATGGAACAGGTGTACGTGATTATGTACACGTTGTTGATTTAGCTAAAGGACATGTAAATGCTGTTAATTATGCTTTGAAACATCAAGGTGTTGAAACTGTAAACCTAGGAACAGGTATTGGTTATAGTGTACTTCAAGTTGTAGCTGCATATGAAAAAGCATGCGGAAAATCTGTTGCTTATGATATTGTAGATCGTCGTCCAGGGGATATTGCAGCTTGTTATGCAGATCCTAAAAAAGCAAAAGATTTACTTGGATGGAGTGCACAATTTGGAATTGACCGCATGTGTCAAGATTCTTGGAATTTCCAATCAAAAAACCCAAATGGAATAGAATAGAAGATTGCCGTGGGCAATCTTTTTTCATGATGAAATTTCGTAGGAAATAAGGTACAATAAGAATAGATAAAGAAGGAGAAAGCAAATGAAAAATAAAAATCAAAAAATAATGTTTGCCTGCATGGGAGTTGTGGTGCTCATTGCAGTTATATATTTTATATGGCAGTCTTCACCAAATGAGCCAAGCGTACCGACGCCAACGCCCGAGTCAACAATTGCAACATTGGCCCCTGAAGGGAATCAGGAGAAACCTGAAGTTTCACAAGAAGACGGTTTAGATGTCGACTTAGTAGAGTATAAAGTTTATGATGTTGCAGAGATTGATTTCAAGTTTGTGATTGCGCGTGTTCGTGTTCAATCGGATGAAGCCATTCACCTCACACTTGATAACTTCATTACAAGTGAAGAAGTTTCTCTTGGTAATGTAGATGAATATGTAAAAAGTTTAGAAGAGCAAGGTTTGTTTTTAGGAAAAGAAAATGTATGGTTTGAAATTATATCTCAGGATTCGCAGATTATTTCGAACATCTTTATTCCAGTAATAGATAAAAGTGCAACTGAGCTTACATTAGATAGTGGTACCGGAGATGAAGTCATGGAGTTTGATTTAACAAATCCATCTGATGATGCACAAAGCTTACGTTATGTTGCAGATGATGTGATTTCAGATGGAAAAACATACCAAATGTCTGTTTCAGAAGCATTCAGTATTACAGGGGAGGAAATTACACGTACTTATAGCAATGGGATTAGTGAACCTTATTTATCTTCATCAGGATCTCAAATGCACGCATTTAAAGTTGAAGCTGTTTCATTGTGGGGAGATGATGTTGTGATTGAAGAGGCAACTTACGTAGTGAGTGATACTGGCGAAAACTTCATTGCTTTTAATGAACAGTTTACAACTGAGAAATATGAGAACTTGATTGGTCTCACAATTACAGATAAAGAAAATGGAATTTTATTCTTTGAAACACTGAATCCATCGCAAAGTCCACTCACGTATCAAGGAGAGCTTCGTTTGAAAATTAAAGGACAAGATAGTGAAATCGTAATTCAAGTAGATTTATAGTGTTTATAATCCTATAGTAGAAATAGTGGGCTATAGGATTTTTCTTTTGCATGTATCCTTGAATTAGTACATCTGAATTAGGTATAATAGACATAATAAGTGGGGGCCAGTATGAAGAGTGAAATTTATGATGTTTTAGTCAATAATCCGGTGATTGCTGCAATCAAAGATGAGGATGCTATTCAGGTTTGTTGTAAAAACCAAAATATACGTGTTGCCTTTGTGTTGAGTGGAGATATCTTGTCAATTGCAGGTATTGTTAAACAGCTTCATGAAGCAAATAAAGTTGTCTTTGTTCATGTTGATTTAATTCAAGGATTAAGCCACAAAGAAGTAAGTGTTGATTTTATAGCGAGTCAAACGTTTGCTGATGGCATCATATCGACAAGACCAAGTTGTTTGAAACGTGCTAAACAGTGCAATCTAGCAAGCATTCTTAGAATTTTTGCGCTTGATTCGATGGCCTATGAAAATATTGTAAAACAAGTCCATTCTTGTCTTCCTGATATGATTGAAGTGCTGCCCGGAATCATGCCCAAAGTGATTTCTAAAGTTGAACAAATTACTTCGTTACCAGTGATTGCAGGTGGTCTTATTAGTGAGAAAGAAGAAATTGTATCTGCTTTACAAGCAGGTGCGATGTGTGTTTCATCGAGTCATCAACATTTGTGGAATGTATAGGAGGAAAAATGAAAAAGTACATCATGGCACTAGATGCAGGAACAACAAGTAATCGCTGCATTTTATTTAATCAAAAAGGTGAAATATGTAGTATTGCAAAAAAAGAATTTAAACAGTATTATCCCCAACCAGGATGGGTAGAGCATGATGCTAACGAAATATTTAAAACTCAGTTAGAAGTTACTAGGCTTGCACTAAAACAAGTCAATGCGACAGCAGATCAAATTGCGGGGATTGGAATTACAAATCAAAGGGAAACAACTATTGTATGGGATCGACATACTCATGAACCAATTGCCCCTGCTATTGTGTGGCAATGTCGAAGAACTTCACAAATGTGCGATGAGTTAAAAACACTAGGTTTCGCAAAAGATGTGAAAGCGAAAACAGGGTTAGTCATTGATGCTTATTTCTCGGCAACAAAAATTAAATGGTTATTAGAAAATGTAGAAGGAGCTAAGGAAAAAGCACAAAGAGGAGATCTTCTTTTTGGTACAGTAGAAACATGGCTAATGTATAAGCTAAGTGGTGGTCAAATTCATGTGAGTGATTATTCAAATGCTGCTCGTACAATGCTCTACAACATTCATACTCTAGAGTGGGATGATGAAATTTGTGAATGGTTAGGTATTCCGAAGTCAATGTTACCAGAGGTAAAACCTTCTTCTTGTCGCTATGGACAAACACTTGCTACTTTCTTTGGTGCACCAATTGATTTAGCAGGAGCGGCTGGAGATCAACAAGCAGCTTTATTTGGACAAATGTGTTGGAAGCCAGGAGATGTAAAAAATACTTATGGCACAGGTGGTTTTTTACTAATGAACACTGGAGATAAACCAATTATATCAAAGCATGGCCTAGTTACAACGATTGCATGGGGTCTTAATGGGAAAGTAACGTATGCACTTGAGGGCTCAGTCTTTGTAGCAGGAGCAGCTATTCAGTGGCTTAGAGATGAGATGGGAATTATCTCTTGTGCTGCGCAAAGTGAAGAGTTTGCCCTAAAAGTAGAAAATTGTAATGGGTGTTATGTGGTTTTAGCATTTACAGGGCTTGGAGCCCCATATTGGGATCAATACGCACGCGGAGTGATTGTAGGTCTTACACGTGGAGTTAATCGCTATCACATCACAAGAGCAACGCTAGACAGTATTGCATATCAAGTGAATGATGTGCTCCAGGCAATGAAAGCCGATGCGCAACTTGAGCTTAAAATTTTAAAAGTCGATGGGGGTGCATGTGCTAATAATTATCTCATGCAAACACAAGCTGACATTACAAATACTCAAGTAGTTCGTCCATCATGCATTGAATCAACAGCACTTGGTGCAGCATATTTAGCTGGCTTAGCAGTAGGATATTGGAGTGAGTTAGATGAATTGTCTTCAAATGTGCAACAGGATGCAACGTTTGAATCACAGATTGATGAGAATGTGCGCCAACAAATGTTGCGTGGTTGGGATAAGTCAGTGCAATATGCATTTAACTGGGCTCGCGAACAACAATGACAATCTTTAACAAATGAAGTATAATAACAAAGTTGGAGTAGAAAAATGATAAAAAAATGGTTTAAACCCAAAAGTTATATAAACAATGTGAGTGAAATTGATGTAAATGCATTGTCTCAAGCAGGATTTCGATATGTGATATGTGATGTGGATAATACACTAGTACAATGCGATCAAAATGTTTTTGTACCTGAAGCAATTACTTTCCTTAAAGATTGTAAAGAGGCCAATTTACATGTGATTCTTTGTTCAAATAATTTAAAAAGTCGCATAAAACCTCTTGCAATTGAAGCGGAATTATCTTATTATAGTTTCTTCTGCAAACCGATAAAATGGAATTATCGCAGAGTTGCAAAACATATCCAATGTAAGAAATCAGAGATGGTATGTATTGGAGATCAACTTTGTACTGATATCTTAGGGGGGAATCGTTTTGGAATTCATTCGATTTTTATTGAACCTTTAACTCCAAGAGATTTTGTGCAAACAAAAGTGAGTCGACTACTTGAAGATTGGGTTCTAAACTATCTTCATGATAAAAAAGAATTTAAACGAGGAGATTATTATGGATACAAAAAAATGTAAGGGATGCGGTATTCCTCTACAGTTTGATGATAAACAAGCACTAGGATACACCCCAAAGGCTACATCGGACTACTGTCAAAGATGTTTTCGCTTGACTCATTATGACGATGTAATGATATCAATGAGTGAAGGAATTGAGGAAGCAGATGTTTTAAATACAGCAATGCAAATGAATTCAATGGTAGTATGGGTGCTTGATTGTATCGATATGGAAGCAGGAATATTGCAAGGAATGCGTCGCCATCTTCTTGGTAAAGATGTATTGCTTGTGCTCACGAAGTGTGATTTATTACCACTTACGACAACAAGTGAAAAGCTAATTCAATACGTCAACAAACGCTCAAAAGAATGGCAAATTGAATTCCGTGACGTTTGTGTTATCCACCGCAATGATAAAGAAGAATTACTTGAGCTTTATGAACGTATCCAAAAACTTCATCATGGTAAAGACGTGGTATTTATGGGAAAAGCTAATGCAGGAAAGAGTACACTACTCAATGGACTCTTAAACAACACAGATTTGACGATTTCACGCTACCCAGGGACGACACTTGAATTCAATCGTATTGAGGTTGATGACATGGTTTGGTATGATACTCCAGGGCTTACAAATTTAGAGAGTTTTTTAATTGCAGCAGATGAAAGTGATTTAAAACAAATATTACCTGATACAAGAATTAAGCCACAGAGTTTTCAAATGTGGGAAAACCAAAGTTTTGCGATTGGTGGACTTTGTCGTATTGACTGTTTTACAAAACAAGAGACGTCACTTGTGTTTTATTTAAGTAATCGATTAAATGTACATCGAGGTAAACAAGACAAAGCAAGTGAACTTTGGCAAAATCACCAAGGAGAACTTTTAACACCGAGTGTGAATCAAAAAATGAGTGATTTCAAAAAAATCACTTTAAGAAATTTTAAAGAAAAAACAGATGTTTGCCTGTTTGGATTAGGTTGGATTGTCGTTCCATCTTCAATGGATTCAATCGAAATCTATGTACCAAGTAGTGTAAATATTGAAAGAAGGAAGGCAATGATATGATGTTAACTAATAAACAAAAAAGCTATTTAAGAGCACAAGCACACCACATAAATCCACTTTTCCAAGTTGGAAAAGATGGATGTACTTATAACCTATTCAGAACAATTGAAGACTCTCTTGCAGCACATGAGCTGTTAAAAGTAGCTCTATTAAAAACATGTCCAACGAATGTGCGTGAAGTTGCGATTGAAATTGCAGCTAATACAAATAGTACAATTGTACAAATTATTGGGCGTACAATTATTTTATATCGTCCATCAAAAAATAGAAAAATTATTTTACCATGAGTAAAATTGCCATCTTAGGAGGTAGTTTTGACCCTGTTCATTTTGGACATCTTAACTTGGCAAAAGTGGTAAAGAAAAAATTAAATTGCAAAGAAGTATGGTTTTTACCAACTCTAAAAACACCTCTTAAAGATCGTGAATTGACAAACTTCACGGTAAGATGTCGAATGATTAATGCTGCAATTAAGCCTTATCGTCATTTTAAGCTTTGTAAAATTGAAGAAAAACTACCGACTCCAAGTTATACATACAACACAATCTGTGAACTCAAACGTCTTTATCCACAACATGAATTTTGTTGGATAATTGGAGATGACCAATATGAAAAACTTGATCGTTGGCATAAGATTGAAGAATGTAGGAAAATCGTTCAATTTGTATGTGCATATCGAAATAGTAGTCTTCCAAAAGAAGATCAAGATATTATTTTTGTAGAAGATTTTTATTCTAAAGAAAGCTCAACTTTAGTACGAGAAGGTCATTTTCAAGATGTACCAAAAGCAGTAAGAAAGATAATTGTTGATCATCATCTTTATTTTAAAGAAATATTAAAAATGAGAGTCAAACTTAAACGATTTGAGCATAGTCTATCGGTAGCAAGTGTTGCAAAGAAACTTGCAAGTGTGCATGGGGTAGATGAAGATAAAGCATATTTGGCTGGATTGTTACATGATGTTAGTAAATCAGTAGATACGAACGAAATGGAGCGACTCATGAACATTTATTACCCAATGCATTTGAGTAAACCTGAGCCAATATGGCATCAATGGATTGCTGTAATTGAACTTAAACAGCAATTAGGTTTGTATGATAAGCATATATTAAATGCAATTGAACACCATGCAACAGGTGATGCAAGAAGCAAACTTGCTAAAATACTTTTTGTGGCTGATAAAATCGAACCACTTAGAAAGTATGATACATCAAAACTTACACAATTGAGTTTGCAAGATTTAAATAAAGCTGTAAGACAAATTCAAATTGAACAAGTAAGATATTTAAAAGGAAAAGAGGAATAATATGACATCATTATTAGATGTAATTACCAATGAATTGAGTGCACATCATGCTGATAATATCAAAGTTATTGATTTTAGAGGATTTAGTGCAGAATATGATTATTTTGTGATTGCAAGCGCATCTAATAGTCGCTTGTTAGGTGCAATCAGTGACTATGTAGAAAAGGGTGCAATTGAGCAAGGCTATGCAATTCGTACCATTGATGGTGATGGTGATAGTAAATGGATTGTAATGGATTTTTATGATGTTGTGGTGCATTTATTTATGGAAGAAGAAAGAATGTTTTATGGTTTAGATAAGCTATGGGCAGATCGACCTACAACATGCATCAATGCTCATGAATGAGGCCGTAGCAAAAGTATATGATGAGTTAGTCGGTGATGAAGAGGCGACAAATCGATGGCTCAGTTTTACACAAAAATATGTAAAACAGGAACATTCAATTTTGGAGTTGGCAAGTGGTTCTGGAAATCTTGCAATTGTATTGAAAGAACTTGGTTATCAAGTTGTCGCTAGTGATATTTCTAACCAAATGCTTGATTCACTAAAAGAAAAATCGCGAGATATTGAAGCACATTGCATCAACATGTGTGATTTCCAACTTTATCGTAAGTTTGATGCCATACTATGTTATTGCGATAGTGTAAACTATCTTAAGTCATTCGATGAGTTAAAACAAATGATGCTTTGTGCAAAAGAACATCTGAATGATGATGGAGTAATTCTCTTCGATATGCATGCAAAGGAACGCTTAGACGAGTTTAGTGAAATGTATATTGAAGAAGGCGAATTAAGCCAATGTCAATATCAATGGACAATTGCTTCACAGGAAAAAAATATTCATCATCATTTTAGTTTTTGGTTTAAAGATGGTGTATTTCTACAAGAGTCTCATCAACAAATTGTGTATGATCCACAAATTGTAGAGACAATGATGAAGGAACTCGGTTTTGAAGTTTCATTTTGGACGGACTTTGATATTAAAGGAGTTCAACCAGGTGAAAAAATATTTGTAGTAGGGAGGAAGATAAAATGATCGCAATCATAGGCGCAATGAATGAAGAAGTAAAAGCAATTACTGATCGCATGAGTGAAGTAAAAGAAGAAGTGATTAATAATGTTACCTTTTATCGCGGATTGATGTCAGGAAAAGAAGTGGTTGTAATGTTGAGTGGAATTGGTAAGGTAAAAGCAGCTATTTCTACATGTAACTTGTTTACTCATTATGATGTAGAGGCAGTAGTAAATATTGGTACTGCTGGAGGGTTATCTGATCAACAAAAAACATTAGATGTGGTTGTATCTACTGCTGTAGCACCACATGATTTTGATGGTCCTGGAAACTCAGGTATCTTTACAAAAGGAATGGATCAAAATCCACTGGCTTTTAGCGCAGATAGTAAATTAATTGAGTTAGTCACAAAAATCATTGATGTAAATGATCGTGTCTTTGTAGGTGAAATCGTAAGTGGGGATATGTTCATTTATAAAAATGAACAAGTTGAAAAAATAACACGTGAATTTCCAAATGCACTATGTGCAGAAATGGAAGCAGCATCTGTTGGAGAAGTATGTACACACTACAATAAACCATTTGTAGTTATTCGCTCTTTAAGCGATGTGGCTGTAGTTGAGGGGAGTGAAATGCACTTTGATGAATATGTAGTGCTTGCAAGTGAACGTAGTGCTATATGGTGTCAAAAGTTCGTAGAGGAGTATAAAAACACTACACTATGATGATGTGGCTAGAGAACTTCATACAACAGATTTCATCAATTGATTTTTGGGTTGAATTATTTAGCTATTTTAGGGGATTTGGACCAGTTGCACCAATACTACTTGCAATGATTGAAAGCTTTATACCAGCATTACCACTGATGGTTATAGTTACATTTAATATCGGAGCGTATGGAGCCGTGCTTGGTTTTCTTTATTCGTGGTTAGGAAATGTAATAGGTTCTACACTGGTATTCTTGTTTTTTAGAGTGATAGTGAAGAAGTATCTATATCATCACCTACAGAAATTTAAACCAACAAAAAAGGCATTAGAATGGGTAAGAAACACAAATCAAAGTATCTTGTTTATCATTTCGATATTTCCATTTACTCCAAGTTCTTTAGTGAATGTAAGTTTTGGGTTATCTGACTTTAGTAAGAAAACATTCATTATTACAATACTTTGCGCAAAGTTATTTATGATGCTTTTCCTTACTGTATTTGGTAATAGTATATTTCTTGCCTTTGAGCAACCACTGTATTTGGTATTAGCAATTCTCTTATTAGTTGTGTTACTGCTGTTATCAAAATATTTCTCAAATAAACACGGATTATAGAATTAATGCTATGCATTAGTTCTTTTTTTGTCGAAGTTTGTAAAAAAACACAATTTTTTTGTAATGTTTAGTAACTGATTTCTTGATTTTGTATAATAATTAAGCTATTTTAACAATTAAAGCAATATTTTAATCAAAATCTATACTTAGTTTCTTGTATTATATAAAAATCTATACATCACCTACAATTTTATATATCATAAATATAATTTATAATTTTATGTATATTATATGTAAATATTCAAGAGTTTTTTATACAGCTTTTTTTTGATTCATCTTTAATTTTTTGTGTATTGTATATAGCTTGACTTACATTTGAACTATTCCTATAATGGAGACAGTTTTAAGTTTCTTGGCCAGGAAAACAGTTAAACTAAACTAATCTAAAGGAGAATAGAAAATGAAAAAATTAGTTAAAGTAGCATTAGCATCACTGTTAGCACTAGCGTTATTTGTAGTATCACCTGCAGCACACGGTAATCCAGAAATTACTGCAATTGAAGATCCAACAAATTTATGTGTATTACTTGATGGGAATGAACCAGCACTTCCAAGCACACTTACAGCTACTGTCGATGGTGTCGAAGTTGAAGTTGATGTTACTTGGCAATTACTTGGGGATACGCCATTCTCTACAACAACTGAAGGAACATATTCATATCAAGCACTAGTTGATGTTACATACGATATTTCAAGTGATGTAAATCTACCAACTATAGATATTATCGTCATCGCTAACGGTAATGCTAAAATTGGTGGATGTGCACTGTGTGATCATTAGAATGAAATTCATGAAATGCCTCTCATTGAGAGGCATTATACTGGTTTTATATATGATGCTCGTTGTATAATTTTTATCGAATTAGTTGAATAATAAAATGATATAAATAATTTGAATCGTTTTATGTAATTATTTTGTAACTGACGAATTATATAATTTAAAGTAAGAAATACTTGATTTCTTTATGAAGATAGGGGAGTTTTAAATGAAAGAGAATCAATTAGGAGCATTTTTAAAAGCAACACGTATTTATAATGAAATAAATAAAAAGGAGATTTCAGATTACTGTGGAATCTCTGTAACATTTATAACAAAAGTAGAACAAGAGAAAGGTTTCGTGAGTGTTAGTGAGGATACACTTGACCTTTGGTTAGAATGTTTAGGAACTTCTTATCACTATAACTTAGAAACTGTAAGCATTCTGGACAATGTTAAAGAATTCTACAACCGATTTATAGATGGTGACTATGAATCCATGAAGATAATATATGATAAGATATGCCAAGATAGTATTACTACTAATTGTGCATTTGCAGAATACTTGCTTTTGAAATTTGGATATGAATTGATTGTTACATGCGATAAAAACGAGTGTGATTTGTACTACAAAATCATAAAGGAAATTTATGAGCACTATACTAGTGATTTATTACAAGTATACCACTTAATGACTGCGATATATCTTCGTGATTTTTATCCTGATGAAGTTAATAAAGTGTTCACTGATTTACAATGTGCTATGCAAGTCTGTACTGAAGATAAAGTTATGGGGATGATTTATTTTCAAAGAGGGAATATTAATATTCGCCTAGGAAACTATATTGCTGCACTTGAAGATACACGTAAAGCTAAAGAATTGTTCCAGTCGACGCATAACTTCACAAGGACAGCTGCAGCGCTTATGCACATGGGAATTATTTACCTACATTTAAAAGATTATAATTATGCGATTAAAATGTATGATGAGTCTATAATAATTGCAACTAAAATGAACTGTACAAACTTGCTTGCCTTGAATCATGCAAACATTGCTTGGGCTAATATATTGACTAAGAAGTATAATTTGGTACATAGTAGTGTTGTTGAATCATTAAAGAATGGGCATAAAGTACGTGGAGTATTCGTCAACTGTGCATATGCATTCTATAAGTTAGGGGATAAAGTTAATAGTAATCTTTGGGTGGAAAAAGGTTTAAAAGAGTGCAAAACTAAGAATGTGTACTATCAGTTTTTGAAGGCAATAAAAGACTTTAATAATAAACCTGATAAGAAGGTAGAAGTACTTGAGAAGTTAATTGTTCGATTAGAGACTAAAGAAGAATATTATTTTGAGATACTCGTATTATTGTACAATGAAGTTGTTGAAGCAAAACTTGATATGGACAAGCACCATGAAGCTGTGGCGTACTTGAAAAGATTGGTTGAACTTTAATCCATTCTTCTGTTGCATTTTCTGCTGTTATTTGAGAAAATAAGAGGGTACGGAAGGTGAATGTATATGGAAAAAAGATGTAATCTTGATATTAAGTCAATATTAGACACAGAGTTTCATGTTGATTATAAAGGCTACTCACCATTAGAAGTAGATAAATTTTTGGATTTAGTTATTGAAGACTATCAGTTTTATGACGAACGTATTGCTGCAATGAATGAACAATATTTAATGCAGGAGCGTACGATTGCTTCTTTAAAGGCGAAAGTAATTGAGCTAGAAGGTAAGGCAAAAGTAATTGATGAGATGGACAGTTCGCAAGTGTCTAATTTAGATTTGTTGAAACGTATATCTAAGTTAGAAGAAATTGTCTACAAAACACACGAAGTAAAATAATACACTCGGGTAATCGCTGACGTAAGTTAGAGGAAAGTCCATGCTCGCACAATCTGAGATGATTGTAGTGTTTGTGCTGATTGAAAAAATAAAATCTGGCAGGTTAAACTGACGGCTGAGTCAAACTCTAAGGGAAACTATGAGTAAGACCTTTAAAAGTGTCACAGTGACGTAGTCTAATCGGAAACGATTAGAGTGGAACGAGATAAACCCCGCAAGCGAGAAACCCAAATTTGGTAGGGGAATTCGATGGAACGAAATGAAGTGAAGTTGGAGCAGAGATGCAGATAAATGGTTACCACCTTGTAAAAGGGACAGAACATGGCTTATAGAGTGTAAATGAAGGGAAGAGCATTGCTCTTCCTTTCATTTTTTAGATGGGTTTACATTTATAGATGTGATTGTTATAATGTAGAGAGGTATAATAAAGGTGGATAAAGATGAAAGATATTGGTTCAAAATTACGTGCTAGAAGAGAAGAATTAGGACTTAGTATTGAAGAGTTAAGTATTAAAACTAAAATCCAACCCCACTATTTAAGAGCATTAGAAGAGGGGAACATTGAGTTTTTTAGTGATGATGTTTCTTATTTAAAATATTTTATGAGATTTTATTGTAAAGCTATTGAATTTGATTTTGAGGAAATACGCCCTGAATTTGATCAGCGCATTGCGAAATATCAAGATACTGTGGTTTTAAAGAAGGTAGAAGTAGATACACATCTTAAGAATTTGGTGAAGCAAAGAATTAATGAATCAAATGCTTCTTTAAAATTAGAAAAAAAACGTATTGATTATTCATTGATAAGCTTTATCTTAGTCGTTATTGTCATTGTTGGGTGTGTTGTGTTTTTTTCGATTACATATGGTCCAGGGATTTTTGAGAGTTGGTTTGGAGGAAATGATAAGCCGATTGTAGAGGTGACTCCATTACCAAGTACAACGCCAAGTACAACTCCTGAGGCTACAGAAACACCAGAAGTTGTTTCTCCAGAAAATTTACCGTTGATTGTTACACCGGTAGAAAGTAACTATGGAAGATTCGACACTTATGAGTTAAGAGGGTGGAGTACAAACGAACTTGTTTCAATTCGCGTAGACTATGGTGTTGAAACTTGGATGCAAGTACTAATAGATGATGTGGTTACGAATAATCCTGCATCAAAGATCTATCAAGCAGGAGAATCAATGGAAGTACTTCAAAATGCGACAGATGATTTAGTAATCACATTACATTTTGGAAAATTAAGTGGTAATGTGATTTATATTAATAATCAAGAATACACGTTAGCAGATGATGTAAAAGATATAACAGGGAGTCAACGGATTCACTTTATCTTAAAAGGAGAGTAACATGAACTTACCAAATAAATTGACAGTATTAAGAATATGTATGATTCCAATATTGATTTTAGTATATGTTTTCCCGTATGCACAATTTGATATCGACGTGATGGTTTTCCAAGTGGGGGGACCAGCAGGGATATCGTTATCATTAGTGAATTTAGTGGTCTTAGGAATTTTTATTGTAGCAAGTATCACTGACTATGTGGATGGATACATTGCTAGAAAGTATAATCTTGTAACAACTTTTGGGAAGTTTATGGATCCAATCGCGGATAAATTACTTGTGAATACAATGTTTATCTTATTTGCATCAGATGGACTTATTCCAGTATTGCCTGTATTGCTTATGATTGGACGAGATACATTAGTAGATGGTTGTCGTCTAATAGCGAGTAATTCGGGAGTTGTCGTTGCAGCTGGTTTTTTAGGAAAATTAAAAACAGTAATGCAAATGTTGACAGTCTCTTTAATTTTGTTGAACAACCTACCGTTTGAACTATATCGTATACCACTTACTGACTTTGCATTGTGGTTTACTACATTTGTGAGTGTAACGGGTGGAGTAGGATATTTTAATCAAGTAAAAGAGTTTATTTTTGAAAGTAAATAGGAAACTAGAGTTAATACAGTAAATAATAATTAGGAGGATGAAGTCATGAGTGATAAAAGTAAAAAAGATAATCGTGATGCTTTATTACAAGAAGCATTAAAAACAATTGAAAAACAATATGGAAAAGGTTCGATAATGAAGTTGGGAGACCGTACAAGTGTAGATATTGATGCCATTAGTTCTGGTTCGATTTCTGTTGATAATGCATTAGGTATAGGTGGATATCCAAAAGGAAGAATTATCGAAATTTATGGACCTGAATCTTCAGGGAAAACAACACTTGCGCTTCATGCGATTGCCGAGTGTCAAAAAGCGGGAGGACGTGCAGCATTTATTGATGCAGAGAATGCGATTGATCCGACATATGCGAAAAACCTTGGAGTAAATATTGATGAGTTAATTTTATCTCAACCAGATTCTGGTGAACAAGCTTTGGAAATTACTGAATTATTAATTCGTAGTGGAGCAATTGACTTAATTGTAATTGACTCTGTTGCAGCACTTGTACCACAAGCTGAATTAGATGGTGAAATGTCAGATTCACAAGTGGGATTACAAGCTCGACTAATGTCGAAAGCGATGCGTAAGCTTGCGGGAGTGATGAATAAGAGTCTATGTACTGCTATCTTCATTAACCAATTACGTGAAAAAGTTGGAATCATGTTTGGGAATCCAGAAACTACTCCGGGTGGCCGTGCTCTAAAATTCTATTCGTCAATTCGTATTGATGTAAGAAAAGGAGAAGCCTTAAAAGTAGGAACTGATATTATTGGAAACAAAGTAAATGTTAAAATTGTTAAGAATAAAGTAGCTCCACCATTCAAAATTGCTCCAGTTGAAATTATGTATGGAGAAGGAATAAGTCATATTGGAGAAGTTATCACTTTAGGTGTCGATTTAGAAATCATCCAGAAGAGTGGGGCATGGTTTTCATATAATGGAGAAAAAATTGGACAAGGTCGTGATGCAGTTCGTCAGTTTTTGATCGCAAATCCAAATATGGATGAAGAAATTACAAATAAAATAAAAGAAAAATTATTTAACCGAGAGAAGTAAATCTCGGTTTTTTTAATGGATATGTAAAAAAAATAAGGAATTTGGTTTATTGCTTGTGAAAACGCTTAAAAAAAGGTATGATATAGAGGAGTAGTGAACTCAAAAGTAATACAGATGGAGGATATGAGAGATGAATGATGTTATTTCTTCCATTTTATTCGGTATAGGTGGATTTGTTGGTGGGATCGTAATTATGGTCGTCCTATCAAAGGTTGGACTAACTCGTGCAGAATTAAAGGCACAGACAATTTTAGCTGATGCAGAGCGTCAAGCTGAGACAAATGTCCGACAATCTGTTTTAGATGGTAAAAGTCAAGTATATGAATTGAAATTGGAAGCTGAAAAGGAAGTTAAGCAAAGAAGAAATGAAATCCAGGATATGGAAGCTAAACTAAATCGTCGCGAAGATAATTTAAATTATCGTGACGAAACTTTAAGTGAGAAAGAAAAACAACTTGACAATAAAAATCAAAAAGTGACTGAAAAGTTATCTGGACTGGAAAAAATGGAAACAGAACTACAAACAAAACTGAATGGGCACATTGCAGAACTAGAAAGAGTTTCTTTAATGAGTGCATCTCAAGCAAAACAAGAATTAATGGAAGTACTTGAAAAAAGTATGGACAAAGAAGTTAGTGCATTTATCAAAGAAAAAGAAGATGAAGCGCGCATTCGTGCAGCTGAACAAGCTAGAGGTATTATTGCATTAGCAATTCAGCGTTATTCACAAGAAGAAACACAAGAACGTACAGTATCAGTAGTGGCATTACCTTCAGAAGAAATGAAGGGACGTATTATTGGTCGTGAAGGACGAAATATTAAAGCAATTGAACAAGCAACAGGAGTTGATTTGATCATTGATGATACACCTGAAGCAATCACAGTTAGTTGTTTTGATCCAATTCGTCGTGAAATTGCAAGATTAGCATTAGAAACTTTAATTCGTGATGGTCGCATTCAACCAGGGCGTATTGAAGAGGTAGTAGTAAAAGTTACAAAAGAATTGAATGAAACGATGATGAAAGCAGGGGAGAACGCAGTGTTCAAACTTGGAATTGGTCGTATTGATAAAGAATTAATTCGTTTATTAGGACGTCTAAAGTATCGTTATAGCTATGGACAAAATGTACTTGACCATAGTATGGAAGTCGCGGCATTCGCAGGGATGATGGCAGCAGAGCTTGGATTAAATCAATCGCTTGCGAAACGTGCTGGATTATTACATGATATTGGAAAAGCAATTGACTTTGAACAAGATGGAAGTCATGTTGAGTTAGGTTATAAAGTTGCAAAAAAACATGGAGAAGATGTTGTTGTATTGAATGCAATTCAATCTCACCATGGTGAAGTTGAGGCTACACACTTAATTTCAAATCTAGTTGCTGCGGCAGATGCGCTAAGTGCTGCGCGTCCAGGAGCTCGATATGAAAGTATTGAAAATTACATCAATCGTCTTGAACAATTGGAAGCTATTGCAAATAACTTCCATGGTGTTTCTAAAACATTTGCAATTCAAGCAGGGCGTGAGATTCGTGTGTTAGTTGTTCCAGAACAAGTAGATGATGGTAAATGTCATAAAATGGCACGCGATATTCGCGACAAAATTGAGTCTGAATTAACATATCCTGGGCAAATTAAGGTTACAGTTATTCGTGAAACTCGTGCTAATGAGGTAGCGAAATAAAATGAATATTTTGTTTCTAGGAGATGTCGTTGGGAGTTCAGGTCGTCAAGCTGTATCGACACATCTTGAAGCACTGAAAAAACAATATCACATTGACTTAACAATTATTAATGGAGAAAATGCGGCGCATGGTAAGGGTATTACCAGCCGCATTTATCGTCAATTCATGGAGCTTGGTGTCGACGTTATCACAATGGGAAATCATACTTTCTCAAAAGGAGAGCTGTTGGATTTCATTAAGGATGCAGATCGACTTGTAAGACCGATGAATTTGGCCCCAATGAATGTAGGACAAAGTGTGTGTATTCAAGAAGTATGTGGACTTCGAATTGGGATTGTAAATTTATGTGGACAAGTGTTTATGGATCGTATTGAACGAAGCCCATTTGAATGTATGGAAGAAGTACTTGAAAAATACGATGCTGATGTTTACTTTGTGGATTTTCATGGAGAAACAACGAGTGAAAAAATCACTTTTGCTTACGTATTCAAGGATTCATGTATTGGTGTTGTTGGCACACATACGCATGTACAAACTGCAGATGAACGTGTTATCGATGGTTGTGGATTTATTAGTGATGTTGGGATGTGTGGCGCATATGATAGTGTTCTAGGGCGTGATAAGGATGAAGTAATACGTTTAGTTGCTTATCGCCAACCAACACGCTATACCATTGCAAAAGGTGATCCTATCCTGTGTGGGATAGTGATTCATGTAGATGAAAATACTAGACGAACAACACATATTGAAAGAATTCAGATCAGACCGTAATCATAAACTCCTTTCTATTGCCATAGGCTATATAGAAAGGGGTTCTTTTTATGGAAATATTAAAAGTTTCAACAAAGTCAAATCCGAGTAGTGTTGCGGGTGCAATCTACAACTCACTAAAAGATACTTCAAAAATTGAAATAAACACAGTAGGTGCTGGTGCACTTAATCAAGCGATTAAGGCAATTGCAATTTCACGAGGGTTTTTAGCACCAATCGGTATAGATTGTACATGCATTCCATCTTTCATGGATGTAGAAATAGATGGTTCTATAAGAACTGCAATTAAAATTATTGTTGAAAAAATAGAATAGTGGTATAATATCCTTTGAAGAGGAGGAACTTAAAATGCCAGTAAAAATTTCTTTAGATGCTTGTATCGGATGTGGAGCATGCGTTGGAGTCTGTCCAGTGAGCGCTTTATCATTAAACGATGAAGGAAAAGCTATCGTTGATGAAGCGACTTGTATTGACTGCGGTGCTTGTGTAGGCACTTGTCCAGTTTCAGCAATCGAGTTATAAGATAAAGGTCGAAAGACCTTTTTATTTTACATATATCTTGACTACATAGTTATAATGTTATAACATTATAATATCAATAAGAGGAGAAACTAGATGGGATATTTAAATTTTAAATCAAAATATGTACAACATCCAACTACAAAGGTGGAAAATCATTACGCAATCTGTGGTTATGAAAGTATTAAAGAAGAATTATTAAGCAAAATAAGCAACAATCAAGCGCTAGTGTTAGACTACTATCCTGGAGTAAATGAAGAGGAAGTAGCGCAGTTTGTGCAATCACTCGAACCTTCATTAGTAATTAATACAATCGATATATTCAAGGATGAAGCGTCAATTAGTGAACAAATGAAGTATCATCTTACGGATGATCGCGTGTTTGGGAAAATGTACTATGGTGATTTTATTGATTTTATAGATCAAGAGAAGCTTGCGAAAGCACAAGCTCAAGTAAAAGATGCAAGTGGTCTTGTAGTAGTATGTGGTGTTGCCGCAAGTCTTGTAAGTACTGATGGTATTGTCGTATATTTTGATATGGCGCGCTGGGAAATCCAAATGCGTTATCGCCAAGGAATGAGTAATTATAAAACAACTAATCCAAACGAAGACATCTTAAGAAAATATAAGCGTGCCTTCTTTATCGAATGGCGTATTGCTGATAAACACAAAGCTCGTTTGTTTAATCGATTTGATTATGTAGTAGATACAAATAAAGCTAATGAGCCAAAGATGATTACAGGTGAGACTTTCACAACTTCTTTAAAACAGCTTGTGAATCAACCATTTAGAACTGTTCCATACTTTGATCCAGGAGTATGGGGTGGACAATGGATGAAAGAAGCATGTAATCTTAATCCTGAAAAAAGCAACTATGCGTGGAGCTTTGATGGTGTTCCAGAAGAAAATAGTATCTTATTTGATTATGATGGAGTTATTTTAGAACTACCTGCGATGGATGCGGTTTTATATCAACCAAAAGCTTTACTTGGGGATCAAGTGTATTCACGCTTTGGTGCTGAGTTTCCAATTCGTTTTGATTTTTTAGATACAATTGAGGGTCAACATTTATCTCTTCAAGTACATCCATTAACAGAATACATGAAAAAGAATTTCGGAATGCCATATACACAAGATGAATCTTACTATATCTTAGATGCGGTAGAGGGGGCAACTGTTTACCTAGGTCTTAAGGAAGGAATTGATTCAGAGGAAATGATCAGTGATTTAAGACGTGCTCAAGCAAATGAAATTGTGTTTGATGCAGATAAATATATTAATCAATTTCCAGCTAAGAAACATGATCACTTCTTAATTCCTGCGGGAACATGTCACTGTAGTGGAAGTGGTGCTATGGTACTTGAGATAAGTGCAACACCTTATATTTTTACATTTAAACTATGGGATTGGGGACGTCTTGGGTTAGATGGTCTTCCACGTCCAGTTCATATTGATCATGGTAAAGAAGTTATCCAATGGGATCGTACAACTTCTTGGGTTGAAGAGCACTTAGTAAATGCAGTTTACCCAGTTGAAGAAGAGTGTGGATGTGAAGTAGAGCATACAGGATTACATGAGCTAGAATTCATTGAAACACGTCGCTATACAATGAAAAATGTATCACAACATAATACCAATGGAACAGTAAATATGTTAAACTTAATAGATGGTGTCGAAGCTGTTGTAAGTAGTCCTTCTCAAGCATTTGAACCATTCGTTGTCCATTATGCTGAAACATTTATTATTCCTGCTAGTGTTGGTGAATACACAATTGCTCCATATGGTGAGAGTGAAGGAAAAGAAATTAAAGTATTAAAAGCTTACGTAAGATAAATTTAAGGAGGTATTGTCATGCAATTAGATTACAAAAAAGGGGCAATGCCTCTTTATCTTCAAATTAAGGAAGTATTAAAACAACAAATTGAACAAAAGGTGTTTTCCTATGGTGATTTATTACCCACTGAATTAGAGCTTGAAAAGCGCTTTTCAGTAAGCCGAATTACTGTACGCCAAGCAGTCCTTGATTTAGAAAAAGAGGGGTATGTAAAGCGTGCACGTGGTATAGGAACAACAGTAACGTATAGTGATAAGATTGATGAAACACTAAGTTCAATTCGATCATTTCATGTTGAGATGCAAGAACGTGGAAAACAACATGCAATTAGTTATAAGCACTTAGAGGTAATTGAAGCTAGTGAGCATGTGGCTGATTGCTTATCTCTACAAGAAGATAAAAAAATTATTTATCTTGAACGTATTCGTCAAGTAGATGGTGAGCCAATTGTATACTCACAAACGTACATTCCTGCATATTTAAATATACCTACAGATGTTGAAGCTTATAGTAAATCGATGTATGAGGTGTATATTGCTTATGGAATTGATAAACCTGTGCTTGTGAATGAAAAGTTAGAGGCACTTTTGGCTGACAGTCAGCTTGCTGCAGCGTTAGAGATTGCGGAGGGTAGCGCAATATTTAAACGTACACGTTTAGGATTTGATCGCAATAATCAAGCGATTGAGTATACATATTCGTATTATCGTGGGGATCGCTATGCTTATTCTATTCAATTGAAAGAATAAGCTTTTTATTTGAGAATTTTTGAAGGAAAATGACCGTTATTTGTAGAAAATGAAAATTAAATCTTGTATAATTAAATGAAAGAGAGGTGCAATTTATGTTAGATAAAGTAAAAGGGAAATTAATTGTTTCATGTCAAGCGTTACCAGATGAGCCACTTCATTCATCATTTATTATGGGAAGAATGGCTTTAGCGGCAAAAGAGGGTGGAGCAAGTGGGATACGTGCTCAAAGTAAAGAGGATATTATTGAAATTAGAAAAGTTGTCGATTTACCAGTCATTGGAATTGTGAAAAGAAACTATGATGATAGTGAAATCTACATCACACCTACAAAAAAAGAAGTAGAAGAGTTACTAGAGACAGGATGTGAAATGATTGCTTTGGATGCAACTATGAGGACGCGTCCAAATAATGAAAAATTAGAGGATTTAGTAAAACAAATTCATGCAGCAGGAGTATTGGCGATGGCAGATTGCTCAACTTATGAAGAGTGTGTTATGGCGCAGGATATCGGTTTTGATTGTGTATCTACGACACTTTGTGGATATACAAGTTATAGTGTGGATGTGGAAGGTCCAAACTTTGATTTATTAAAGAAGCTCGTCGATACAATGCGTGTGCCGGTCCTTGCAGAAGGAAAAATTAATACACCTGAAGATTTAAAAGCAGTATTGGATCTTGGGTGTTATTGTGCAGTAGTTGGAGGAGCGATTACACGTCCACAAAACATTACAAAAACTTTCATGAAGGTAGTTAAATAATGTTGGCAAGTAAACGCTGGTTTTACATACTACAAAAGCTTGAAGAGGCGGATTCAGTTACGATGAAACAAATATGCCAAGACTTAAATGTCTCAGAGTCTACAGTGCGACGTGACTTAGAGGAGTTAGAGCAACAAAACAAGTTAAAACGAGTTCATGGAGGAGCGATTCGCGTCTCTATGAACAACATCTTAAATGACAGCACAGAGCTCACGATGATTGAAAAAATTGAGCTCAATAGTGATTGTAAGCGTTCTTTAGCGAAGTGCTGTGCAAGTTTAGTGCAAGATGGAGATTGCATCTTTGTAGATGGGGGAACAACTTTTCATGCAATTGTATCCTATCTTGAAGGGAAGCGAATCAAAGTTGTAACTCATAGTGATTTAGTGAGAACGAAACCTACATCAACACTTGAGTTATTTGTGATTGGTGGAAGATACTTACAAAACTATCAAATGAATGTCGGCCCACTTGCACTTGAAACACTCTCAAAGTTTAGTTTTGATAAAGTGTTTATAGGTTGTGCAGGTATTGATGAAGAAATGAATCGTGTTTTCACAGCAGAGATGGATAGTGCTCAAATTAAACAGTTAGCTATGAGTAAGAGTAATGTTTCTTATCTTGTGGTTGATAAAAGTAAAATAAATACGACAGGATTTTACAACTTTGCGATAACTGATGATTTTACGAAAGTAATTAGTGATGTATCAATAAGTGATGAAAAGTATTGCGCAAATATAATGAGTGTTAATGAATGAAAATGATTGAAACTGATTGACATTGCGTGAATGCATGATATACTTAATTCAGAAAGGCGGAATAAAGAATGAATCCAAATAAGAAAGCAATCGAAATGAGTGTTGAAGAACTTGCAAGTTACATTGATTACAGTGTACTTAAACCAGAGTTTACAACTGAGGAAATTATTGAATTAACAAAAGATGGAGTAAAATTGGGATGTGCAACAATTTGTATTAATCCAGCATATCTTGATTTATGCGCACCTTATGTAGATGGAACAAATACAACATTATGTCCAGTATGTGATTTTCCATTTGGGACTAGCAGTACAGAGTCAAGAGTAAGTCAATTAAGTTATCTTGTAAAATCAAAGTATGTTAAAGAAATTGATGTTGTGGCAAACTATGGTTACATCCGTGCTGGAAAATATGATGAAGTAAAAACTGATCTTAAACAATTAGCGGATATGTGCCATATGCATGGTAAAATGTTAAAGGTCATATTTGAGACAGACGCATTAACTTTGGAGCAAGTAAAGAAAACTTGTGAGATTTGTGTGGAGGCAGGCGTTGATTTTGTAAAGACAAGTACTGGATTTTTAACAGGATTTGAAGCGCATGGTGCATCATACGAAATGATCCAGCTGATGATGGACGAAGTAAATGGTAAGTGTCGTGTAAAAGGTAGTGGATGTATTCGTACACGTGAACATTTCTTACACTTAATTGACATGGGAATCGATCGTATGGGTGTTGGTTATAAGTCAGTTCCAGTAGTATTAGGAATCAGCGATACACAAACAAAAGATAATTACTAAAGCATCATTTGATGCTTTTTTGTCATTGAGGAGGGGTGATGATGTTTTTAAATCATCAGTTAACACAACCGAGTCACTATAATGAAAAAAGAATAAAACGATTAAAAAATAAGATGTTGAATCGTAAAGCAAGTATTTGTAGTGAGCGCGCAATCTTGTTTACTGATATATTCAAACAATATAATAATGAGCCATTTGTGATCAAAAAAGCAAAAGCTTTTGCACATACACTTGATAAGATGACATTATATGTTGAATCGGATAGTCTAATTTTTGGGAATATGGCATCTAGGAATTTCGCTGCACCAATTTATCCAGAATATTCAATGCAATGGATAATAGATGAATTGGATGAGTTCGAGTTAAGAGGTGGGGATGTATTTAGCATAAGTGAAGATGTGAAGCAAAATTTACGTGATATTGCTCCTTTTTGGCTAGGGAAAACTCATCAAGATGAGGTTCTACGGAATATGCCTGAGCTTGTTTTGCAAGCTCAAAGACAGAAAGTACTACATTTTGGTGGAATTAGTATGTCAGGAGATGGACATGTTGTTCTTGATTATGAGCAGTTGCTACGTGATGGAATTAATAAGACGATTCATCGAATTCAAAAAAAAATTAGTAAAACCGAGGATAGGGAGAAACTGTTATTTTACGAATCAGCGCTGATCTCACTTGAAGCAGTATTGAGATGGGTAAAACGCTATGCTAAATTAATTGAAGAAATGGCTTGCGTTGAATCATGTGAGGATCGAAGACAAGAGTTAACTCAAATGAGTAAGATTGCAAATCGCGTGTTTCAAGATAGGGCAAGTAGTTTTTATGAGGCATTACAAGCGATATATTTAATTCATATTCTTCAAATGATTGAAAGTAATGGTCATTCATTTTGTTATGGTCGTTTCGACCAAGTAATGTGGCCTTATTATGAGCGAGATATCAAGTCTGGGACTTTGAGTAAAGATCATGCATTAGAATTGATTACACATTTCTTTTTGATGAATAATTCGTGTAATAAGGTTCGCCCATACGGACATACCAAGTATTCACAGGGGTATCCTCTGTATACAAATTTAGTTATAGGTGGATTGATTAGTGATGGAGTAGATGGCGTTAATGATTTGAGTTATCTTTGTATTGAAGCGATGAATACTACTGCATTAGCCGAACCTAATTTTTCTATGCGCTATCATGAAACTACTCCACAGGAAATCATGGAGCTTGCGGTGAAGTTGATTGCAACAGGGAATGGAATGCCAAGTATATTTAATGATGAAGTAGTTGTCGAAGCAATGCGATATATAAATATTAATGAGACTGATGTATTTAATTATGTGCCGATTGGTTGTGTAGAAACAGGAATTCCAAGTAAATATAATCATCGCTCAACAGGCATGACTTATGTAAATTGGGGAAAATTATTCGAATTATTGATGAATGATGGTAGAGATCCGATGTCGCAAATTCAACTTATAAAACTTACTACACCAACGAGTTATGCTCAACTTTGGGAAAACTGGAATACTCTTCTCGCATTCTATACACAACTTGCAGTTGATTGTGATCGAGTATGTGACGAAAGTCTGAGTGTTTATGACAGCGACCCGTTGACTTCTGTTTTTCATGATGATTGCATTGAACGAGGAAAAACACTAAAGAATGGTGGGGCAAGATACGATGTAGTTTCACAATCAAATACGGGAGTTGTCGTTGTCGCAAATTCTTTGATGTCTTTAAAGAAATTAGTGTTTGATGAAAAACGTTATACATTGACAGAAATAAAAAATGCGATTACTCATAATTGGGAAGGTGAATACAAACATATTCGACATGACTGCTTGCAAGTTGCCAAGTTTGGGAACGATATTGATGAAGTTGATCAAATTTGTGCAAATGTTTTTGAATCTTATTTATCTTTACTTCCTCAATATCGAACACGATGTGCCCATTTTATGAATGAGGGGGTAAGCTGTTATACTATGTCAACAAGTAATATTACATCATATGTTCCTAATGGACTGAATGTAGGTGCTACACCGGATGGACGTTATGCTTATTCTCCTCTTAATGAGGGGTGTTCACCATATGCATCCACTGATAAAAATGGACCGACAGCAGTTATAGCTTCTGTAGCTAAATTACCAAATTATAAAATTGCGGCGGGACAGCTATTGAATATGAGATTTACAGCAGATAGTTTTAAAAATGAATCTTTATTTGTAGCATTTTTAAGAGCATGCTGTAAAATGGGGATTTTTCATAATCAATTTAATGTTATTGACAGTGAAAAACTCATTAAAGCGATGCAATCTCCTCAAGAATATCAGGATTTATTTGTACGAGTTGCAGGTTATTGTGCACAATTTGTGTCACTAATGCCACAAGCACAAAAAGCAATTATTGAAAGAACAGAAAATTATTTATAGGAGGAAATAATAATGAAATTACAATTAGCATTAGACGTAGGTAGTTTAGATGAATGCATGGCATTGCTCTTAGAGGTTAGTGAATTCATTGATATCGTTGAAGTAGGAACACCACTTATCATACGATACGGTATGGAACCGGTAAGATTAATTAAAGCAACTTATCCGAATTTGAAAGTTATTGCCGACGCGAAAATTATGGATGCAGGAGAACTAGAGGCAGATCATTGTTTTGAAGCAGGAGCAGATCTTGTAAGTGTACTTGGAGTAAGTCATGATGCTACAATCAGTGGAGTGGTGAAAAGTGCTCGAAAATTTGGTAAAGAAGTATTAGTTGATATGATTTGTGTAGCAGATTTAAAACAACGTAGCGTTGAGTTAGAGCAACTAGGAGTAGATTACATTTGTGTCCATACTGCGTTTGATGTTCAATCAACTGGAGCGAATCCATTAAGTGAACTTGAAACAGTAAATCAAGCAATTACGACTTCAAAAAGTGCGGTAGCTGGGGGTGTTAAATTAGCGACGATAGATGCGATAGTTGAAGAAGGAGCATCTATTATTGTCGTAGGGGGGGCTATTGCCCAAGCCGAAAATCCAAAGGAAATGGCAAGCAAAATAAAGGGGAGATTTAAGTATGACCTCAGCTAAAACTATAATTACAACAGTTATTGAAGAATTAACTGCAACCTTAACTAAGGTGAATGAGGATTGCATAGAGAGTGCAATTGAGCTGCTTTGTGAATCCGATGAAGTTTTTTGTGCAGGGGCAGGACGTAGTGGATTTCAAGTCAAAGGTTTTGCAATGAGATGTATGCATATGGGGATTAAATCTTACGTGGTTGGAGAAACATGTACTCCAAATATTACAAAAGATGGATTACTTGTGATTTGTAGCGGTAGTGGTGAAACTAAGAGCTTAGTAAATCATGCACAAAAAGCTAAAGAAGTTGGAGCAAAAATATTATTAATTACGATCAATTCCGAGTCAACAATTGCCAAGCTAGCTGATGTAGTTATCGAAATATCTGCACCGTCTCCCAAGAGTCTTAAACAAGGAGAAGTTGCTAGTATTCAACCAATGGGAAGTTTATTTGAGCAATCGGAGGGAATTGTTATGGATGTAATGATTTGTCGCTTAATGCAAGAGAAAGAAATGACTTCTAGTACAATGTTTGGACGTCATGCAAACATGGAGTAAATATGAAAATTACAAAAAATGAAATGATGATGGGTGCGAGTTATTTGTTAGCGTTTATTGCTTTCTCATTTGCTTATGGGTATTATCAAACTTACTTGATTCACCTTGGTTATGATGCAACACAACGTGGATTAATGTTCACAGGAGCTGCTATTGTAGCAATTGCTTTTCAACTTATAGCTGGGTATTTGTGTGATTATTTTAGAAGTGATAAACTCGTGTACAATGTTGGGATGGCATTGATGATGGTAAGTGTGTATTTCCTGTTTAGTTATTCTGAGCAGATTTTTTGGTTCCATCTATTGTTTACATCGCTAGTTGGTGGATTATGCAGGACAATCATGGCTGTGCAAGATGCCTGGTGTCTTGAAATAGACGAAACATGTAAAGCACATTATGGGCCACTTCGTTCAATGGGGTCTATCGGATGGATGTTTGGAACTACAGTAGGTGCTATGATCATCACAAACTATGGATATAGTGTCTTGGCTCTTGTCTTCTGTGTACTTGGCTTGCTAAATATTGTATTCAGTGGTTTTATGCAAGACGCAATTAAAGTTCAACAAGATGACAAACGTATTCAAGTACAGGATTTAAAAATACTGTTCACTAACAAGCGATACGTATTGATTGTGATGACTTTTCTTATTGTCAATATGATTTCTGCAGCTGATATGTATACGGTTGTCGATAAGATGATTGCCCTTGGAGCAGACGAAACATTGATTGGACAAAGGTGGTCAATTCAAGCCTTATGTGAGCTTCCACTATTTTTTGCGGGAACATACCTTTTAAATAAATTTAAAGGATATAAGGTTATGGTGTTTGGGATTGTTATGTATATCTTAAAGTTTGTAGGATATGGAATTGTTCAAACTCCAGAGTTAATGGTGGCAGTTGCTTGTCTACAAGGGTTGAGTTTCCCGTTTATTATGATTACGAGTAAAACTATCGTTGATGAAAATACACCTGTACAACTTCGTGCCAGCGGACAGACGATTGCTAGCGCAATATATCTAGGTGTTGCTTTACTCATTACACCAATA
>CAYJEY010000003.1:107616-142271 GCA_964369385.1 uncultured Holdemania sp.
TAGGTGTTGCTTTACTCATTACACCAATAATTGCTGCAATGTTAAGTGAGCAGTTTGGGTTAGATTTAACACTTTATATCTTTGCAGCGAGTGGACTGATTGCTCTAGTTCTTGCATCAATCTATCAAAAAATACCTAAAAAAGTGACTTCTGTAATTTGATTATTTTAAATAGTGTGATACGATATCAACAGAAAGAAGGAATTTTCCATGAATTTTGAAGAAGTCATACCGTTAGTAGTGTCAGTAGGTCTTGTGATGTATGGGATATATGGCAGCATAAAAGTTACAAAAGCAATGCTGAGTTACAAAAAAAATAAACAGCTTTATAATGAAAAAAATAAAAATCATGTAGAAATTATTAAAGATTATAATATATGGCTAGTTGGGTATGGAATAAGTGCGCTTATAAGTGTAGTACTACTGATCGAAGCTGCAATGCGGATTGATATTCTGTACACATGTGTATACGTGTTTCTGCTTTTTGTAATTTATATTTTAGCTTGTGAAACTTACATGAAACGACAAATTATGCTTGCAGAAATTGATTTTTTCTTTGATAGCCGCATTATTCGCTATCGAAGCGTAAGCAGTATTTCTCCTCGTAAAGGAATATTTCCTATTTACATGATGTACATTAATGGGCAAGATTCAGGACGACTTACTCGCAAAATTGGAGAAGAAGTTTTAGCGGCTAAGCAACGACTCGCAGATAGGAAGAAAAATAAATGATAAAATTAGCAGCATTTGATATTGATGGAACATTACTTTATGGACCAAATAAACAAATTTTAGATTCAACAAAGGAAACACTAAAAAAACTTAAAGAAAAAGGTATTCGGATTGCAATTGCAACAGGGCGGTCATTTGCATTTTTACCAGAATTACTGAAGACAGAACTTGGCTTCGATTATTTTGTTTGTAGCAATGGAAATGACATAAGAGATGCATATGGAAATTGTATTTCTCGTTCAAAAATGCCAAGTGAAGATGTAATAGCAATTACGAAAGATTTTGAAGAAGATGGATTAGCGATTTTTTATCAATTTACTGATCGTAGCTTTTCATACGTTAATCACGAAAAGTGTTTAAAGCATTTCATGGATTTTGTTGGAATGAAAGATGTATTATTAGATGGTACAAATAAACGAGATTATCACTATAGTGAGGCTCCTGTACAAGGTGTAGGTCATATGCCAGAACACTTAGTTGCCAAGTATCAAGAAAAATATAAAAATTATGATATTATTCATTATGGTGTAGATGGATATGACATTGTGCTCAAAGGAACTAGTAAAGCATCAGGACTTAAAATTCTTTGTGAAAAATTGGAATATAGTGTGGAAAATATTATTGCATTTGGAGATCACTTAAATGACTTAGAAATGATTAAAACGGTAGGTGTGGGTGTTGCAATGGGAAATGCTTTGGAAGAATTAAAAGAACATGCAAGCTTTATCACAAAGGATTGTGATGATCATGGAATTGCGTATGCTTGTAAACACTTTGAGCTGATATAGAGGAGATAGTTATGGCAAAAAAACAAAATGAAGCAAGAAAAACAAGTGCCCGCCTAGTCATGGATGTATTTCATCGTCGCGGCGCGTATAGTGTAGAAACTGCAATTGCGACAAGCGAATTCCGTAATTTACATCTTACGTCTGCAATTATTTCTTACACAATTGGAAATTTAGTGAATGATGGTATTGTAAAGAAAGTAAATGAAGATTCATTTTATTTCGATAAAGTTGGATGGCGAAAAATGGAAAAAAAAGTGGGAAGAGCTTATTGGATTTTAATTGGTTCGCCACTCATTGTATTCTTGCTGATTTTACTTTTTCGATACTGGGACGAAGGAATAGCTGTATTTTTCAAGTAATATCACATAATTTGAAGACTTAATTTGTAAAAATGATGTATTTTTAGAAAATTAAGTCTTTTTTACTTCAATTGTGTGAATTTTTTGTGAATATTATCGCAATGACAAATGTAATAAGTTGTTAAAATGCTTGATATCACTTGCCGCAATAAGATATCATTGTATCAGGTAGTAATGATTTATATATCAAGAAAGGAATGTTTATATGAAATATGTTGTAATGGTAAGTCATGGAACTTTCGCCAATGGATTGCATAGTGCAATTAAAATGATGAGTGGAGAAAGAAGTGATGTATTAAGCACTAATCTTCAAGATGGCATGAGTACAGATACATTTGTGGATAATTTTACAAAACTAATTGAGCCAATTCAAGCAGAGGATGATGTGATTTTATTTGCTGATATTTTAAGTGGATCACCATTTACGAATGCACTTAACGTGCTATCAGAAAAAAATCTATTGGAAAATACACTTGTGTTTGCAGGAATGAATATGCCTGCAGTGTTAACTTGTGTGCTGATGAAAGATAACATGGATAACGAAATGTTAAAATCGGTTGTGTTATCTGAGGGGCGTGAAGGATTATGTGAATTTAGTCCATCATGCGAAAGCGAAGAAGAAGATATCTAAGGAGGAAATGAAATGATTAGTTTTGTTCGCGTTGATGACCGTATTATTCACGGTCAAATTATTACACGTTGGTCTAAAGAGTACCCGTGTGACGGAATTATTGCTGTTAATGATAAAGCAGCGACAACTCCAGTATTAAAACAAAGCTTTACAGCTTCAACTGATAAAAAAGTGTTTGTATGGACTAAGGCAGAGTTCTTAGAAAAAAAAGACAAGGTATTATCAAGTGATAAACGTTATTTTTTAATTACTAAAGACCCTGTAGATATGGCTTATTTACTTGTAGAAAACAAATTTGTTCCAAGTGATATAAAACGTATTGTAATCGGTCCATGTAATGATCGTCCAGGTTCAATTAAGTTAGGGCAAAATCAATCTATTATCCAACCAGAAGCAGAAGCTTGTGAAGCACTTACAAATGCTGGATATGATGTGTATTTTGCACTGTTGGAAGAGACAGCGATTGGCTCATGGCCAAAATTCAGATCTAAATTTGGTTACTAATTTGGGAGATTAGTTATCAATTCAGATAATAAAATATAAAGGAGAAGAAAAATATGGAAGCAATTACTTGGCTACAAGCCGGCTTACTTGGTGTTATGTCATGTTTAGCAGCTTCTACAATTGCATGTTTAGGAACATCAGTTGGGAACTACACGTTAAACAGACCACTTATCGCATCAGTATTTGTTGGTTTAATTATGGGGGATGTACCAGGTTGTATCATGATCTCAATCCCGATTCAAATTATCTTTATCGCACTTGTTACTCCAGGGGGAACTGTTGCAGCTGACTTACGTGCTGTATCTTACATTGGTATACCTTTGGCTTATGTTACGGCAAAATCTCAAGGATTAGCATTTGATAGTGTTGAAGCATTATCTCTTGCTGGTGCACTTGGTGCACTTGTAGGTACTGTCGGAACAGTTCAGTTTTATGGTACTGCTATGATGAATCTTATTTGGCAACACATTGGATGGGCTAGATTAGATAAAAAAGACTTTAGTATTTTAGGGAAAGTAGAAGTTCTACTTCCACTAATTTCTCACTTTTTCATCTCTTTCCTACCAGTAATGCTAATTACTTATTATGGAGCTGAAGCAGTTAGTAGCTTCAAAGATGCTCTTCCGATGGATTCTTGGTATATGAAATCATTATTTACAATTGGTTCACTATTACCAGCTGTAGGGATTGCAATCTTATTAAAATCTGTTGTATCTAAACCTGTTGATTTAATTTTCTTCGTGTTTGGGTTTGCACTTGCGAAATCAATGGGATTAACATTGATTGCAGCAACTGTAGTTGGAGCAGTATTTGCTTATATCAACTACCAACTTGCAATGTTACGCTCTCAACGTGTCGCTGTTGTAGGTATTGACGAAGAGGAGGATATTTAATATGAAGAAGTTATCTAAAAAAGCGTTAAATAGTTCTTTCTGGCGTTGGTACTATGGGAACTTAACTTGTTTTACACATGAGCACATGCAGACATTTGGATATATGTGGTCAATGTTACCAATTATTCAAGAATTATATAGTGATAAAGATGAGCAAGCTGAAAAATTACGCACTTATTATCCGTTCTTTAATACTGAGCCACAAATTGGGGCAATGGTTGTAGGAATTACAGCGGGTCTAGAAGAAGCTCGCGCAAACGGAAATGAAGAAATTGATGATGCTATGATCAATGGTATCCGTGCTGGTCTAATGGGACCACTTGCTGGTATCGGGGATTCTCTAATTGTTGGAACATATATCCCAGTATTATTAGGGATTGCATTAGGACTTGCAGAAGGTGGTTCTGTTATCGGTCCAATCTTCTATATTCTTGTATGGAATGTTACAATTACTTGGTTCATGAAAACAATCTATACTCGTGGATATGAGTTAGGTGGAACAGCTGTTGAAGTTATCGTTGGTGAAAAAGCAACAGCGATTCGTGAATCAGCAGTAGTAATGGGACAAGTTATTGTTGGTGCAATGGCTGGTTCTTGGGTTTCAATCACAACTTCTATTCAATTAACAACTGGTCTTCAAGAAACAGCTCCAGGTTCTGGTGAATATGTTGAAGTACCTGTAATGCTTCAAGATAAACTTGATGGAGCATTCCCAGGTGTGCTTACACTATGCTTTGTATTATTCTGTTGGTGGTTAATGGCTAAGAAAAATATTAGTCCAATCAAAATTATGCTACTTATGGTAGTTATTGCATTTGTAGGTGTATTCTTAGGTGTATTCGATCCAGGATTAAGTTACTAAAATTAAAGAATCAATCCTACCTCCCAAGTGGGGTTGATTTTTTTTAGATGATTATCTATAATATCAACGATAGATTGTACGGAGGGTTCATGAAAACAAAATTAACAAAAGCTCAACTCGAGAATATGAAAAATGATATTGCAATGAAAGATGTCATGACAAGGCGTATTGGTAACTGGTGGAAATTCAGTGGACTTGTAAGCTTGTTGTGCGCAGCTATTGCCTATGTAGGGTTTAGTGGTTCACAAGATAGTTATTTTATTTTTTCAGGAGACATGGCAATTATTATTTCATGGGTTTGTACTGTTTGTGCAATTCTACTTGGTGTATTTGCACTGCTTAGTTTTCTAAGTTGGCGAAATAGTAAAAAACATATTTTGAAGTTGATTGAAGATTTAAAGGCTTATCGTTAAAAATGATTTAATATAATAATATAAAATAAGTCAGTATTTTCCGTTATCATTTATGGAAGATACTGTCTTTTTTACATGAAATTTAAGAATATATATGTTTTTCTATGAGATAGAACCTAAAGTGTAAAGGTTAAAAGCAAAAAAAAGGAGGCTTATAATACTATTTTAGAAATACTAATTTTGTTTTTTTATTGTGTAGTTTTTTTATGGTATAATTTTAATGTTATAGCAAGGGGGATAAATATGAAGTTTTCAATAAAAATTTGTGCGATTTTTGCTGTTGTTGGATTAACTTCAAGTGGCATCTTATATTTTGTAGGGGCAATTACTAATGTTAGCTATTCTCTAAAGACAAGTGACCCTCTTTATTTTGGTGTTACCTACATGAGTCTAAATAACGACTACTTTCGTGTTATGAATGAACAAATAGAGCTCATAGTCGAAGGAAATGGCGACATTTTACTTGCGTTTGATGGGGGTTTGTCACTGGAACATCAACGTCAGCAAGTGCAATATATGATTGATCATGACTTTGATGTTATTTTTATAAATCCTGTAGAACAAACAGGCCTTGAAGACTTACTTGAAGAATGTGAGGAGGCAGGTATCGTAATTATCTTTTTAGATACGGGAAGCCAATCAAGTGAATACATTAGCATTGTTTCAGATAATAGTGAAGCGGGGAAGCTTATTGTTCAGGATGTTCTAAGTCACTTTGAAGAAGGTAATATATTATTACTTACACACGAACAAACTTTGTCGGGAAGTGATCGTATTTCTGCATTTAAAAATGAGATTCAAAACCATGATAATTTCGAAGTTGTTGGTGAACTTAATTCTCAAGGGCAATTAGAAGTCGCTATGCCACTTGTAATGGATTATCTTTCAAATCATGATTCAGTTGATGTGATTGTAGCATTGAATGATTTAGCTGCATTGGGTGCGGTAGCTGCTCTTCAATCTTTAGGTATTGAAGGTGTTGCTGTATATGGTGTGGATGGTTCTGAGGAGGCGAAACGATTAGTTGCACAGGGACTAATGCAAGGGACAGTTGCTCAAACACCAATCTTAATGGGCGATAAGGCTGTTGAACTTGCTTATTCTTTACTTCTTGAACAAAGCATAGAAAATAGACAAATCATTATGCCGGTAGAGATGATTAATAGTGAAAATATTGAAATGTTTTCTTTGGATGGGTGGCAGTAATATGAATTATACAAAAGAATATCAACGATTAATTCTTGTCTTTGTGTTATTAATTGGGGTTAACTTTCTCCTTTTTTTCTTTATTAGTGGAACAATGATGATCACTTTAGATACGATTATTTTGATGAATGATGGATATGAGTTCTTAGATGGAGTGGCTAGATTGCCCTTTACCCCTCCGGCATCAGTAGTAATATACAGCATGCTAAGTTTATTGTGCATATTTTTAATATCTTATTATCGACATAGCCGCAGAATTGTCTTAAATATTAGCGAATTACTATTTGTGATTCAGTTGATGATGAGTTTTGTTTTGATGTATGTTATTGGGTTTTCAAGTAATATGATTATACTATTGATTGTAGCTGATATTTTGTTACTTTATCGCTCAGCACGAGAAGGAGCTTTCTTACTTGTCGTATGTGCTTTAGCTTTTATTATTACTAGCATGGGAAATATGAATATTTTTTCAAGTATTCCATTTGAAAGCTATATATCAGTATATAATACATCTACTCAATTTATCCTAAAAGGAGTACTTGCTGCCTTAGAAACTGGTGTGCTGGTTGTATTTATTGTTTTCTCATTTTTATTGATACAATTAGAAGTTCATGAGAGTTCTAATGTAAAAGAATTGAATAGTGAACTTATTTCACTAAATAATCAATTAAAAGAGTATGCGAATATTCGTGAAAAAATGGGAGAAACAAGAGAACGTAATCGTCTTGCGCGAGAAATACATGATACTTTAGGTCATACATTGACAGGGCTATCAGTGGGATTAAATGCGGTTATGATGATTCCAAACAAAGATGATGAATTGGTTCAAAGACAGCTTATACGTCTATCTGAAACTGCACAACAGGGTTTAAAAGATGTTCGGCGTTCCGTAAAAAAACTACGTCCTGATGCCTTAGAGACACATAGTCTTAAAGGAGCACTTGGAATACTAATTCAAGATTTTTGTGCAGTCTCATCAACAGAGATTAATTTTGTGTGTCATTTGGAAGAATTACGGTTTTCTCCTGACGAAGAAGATGTTGTATATCGTGTAATTCAAGAAAGTCTAACTAATGCCATTCGGCATGGTAAGGCAAACAAAGTTTTTATCTCATTTGCACTTGAAAATGAGCGTTTAATTATCATTATTGAGGATGATGGAATAGGTTGCAAAGAAGTAAAACCAGGATTTGGTTTACACCACATGCAAGAGAGAATCAAGTTGTTGAGTGGTACTTTACGTTTTTATGGCCATGCCGGCTTCGTGATTATTGCCGAGATACCAATTAGAAAGGAATTAGTATATGGTTAAAATTTTGATTGCTGATGATCAATCGTTGATTAGAGATAGCTTAAGTATAATATTAACATCAAATCCCGATTATGATGTTATTGGTTGTGTCTCAAGTGGAAAGGAAGTTCTTGAATTTCTTGAACATGATGAACCTAACATTATATTCATGGATGTACGCATGCCTGAGATGGATGGTGTAATGTGTACAAAAATAGTTAAAGAAGCACACCCTAATATTCATGTTATTGTGCTGACAACTTTTGATGATGATGAGTATATCATCAGTTGCCTAAAGTATGGTGCGAGCGGATATTTGCTAAAAGGGGATTCACCAGAGAGTTTAACTAATGCAATAACGACAGTTTTATCAGGAGGTTCAATTATAGATTCAAAGGCAACGATGAAGATGGTCAAACTGTTAGATGGTCGTGCAAGTGCGAATATAACTATTAAAACTCATGCAGATGTGAATGATTTAAGTGAGCGCGAGTGGAATATTATCATAAAAGTAGCTCAAGGTTTCAGTAATAAAGAAATTGCTCAAACACTTTATTTTTCAGAAGGAACTGTTCGTAACTATTTAAGTGTGATTTTGGAGAAGTTACAGTTTCGCGATCGCACACAATTGGCAATATGGTATTTGAATACTGGATTTTTAATTTGTGAAGACTTGGGGTATTCGAATGAATCGTAATATTTTGTATATCATAGCAGCGAACATGATAATCATATTTGGAATTGTTTACTCGTATTTTGAAAATCAAGTGATTCACATAGAAATTGGTATTGTTTCAGATAGTTATTGGGGAACCTATAACCTAGATACATATGCAGTAATTGATGAGGCTATTGAGATAATTGAAAGTAGATATCCTAATTTAGCGGTTTCTTACTTACCAGGTATTACAACTGACCAATATAGTGAGTTTTTATCTAATCAACTTATTCAAGGGGATGCACCTGATTTGTTTTTAGTGCTAGAGAAGGATTTTTTGACTTTTGCAAGTACTGGGGCACTAGTGCAACTAGATGAATATTTGACTCATGATGGGATAAATGAATATAGTTTGTTTTATGATTCAAGCATAGAAGCCGTTACATATCATGATCGTCTATATGCATTGCCATTTGAAGTTAACCCTCAACTTATGTTTGTAAATACGACTTTGCTTGAATTATATAATGTTGATGTTCCATCAAGTGATTGGACATGGGATGAATTTTACGAAATTTGCAAAAAAATTACACAAGATGTTGACCATGACGGTATTTTGGATCATTTTGGTTCGATAAACTATACGTGGTTAGAGGCAATTGCAAGTCAAAATATTAACTTGTTTGATTCGGAAGAAAATATAGTTAACCTTGATTCAGAACAAATGGTTGAAGTCTTGCAATTTTTAAGAAATTTACAAAGTCTCCAAACAAGTACACATGCAACAATTGAAGACTTCAATAATGGTGCAGTTGCGTTTCAACCTTTTAGTTATGCAGAATATCGGACATATAGTCCTTATCCTTATAGTATCAAGCGATATATTGATTTTGAATGGGAAATCATCGCACTTCCTCATTATGTTGAAAATTATTCAAGTGCACATGCTGATACTGTTATGTTTGCAATTAATGCAGCAACACCTCATGAAGACTATGCTTGGGAATTATTAAAGTTATTGACTCTTGATGAAACAATTCAGTCTTCGATTTTAACCAAATCACAAGGACTTCCTGCGCTTGACATGAATTATGATGAGATAAATGATATGCAGTTAAGTTTAGCACAAGAAGTCATGAAAAAAAGCCAGTCTGCTCGTTTTTTTCATGAACATCCAGATGTGAAGGACTATATTGAAAATGAGATATATCGTATTAGTGATGGGTCAGGAAGTCTTTATTCTGAGGCATTCCAACTTCAACAAAAAGTAGATGGCTATATGAATAGATAGTATAAAAGAGTGTAAATATTATTTCTAATATTTACACTCTTATTTATTGTATATGTCAAAATAGTCTTGGTAGAGTGCTAGATTCTCATCTATTGAGATCTTAGCAGCAAACAATGCCGTTGAGTCAGCTGGGATAGAGGTGAGTGAGTGTCCTTGAGAATCTCTTTGCCATTTTCCCATAGGTCCAACTAGACGATAGTCTTCATTGATATGTATGTGGTCAGGGACAAATTTCTTCATCATTGTCGGGATGTAAAGTTGCTCTGAATACCATGAATATTTAAATGTTTCTGATACATAGGGGAAATTTTGAGCTAAAATTGTAGCAGATTTACGACATAACATAAACCAAGGACTTCCAAAAAGAAAATTTTCCTTTGACTTCTTTTTTATTCCTAATTTTGCTAAGAAATTTGCATTGATTCGACAGAACTTCCGTGTTGATGCTTTTGTAGGAAAACTTAGTAAATTCGTGAATAAATAATATTTAGTTACATCATCACGTATAGATGGTGAATCCTTTTCATCTTTGTCTATGTAATAATAGTCCTTATAGGGTTGAGCAGATAGTAATTCAATAATTTCATTACGAGGGCGTATTGGCATCATTCCATGAGTCAGGTTAATAAAATACTCGCAATCAGTGGTGTTTACTGCTTCTTGAAGTTGTAAAATTGTTCCGCGAGCCATTGATAAATCACCTTCTTGAGCAAACTCTTGAACGCGCGAAACATGGACATAGCGACTTTCTCCATACACAAAATAAATCTTTTCTCGTAAACTATTATCATTAATCATAATGAATACGTGGTCTCCTTGAGCAATAAGTTGATTTACATTTTCAATAAGCTCATCATATCCGCAATATGAATGTATTAAATAAGCAATTTTCATAGTATCCTCCGTTGTTGATGTGTTTATTATATCATGAATTGTATGTTAAAATCTGTAGTTTGTAAAAGAAATGACAAATGCAATTGACAGTATAGTTATAATGTTATAACATTTGTGTAAGGAGGATTTTATGAAAGTAGAAAAAATGAGTGTCATCCATGATTTTTATGATGGAGTATTAAATGGTAAAGAAGTTATAAGCGCTAAAAAGCTGTATCGTGATGCGCAAGGTTTTTATATAAATATTGATGAAACCTTAGACAAAGATACAATAATGTATGAGGTGTATTCATATTCAAAAGGAGAGCCAAAACAAGTAGGTAATTTAAACTGGGGGCTTACAGTTTTAAAACCTGTGTTAGTCGATGGGGAATGCAATATGACGCGAGGACATTTTCATGAAGATTTAGATTGCGCTGAAATCTATATAGGATTGGGTGGAGAAGGTCTATTACTTCTTATGGATGAAACTGGGCAGTGTCATGCACAAAAAGTAGAAAAAGGAAGCATTCATCATATTGATAGTCAATTAGCACATCGATTAATCAATACAGGAGATTGCGATATGAAAGTTGGAGCTTGCTGGAACACCACTGCAGGACATGATTATGAGCGCATTGAAAAAAATCCATTTACAGTACGAGTATTTAAAGAAAATGAGCAAATTGTGTTTAAGGATATTAAGTAATGAATATTTCAATTATTACTGATCAAGTTAATCAAGATTTTGATTTAGCATGCGAATTGATATCTTTAAAAGGAATTCAATGGATTGATATTCATCATGCATTTAATAAGACAATTGAGCAATGCACATTAGAGGAAATACATGAAGTCAAAGCAATTGCAAAAAAACATGGTGTAAAGATTGCTAATTTAGCATCGACAGTATTCTTCTTATGTCCATTAAAACCACATACACGAGTTTCACTTTTTAATCCAGCATTTTACTGCATTGAAGGTGGCTTACAAGCGCATTTGGATGCACTCAGACGAGTATGTCACTATGCACAAATACTCGAGGCAAAAAGTGTTCGCGTCTTCCCGTTTCGATTTCCAGATAATGAGGAAATTCAAATTGTAGGAACTGAAGAAGACTTAATTTTAATAAGTGACGCCTTAAGGAGTGCTTGTGATATTGCAAGTGAATTTGATGTAATGTTGGTGTTAGAGAATTGTCCTTATTCGTATTGTCCTAAGGGTGAAATGACTTACGAATTAGTGAAAAGAGTAAATCATAAATCCTTAATGCTTTTATGGGATCCTGCAAACTCTTATCGAGCCTTGAAAGAAAAGGTTCCTCAACAATACTTATCACTCAATTTGATTGAAGAGTATCAACTCATTCATGATCAAATTGGACATGTCCATTTAAAGAATTATAGTTATAAAGAAGGGTTGCCAAAGCCGTTTGTCCACCGTGCTCTTTTGGAGGGTGATATCAACATGCCTCAACTTTTAGAACAGCTAAACACGTTGAATTTGATTGTTTCACTAGAACCAGAAGTAGATTACGAAGAGACAATCAAAAGTATGGACAGCTTAATCAACTGGCATCAATTTAATAAAATAAAGGAAGATGAGGAAGAAAAACAATGTATCCAATTAAACTAAAACCAATTTATGATAAGACAATCTGGGCAAACAATAAACTAACGACGATTCGAGGTGTTGATTCAAGTGAATATGGAACGTGTTGGGAAGTGAGTGCCCACTCATATTGTCAAAATGAGATAATGAATGGTGAATATGCAGGTCAAGATTTAATGACAGTGATTCAAAAATGTCCAACTGAAATGTTAGGTAAACATGATGAATCTAAACTATTAAGATTAGCATATCTAGATGCAAAGTCGGATTTATCAATTCAGGTACATCCCCACGAAGCTTATGCAAAAACAAATGATAATGACCATGGTAAAACAGAAGCGTGGTATGTTTTGGAAGCAGAACCTGGTTCAACTTTAGTTGCAGGAACAAAGATAAGTGATGAAGAGCTAATTCGCACTTCGATTGAAGATGGAACATTGGAAGAGCATCTAGTAAAAGTACCAATAAATAAAGGTGATTTTATTCATATTGATGCAGGAATGCTACACGCTCTTGGAGGAGGGATATTTGCAATTGAAGTAGGCACAAATTCAAATGTAACTTATCGTTTTTACGATTATCAAAGAAAAGATGCACAAGGTAACTCAAGAGAGTTACATTTAGATAAGAGTTTTGATGTGGTAGATTTGACAAAAGAAAGTCAAAAAATTGCTAATCCATTTCAAGAAGTTGATGAAACAACTTGCAAAACACTATGCAATACTGAATTTTTTAAAGTTGATTTAATTGATGTCAAAGATAGTATCACTTTAAAGCCAAATAATGCCTTCATGACAATTACGTTTGTATCAAAGGATGCAACTGTAAAATGGAATGATGGAGAAATACAATGTAAATATACTGATAGTATCTTTATTCCAGCAAGTTGCCCAGAATTTGAAGTTATTACAAATGGACGCTTGCTAGTGAGTACTGTAGAATAGGAGTTTTATGAAGACAACAGATGCGAGAAAGAAAGCAATATTAGAAAGTTTTAAAGATGGATTAATTGTGTCTTGCCAGGTTCAAAAAGATGATCCAATCTATACGGAGGATATCGTTGTTAAGATGGCGGAGGCTGCAAAATGGGGAGGAGCTGTTGGAATACGTGCAAATTCACCTGAACAAATCAAGGCAATAAAAGAAGTTGTAGATTTACCTATTATTGGTTTATGGAAAGTGTGGCATGATGATACTGATGTGTTTATCACTCCAACAATGAGTGAAGTAAATGCGATATGGGAAGCAGGAGCAGAGATTATTGCGTTAGATTGTACAAATCAAATTACACATGAAAAGACGGTCGCAAGTGAATTAATTAAGCGTGTTAAAACAGAAATACCAGATGCGATTATATTTGCCGATGTATCAAATTATGATGAAGCTAAGCAAGCAATTGAGAATGGTGCTGATATTGTTGCACCAACTTTGTATGGTTATACAAAAGAAACTGCTCATATCGAAGGAGCGGATTATCGTGAATTTGCAAGAATGTGCCGAGACTTTAAAGATGAAGCATATGTTATGATGGAAGGACATTTGTATACACCAGAAGATGCAATGAAGTGTTTATATCTGGGTGCACATAGTGTAGTTGTAGGAAGTGCAATTACACGTCCACATCTAATTGCTAAACGATTTGTTGATTTACTTGGAGGATACCAAGACAATTGGCGTGATGCCGAAAAAGCAAAGCATTAAATAAGAAATCCCCGAAAAATGAATTTCGGGGATTTTTTAGAATAAAGTATTTCTTTGATAAGTCGTTTGCCAATCTTGGCTAAATGTATTTACTGCTTCATCCGTTGCGGGATGATTCATCATTGTTGATAACACATCTACTGGAACAGTTACACTATGAACTCCGTTTTTTAATAATTCGTGGACTTGATTCATATTTTTAAATGAAGCTGCAACAATTTTTGTAGGTAATCCATGGATTTGAATCATTTGGAATAAATCAATCACAGCGCGTACACCATCTGTATAGTTACACATACGATTTACATATGGAGCTAGTTTATCAGCACCTGCAAGAGCTGCAAGTATGCCTTGTTCAGGTGTATAAATTGCTGTAGCTAAAATTTTAATATTGAGTTTCTTTACTTCCTTAATTGCTTTTAGTCCTTCATTAGATACAGGGATTTTTACATAAATATTCTCAGGACTCAATGGGCGTAAAGCAGCAATTTGTTTTGCTTCTTCTACAATGCCATCTACGTCTGTAGAGATAACCTGTACGTACAAATCTTGATCGTCAGATAGAATTTTTAGAATTTCATTTAATACAATTTTTGGTTCCTTTTTACTTTTAGTAATAATACTTGGATTTGTAGTGACTCCACTTAGTTTTAGGTAGTCGTTGTAGTAAGTAATTGCTTGTACATCTGCAGTATCTAAGATTAATTCCATTTCTTGTCCTCCTCGAATTAAATTCCGCCAATAATGGCATGAATCTGGTGTTGATTAAAATATTTTTGAATCACCTGTAGTTCATCATCACTAAGTGGAGTTATATGAGCACATGGATATTCTTGATTTAATCCATGATACTTACTTTCACCATAAGCATGATAAGGTAACAGGTGGATTTCACATAGTTGGTTTTGTAGCATAAACACTACAACTTCCTTTAAATTTGAGAGGGAAGTTGTGTAGCCTGGAATCAGTGGCATTCGTATTACGACATTTGCCCCATTTTGACACAAGTGAGTAATTTGACGCTTCACTAAGTCGATATCAATACCAAGTATTTGCTTACTTAGTTGAGGGTCGAGTATTTTTAAATCAACTAAAAATAAGTTAGTATACTTTATCCATTCTTCAAAATATTTAAGTGGTACTGCTAGTGTTGTCTCTATCGCAGTATGAATTTTTTTTAGTTGCAATTGTTTTAAAAGTGCGAGTGCAGCTTCTTGTTGTAAGAGTATTTCGCCACCTGAGAGTGTTGCGCCACCATTGCTTGTCTCATAAAATACTTGATCACGAGAAATTACATAGACAAGCTCATCAATCGTTTTTGTTTCACCCACATAACGTTTGGCTTTTGTGGGACAATCTTCGGGTAGTGCGGGGCATGTATTCATATCATCACTTTTGCAATGCATACACAATGATGATGTATTCATAATTTGAGGTTGAATACTTAGCGATTCAGGGTTTGAACACCAAGGACAATGAAAAGGGCAGCCTTTAAAAAAAACAATAGTACGTATGCCACCACCATCGTGGAGGCTATAACGTTGAATCTGGAAGATATGGGCTTGAATCATAGTTGATGTTCCTGTCGCGCTATAATATCATCTTGTATGGCTTTGCTAAGTTCATTAAACATTGCGCTATATCCTGCAACTCGCACAATAAGATGCTTATATTTTTCCGGATGTAGTTGCGCATCAAGAAGAGTTTCACGACTTTGAACATTGAATTGAATATGTTGAATATCAAGGCGATTATAAGCGCGAATGAAAGAAACTAATTTTGTTAATCCTGTATCTCCTTTTAGGACAGACGGAGAAAACTTCAAATTAAGTAAACTTCCATTACTAGTCAAGTAGTTATCTAGTTTACTTACGCTCATCATCGTTGCTGTTGGCCCTAATAAATCGCGTCCAACCATTGCTGATAATCCACCGTCGGCCAATTGCTCGTGTGCTTTGCGTCCATCTGCTGTAGCATTTACTGCTTCACCAAGAGGGATATGTGCACTCACTGTATAGGAACCTGGTTGGAAGTATCCTCCACGAATATTTTTGTGATTCGCAACTTCATGGCAATAGTAACTAAGTAACTCTGATCCAAGCATATCAACTTCATCTTGATCATTACCGTACTTTGGATAATGATGAATAAACATTTGACGAAGGCTTTCATCATTGGCATAATCTTGTTCAAGTATTGAGATTAGTTGAGGATAGCTTAATTTATTTTCTTCAAATACAGCACGTTTAATAACATAAAGAGAATCACTTAAGTTTGGACATCCAATGCCTTGAACTCCTGAAAAATTATAAATTGTTCCTCCAGCACTGACATCTAAACCTTTTTCCATACAGCCATCCATAAAGATGGATAAAAAGGGTGTTGGTGCACATTCACGATGGGCAAGGTCACATGTATTACTTCCCTCGACCATCAAAGTAACATATGTTCGAATTGTTTGTTTTGTTGCTTCAATGAGCTGTTCATATGAAGTGCAGTTATTCTGCTTCATTGTGATTTCTAAGCATTTAAGTAAGTTAAACATAGCAATATCATGAAGCCCATACATGCGATGAGGAATAGATAATTCAACGCAACCCACAACACCATAATCTCGTGCATCTGACAAAGTAATATTTCGATTCATAAATGATTTTATATTAACCTCATCACTAAACAATTGTGGAAGACCATGTCCTAGACGAATCATCTCAGCACTTAAACTAAGCATGTCTTCAGTTGAGTCTCGGTGAACACGAACACTTAAGTTAGGTTGAGGAAGTGCAACGTCTTCATGAAGCTTCAGCAAGAGATGACTTAACTTATTTGTTGCATCTTTGCCCTCTGTATTTAACCCACTTATCATCATTGTATATCCACTAGGGAACCCTGCAAAGAACTTAGCACTTTCCTGTGATCGAATGAAGACGATTGTATTCATTTTTATATATAAATTTTGTAAAAGATCAATCGCTTTTTGTGGATGAGTTTCCTTGATGAAGTAGGGATACATATATTGATCAAATCGCCCAACTGAAATTGAACTTGCATTACTTTCATGTTGAAGAATGATGCACTGTAGCCAAAAGAGTTGAATCGCATCTTGTAAGTTACGAGCAGGATTCGTTGCGATATGTGCTAAACACTCAGACATTGATATGAGTTCTTGTTGGCGGTACTCATCTGTACAAACTTCTAACTGTTCATCAATAAACTGCTTATTTCGAAGTATGTATTGTATTGAGGCTTCAAGAACGATGCATGCTGCTTGATAAAAGTCATTTTGTGGTTGTTGATGAAGGTGATGCTGAACTTCTTCGAGTAAGGCAGCAAATCCTAATTTAAGTAGACGTTCATAACTAGGGATGATATGTCCTTGACCTTTATCTGTTTGATTAATTGCAAAGATTTTAGTCTTACTTGCATTTACTACTTCAGGGCTAACATGTTTCAAATAATAATCTTTTAAAGATCGATTTTGCCAATAAGGAAATAGTTCATTTAAGAACACTTCTTTATCATCTGATGTAAAAATAAACTTATCTTGTGGTCGAGTTTCGAATTGATCTATTTCATCACGAATCCAGTAAGGAGACATTTCAGGTGAAATGACACCACTTCTCGCTAATTTAGTTCGATTTCCTGCAATGGAATCATTTTCATCTAATGTTAAAATATGTTTTTCTAGAATATTTTTTAATGCATAAGCACGAATGAGAACAGGGCTTAAATGCTGATGAACTTGATGACTTTCAGTGATTAAAGTTGCACGTTCAATATCTACATAGCGTGGTGAATCCATGATGCTTTTTTTGAGTTTGACTAAGCGTGGATTTAACATGATTTCCCTCCATATTTCTATATATATTTTACTCCTTTAATGAAGTGAAGACAAGAAATCTTACTGTTTTTTTCATAATAAAAATGCAAGGACGAGAAGATAAAGATTTTTCGATGAATCATGATTATTCATTGCACATCAACTATAGAAATGATATAATTTTGAGAGTTTTAAAGAGGAGAATGCAGTATGAAAAAGGACCAATATCAATTACCATCATTAAAGGATGCAAAAATACGCACACGACAACAAGTAGCAGTAGAGCGAGAGTTGTTTTCAATACCAGAACAAGTTAAAAATTTAGGAGTAGGGCGTAAGTTTTACTTGCGTACTTATGGCTGTCAGGCAAATGAGCGTGACTCTGAAACAATCGTAGGAATCTTACTTGACTTAGGGTTTGCTCAAACACAGGAGGAAGAAGAAGCGGATTTCATTCTTTTAAATACATGTGCTGTAAGAAAGAATGCAGAAGACAAAGTACTAGGAGAGTTAGGGTTATTAAAACGTCTAAAACGTGTAAATCCAGATTTATTGTTTGGAATTTGTGGATGCATGGCTCAAGAAGAAGAAATTGTTGATTTAATATTAAAGAAATATAATCATGTGGATTTGATTTTTGGTACTCATAACATTCATCGCTTACCTACCTTATTGTATCAAGCAATGATTTCAAAAGAAAAAACAGTAGAAGTATACTCTAAAGAGGGAGAAGTTATTGAGAATTTACCAGTAAAGCGTTTTGGAGCTCATAAAGCTTGGGTTAACATTATGTATGGTTGCGATAAATTCTGCACATATTGTATTGTACCTTATACAAGAGGAAAAGAGCGAAGTCGTTTATTTGAAGATATCTTAGATGAAGTTCGTGAGTTGAAACAACAAAACTTTAAAGAAGTAACCTTATTGGGACAAAATGTAAATGCCTACGGTAAAGATATTTATGACGATAAAGGATTAGCTGAGCTATTAGAAGAAGTTGCAAAAATTGGAATAGAAAGAATCCGCTTTACAACTTCTCATCCATGGGACTTTACCGATGAACTTGTTGATGTAATTGCAAGTTATCCAAACATTATGCCATTTATCCATTTGCCAGTACAATCTGGAAATAATGATATTCTTAAAATCATGGGTCGTCGTTATACAATTGAAAAATACAAACACATTTATGATTTAATTAAATTGAAGATTCCTCATAGTTCATTTTCTACGGATATCATTGTAGGGTTTCCAAATGAAAGTGATCAACAGTTTCAGGATACACTTGATTTAATGGAATATTGTAAGTTTGACAACATCTTTTCATTTATTTATAGCCCTCGTGAAGGAACACCGGCTGCAAACATGGAGGACAATGTACCAAAAGATATCAAAGAAAATCGTTTACAAGTATTACTTGCAAAAGCGGGAGAACATGCACGTATGCGCAATGAATCATATGTAGGACAAATTGTAAAAGTACTTGTTGATGGAACATCAAAGAAAAATGATCAAGTCTTTAGTGGCTACAGTGAGCAAAATAAACTAGTTAATTTCACCGGTGGAAGTGTACAACGTGGAGATATTGTAGAAGTTAAAATTATCAATGCGAAGTCATGGACTTTAGATGGCGAGTTAGTTAAATAAGAAGCTGAATACAGCTTCTTTTGTTTAGTTAAGTCTCATGATACAATAATAAAGTAAGGAGAATGAGTATGAAAAAGAAACTGTTAATGAGCCTTGTATGCTTGCTTATATGGGTTGGAATTAGTCCTATTCAAGCGGAAAGTACTGAGTACATTGTTTTGGATATAATTACAAATGCAGAAATTGCAATAGAGGATGATTATAGTTCAGCAAAGACGATTTATGATCGTCAAAAAGAGAATTATGAAGAACTTGCAATTATGCAAAATGGAAAGATAATCATAGTTGAATATGGTGTTGTCTCATTCCCAATAGGAGATGGTTCATGTACGGTGAACTATGAATTCACCAATGCTGTTACTGAAGAGGGCGGATATGTGAATGGATGTTATGGAAGAGATGGATTATATCTTGATACCAATAGTAGTGGTACTCGTATTCAATTTATGATAAGTGGTGCAATCGGTTGGGGGCCAATTGATACAGTAGAAATTATTCCCTTATCACAAGTTGGTCAGCTTACAAGCTATGTTGTGATTGAAGGAGAGTTATTCCATCAAATTAAAAGCGATTTAACTAGTGAACGTTATGCAACTTTAATCTCACTTGGTGTTGCTCCAGATTATTTGAGAGAAGGTGAAGTCTATTACAGTTATGATGGTCATTATTTTTATCAAGATGTAGTCATAATGAGTGATGATGTAAGAGCTTCAACACAAGCTAATGCTATTAATATAGATCAACCATTTTATAACTATTATCAATATGTAACTCATCGCACTACTACAAATATTCCAGTTAGTGATGTGGAACGGTATTTGTATGATGAGTTATTAATAGGTGCTTCAATCACAAAGTACAACGATCAAGATTATGATTCAGTCCATGATGTATTAAGTCAGTCACAATATCTCGGATTTGAAGATGCTTTTTATGAGTATCAACAAGTGTTCGGCTCAAATGCCATGATGATGCTGGCATTATCGATGAATGAGAGTGCTTTTGGACGTAGTTCACTTGCTTATACAAGGAATAATCTATTTGGCCATGCAGCTTATGATAGCGATGTAGAAAAGAATGCTTCGCGTTATTTCAGTGTTGCAAATTCAATCTATAGTCATGCGAAAAACTATGTATCAACAAGTTATCTCAATCCAAATAAATTTCAATACCATGGTGGTTTTTTTGGAGATAAGGCAAGTGGAATGAATGTAAGCTATGCATCTGACCCGTATTGGGGAGAAAAAGCTGCACAATTTTATGCGCAATTAGATGAACAATTTGGCTATTTAGATTTAAATAGTGTAACGCTTGGAATTAGTCAAAGGCCAGTGAGCGTCCTTGTGTTTGATGAGATTGGAAATGTTTTGTATTCCACTGGAATCAATCCAAATTTATCATTTGTAATTCTAGGTGAAACAGAGACTCACTATAAGATACAAATCGATCCAGCCCTAGTTAGTTTTTCAAATATCACTGGAAGTTATGACTTTGAACTAAATGTAGGGTATGTTCAAAAAAGAGACATTGATCTTGTTCTTAATCCAGAAATGATGAATGAAAAAAACTATATTGAAGTTACATTTGATGCAAACGGAGGACTATTTTACAGTCAAGAAGATACAATGCATTATCAAATCGTCCAGGGGCAAGAAGCGACTTGTGAGCCACCAATAAAAGAGGGTTCAGTTTTTGTTGGGTGGGATAAAGATTTATCAAATGTGAGTGAATCGACTACTTTTGTTGCCCAATATAAGGAAGTTAGCTCAATTGAGATGAACAGTTTACCACCGATAATCTTAGAGTATAATGATCGTATAGATTTAACAGGAGGAAGTATAAAAGTAGTTTATGTAGATAATAGTGAAGAGATTATAGAGCTTACTAGTTCGATGGTTTCTGGTTATGATATAAAATTGGATGGTATGCAAGAAGTCATCGTTACTTATGGTGGTGTCTCTACATCATATCCTCTGGAAGTTTTACTAGAGCTAGATACGATTCGTAATGAAATCGCAGCTAAGACACAACAAGTAGTAACGAGTATGGGGAATTTAACTGAATTTAGCGAAACTCAATTAAGTGAACTTCAACAACTTCAAAATCAAATGCATACTTATATGACACCTCGTATGACATTTGATTTGATTCGTCAATTAGATTTAGTTTATTATGCAGCACTACATGATAACTTGTATAGCATCATTGCAGAAAATACAGTGAATTTATCAATATCAGGACTTTATTATAATGTTGTTTCAGTGACGGCGTTTGAACCCGAGTTAATTAGGGATACAATGAGATTTACTCATCAACATGGTACGCTTCCTGAGATTGCCCAATTTATGGAAGATATTGCGGTTGCCAATGGTTATATTTATCATTCAAGTTTTGAGTTAACTGGGGAAATGAATCATGAGCCAATTACATTAAGTGATGGTGTACTTGTTTCAATGGATATCCCATATGATATTGACTACAATCAAATCATTACAGTACTTCAACATGTGGATGGTGAAGTAGTTAAGCTTGCAACAGTACAAACAATGAATCGACTTATATTTAAAACTCAGAGTTTTTCACAGTATAGTATTGTCGTACGAGATTCTACTAATGAGTATTTAACGGAAGATATCGAAGAAACAATTTCTTATGCGACAAATGATTTTGATATTGATGTTGCAATTGATATTGGAATTAAAGTAGTGTTTGCGCTCATCGGAGTTATTTTCTTACTTGTTGTTATTAAACTTATAAAAAATAAACGTCGACGACAAAAAATAGGTAAGTAGTATATTAAAAAATCAGACAATTAAGTGGGTTCACTTCAGTGCGTCTGATTTTTTTATTGTTGTGAAGGTATTGATATTGTATAATTTTAATTAGAAAGTAGGAAGCTTATGAAAAAAATCTTAATTATAGAAGATGACCAAATTATTGCTTCAGCTATTGCGACACACTTAATCTCTTGGGGATATGATGCTATTTACATTAAAGACTTTATGCATGTAATAGATGAAATTGAAAATATGGATCCTCATTTAGTTTTATTAGATATAAATTTACCATATCAAAATGGTTATCATTTATGTAAACAAATAAGAGAGTTTTCTCAAATTCCCATTATTTTTATTTCATCTGCTTATGATAACTTAAATATTGTAATGGCAATGAACATGGGCGCAGATGACTTTATTGCTAAACCATTTGATATGCAAGTATTAAGTGCGAAAGTAAGCGCATTATTAAGAAGGGCATATGATTTTAGTCTACAAAATAATCTTTTAGTTTTTCGAGGGTTGACACTTGATTTACAAAATGCGACATTATGTTGTGATGAAAAAAGTTGCATTTTAAGTCGAAATGAATTCATTATTTTAAAGATATTGATGCAAAGTGTGAACTCGATAGTTTCTCGAGATACTTTAATGAATGAACTTTGGCAAAATGAAGAATATGTAGATGATAATACACTAAGTGTAAATGTGACACGACTTCGTAAAAAAATAAGTGATCTTGGACAACAAGATATAATTCAAACTCGAAAGAAGCTTGGGTACATAATACATGATTAAAAACTATCTTAAAGATCGACGTGTGCTGTTATATATTGTAGCAGTAGCTTGTATTAGTTACTGTAGTGTGCTTTATTTTGAAAAAGTAGCTATTGACGTTATTTATTATAGTTCACTCATTTTTTTTATGATGAGTTTCTTACTAGGTATGATTGATTTTTACCATTATCAAAAACAAATCCAGAGAATCAAGTGGCTTGCCCAACATTTAAATACAGAGAAATTTGATTTTCAATGTAATGACTATATGTTGAGGTGTTTGGTAGACATTATTGTTAGTCTTCAAACACAGCAAGATGAATATTCTGAAGAATACGAAATGCAAAAGAGAGAGATGATTGATTTCTATGCATTGTGGATTCATCAAGTAAAGACACCTATATTTGCCCTTAAACTACTTTCTACAAAAAGTGCAGTTCTCTCTGAAATTACTAAAATTGAACACTATATTGAAATGGTTCTAAATTATATCAAACTTCAAGATGGTTCTGAAGATTTAGTTCTTGATAGAGTTCAAGTGCATCAATTAGTACATCAAGTAGTGAAGTCGTTTTCAAGAGTTTTCATCGTTAAGAAATTAAATATTAACTTGCATTTAGATGAGGTTGAACTAGTAAGTGATGAAAAATGGCTTAAATTTGCTTTATCACAAATTTTATCTAATGCTTTAAAGTATACAAATGATGGAGAAATCTGTATTACATTAACACAGGATAGTTTAAGTATTCAAGATACAGGGATCGGAATGCAACCACAAGATATTCCCCGCATTTTTGAAAAGGGATTCAGTGGGGGACGCATACTTGAAAAAGAAAATGCATCAGGCATTGGATTATACTTATGTAAGAAAAGTTTAGATCTACTTGGACATGAAATTGAAGTGAAATCTCAATTGGGGGAAGGTTCAAGTTTTGAAATTATTTTTCATCAAATCGATACAATTTATGAATAACCTTACAGTTTTGTAAGGTTATATTTTGTTACATCGATGGTTGTTTCTAGCTAAAAAAAATAAAATAAAATTATAAAAAGGAGAATGATGATGGAATTATTAAATGTAAACGATTTAAGAAAAGTGTATTCATCAAAGCTAGGAAAACAAGAATATGAAGCACTAAAAAAAGTAAACTTCACTGTGAAGCAGGGAGAGTATATTGCCATTATGGGTGAATCTGGTTCAGGGAAATCGACTTTATTGAATATACTTGCAGCGCTTGATAGAAAAACGTCAGGATCAATAAAAATAGAAGGGATTGAAATCACTCAAATGAATGAGGTCGCACTCGCAAAATATCGACGTGATAACCTTGGTTTTGTCTTCCAAGAATTTAATTTGTTAGATACACTTAATGCGAAGGACAATATAGCAATGCCACTCGTATTATCACAAGTCAATCCCAAGTCAATTTTAAAACTAGTTAATGATGTAGCGAGTCGACTAAATATTAGTCATGTGATTAACAAGTATCCCCACGAATTATCAGGAGGAGAAAAGCAACGTGTAGCTGTAGCAAGGGCAATTATTCATGAGCCACTCTTATTACTGGCAGATGAGCCCACGGGAGCATTAGATTCGAAATCTACCGACCACTTACTAGATGTCTTTAAACAAATCAATGAGACAGGGCAAACTATCTTGATGGTAACGCATAGTGTAAAATCTGCAAGTCATGCAAAACGTGTGCTATTTATAAAAGATGGAGTGATCTATCATGAACTTTATCGAGCACATCAGACAGCAGAAGAATTCTTTACAAGAATCAGTAATACGCTAACGGTGATGCAAGGAAGAGGAATGAATGATGAATAATCGTTTCCTAATTAAGTTTGCCTTAACTAATTTAAAAAACAATGCAAAAATGATTATTCCTTTTACTTTAACAAGTACGCTGTCAGTCATGATGTTTTACAATGCACAATACTTACTCTACAACAATGCAACTGGATTTGGCTCATTTGCTTTAATTATTTTTTTACTGGGGGTTTTACTAGGAATATTTTGTATGTTTTTTCTATTTTATACAAATAGTTTCCTATTTAAACGTAGAAAAAAGGAGTTCGGTTTATACAATGTTTTGGGACTAGAAAAAAAACATATTGTGTATATTGTTTTATTAGAAACCTTTTTTATAGCGGTATTTTCAATTATAGTTGGATTAAGTATAGGGATATTGTTTTCGAGGTTAATGACAACAATTTTATACCATCTTATTCAATTTGATTTGAAGTATGTGTTTACGATGAATTTTCAAGCTTTATTTAATACAGTTGTATTATTTACTATAATTTTTATTATCATTACAATATCAAATTCAATCTCAATTTATCGTTCGAAGACAATTGAGTTAATTAAAGCGAATCAAATTGGAGAACAAATAAGTGTTAGAAGTCTATTTTTTTCAATTGTAGGCATTGGAACACTTATCTGTGGTTATCATCTTGCCTTGAGCATTGATGATATTATTGCTTCCATTTATGAATTCTTTATTGCTGCACTACTTGTTTCGTTTGGAACTTATTTTGTATTTTCCTCAATTAGTATTGTATTCCTCTATTTATTGAAAAAAAACAGAAAGATTTACTATCAAGTTGAGAATATGATTGCAATATCAGGGCTTATTCATCGTTTAAAGAGAAATGCAGCAGGACTAACTAATATCACTATATTATCAACTGGAATTATCTTAGTTATATCAACGACATTAGCGATGTACTTAAGTATTGAGGAAATGCTTGATTATCGTTATGGTTTTGATGCTTCAATTGAAATCCAAAGTAGTGAAATGCAAGGTGAGTATCTTGACAATTTATCTTATTATTTGCATGAGTTGATTGATGATATTAGCAATTACCAAGTTGCCGAGTCTGCGATCTTTCTTATGGATACAAGCTTAGAAGAAACAAGTTATACAGCTCAAGAGGAACTAAAATATGATGAATCACTTGTTATTCAAGTCATGACACTAGAAATTCAAAATGAATACATGCAACTTATTGAAGGACTTACAGATGATCAAGTCATTTGTAGTGGATCATCACTTGGTGTGGATGAAATTTCATTGTTTGGAGAAGAGTATCAAATTGTGGCTCATTTAGATAATTTCGATTCTAATTTAGGCTTGTTTAACTTCTCAGTGGGAGCTACCGCATTGATATTTAATCAAGAATCGTTTAACGTATTAGTTGAGCGTGGAAATATAAGTGAAGATGTACACTTACAAGTGCAGTTTGATGTTAGTGATGAAAGTTCTAATGCAGGGCATGTTTTAGCAAATCTATTGCATCAAGATGATCGTGTAGTTTCATATGAGTATAGTTATGATCATGCTGCTGAATTCCATGCAATTTATGGCGGGCTATACTTCTTAGGTCTATTTTTAGGAACATTGTTCTTATTTGCAATACTGCTTGTGTTATATTATAAGCAAGTAATTGAAGGTTATGATGATCATCAAAACTATTTAATATTGAAAAAAATTGGATTAAGTAAAGATCAAGTCAAAAAGAGTATTCGCCGACAAGTTTCAATGGTGTTTTTCTTACCAATTGGAATAGCCATCATTCATATGGTCTTCGCATATAGAGCACTTACTTTGATTTTGCGACTATTGAATTTAACGAATACGAATATTTTTATAGTAAGTATAATTTGTGTCGTAGCAGGGTATTTTGTTCTTTATGTTGTCATGTATCTTTTTACATCAAGAGTATATTATCGTATTGTAAATGTAGAATAAAAGACAGCGGTCGCTGTCTTTTATTTACGGTCTGATTTAATGGCTAAGCGAAGTGCTTCCACGCCAACTTTAATTGCCATTTCTGTATCATGAACTTGTTGATTAGCAAGACCTAACTTTTCGCGTTCTTGATTTGCAACTACTAAGAAACAAGATGCACAGCGTACTTTTAGATAACTTCCAACAACGAATAAAGCAGCTGATTCCATTTCAGATGCTTTACAGCCACATCTTAACCAAGCATCCCATTTTGTGTTTAAATCAACATGATTTGGAAGTGCATTTGGTTTGTGTTGACCATAGAAGGCATCCTTACACTGAACTACACCTGTATGGTAGTTTACTTTTAAATCTTGTGCAGCGTGAACTAAGTGGTTTACTAAGTTAAAATCTGCAATTGCAGGAAATTCAATCGGAGCGTATTCTTTTGTCGTTCCCTCATAGCGAATTGCGCCTGTTGCAATGACGATGTCACCACCTTGAACATCTACATCCATACCACCGCAGGTACCTACGCGTATAAATGTTTTTGCTCCACATGCAACTAACTCTTCTAATGCTATTGAGGCCGATGGTCCTCCAATTCCTGTAGATGTGACACTTACTTTAACACCATCTAAATAACCTGTATAAGTTACATATTCACGTGAGTCTCCGACTAATACTGGATTATCAAAATATTTTGCGATTTTTTCACATCGCTTTGGATCTCCTGGAAGGATAACATATTCTCCTACATCCTCAGGACCTACTCCTATATGATACTGTTTTGTACTACCTTGTGTATAATCTGCCATGGTTTTACCTCTCTTTAAACTATACTTATATTTTAGCATAGTTCATAGTGATATAAAAGTGTACAGGCTGTTAAAACTAATCGATGGATATATGAAGAGTATTCATAGCTTCATCAACTGAATAACTAATAGAAAGTTGAGTTTGGTCTATTAGCTCAAGCACTTGTGAAAATTCAGAATTCAGAAAAAGATTCTTGGTTGCTAAATTGAGTTGGTCAAGTGAGCTAAATTGAAGAGATACGTTTTTATCATATTCTAGTACAGTTGCAAGGTAATCAATCACTTTAAACGAATACTCTTCAAAATAAGAACCATTCATGTAATGATATTGATATTTTGTACTGTTTGCGGTAGGTAATAGCTCTAAGTAATCGATACTTCGTGTCTTTAAAATTTCCTCTTCGCTTAGTGCAAGATAAGTATAATCAATCCAAGTGTGTTGACTAGAATTATTATAGTGTGGATCTCCCCATGTAGCATCAAAATGATAATACTGACCATCAATCTCAACCAAGTTCCACCCATGTTTTTCTCCGTTATGAATTGTTCCAGTAACATAATATGCTGGTATATCTAATTTTTGAAATATTAGTAAGGCAGCTTCCGCGTATCCTTCACAAACTGCTCTATGCTCTACTAAAGCACCATAACTATTAAATGCATTGGGGGCATCTAAATCATAGTCAATGGTATTTACTAAAAATGTAAAAACTTCTTTTACTTTTTCATAAGTATTCATATCAGTCGGGATTGTACTTAAAAAGGTGTTTACTTGATTGTTTAGTTCACGTTCCATTTCACGTATAGTTGATGAATCATAAGTATAGTTAAACTCAATTGAATCCTGTAAACCATCATATGAGCGATATGAAAAATCACTCCAAAAAATTTCCGGACTATCATTAGCGATAAAATTGACGATTTTTAGATTATTTTGTAGTGAGTTAATATATATTTTTTCTTTGTGCTGATGTAAGCCTAAATATAACTCTTGATATGTTTTTTGATCATCTATAGAAAGTGCTGCGTAATAATGATTTTGAATTACTTCTGTATGAAATTGTTCAATTTCTTGTTCAGTATATGAATTGGAGTTAGTGCAAGAGGTAAGAATGACTGCAAAACTAATCACCAGTAATTTTTTCATTTTATCTTTTCCTTAATATTTAAAAATAGTGTACACCTTATTATAAGAAAAGTGTAGTAAAATATACTAAAAAATTAATTATGTGCTCATTGACGGATAGAATATTAAGTGATAACGTGAAAGTAGGTGGTGGTAGTTATGGTTTATAGTTATAACAATTCTATGAAAGAAGTAAGTAATGATCGCAAACTTGCGATAATCATAGTCGAATATAAAATTTATCTTGAAGTCTTAAGAGTAAGTTGTTTGGGAGTTGAAGTGCTATATGAAAATAAAAAGAAAAGAATCAAGAACAATTTTGAAGTATTTGTGTATACTCTAGTTGAGGCTGATATTGCTAAGAAATACCAAACTTTTATTGCATATGTAAATGCATTTCCAGAAGTTATTGAAAGGTCCATGAATCAATTTGATGAAGTAATGACATTATATAAAAATGATTTAGAGTTATGTGCAAAACAACGTCAGCAATATTTATTGGAGCTTGAGCATCAAGCGAAACTTTGGGAAGATAGTGAAGACCAACGACTATTACAGAAAATAATAAAATAAAAAAAGTTATAGCAGATTGCTATAACTTCATTTTTTTATGGCAGGGGTGGAGAGGATCGAACTCCCGTCTGTGGTTTTGGAGACCATCATACTACCATTGTACTACACCCCTGTGGTGACCCGTACGGGATTCGAACCCGTGAATGACGCCGTGAAAGGGCGCTGTGTTAAGCCGCTTCACCAACGGGCCATTTTGCTAGTGCCTATTTATATTATCATGATGAAAATTAAAATGCAAGATATTTAGATGAAAATATATAATGTTTGTTTAAATTAAAATGATTTATAAATTTTACAAGATTATACATGTATTTAAAATTTATTTGTTTATTTCGTTACATATAATTGAAAACGCTTGCATGGTATATACCAGCTAAGTATACTTGTGTCATCTGGTATATACCAATGTAGAAAGGATAAAATATGAAAATTTTATTAGTTTGTTGTGCGGGTATGTCAACTAGCATGTTAGTTAAAAAAATGCAGGATGTAGCTGATGCAAAAGGAATTGAAGCGGAGATTTGGGCAGTAGGGGATGCTGCTGCTAAAGAAAATGTAGCTTTGGCCGATGTTGTTTTATTAGGCCCACAAGTTCGTTATTTACTTCAAAAAACAAAAGACATGGTCAACAATGAAAAGCCTGTGGAGTGCATTGATATGCGCGACTACGGCTCAATGAATGGGGAAAATGTTCTAAACACAGCAATTAAATTATTAGAAAAATAAGAAGGGAAACTAATTTTATGTCACAATTTCAAAAAATAATGGAAAACAAATTTGTTCCATTTGCTGCAAGAATTGGATCCGAGAAGCACTTAGTTGCGATACGTGATGCTTTCATTGCAGTAACACCTATCACAATGGCAGGATCAATCGCAGTATTGCTTAATGTATTCTTTAGAGATTTATGGGCTCCAAATTTATTTAATGTACCTGCTATTCCTGAGGCAATGTCTTGGGCAATTGCAATCAATGGTAACGTCTGGTGGGGGACAAATGCAATTTTCTCACTCGTATTCGTAATATCATTAGGTTATCATTTAGCTAAAGCGTATGATGTTAATCCTATTAGTGGTGGTCTTGTATCACTTGCAGCACTTATTGCAGCAACACCACAAGGAGTTGAAGGTACTTGGGGAAATATTCCTTGGCAATACACAAATGCTACAGGATTATTTACTGCTTTGATTGTAGGTGGAGTAAGTTCAACTATATATATTTTATTAATGAAGAAAAATGTAACAATTAAGTTACCAGATTCCGTACCACCTGCTGTATCTAAAGCATTTGCAGCAATTATTCCAGGTACGATTGCTATTTACTTGTTTGGACTTATAGCTTATCTAGTTAGTATGAACGCAGATGTACTAGGAGGAGCAGCACTGGGGGATCTTGTATCGCTATATATTCAAACTCCATTTATTTCACTATCTCAAGGATTCTTTCCTGTACTTTTAATTTCCTTATTTGTTGGAATCTTCTGGTTCTTTGGTTTGCACGGGACGAATGTACTAGGTCCTGTTATTGATGGATTATATAAAACTGCACTTCTCGATAATCAAGCTGCATTTCAAACTGGAACTAAAGTTAGTGAGCTAGAATACATTTGGACTCGTGGATCATTTGATGCTTATGCTTGGATGGGTGGAGCAGGATGTACGATTGCACTTATAATTGCTATTCTTATCCTAGGGCGTCGTGATGATGAGCGCGCAATTGCAAGATTAGCTTTACCAATGGGAGTGTTTAACATTAATGAACCTGTAATGTTTGGTGTTCCAATTGTCTTGAGCCCAATATATTTCATTCCCTTTGTATTTATTTCACCATTATTAGTATCAATAGCTTATGGAGTAACATACTTTGGATTTGTTCCACCAGTATTTCTAGAAGTTCCTTGGATTACTCCTCCAGTCATTTATGCATTTTTAGCAACAGGTGGTAGCTTCACAGCTGCATTATTAGCATTATTTAATTTAGTACTTGCGATTTTCTTATGGGGGATATTTGTTCGTCTCGCTAATAAAAAAGCATAGTTAGTAGTGTGAGTAAAGTACAACTTTACTTACATTACTTTAGAAAGAGGTAAAAATGGAAAAACTCGAAATGACATGCTTCACAATTATTTCAAATGTAGGTGCAGCTAAGTCTACATATATGGAGGCTTTATATCTTGCGAAGGAAGAGAAGTTTGATGAAGCTATTGCAAAAATTGAGGAAGGCACAGTTATCTTTATTGAAGGACATAAAGCACATATGGAATTAGTGCAAAAAGAAGCATCAGGTGAGCAAGTTCAATTTGGACTTCTTCTAATGCATGCAGAAGATCAATTGATGTCGACTGAAGTTATTAAGTTAATGGTATTGGAATTAATCGATGTATATAGAAAAATCAATTTAAAACAACTATAATAGAAGTGGAGTAAGGATTAACTATGAAAAATGAAAACATGTGGCAAATATTTTTGATTACGTTTGGAATTTTTATGATTTATGCAGCTCCAATATTGGGAGATTATTTATTGATGATTATGAGTGGGCTAGGTTTCATTACCTTAGGTGTATTTCTAATCGTATTGCGTAAATATAATAGTAGGAGGCTTAGAAAATGATAGTTGAATTAACTTTAAGTGTATCGAGTAACGATTTATATGACTTAATCATTCATTCACTAATTAACGATATCCAAAAAAGTAAGCCAAAGTTTAAAAAAGAAGACCTCCACCAAGGATTCTCCTATAACAAGAACTTAAAAGGAAAAGTGAATCAAAAGGCTCTTACTACTGTAAAAATTGAAAAATTGGTAACTCCAAAAATATATGCCGCAAGTATTCATAGTGCAAATGGTGTCACATCACTATCTTATACATTAGAACAAGATGGTGATCTGACTCATGTTGTATACGACGAAAGATTCAAAAGCGAAAAAAAAATAATGAATTTAAATTATAAAATTGTATCTAAATTTTACGAGAAAAAGAGTAGAAAAAGGATTGTTCACATGCTTCGGCAAATGGAAGCATATATTCAACAATCTAAGGAGGGGAAATAATGAGAAGACTCGGTATTTCTATCTATCCAGATAAAGTAGATTTACAACAAACAAAAGACTACATTAAACTAGCTTCATCATTGGGTTTTTCAAGAATATTTACATGCCTACTTAGTGTCGATGAGGATTTGTGCAAGGTGAAAAAAATCTATGCAGACGTCATCTATTATGCAAAAAGTTTAGGACTAGAAACAATCATTGATGTTGCGCCAAGTGTGTTTGATAAGTTTGATATTTCATATGATGATTTAAGCTTTTTTAAAGAGATTCATGCATCCGGAATTCGTCTGGATGAAGGGTTTGATGGTCAAAAAGAAGCAATGATGAGTTTAAATCCACAAGGTTTAAAAATTGAATTCAATGCTTCTCAGCTGACAGGGTATATTAATAATATTATTAGTTATCATCCAAATCGTGATTATATGACTACATGTCATAACTTCTATCCACAAAAATATACGGGGTTAGGTCTTGAATTGTTTGAAAAATGTAATCAAGAAATTAAAAAGAATAATTTGCAAATCGCTGCATTTGTAACAAGTCAAAGTCCACAAGCATTTGGACCTTGGCCAATTAATGAGGGATTATGCACACTTGAGATGCATCGAAATTTACCATTAGAGCTACAAGCTCGCCACTTATTTGCATCTGGAGTAGATGATGTTATTATTTCGAATTGTTTTGCGACACTTGATGAAATGATTGAACTTAGTAATATCAACCCAGGAATTTTAACCTTTAAAATAAAGGAATTAGTTGATTTAAGCCTTGTCGAGCAAAGTATTACATATGATTTTAAACATCATGTACGTGGCGATATGAGTGAATATATGGCAAGATCAACGTTTCCTAGAATCACTTATTCGAATGAAGATATACCAATGAAAAACTGTGTTGATAAATTAAATCGTGGAGATGTTGTTATTTTAAATAATAACTATGGAAGATACAAAGGAGAAATCCATATTATTCTTAAAGAAATGGAAAATGAAGGTAATAAGAACTTAATTGGTAGAATAAATGAAAATGAGCTGTTTATGTTAAACTATATTGAACCATGGAAGCCATTTAAATTAATTAAATAAGATGTTTAAAAAAAGAGTAGATACACCAATTTATGTTCAAATCGTAGATCTCCTAAAAGAAGAAATTGCACAGTTAAATGCAAATGATCCAATTCTTTCTGAACGACTTTTAGAAAAAAAATTCAAAGCAAGTAGAATGACTGTAAGAAAAGCAATTGATGTACTTGTTGAGGAAGGAGTATTGTATAGAGTTCAAAATATCGGTACATTTGTTGCCGATCAAAAATTACATAAAAATTATGAATCTCCTGCAATGAAGTACTTTAATTGTATGAGCGAGTTTAAAATTTTATATTTTGATTCAAAAGTGAATGATGAGCGAATCATTCAGGAATTAGAGATTCCATTTGATGAACGTTACATACGTATTGTTAGATTAAACTTAGAGAATCTGCAACCTGTGAGCATTGATGAGATTTACATTGTTTCCAAGATGTTGGAAATAAATGATTTAGGAGATATTAATGAAATATTTAGATTTAGTGCATCGATTGAGAATACTACAGTTAAACAAAAATTTATTCCAATCAATGTTCCAGTAAAATATGCGCGATTATTAAATATGAAAATAGAGACTCCTATTATTCGTGTGGATAGTAAATTATCAACACGAGAGGGGAACGTGTATGCTTTTATTGAAACTTATTCAAACCCTGAAAAAATAATTTTGGAATTCACAATATAAAACCACTTCTTAATTTTCCTCCAAAATTTGGAGCAAGTATGAAGTGGTTTTTCATTGTGCTTACATTTTTTTCCATTCAAGATAAAAAGGGTTTTGTAGTTTTTCTTGGCCAATAGTTGTGCTTCTTCCATGACCCGGACATACGATTGTTTCAAGTGGTAATTCTTCAATCAGCTGCAATACTGATGCTTTAAGTTGCTCTTTATCTCCTGTACTGTAATCCCATTTACCAACAGTATTGGCAAACAGTGTGTCTCCACTATATAATTCATTTTTGAATAGATAACAGACACCACCAATGGTGTGTCCAGGTGTATGAATAATATGAATTAGCTCACCAGCACAATCTAATTGTTGCTTATCGTAAAGGGGAGTTAGTGTAATTTTGGCTAAATCAAAAGGAACTTCTAAACCATAATATTCAAATCGATGTTCAACTGCATAGTTAAAATTACTGATATCACTTTCATGAATGTAAATTGGAACATCAAATGCGTCAATTGCACCAATATGATCAAGATGTCCATGAGTAAGTAAAATCCCTAATACTTTAAGTTGTCTTTGATGAACATAATCAATAATTTTATCTTTATTGTAGCCAGGATCAACAATGAAGCAATGATGATTGTGCTCCAACACATAACAGTTCACAGGGATGAAACCTTGTAAAAATAATCTTTGCATATAAATACTTGTATGATATTAACGTACCTTGCAAACGTAAGATCATACACTCCTTTCTTTAA
>CAYJEY010000004.1:0-140656 GCA_964369385.1 uncultured Holdemania sp.
CTTGTTAATAATATCAAATATACTACCCCTCGTCAACATCTTTTTTTATTTTTTTAAAATTTTTGAGAAATTTCTTATCTAATCATTGTTTTACCCTTTAAATAAAGGGTTTGTTTACTCTTGTATTTACTTATTTATTTACTTAATATTACTTATAAAAAATAAAAACAGTAAGATTTTTGTTTTTCTTACTGTTTCTATCTCTATCTTTTTTTCAATTCTTCTACAATAAGTTGATTAGTCATCGCAGGGTTTGCCTGTCCCTTTGATTTCTTCATCACTTGACCTACTAAGAATCCTACAGCACGATCTTTCCCATTTTTAAAATCTTCGATTGATTGTGGGTACTCATCAAGTATAGATTCAATCATTGAAAGTAGAGCAGAGCTATCACTCATTTGCTTCATCCCTTTTTCCTCAACAAGTTGTTTCGGATTTTTTCCTTCCACTACTTCTGGGAAGATTTCCTTTGCTTGCTTACTTGAAATTGTATGGTCTTTAATCATTTCAATCATTTCTGCTAAATGACTTGGTTGACACGTACACTGACTAACTTTCATATTATTTTTTGAAAGGATTGCAGTTAAGTCCCCGATACAGTAATTCGCTACTGCTTTATACTCTTTAGTGTGTTTTATGACTTCTTCATAAAACGATGATAATTCTCGGTTTGCCACAAGCACCGCTGCATCATAATTACTTAAACCATAATCTTTTATGTATCGTTCACGACGTTCTTTTGGCATCTCTGGTAAATTCCCCTTAATCTCATCAATCCACGCTTGATCTAGCATAATCGGAAAAATATTTGCTTCAGGGAAATATTTATAGTCTACTGCTCCTTCTTTTTTGCGCATTGAAACAGTTGACTTGGATGTTTCATCATAACGACGTGTCTCTTGGACGATTAACTCATTGTTGTTAAGCATTTCACTTTGACGAGCCATCTCAAACTCGATTGCCTTTTGAACATTGCTAAGTGAGTTTAAGTTTTTAACTTCTACTTTTGTTCCAAACACAGATGATCCTTTTGGCATCAATGAAATATTAACATCACAACGCATTGATCCTTCTTCCATTTTTACATCCGATACACCAAGATACAATAAAATTTCTTGTAGTGCGCTCACATAAGCTACTGCTTCTTTACCATTTGTCATATCTGGTTCAGAAACAATTTCAATAAGTGGTGTTCCTGCACGATTGTAGTCGATAAGTGTTTCTGATTCTAAATGAAATTGTTTTGCAGTATCTTCTTCCATATGAAGACGATTAATTCTAATTTTTTTCTTTTCACCTTCAACTTCAAACTCAACATATCCATTTGATCCAATTGGATAAAACTGTTGCGTAATTTGAAAACCTTTAGGTAAATCAGTATAGTAGTAATTTTTACGATCAAACTTTACAAGTGGATCGATTTCTAATTGTAAAGCATGGCATACCTTGACTGCAGACTTCACCGCTTCTTTATTTACACACGGCAAAATACCAGGATGACCTAAATCAATTTCATTTACACAACTATTCGCAACTGCACCAAAAGATGTTGGTGCACCTGAAAACATTTTTGTCTTCGTTTTTAGCTCACAATGGATTTCAATTCCAATGACTACATCGTAATTCATTTTGACACCTCTTTCACACAATCTTTTAATCCTGTACAGTCTTCGATCACTGCACAAATGTTTAATAAGTTTCCTTCATCAAATGCTTTGGATGTTAAGTTCACCCCAACTGGCATTCCACCAACCATTCCCATTGGAACAGTACAGCTTGGATAACCACTAAAATTACCTAGTACCATGTGGTTTTCAGCAATTAAGTAACCATCTTCCAATTGGTCACGCGAAACATCATCTAACTTTGGGGCACCACTTCTTGATGCAGGAGCCATGATTGCATCACAATCCGCTAATATACGATTCATTTCTTCTACAATAAGACGACGCACGCGCTGTGCTTGTCTAAATAATTTTTCTTGATTCTCTACAAATAGACCATAACTTCCAATAACGAAACGTTTACGGATGAGTGGTCCAAATCCTTGTGTACGACTTTGAATCATCATTTCTTGAGAACTAGCCTCATCCAGTTGAAGTCCAAATCGAATACCATCCAAGTTCGAATGATTCGCTGTTGCTTCACAATTCGCAATCAAATAATAAGCAGGCAATATCGCCTTTAGTAGTGCCTCATTCATTTCAACCTCAATAACTTGAGCCCCTTTTTCTTTTAACTGGTGTACTAATTCTTCAAAAACAGCCTGAGTATCAGATTGGTTCAAATTATCAGTTACATTTTTTAATACAGCAATTTTCTTCCCTTGAATATTATGAGTCAGTGCATCTACATAGTGTTCAACAGGCAAACTTGATGAAGTCATATCGTGGTCATCGCGCCCTGCTAATACTTCAAGGGCCACTGCTGCATCATGTACATTACGTGTAAAACACCCTACATGATCTAAGCTTGAAGAATATGGAATGATACCATATCGTGAAATACGACCATACGTTGGCTTTAATCCGACAATACCACAAAAACTTGCTGGTTTACGAATTGAATCTCCAGTATCTGTACCAATTGCCATAGGAACGACACCTGCCGCTACAAGTGCAGCGCTTCCTCCAGAGCTCCCTCCTGGCATGCATGTTAAATCATACGGGTTTTTTACTGGGCCACTAACTGCTGTCAGATTTGTTCCACCCATCGCTAGTTCATCCATTGAAGCTTTCGCAACGACAACCGCTCCTGCTTCTCTTAATTTTTTGACAATTGTTGCATCATAAATAGGTACATAGTTTTCTAACATTTTACTGGATGCCGTTGTCTTGATTCCTTTTGTGTTTACGTTATCTTTTAAGACAACTGGTACACCATACATTAATCCAGTTTCTTTTCCTTTTAAATTCGCCAATTGTTCACTTGGCTCCACAAAACTAACACTTGCATTTAAAATTGGTTGGACTTCTTGTGCTTTTTGATAAGCTGTTCTTACAATATCCTCTACTTGTGTTGGATTTCCTATAATTGTCTTGATATTCATTATTTCACCACCTTCGGCACTACAAAATGTCCTTGTGTTTGATGTAGTGCATTGCTCAATGCTTCCTCTTGACTAATCACATGATCTGCCTCATCTTCTCTCATGAACACTGTAGGTGTTTCAAATGGATAAATCATTTCCTCTACACCTGTTGTATCAATTGCTTCTAAGAGTGCTAACTGTTTTTGTAGCACTTCAAATTCTTTGCAAATATCTTGCGCTTCTTCATCACTTAATTCAAACATGATGTTGCGTGCTAATCCTTTAAAATAATTACTATCTTTTATCATGGTATTCCTCCTTAACTTATATCATGAATAGATACTTCACTTTCACCTTGTGGTTTATGCAAAGTAAAATAAGTCGTATCAAACATTTTAATTTCACATGTTATTTCAAAACTAGTAGTATCAAACACTGCTAATTCAGTCGCCAACAACTGAGTTAAAGCATAGAGTTCATTGTAGGTTTTTGCTTGAGCATTAACATCAACACTCAAAGATCTAAGCGTATGGTTTTCAAATCGACCAAGTCCAATTACATCAACATTTTCCGGAAGGAAACTATCAATGCTATCTTTCATAGATAAAAATTGCGAATATAAATTGGCATCCATATCTTGTGCTGCTGAACTTGGAAAAATTAGCCATTCCTCTTCAATTGTTTCAAATGTAATTTGTTGCGAAGATGTAATTCCCTGTGCCAGATAATGTCCAGGAACTCCACTGTTGGCTTGTGCTGATGCATACAAACTCACATAAATAGGTAAATCTTCTGTTACCTCTTCTCTTGTTCTAAAATAACTTACTAATTTTTCAGCAGCACCTGTCCCAAATTCAGTGAGTTGTTCATCCGATATTGAAATCATTTGGCCACTTATTCCTTCAACTTGCGTATTCATCAAGATCACAAGTCCAATCCCTGCAATTTCTTCTGTGTTCTCTGGCTTATAAAAATTCACCTCAACTACATCATAAACGAAATAAGGATTTTCTACTTGCACTGTTGCCGTAAAATCATATACACCAAGTGCTGGGTTTAATGCGTAAGGGTATGTTTCACTTTCTCTTCTTTGAAGCATTTGGATTTCATCGTTTCCAAGTAAACTTCCTGCTGATAAGATGTACTCTTCAACTGAAAAATATTCTTGTATCCGCTGATTCAATCCTTTTTCTACTTCAATAGCATCATATCTAGATAATACATTCCCATGCCAATTGCGTGCTGGTGAAAGCTGATAAGGATTAGTTATCGCATAGTGTTGGTCATCAAAAACTTCAATAATCTCTACTTGCTCATCAATGATGACTTCTTGATTCGAACTACATCCGCTCATTAGAATGAGGATAACTAAACTTAAATAACTAACTTTCTTCAAGTTGTCTCACCTCTTCCATGAATTCTTCTTCACTCATAATTGCTACACCTATTTGTTGCGCTTTACTTAGTTTAGATCCAGCATTCTCCCCATATATGACAAGATTAGTTTTCTTAGATACACTCGAAGTTACTTTTGCACCAAGCTGTTCTAATCGTGCTTGCGCTTCTTGACGTGAAAACATTTGAAGGCTCCCTGTTAACACCACGACAAGTCCACTGAATTGGCTCGCGATTTGTTTTGGTGCATGATAGCTCATATTTACACCTTGGTTAGCCATAAAGCGAATACTATCACACTGTTGAACATCTTGAAAATATGCAATGATTGCTTGGGCACTAATCACTCCAATATCATGTAGCGATTCTAGCTCTTCTTGGGTAGCCATCATCAATTGACCCATTGTCTCATAATGAGCTGCTAGTATTTTAGCAGCTTTCTCTCCTACTTGTCGAATACCTAATCCACAAATTAATTTTTCCAAACTATTTTGCTTGCTTGCTTCAATCGCTTCTACTAAATTATCAAAAGATTTGCGGCCAAACTTAGGCATTTCAAGAATTTGTTGTTCAAACTCATGAATGCGGAAAATATCTTGAATGCTATTCAGCCATCCCACTTGATGAAATGCTTGTACCTTCTTAACGCCTAATCCATCGATGTTCATTGCATCTCGTGAGGCAAAGTGGGCAATTGACTCCACAACTCGTGCAGGACAGTCTGGGTTTAAGCAATAATGATGCGCCTCTTGTTCGAAGCGATGAATTTCATGATGACACTGTGGACAATGAGTTGGAAAAACATAGGGAAGTTGTGAGCCATCACGCTCATTAGCACAACTTGCTACAACTTCAGGAATAATATCTCCCGCTTTACGGACAACAACGACATCGCCAATACGAATATCTTTAGCTTTAATCATATCTTCATTATGTAATTGAGCTGCCGATACTTTTGTACCAGCTAATACTACTGTTTCAAGTTCTGCATTAGGAGTGCATTTCCCGGTTCTACCGACACTAATAAATATATTTTTTAAACGCGTTCTTTTTTCTTCTGCAGGAAACTTATAAGCAATTGCCCATTTTGGAGTTTTAATTGTATACCCCAATTTTTTTTGTTGGGCAAAGTCATTTACTTTTACTACAACTCCATCAATATCATAAGGGAGTTGTGTACGAAGTTCACCAATTTTCTCAATAAACTGCCAAACCTCTTGAATACTACCACAAAGACTCACATGCTCATTAACTTTAAGCCCTAATTGTTTCAACCACATTAAGGAATCAAAGTGAGTAGCCAATCCATGTTTTTCCCCTTCTGCAACATAATACCAAAAGGCATCAAGTGAGCGTGAGGCAGCTACTTTCGAATCGAGTTGTCGAATTGATCCAGCTGCTGCATTTCGACAATTTGCAAATGGCTCTTCATTGTTTTCTTCACGTTGTACATTAAGTTTTTGGAGTGTCTTCTTTGACATGTACACTTCACCGCGAATCTCTAACTCTTCTAGGTAGCCAATATTCATCGGAATAGATTTGATTGTCTTTACATTACTGCTCACATCTTCTCCGACTTCTCCATCTCCGCGTGTCAGTGCTTGTCGGTAAACACCATTTTGATATTCAAGTGACATGGCTAATCCATCTATTTTACATTCTGCTACATAAGTAGCATTCCCAACTTCATTGCGAACTCTTTGATCAAACTCTTCAAGTTCTTGTAGATTGAATGCATTTCCAAGTGACAACATGGCACGCTTGTGGGCAACCTTATTAAAACTGTCGAGTACAATACCACCTACTCGCTGTGTTGGACTATTTGCGTCAAAGTATTCAGGATTTTCCTGCTCAAGCACAATCAATTCCCGCAATAAATGGTCATATTCATAGTCTGAGATTGTCGCTTGATCTAAGACATGATATTCATGATTATATTGATTGATAAGTTTTCTTAATTCTTGTATTCTTTCGCTCATAATCGCCTCCACAAATTTTCAATTTATTATATCACATTCCATGCTGACATCACAAAAAAACTCCATAACTTTTCAGTTAAGGAATTTATTCAACAATGCGAATTTTATCATATGTGATTTCATTCAAATTAGCACACCCACTCATAATCATGGTCTGTGCTAGTTCATTCTTAATTTTAAGTAATGCATTGGCAACTCCTTGTGTCTGTCCACCAATTGCAGCAATCATCATTGGTCTTCCAATTAGGACACCATCTGCACCCATTGCTAAAGCTTTAAACACATCTTCACCACTTCGAAATCCTCCATCCACAAGTACTGGGATTCTTCCATCAACAACATCACAGATTTCTTTTAAAACTTCAATTGTTGCACATGCCTCATCTTGAACGCGACCTCCATGATTAGAGACTACGATACCATCAGCTCCTGCTTCAATTGCTTTTAATGCTCCTGCTACACTCATTATGCCCTTCACAATAAAAGGAACTTCTACTGTAGACTTTATAGTTTTGAGTGCATCGATACTTTTATTTTCAACTTTTACTTCACTGCTACGAAGTAAAGGTAATCCTGCAGAATCAATATCCATTGCTAAAGCGATGCATTTTTTCTCTTTTATATGACTCAAGCGTTGATCTATTCCTACTTTTTGCCAAGGTTTCATTGTAGGAATTCCCCAACCATCAAGTTCATCAATAAGATCAAGTGGTTCACTAAACATGAGCGGATTCATTCCATCACCACTAAAACCAATAGTACCTGCCTGCTTTGCTCCATGAATAATTGCCTGATTATATTGCAACTCACTCATCTTTGCACCTGAGTTGTTTGTGATACCGGCAATTGGGGCAACATAAACAGGTAATGAAACACGATGACCAAATAATGAAGTTCTTGTATCTGCTTCATCAATGTCAGCAATGACATCAATGACCACCTTAACGTCACGTAGTTTTGCTACATTGCGTATAAATGTGCTGCCACTTGCTTTTCCACCCATACCAGGTATTTGTCCTTTGCATGCAACCCCGTTGCATATCGGACAAACATAACACTTGGTACAAAGTTCTTTGGCTACTTCTCTTACATCTTTTACTTCCATAAAATCCTCCATCTCAATAAATTTGAAATGGTAAGTAAGTCGTGTTCATTACCATTCCTATTATGTAATCTTTTTCATTGGATCATCCATCCAAATTATCCCAATTGTTTTACCTGTAACACATATAGATCAATGAGTCGCTCAATGTCATACTCTTGTGCAAGTACCATAGCACTCAACACAATACCAGCACAAGCATTGGCATCACTCATTGCTTCATGATGATCTAGTTCAATTCCCAAATATTCACTTACTACATTCAGACGATGACTCGTTAAAAAAGGATATACTTTTTTCGCAAGTCGAACTGTGCATATGTAATTTAGTGAAGGAACTGGAAGATGATAGGCTTCGCAACAAGCTTTAAATACCCCCATATCAAATGAAGCATTATGCGCGACAAATATGGCACCAAAAAAATACTTGGCAAGATATCGATAAACTTCCATAAAACTAGGGGCACTCCTCACATCTTGAGGTCGAATGTGATGAATTTGAATATTGCGATAATCAAATTCACCATATTCTTCTGGTGGTTTAATTAATGTCACATAATTTTCAAGTTCAATTCCGTCTTCATATACGCAAATCCCCACAGCACAAGCACTTTGTGGATAACGATTTGCTGTTTCAAAATCAATCGCGACAAATTTCATTATTCTTGCACGTGCTCATAAGCAATTTCAATGACTTTTAATACATGATCATCCATTAAAGAATAATACACAACTTTTCCTTGTTTACGCGGACGGACTAAACGCGATTTTTTTAAATTGGATAATTGATGTGATACAGCACTATGTGACATCTTTAATAAACTAGATAAGTCACACACACACATTTCAGAAACTGATAATGCACGTAGTATCTTCAGGCGTGTTTCATCTGCCAACATTTTAAACATTAAACTTAAATCTAGGATTTCATCCTCTTTTAACATTGCTTTAGCTACTTCATCCACAACGTCTTGATGAATAATTGTTTCTTGACAATATTCAAACTCACTCATCGTTTTCCTCCTGGTCTAGCATCATTTTCATATCTAATGCATAAGGTGCTTTTACTTCTATCATTTTTTTACTTAGTGGATGGTTCCACGAAATTTTCCTTGCATGTAAAGCTAAACGTTTGATGTAATGACTAGGTTTACCATACAATTCATCACTTAGTAAAGGATGCCCTATCGCCTGCATGTGCACGCGAATTTGATGGGTTCTTCCAGTTTCTAATATACACTTGAGCACAGTGTAGTTCTTTTGATTATTTATGCACTCAACACTTACTTTAGTAATTGCTCTTTGTCCCGTGTCACTTACTCGTCTTTTTTGATTGTGATGTCGATCTTTTCCAATTGCTAAGTCAATAATTTGAGTACGCTTTTGTACTATTCCCTCACAAATGGCAGTGTATTCTCGCTTGATTTTTTTCTGCCTCATCATTTCATCTAAGTAGGGTTGGAAAAAAGATATTTTACTGTACATCACACAACCTGTAGTATCTTGATCTAAACGATGCAGTGGTCGAACACTACAACTTTGTCCACTCATCAAAAAATAATTTTCAACACAAGTATTCAATGTGATTTGTTGAGGTATATCGCTATGAATAATCACACCCCTTGGTTTATTTACTACCAAAGTAAACTCATCCTCATACAAGACTTCACTCTCATCACATACATGATAAGTCAACTCATGCTCACTCAAAAAAATAGAGACAACATCGTGAATTCTAAGTATTTCATCTAAATTTGTAGCCTTTTGATTAACTAAAAGATGCTGACTTACAAGTAATGCTCGTGCTTGATTTTTACCAATGTAATACATCTCAAGAAACAATCTCAAAGGTATTTCTTGATTCATTGTGATGTGGATCCACTGATTTGCAATTTTATACTTCATTTTATCACCTGTTTCTATTATACAAGAAAAACTGCTATTCGCAGTCTTCAAATTGAATATTATAATGTTTTAGCCAAAAATTAAACTGAATAAAGTAAGCCATTGTCTGTGGTGTTGACATTAATTGTCCATACCATTGGATTTCTTCTTGATTCACAATAAGCTGTTGTAATCGCTCTTTCACGATAAATTCATGAATTGGCTGTTGATCATCATCAAGAATTGATTGAAGGTGTTTCTTAATTATTTCTAGATAACTTGGATGATGTGTTTTAGGGTAAGGACTCTTTTTTCTTTCTACAATCTCATCAGGTAGAACATCTTTAAACGCCTCACGAAGGATTCCTTTTTCTCTTCCATACAAATTTTTGAGTGACCATGGTATGCAGTAACACATCTCGACAAGTCGGTAATCGCAGAATGGCACACGTACTTCTAAGCCCGTGGCCATACTCATGCGATCTTTTCGCTCGAGTAATGTTTGCATAAACCAATCAATATTTAACTTCATCATCTTTCTCATATCCGTTTCCTTTGATGAAATTGAATTTATGCAGGGAGCACTCATTTTGGTATAGTCGATTTTTTCTTTTACAAACGCTTCCCCATTTTCTGGATGAAATTGCGGTTTTAAAAAACTTAATCGCACTGCAATCTCTTTAGACCAAGGAAAGAGTTCCATTCTTAATAACTGTTCATTTTGAAACCAGGGATATCCACCAAAAATTTCATCTGCACATTCTCCTGATAAGGCAACTTTAGCTTGCTTCCTGATTTCCTTACAAAACAACAAAAGTGACGAATCAATATCTACCATTGCAGGTAAATCTCTTGCGATAAGTGCCTGCTCTAAAGCATTCAGCACATCTTCATTTTTAAGTAATATGTCATGGTGGATGCTTTGAAGGTCTTCCTTCATAATATCAATGTAATGTTGATCACGATTTGGTTGATAAAAAGTAGGTTTAAAAAATTGATCATTATCAACATACTCTACAGAAAAAGTATGCAGTACCTTCTTATGTTGCCTAAAGTACTTTGCCCCAATTGAGCTTATAATGCTGGAGTCTAAACCACCACTTAAAAAAGTGGCAACAGGTACGTCACACTTCAATTGTCGCGTAATTGCATCTTCTACAAGTTCTTGTACCTTTTTTACTGTTGTTGCTTCATCATAAATCCATGGACGATCTTGAAGTTGCCAATAAGTCCACGTGTGCAAGTTTCCTTGCTTAAAGAAACCACACGTTGCAGGCAATAACTCTTTTATATCCCTAAATACAGCTTCACCTGGTGTTCTACCTGGTCCTATACAAAATATCTCATGGAGCGAGTTTCGATTGATTATTCGACTTACTTTTGGATGAGCTAAAAGACTTTTAATCTCTGAGCCAAATATAAAACTAGCTGCTTGATGTGAGTAAAAAAATGGCTTTACACCAAAACGATCGCGTGCAATAAATAAGGCTTCAATACGCTCATCAAAAATTGCAAAAGCGAATATTCCATTCATCATTTCAACACATCGTTCCCCAAATGCTAAGTAACTCTTCAACACTACTTCAGTGTCACTATGTGTTTTGAAGCGGTATCCTTTTTTTTCACACGCCTCTCTAAGTTCATCACTATTGTATAATTCGCCATTGTAGACAAGGACAACATCCCCTGTTTGTTCATGCTCAATCATAGGTTGTCTACCCTTTTCTATATCTACAATGGCTAATCGTGTATGCACAAGGCATGTCATCTCATGCTCATATACTCCATTTTGATCTGGACCACGATGTCGCAACGTCTCTTTCATTGCTTCATAACATTCTCTCGCTTGTAACTGCTTTAAACTATTTAACTCACCGGCTATTCCACACATAATCTCACCTCAACTACTATTAGTATATGGATACGAAGCTATGATGTGATAAAAAAAGGAGCTTTAGCTCCCTAGTCTGTATTTGCCCATGATGGTAAGTCATTACCACGACGAACTAAAATTGTTTTTTGTAAATCAGTTTGGTTTAAAAAGCACAATATTTCATGTTCTTCTTGTTCAGTACAACCAACAAGTAATTTCGGCTCAATGTCTTTTTTGAACACATCGGCTGAAATAATAATTGATTGAACCTTACTCAACGAGCTACCTTTAAATACGGCAATTCCCAAATCTTTATCATCAACTAAATCAGCTAGAAATCCATATTGCACTGGGTAAACTAAATTACGAAAAACTTTATGCGCTTGTCCAGCTTCATATGCTACATTGAACTTTGATGAACTATATAACGTATCAATTTTCTGCCAAAAATAAGCATTATTTAATAGATTTTCCATAAATACCTCCACAATGTATATATTCTATCATTTTTTTCATAAAATGTAAACGTTACATTAGTGGAGAAAATAAATTACATACTGCATAAATAAGTTGCTTAGACCAATGAAAATTTTCTACATCTTCAAGTGTCATTAACTGGGAAACTTCAAGTGTATCAAGAAAATCCTCTTCAATACGCGTAAGAGCATCACACTCATACATCAATACTGCATCTTCATAATGCATATAATAACTTCGATAGTCCATGTTGATTGTCCCGCATAGTCCCATATTGTGGTCGCATAAGAATACTTTTGAATGCATAAATCCTGGTAAGTACTCATAAATTTTTACACCACTCTGGATTAATTCTTTGTAGTTACCACGTGTCATCATATGTGCATACCATTTATCAGGCACATGTGGGACAATGATTCGTACATCTTTTCCAAGCTTTGCCGCAGAGCATAAAGCCTGTTGCATGGCATAAGAAATAATAAGATAAGGCGTTTGAATCCAAATACGATACTGTGCATTATTGATCATATTCATATGAACATTTAATCCTACATTTTCAACATCTGTTGGTGTATCACTAAACGGCAACACGTAGCCCTGAATATTTTTGGATTGTTTTTGATGTAATGCAATTTCTTCAATTTTATCCTCTGATAAAAAATTCCATATCTGCATGAACATAAAGGTACAGTTCATCGCTGCCTCACCTTTCATCATGATTGCTGTGTCTTTCCAATGACCAAATCGATTAACTTCATTGATGTATTCATCCGCAAGATTTACTCCACCTGTAAAAGCGACTTGATTATCAATAATTACGAGTTTTCGATGATCTCGATTATTCATTTGAATCACAAGTTGGGGACGAAGTGGATTAAATACTTCACACTTAATTCCCTCATTTCGAAGTGCAGTATCAAAATCTTTCGGTAAAGTGTTAATACATCCTGCATCATCATAAATTAACCGCACATCAACACCTTCTTTTACCTTTTGACGAAGCACATTATAAATCGCTCCCCACATCTTTCCCGGGGCTATGATAAAATACTCTAAGTAAATTGTCTTTTTAGCACGATTTAATTCCCTCATAAGATGGGCAAACTTTTCTTCACCACTTTTGAAATATGTAACTTCCGTGTTTTTATAGGCTGGATAATAAACATGACTAATTAAATAATCAAATTGCTGAGCTACTCGCGGGTCTTTTTTCTGTAGTTCTTCTAAGATTTCTGTTTCACTTTGGAGAAAATCCAAAGCGGCACTTCTTGCTAAGTCGGGGCTTGATCGTAATTCCTTTGGTACTTTCCTTCCCCCAAAGATAAGATAGAAAACACCACCAAATGGAGGAAGTATTAAAATAACAATACACCATACGAGCTTAAATGAAGGATCGTCATGAACATTGATAATGTAAAGAACCATCACAATACTCAATGTTCGCAGTAATAAATCCACAACCTCTGAACTTACACTCATTACATAAAAGAGTGCAAACATGAGAATAAGTTGAAGCAAAATAAGTGTAATCCACTGAAAAATGCGACTTGACATGATTTTCCATACTTTTTTCATATTTGTCCCCCCTTTTGTAATATTATAACAAGCTTTTATTTTTTTAAACACATAAATATATAAAAAACCTTACTATTATCAGTAAGGTTATAAATTTAGTAAGATTTTATCTCCATTCTTCTTAACATACATTCTTGTACAAAAAACAAAGATTGCCATCATTAGAGTAATCCCTAAATAAACGGCTTGAGCATATTCTACGAATGTTCGATTTGTCGCAAATAACATCCCTAGTCCCATAAACAAGCCAATGTTTGCAAAAACAATAATCATTACAGATGCAGCACGTTTAACAACTGATGCTGGGTTATCCCAATCAAATCGTGGAAAACGTAAGTTAAGTATTAATCCTAAATAAGATGTATAACCACACATCGTTAATGGAAATACAAATAGAATGATTGTCCACAAGAAATCGGCTCGCACAATCAGTGAAACTGCAGTTGAGAAGATAATTGCAAATGGCAAATTGAAAATCACATTAAATTGAACATAAGAATTCAATATTTGATCCCCACGATAAGGAAGTGTCTTAAGTAGCCAGAGCGAACTTCCTTCTAAAGACAAGCTACACGCTGATGTACTCACATAAGCAACAAGGAAGGCAATTGCCAATGGTGCAAATACTAAAGCAACTAACTGAAGTTGACCAGATATAAGTGAAAATACTTCTGGTTCAACCAAGAAGAAGGCTGCCCCTAACCCCAAAATACCTAAAATCGGTGTAAATACGAAATTCATTGCATAAATTGGAATAGATATGAGCTTCTTTAACTCTTTAATATATAAGGACTTCATTATTCCGTTTAATTTTACTTCAGCACGAACATCTTTTGAAGTTGAACGTACTGATGTTGTTGATAATCGCGAGCGAATTCCTACAAAGTATTTAGCACAAATTACCACAAAGATAATAAAACATAAAATAGAAATGACAATAAAACCAATTAAACTTAATACATCTCCTTGAATCAATCCCAGATATAAAATACCTACTGGATAAATATTGACAATTTGGCTGCTCAAATATTCTGTAATGTTGACTGCATTCTCACTTAAAGTGTTTTCAAGTCCACCTACAAAAAATGATAATACAATTGCACCACACGCTACCAAAATAGAAAAGATAGAAGTAAAAATAGCAGGTTTTCTAAACTGTGCTGCTATAGCAGAAATAATTGTCCCCAGTAATGAAGAAATCACAACTGGAATAAGACCCACAAATGGGAAAGCAAGCACTACAAATAAAATTTGAACCATTTCTGGATTAGATGCAGTCATCCAAACCACAATGTTTGGAATCATAATCACTGATTGAAATAACAAATTACTCAAATATATAAAAATTAGTTTTGAGCTTATAATTGTACGAAGTTGTATCGGTAGCGATACAAGTAAATCAAAATCTTTAAATGTAAACAAAACTGAACTACTTCTAATGATAGTATATAGAGTATTTGTCGTGCATGTCACAATAAACATCAAAAGCACGGCAAACTCAGATGCACCTATAGGTTCCAGTTGTTCAATTAGAATATCCGAATACATTGCACTCATCAACATGATATATGCGATAAGTCCCACTACTAATGCTGCACCAAATACTTTAGATGCTTTTGAAGTTTTCTTGTTTGTGCCACCTTGAAAGCTCACAAATAAATAGGAAAACTCCTTTTTAAGTAAATTTATTAACATAATAACCTCCTTAATTTAAATCTAAGAAGATTTCTTCTAAACTCTTATCTTTTGCCACTTCTTCAGTTGCACCACTAATCACTAGTTTTCCACTTTTAATAATTGAAATGTCATCACAAAGCGTTTGCGCAACTTCAAGGACATGTGTTGAAAATAAGATACAACCACCTAAATCACAAATTCGACGCATGATTTGCTTCACAATATGTGCCGCTTTTGGATCAAGACCTACAAATGGTTCATCTAGAATCATTACTTTAGGATCATGGGCAAGTGCAGCTACAATCACAAGTTTTTGTCTCATTCCGTGAGAATAACTACTGATTTCATGAGTAAGAACATCACTAATTTCAAGCATCTCACTGTACTCTTTGACACGGCTTTCTCGCTCTTCTTTAGGAACGCGAAATGCATCACACACAAAGTTAATGTAGTCAATTCCCTTCATGAAAGGATAAACATCTGGATTATCTGGAATATATGCAAGCATTTGCTTAACCGCAAGAGCATCTTTTTTTACATTTTTGCCATAAACTTCAATTGATCCTTCATCAAAATCATGAATACCTACAATTGCTTTCAATGTTGTCGTCTTCCCAGCTCCATTATGTCCAATAAAACCATGAATTGATCCTGGTTTTACAATCATATTCAATGCATCAACGGCAAGTTTATCTTTATATCTTTTTGTAAAGTTCTTAATTTCAATCATAATACTACCTCCATATATGATATCATTTTAATATCATAATGATTTTTTGTCAAGAAAAGACACTATTTTTGTAATGAAATAGTGTCTTTATTCTTATCCAGTAGGTAATAATCCTAATAAACTAACTTGAATATTTGCGCCAGAATAGCTATTTCCATGCTCATCTGGGTCAATTGAATGTGTAATAATACGAATACGTACAGTAATTGAGCCTTTATCTGCTACTTCTTGAAGTATAGCATCAGGTAAATACAGTTTATATCTTTGGTCATTTTCTAGAGTACCATTCACGAGTTGATTTTCATGATCAGTATCACTAGATAAATACATTTTTGCCTCATGTACAGTCTCAAATCCGTCTTCTCCAAGCACAACAACTTTAACTTCTAGATTTTGTCCACCGTTGAAGTTTGGATCATTCAATACAAAGTCAATACGTCGATTCATTGAGAATTCGTCAATTGCAGCTACTTCAATTGAACTTGTGATTAGACTGCCATCTGCTGCGACTGTTGCCGAAACTGGTAGAACTAACGAGTTAATTGTAACCCCAGAATCTGGTGACAACAAATCAATCTCAACATTTGCTACACGTCGACGATAAGCTGCAATAATTGTATTCACAAGTAACTGTGCTTCAGTTTCACTCAGTTCTTTCTCTGTTAACCCTAAATAAGAAACCGTCTCATTACTGAAGGCAAAATAATTATTGATTCCATCACGCTTATATTCATCATTTGTATCAAGTGTATACCATACTGCTAATTTATCTTTCTCAACATTCAATTGGAAAGGTTGAATATTTGATTGTGAAATACTCATTGATTCAGGTAAAATGAATGGATATTGTGTAAACTGACTTGTGTTTACCTGCTCAATTTGAGTTGAACTATTTTCAAGAGATACATCGATCGATTGATCAGTGTATCCTTCCACATTTAGTACTACACCTTTATTTGATTCTAATTGATATGCTACTTCATAATCATTCGCAATCAAATCAGCAGGATCACTATATCCACTTGTCACACCATAACGGTCCATTCCAAACAAGTCACGGACCTCACTACCATTTGACTCTGTGATTACATCGCCACCAAAGATAATTGGTTTTCTTAATTCAGTATATACCTTTAATAATGAAACAACATGACTACTTAAATTGTATGTCGTTCCTGCATCTTCAAAGCCAAATAAAATTACATCGATTTGATTATCCGACGCGCTACCTTCACTACCTTGAACTAGTAGATTAAACTCTTCTAGTGTCATTGCTTCTAATTCAGTAACTGTCATGTAGTTGATGTTCACATCATACACATGACTAATCATATCTAACTGAGTATTTAAAGTATCGCTAAATTCGCTCTTTCCGTTAGAAATCGCAAGTACATTTACAGCTGATTTTGTTTCTGCAACAACATATGTTGTCCCAGTTTCAATTGTCTTAATATTAGGTTGATTTGCCTTAACTACTTCAACTTGCCAATAAATAGCTCCAGTAAACTGAGATAGCAATGTTTTTTGAATGCGGTAATCTACACCTGCTTTAATTTCTCCGTTAGTCGAAGGAGTAAGGACAGAAGATGTATTTTCATAAATAATCACATCGTTCATCATCTCAAAATCACTAAATATTCCATCCGCATTTTGATCGATATACAAATTCACATAATACTCTGTTTGATCAGGATATAACTCATTTGAGTTGTCTATTGTAAAGCGATAATTTAAATTATTTGCTTTTACTTTATCATCTGGACCTAAGACAGTCATATCACTTACGCCAGTATACTCCGCTGGTGATTTTAAATCAATTTCAGGTTTTGCAAACCCAACAAACTCACCAAGTGCTGAACTAAGACTTAGTCCTTCTGTACTAAATGCATTTGGATATGTTAAATAAGTACTCAAGAATTCGTACAAATTTGATGAGTTGTCTATCTCCCCATCATTAGGTAATCCACTCTCTAATAAACGCTCATTTACCACAAGAGCTTGACCACTTTGGACAAATGTTGATAACTCAACTAACTTATCTTCTGTAATATCATAACCACCTAAATAATGTCCACCAACAGACTCACCAATATTCGTATATTCTTCATTACCTCGATCAATATAAATTAGATCATAAGTTGATACTAAATCTTCAATACTACTATTGAATTCATTTACTCCCATCGATGTAACAGTATATTTTGATGTTGTCCATTCCGATGGTAGCCAGATATTCTTCACTGTAGATGCACTAATTGAATCATCTGAAGCATCTGGTTTAATTTCTAAAATTGACACATTTGACTTTACTTGGCTATTATTTGCGATTTTATCATTGATAATATGACGAATTGAGGAAGCCATCGAAATTGTATAAGGCAACAATTCAAAATCTAACCCTGAACTTATACGATTAAAGTTCTCTAAATAGATTGTATTATGTACATCAGAAAAGAAATCACTCAAGCTAGAATCTATTTTAGCATTAAGATTATCAGATTCTGCAACACTTCCATTGATTTGTTCACTAAATGTTGTGGAAAAAGTCGCAAGACTAGTGTCCAGTGGCTTATACATATACACATTACTAAATACGGCACCATATAAATCACGATCACTTGGCGCATCCAACTCATTTACAAGTGTATTAATAAATACTTCAACATTCGCAGTTGAACTAGCATACAAATCAATATCTTCACTTATTAAAATTGGAGTTGTTACTTTAGCATCATACAGTTTAATTAATGAAGCATCTGATAATTCAACATCGTATACCCTTGAATAACCCCATTGATCTTGGCCAACATATGTCCCAGAGTATTTACCATCAGCAAAATGAATTAAGTCAGCATTCTCTATATCTTCTGGCGTAACATCATTCACAAAGACGCGATTTACTTCTACATCAACAGTACCCGGGGTTGTGTCTAAAATTTCTTTTTCAAACCAATCATTATTTTCTAATCCAAAATCAATAAATACATGATCAGTTGCTGCCTTGTGTAATTCTCCACTAGGGTCTGGTACAAAAACGTATTGTCCTAAACCTTCTCCCACATAATCATAGAAAACTTCGCCAATTAAAAAATCATAATCAGTTAACTCGACATCCTCATATAGTCCCGCATCAACATCTTCTTTTGTTGCGAAGCCACGATTTTCTGCATAATAGTAAAATTCTCCTGCACCAGGTGCTGGTTTAGCTGATCCGCTATATGGAGTACCATAATCAATAACACGGTAGTATTCTTTTCCAGTTTCTGGAGAAAAACCACCTACTCCAGTATATGTTCCAGCATAAATCATCGCACCACTAGATGGATCTTTTTGATACATATTTGTCCCTAGTGGAACACTATCATTTGCAATCAACAATTCAAAGTTAGCATCTGAAAGTAAATAGTACTTTCCTGTACCACCCTCGTCATCTCCTAACACAAGTTCTTCTATTACTTGAGCTGCATTACCTGCTCCTGGAGCTATAGTCGCATCCACACGTATAATGAAATTCTCGTTCCCTCTATCTGCAAGTTCTGGAATGATAAATTCTCCACGTACGTCAAAACCCTCAATTTTCCCTAGAGAAAACTGTTCGCCTTGAATCCCATTTTCCCATGGCATATATTCCTCATAAGTACTAGAACTATATTGTAGTGGTGTATCCTCAGAATTACTAAGTAGTCCAATATCCTCCATTATAGGTGTAAAGGTATCATAGAAAAAATCATAACGTTGCTTTTCATAAGACGTTCCATCAGTAACTACTTTAAAATTTGCAAGTATAAATTCCCAATATTTACGAAATGTTTCCTCACCATCCACAAAAGTTCCAATCCCATTATTTTTCAAATTTTGCTCAATCGCCTCTAAATCGATTGCTGGTGTATTATCTGGCAATGTTTTATATAAATCATCAATAGTGTATCCATATAAAGAGTGTATTTCTAATACAACAAAAGGTTCATTGCTTTCACTATGCTCCTCTACTGTATCTTCAATACCTGGCAAGCTTAGAGCATGAGTATCAAGCAAAACCACATTTCCTAAACATACACAAAAAGCAACTAGCATAGCTATTGCTTTTTTATATGTTCTATTTTTGTTTAAAGTTTTTAACATTTGATTACTCTCCTATTAAGCTCTTGCCTTTGGTGCATTACGTAATGTAATGTACTGTGTTGTCATATAATGACGTCCATCATGTAAGAATTCAATCGTAAGCTCAACTTGAGCAATACGCTCATTCCCATCAGAATCAGCTCGTGTTGTTAGTTTTACATCCATTGTTGTCACGCTACGTGAGACAATGTCATTACCTGGTGCATCTTCTCCATAAGTTAATCCATCAGAATTAATAGAAAATACACTTACTTGAGTAGCTCCAGTTTCATCTTTGGATGTTAGATACAAATCCCTGTTTAATTCATCCCAGTAAATTTCTTCACTTGCGGATAAAATATAATGTTCTACCTGTGCCATTACAATTTGCGAATCAAACTGTAATTGAGTAGCAGATTCCACAGTATTGAACGTACGAACACCAGAATTCAAGAAATAAGTAGCACCAAATGAAAGTAGCGATAAAATTGCAATCGATACAATTAATTCAACAAGTGTAAAACCTTGATTGTTATTTTTCATCTTCACTCCCTCTTTCTAATTTACTTCATGATATCCTGTAGTAAATGTTAAATCTACTTGATATACATTCTCTCCTGTCCCAAATAAAACATAATCGACTCTCTTATTTGAATCGTATACTCCTGCATTTTGTGGAATTTCGTTGAGTGGTTTAAATGCTCCTGTTTTTTGTTCAAACGCCAGATAAATCGACTCTCCATCACTTAAGATGTCTTCAGTACCATCAACACTAACCACAACAGGAATTCCCGCATCTCCAAGTACTTCACTTGAATAGATAACTCCATTTGATTCAACGTTTGCTACAACACCTTGGCTATTATCTACTGTTAGTTTAATTACTAAAATTGAACCTTCTTCTTTTTTACCGCTCATTGTCTGAATTCTTGCATCAGATAAGAGCGTATTAAAATTTGTTGCTGCTTCACGAATGCGTGTTCTTGTCACAAGTGAAGTTGAAAATACAAGTGCTGTTGCTAATATCGCAATAATCGCAATAACAATAATTAATTCTACTAAAGTAAATCCTTGTTGATTATTTTTAAATTTCTCCCTCATCACTTTACTCTGTCCTCCAATTCTCAAATCCTACGACTTGATTGAAGTCCCAAGTTGTTTCTTCAGGATCCAATACACCATTATTTTCTTCGAATATATCAAGATAAGCTGCTAGTTGTACTTCTACACCAGGAGTAATAGTTGTGTTTTTAGCATTCATTAAGTTTTGAACATCAGTCGCTGTAATCCCAGTATAATTCCCCTGAATACTCACATTTCCACCTGAAATCACAATACCAGAATAATCTGCAGTCACATCCACATTGCCACTTACTACAATAAGCTTATATGGATTTGTAGAATCTACCTCGTAAATTGCACCGCCATAGTTATTTATAACTACTGCTTTTACTCCCGCATCTCCTTCAAACTCATTCACTAGGTTTAATGTTAGTTTTCCAATTTCCTCTTTACTTACGATGTAATCATAAGGTGTAATATTTGGAATTTCTAATGTTGTTGAAGTACTTGAATAACCACGGAAATATCGTTGTAATGCTGTAATATAAACTGAGGAAGCTTCAAACATTTGCTCAATATCTACATTAGCATAATCAATTCCTTCAATAACAGTTCCACTAATAAAATTCCCTGCTGTTTCAGTGATATTAGTTGGTCCATCATAATCTACTAAATAGTTTTGGATATACTCTTCCATAATCCCTGGGTTTTCTTTGAAATAATCCGAGAAATACTCATTCGCATGAACTGTTGTATCAAACTCCATAAAATAATAATACGCTGCTTGATTACCCACATTAAGCGGAACACGATAACGTTTTACCGATATACCATAATCTTGTAACGTTTTAGAAACACCATCAACCACCCATAAACTAGCATTGCGCAGTTCTGGTAATGGTGAATCTGCAATTTTCTTATCTTCATCTGAACCAATTACCACAATCTGTGGATTATTTCCTACATCCCGTATATACCCCGATGGAATAAGATACGCTTGTTGATTTGTGGGAAGATTCAATGAATCTCCCATTTTGACAAAAGTATCTTCGTCTAAATCTTCTGCTAAATTTCCGATATTAAACAAGTCAATAAAACTAACACCACCCATTGACAACCTCGTAACTTCTGATAAATCCAAACGGTTACTATTTCCATCCACAAGAATTGAGCTACTCGTCGTTGGCGTATTTCCATTTCCAAACCCAGTAAGTTCCCCTTTAAATACAGCTGTTGTATTCCCTTTAATTTCTAAGTCATCCGCTAAAAAGATATCTCCATAGCTATTTATTGTAGAACCTGTCTCTAAAATTAAATCCTTAGCCCAGATTGAATCAACACCCGTCGTTGCGATTCCAACATTAAGTGTTTTATTTGTTGCAACTTTAACACCGGCTCTTGCATAGGCTTGAATACTATTAAAGGTGTGAGATTCAACTACATTAATGTTGTTTCCAAAAATTTTACCATTAGACATTGATCCTGAATTAAGTGTAATATCTTCTTCTGCTACAACTAAATAATTACTTAAATCAGATTCGTTTACTAATGGAATTGTCATCAACTGCATACTCGGCATATCAATCACAATATCAGTGATTACGCTTGACTCAATATTATCTATTGTATTTCTTACAGTAACATTTACATCCTTAAATACAATACGCTCTGGAATTTCAGTACCAAATAACGAGTCGCTCTTATACTCAATATCTAAGAGCCCACCAGAGATTGTAACAACTGTATCTGGATCAACATGTACAAAGGCCTCTAGTACATCGTCATTCAATTTGTTAGCTAAAATAAAGTCTCTATCCAATCCATCTATTCCCGGTGATTTAGCAAATCGAAGTTGTTCTAAAATACCAATGTGAATTGCTTCTTCAATTGTATAGTTTTTTTGTAAATTCGCATCGTAGTTTTCCAATACATCTTCATATGCGATTTCAGCACTACTCGATAATACTTGTTGAATTCCTGTTTCTATCTCAGTAAGAGCTGCTGTTGCATCATAAAAGACTACAGTACCTTCAATCTCAGTGATTTTCATATTGTATGAACTATATGACATGAATAAAACAATTGATCCGAGTAGTGTTACAAATAACATTGTAATCATCACAAGGACAATACTTGATCCACGATTGTCTTGACGTAATGATTGATTTATCTCGCTCAATTTTACCATAACCTGTTCTCCTATCTTACTTCAATAATGATATGTGCAATGAATCTAGCAACTCTTCACCCCATAAATTTAAATCACTTTCTTGAGTAAATAAACTGATTGATGCATCATAAATTCTCTTATCTTTGTGTGTTGCTACAATTTGATCATTTGCATAATTAATTGTATTGTTACTCCATACATCAGTTTCTGATTGAATGCGATATGTAACATTCGATCCTTCACTTAAAAATGGCAATGAAGCGTTCGTATAAACACGAGTAACTACATCATCTACTGTAACTGTATCAATATCAACATCTTCCAATAAAGTAATTGTTGAATTGTACGTATCACTTGATGGATTTACACCTGTATTTTGTTTAACTAAGTACACATTCACAGGAACTTCATCCATATTATTGATTGTGATACGATCAGTATCAATAATATCAGACGATGGCGAAGCAATTTCTTGATAAACTGGGTTATACATTAAGTATAAATTAACACGCTCATCTGTGATAAAATGCCCATTTTGAATCATTTCTACTTCAACTTTTGCATTTCCTTCGGCAAATCCATAAAACACATATGATATTTCTGGAGCTGTCCCAACCAATGGATCCTTATAAATAAACTCTACTTCATAATAATATGATACTTTAACATACATACGGTCTTCATGAATTAGATTGCCTGATGCATCTGTAGTCCCTTTTTCAATATCCATAATAATATGTCGACGAATTATCGGCTCTGGAATTGAATCATAAGGAACTCCTGTAACTGAAGTAAACTCTTTCTTAGGTTCCTCACTCCAGATAATATCTGGATCAGTCATTGGAGTATTCCCCTGTACAAAAGCATATTCAAGATTTGCTTGAGAAATCATTTCTGAGTTATTCATCTCTTGATAGATTGCATTACTTTGAGAATCCGCAATGATTTGAATATCATAAGCTTCTCTATTTCCATCAAACAATACATTTCTTAAACTAATGTAATATTGATCGTCATTTAATGTTGGTGTAAATGCTGCTGTACTAAATGTTGCATCAGAATGGAATGTTACAGGATATCCGTTTAAGTGACCTTGCACTAGCAAATCTTCAATTCCTGTAAGCTCCAACATCTCTGCAACATTTGTCATCGTTAAATTTTCACGTTGCAACTCTTCTGAGCGAGACGTCAAATTCATTGAAACGATAAAATTGTTCATAAGAGGAACAGTAATAATCGCTAAGATAAAAACTCCTGCCAATAATTCAATGAGAGAGAAGCCTTTATTATTTGTCTTTGCCATTTCATTTCCTCCTATTCTAAAGCTTATTCAACCGAACCAAAGATATTATCTGTTCCGATATTTACATTTGGTAGCGGTTCTGGTACATATTCTGATCCTTCATAAAACATGAAATATTTATTAATACTAAAACTTCCAGTTAATCCACCCGTGTTGGCATTATAACTTAAGCTCAGTGATTCAAGTGAAGTACGGTGTTGATTACTATATATATCATCAATTGCCGATTTCAACTCTTCATAACTTAAATCAATTTGTGTTGTTAATGTCATGCTATAAGCATCCATTTGTTTTTGTAACTCTTGTCCATCTTCCACTACAATTCCTTGGAAAGAATTAATTAAAGAAGGTTCTCCAATCGTGATTGTAGGAATAACTAAGTCGTTGTCTTCACGCCATCCTAAAATCCACATCACATAGTCTTCAAATAAAATTTGTGATGGATAGTGTTCAATTGTTTCTTCCATATAATTACGTGCATCTTCAATACCTGTTTCGTACAGTTCAATATTGTTTGCATGCATTTCACGAGTAGCTAATTCAGGCTCGAGTTGCTCAATTTCAGATTCTAATTTTACAATCTCAGATTGATTTGGAATGTAAACTAGACCAAATACTAATACTACAAGTAATATACCCGCAACAATTTTAAGTAAGTTTATATCTCTCTTTGTCATTGTACTACCACTCCTTCTTCTGTTGATTGTGTATCGTCTACTACTGGTACATCTTCAACTTCTTCACTTGCATAAGTTAAAGACATTGAGAATGAAGTTGTTTTTACTCCACCTTCTTCTTCCTCTGCCAATGTACTAATTGACATCTCTCCGATGTATTCAAATGGATCATCTTTACGTAAATTGCTTACCATAATTACAGCATCTTCATAAGTTCCTACAGTCACATTAACTGTTACTGACGTGTTATCAAAACTCGCTGTTAATACAGAAATATTAGAAGGTAAGTAATCCTCTAAATTGGTGATAAAGTCAAGTAAGTATCGATTTGGTTGATCATAGTTACTTTCTAAATTAACATAATTAGTCATCATCTGAGTGTAACTATTATACATGTTATATGTATCTACAACCGGTTGTAACTCATTAACACGATCATTCATTTCATCACGCTTTGTCTGCGTTTGATTCAGTGTATAGTAGGAATACCCAGCTAATCCAACTGAAACTACTAATCCAAAAATAAGAATAGTTGTACCTGATTGAATTCCTGCTTTCTTTTGCTTACCAAATAACTCTGGAGTTACTAAATTAAGAGGAGAGATTGCACTTCCAATTGTTGAAACAACATATGAAGTTAATTCAGAATAAGCATGTAAATTCTTTACATTGTATAAATCTTCTAAGTTAACTGTCTCAATACTAATTTGACGAGTAATATCATCTTTTAATTGATATAGCTGTGCACATGGACCCATTAATACAACTTTTTCAACAGTTGTATTTTGATAACTTGATTTAAAGAAATCAATACTACGTGAAATTCCACTTACTAAACGTGAGTGTATTGTATTTAATTGTACCCCTGTTAATAAGCTAGTTGCATAGTCTGCATTTCCACAAATTTTTAATAAATGTTGGAAATCATCTTTACCATCTAATACAGATTCAATTGCATAGACAAAATCTGAACCACCAAACGGGAAGCTACGCTGTAGTAAAAGTGTGTCTTTATTCATAAATGTTACTAATGTACTTGAAATATCAATATTCACATACATTGTTACACCGTCATTTGCAATTTTCTTTGCAACTTGATACTGTGCATTTGCAACATGGTCAATATCTACTAAAGTAACACCTAATTCACGTGCAAGTTTCAAATAATTAACAATTAGATTCTTAGGTGCAACCGTGATTAAAACACGCACTTGCGTTTCATCTTTTGCAGGAACATTTAGTATTTTGTAGTCCATTGCATAGTTTGATAAATCTACAGGGAAATGATCTTGTGCATTTGTTTTGATCATTTCTTTAAGTTTCTTCTGAGATTTAATCTTAGGAAAAGAAACCTCTCTACTAACAATTTTTGTAGATGCTACTACAAAACGAAGGCTGTAATTATGTGCTGATAACGAGTATCCATTTTTTTCTAGTCCATCATGAATAAGTGATTTAATTACCTCAATATCAACTAAGTCACCATCACTCACAAGTCCTTCAGCCATATCAAAAACAAATGACTTTTGGAATACCGTCGATTTACCTTTGTCTGAAAACGCCGATACTTTTACAATGCGGTCTCCAATTTCTACTGTTAATAAATACTTTCCCTTACGTGCCATAATGCCACCTTTCCTCTCTTAAATTTATATTTTTAATTCTTACTAAGAATATTTTTTTCAATTTCAATATAATAAACTTAGATACCAACTAATCATATCATTCCCCCATAGGAATGCAATAAATATACTAGCTGCTAAATAAGGTCCCATAGCTAGCGTTCTGCCTACTTTAAACACAACCATTCTAAATACATGAATGATTGACCCTAGTGCACATGCCAACAAAAATGCAAGTATAACAAGTGGTGCTCCTAGGAATAAACCTGCGCCAAACATGAGTTTTACGTCTCCACCACCAATGGCAGATCCTTTTGATAGAATAAACATTAATAATAATACACCAGATACTACAACCATTCCTATCAGATGATTGCTCCAGTTGTCGAAATAGAATATTGTGCGTACAAGTCCTAACATAAAGATAAATCGATTCAGCTGAACAGGTATTTCAAACGTTCGCCAATCGATTACACTTAGTATAAGTAAATTGGAAGTCAATAAACACCCTAAAATCGTATCTATTGTCATACCATAATTCATATAAACCAAAACCCAAAGTATAGCATGCACCAATTCAATTATTGGATATTGAATTGAAATTGGCGCACCACACTTTGAACATTTACCGCGTAAAGCGATATAGCTAAGTACTGGGATTAACTCCCACCACTTTAATTTTTTTTCACAAGAAGTACAATGTGACGAATCAACAACGACACTTTCGTTTAAAGGCATTCTTAGAATACAAACATTCGTAAAACTACCCACCATCACACCAAGCACTGCTACCATTACAAAGTAATAAGTAGACATTAACTCATTGAATTCGTTCACACGCTTTCCTCCTTATAGTTTTATTTAAAATTAACTACTAATCAGTAAGATTAATTTCCTAAAAGTTGATCCCAAGGCGTATTTGGAGTATCAACTACACCAGTTCCACCACCAACAGCAGTTACAGTAATTTTCCCTGTAGAAACTTCAATCACAAATGAAAATAACTCTAAATTTCCTTTTGCAGATTGAGGTGAACCTAAATCAGTCCCCACTACAGCTTCTATACTATCAAGAAAATCAGTATTAGCACCGACTTGAGAAATAGTCCCATCAGCATTCCATGTAACTGTAATAACCGAATTAGAAGGTACATTTGTACTTGGATCAGCGACAGCAACAGTAGCTGCATCCATTAAGTTTTGTGCAACTTGAATATCATTTGATTCACGTGAACGTTCAACATATTGCAAATATTGAGGTGCAAGTACTGTTGCAAGAACTGCGATGATTGCTACTACGATGATCAGTTCAACTAATGTGAACCCTTTGTTGTCTTTTTTAGACTCATTTAATTGAGCCATGATGTTTGTAAGAATTTTAATCATAATTTTGTTCTCCTATTATTTAAATCCGATTAAGTGCAAATACACTTAGTAGAAGAAACGGATTATCAATATTTTAAATTGATATCGTAGTTAATTAGATTAAAGTTAGATAGAGCATAAGTATGAGCACTATCTAACTATGTAGTTTTATTATTTAATTATAGCACTAGATTATAATTAATTTTTTAATAGTTCAACCCAACCATCAACATTTGTTTCTGATTCAGTATCAACTACTGTAATTACTCCAGAATCAACATCGATTGTAAATTGGAAGTCTTGTTTAATTCCAACTGCTGACTCAGCACTATCTAAAGTAGCACCTACTACATCTGTAATAGCTTTCGTAAGATTTGTTACACTTTCACCTGAAGTACTACTTGTAACAGTGATAGCAGTGTTATCAGCATCTGTCGTCCATGTTACTGTGATTACAGAAGCAGAACTAACGTTAGTCGATGGATCAGCAACACCTACTGTTGCAGCGTCCATTAAGTTTTGTGCTACTTGAATATCATTTGACTCACGTGAACGCTCTACATATTGTAAATACTGAGGTGCAAGTACTGTTGCAAGAACAGCGATAATTGCTACCACGATGATAAGTTCTACTAATGTAAAACCTTTGTTGTCTTTTTTTGACTCATTTAATTGAGCCATCATGTTTGTTAGAAATTTAATCATTTTTATTTTCTCCTTTTCTAGATATTAGTCTAGTAGCCCGTTCCAATTACCTGTAGTCACAACAGCACCTGTGTCTACATCAATAGTAAAGACTAAACTAGAAGTTGTTCCTTTTTGTGATTGTGCAGTTCCAAGCTCAGTACCAACTACAGCAATAATAGAATTTTCCAATAACACAAGTGGACTAGTTTGACCACTTGGAACAGTAATTGCAGGAGCCGATGTAATTGTTAAAGCGTCTGAAGAAGCAGCACTTGCGTCATCCCAAGTAATCGTTAACACAACGTTGGATGGAACATTATTTGCTGGATCTGAAACACCAATAACAGCGGCATCAATTAAGTTTTGTGCTACTTGAATATCATTTGACTCACGTGAACGCTCTACATATTGTAAATACTGAGGTGCAAGTACTGTTGCAAGAACAGCGATAATTGCTACCACGATGATAAGTTCTACTAATGTAAAACCTTTGTTGTCTTTTTTTGACTCATTTAATTGAGCCATCATGTTTGTTAGAAATTTAACCATTTTATTTTTCTCCTCTACTATATATATTAGTTTAACAAGCCGTTCCAGTTTCCTGCAACAGTTACTTTACCAGTGTCAATGTCAATTGTAAAACTTAGGTTAGATGTTGTTCCCTTTTGTGATTGTGCTGTACCTAATTTAGTACCGACAACTGCAATGATTGCTGCTTCATATTTTGTAACATCTGTTGTAGACTCTGTAGCTGCAATCTCTAATGCAACACTGCTATCAGCATCAGCAGTTCCATCATTCCATACAACAGTAATAACTTCATCAGAAGGCACATTATTTGCAGGATCAGAAGCAGCCAAAACTGCTGCATCTATTAAGTTTTGTGCTACTTGAATATCATTTGATTCACGTGAACGCTCAACATATTGTAGATATTGAGGTGCTAGTACAGTTGCAAGAACCGCGATAATTGCTACTACGATAATTAATTCTACTAATGTGAATCCTTTATTGTTTTTCTTTGTTTCATTAAGTTGTTGCATCATTTCTTTTAATAATTTAATCATATTCTCTCCTCTTATATAAATTAATGTATATCGTTTACATAAAACCATCATTTAACCACTACGACACTTAAGTGTTTTATTTACGGTTACATACCGGTTTTACTACAACCTTGGTTATTTTAACTTAATATTTTAACTTTTTCAACTGAAATACACTATTTTTTTAAATATTTTTATATTTTTTGGTTAAATACTCCAATTTTTTTAATTTATTCAGTAAAACTGGTTAAGTATCCAGTTACACTTTAGTTAATAATGTGGTTAATGAGTAATTACAGATTATCAAGACCTGCATACATTTCTGCCATCGGTAGAATTACTGCCATTACTACAGTTCCGATAATTACTGCTAAGAATACGATAATCATTGGCTCAAGTGCCGCCATTAATGACTGAGTAGCCATCTCAACTTCCTCGTCATAGTAATCTGCTAGTTTGTCTAGCATATTTTCTAAGTCCCCAGTATCCTCACCAATTTTCACCATGTGGTAAACAAGTGGTGGAAATAATCCAGCACGCTCAAGTGGCTCTGATAGTGGTGTTCCTAGAGTTACTTCAGATCTGGCACTAATAATTGATTCTTTAAAGTGAATATTACCAAGTACATTTGCTACAATATCAAGTGCTTCGGTGATACCAATACCAGCGGCAATCATTGTAGAAAGTGTTCTACTAAATCTAGCACATGATGACTTTACAATTAATGTACCAAATAGTGGTAACTTTAACATCATTGCCCCAAGTGTTTTTTGTCCAGAATAAGTTTTTGAATAACGCTGAAGTGCGAATCCTCCACCTACTCCTAAAATAAATAAGATATACCAATAATGTTGTACAAACTCACTTGCACCAAGTACCATTACTGTTAACCATGGTAATGCAACTCCTAAACCAGTTAGGATTTCTTCAAATTCCGGAATCACGTACGCTAAGAATAAAAGAATTACTGCAAATGCTACAATTAATACTGTCAATGGATATATCGATGCTTTTTTCATCATCGCAGTCATTTTTGCATCTTTTTCAAATTGTGTCGCCATACGATCAAATGCAACATCCAAACTACCTGATGCTTCCCCCGCTGCAACCATTGTCACAAGTAATCCTGGGAATACATCATCATGATTACTTAATGCTTCAGAGAACGAGCTCCCTGCTTGAATCGCATCTCTTGTTTCTACGATTGCTGTTGCAAGCATCTCATTCTCTGTTTGCTCCCCTAACATTTCTAATGCATTTGTAACTTGTACACCTGCATCAATAATACTTACAAACTGCCTACAAAATACTGCAAGGTCTCTACTTTTTGGTTTTTTCTTAAATATCGAAAGTTCAATATCCTTATTTAGCGTTCCCGCCTCATTTAATTTTCCTACAACCCATCCATTAGCCTTAACTTCTTGCATAGCTTGTTCTTTAGTGGCACACTCTACTGTACCTTTGCGTTCTTTCCCTGCCGAGTCGAACGCCGTATAACTGTATATTGGCATAACTACCTCCTCCTACATAAATTGTATATTTAACAATAATATAAAACTCATATTTTTACACTTTGATATAACCATATAATTTTAAAAAGCGCAATACATTTGCTTGAACAAAATGTAAATTTACATAAATTACTTTGATTTAGTCAAAAATAAACATTTAAAAAGATGAAAATTAAAAAAATATAATCCTCATCTATTAAATTTTACGATTACATCATTAATCGTTTTTTCATATTTGTAATATCTTGCGCAAACAATAAAGCGTCTTCTTTAGAAATAAGTCCTTGGAAATACAATTCAAGAATTGCATCATCCATTGTCTTCATTCCTGATTTCGCATTGGTTAACATAACTGAAGGAATTTGGAAAGTTTTTCCCTCACGAATATAATTACGAATTGCATTGTTTGTGATCATCACTTCATAAGCCGCAACACGTCCTTCCCCAGAATCTCTAGGGATTAATTGTTGTGATACAACTGCTACAAGTACATCAGCTAGCTGTGTACGTACCTGTTGTTGCTGCTCTGGTGGGAAAACGTCAATAACACGGTCAATTGTATTCATCGCCCCAATTGTATGAACAGTTGAAAAAACTAAGTGACCCGTTTCTGCTGCAGTAATCGCAATCCCAATCGTATCAAGGTCACGCATCTCTCCTACAAGCAATACATCTGGATCTTGACGAAGTGCTCCACGAAGTGCTGCACTATACGATTTTGTATCGATTCCAATTTCCCGCTGATTTACTACTGATTTTTCGTGTCTGTGTAAGTATTCAATTGGATCCTCAAGTGTAATTACATGACGACACTCGTTACGATTGATTGTATTAATCATTGATGCGAGTGTCGTTGATTTACCTGAACCGGTTGGTCCTGTTACAAGGATAATACCGCGTTTTTTCGTACATAAATCAACTACTGATTGTGGCATACCTAACTCATGTGGTAACGGAATTCTTGAATTGAGTACACGCGCAACTACTGCCCATGAACCCCTTTGGCGAAATACATTGATACGAAAACGTCCTAAATGTGCCGCAGAAAATGCAAAGTCAAACTCTCCACGTTCTTCAAACGTTGCACGTTGTGTTTCATCCATTATTTCAAGGGCAATCCGTTTTGTATCTTCAGGGTATAGAGTTTCTTCACGAATCGGTTTTAATTCTCCATCAATTCGCGCTGAAGGCGGACGATGTGATGTGATATGTAAATCTGATGCTTTTAGTTGAATTGCTGATTCAATTAACTCTAAAAATGTATACATTATTGTACCTCCTAATTTTCGTATGTTACTTTCATCATTTCTTGGATTGTCGTAACACCTGACATAACATAGTAGATTGCACTCATACGAAGTGTACTCATACCTTCTTTAATTGCCATGTTTTTGATTGTGTCAGTGTTTTGATTCTTAGTGATTGCTGAGCGAATTTCCGGCGAAATTTCCATGATCTCATAAATACCAATACGTCCATGATACCCTGTTTCATTACACATTGGGCAACCCACCGCTTCATGAATCTTCACTTCATCGAATTCACTTTGACGAAGAATTAGTTTTTCTTCTTGTGTTGCTAATCTTTCTCTTTTACAAGTTGGACATAAGCGACGCACAAGACGTTGAGCAATAACTCCTACTAATGAATCTGCTAATAAATATGACTCTAGTCCCATGTCTAATAGTCTTGAAATTGTTGCAGCAGAACTATTTGTATGAAGTGTACTTACTACTAAGTGACCTGTAATTGATGCTTGAACTGCTATACTTGCTGTTTCATAGTCACGAATCTCCCCAATCATAATGATGTCTGGATCCTGACGTAAAATGGCACGAAGCGCTGAAGCAAATGTTAATTCTGCTTTTGGGTTTACTTGAACTTGGTTGATCCCTGCAATATTTGCTTCAACTGGATCTTCAACAGTAATAATATTTACTGATTCTTCATTTAGCTCAGACAACGCAGTATATAACGTAGTTGACTTACCACTTCCGGTAGGTCCTGTTACTAAGATGATTCCATTTGGATTTTTCAATATGTTATCAAACTTAGTTAACTCCCATGGTAGCATCCCTAAGTCAGTTTTACTTTTATTAAATCCTGCAGATGAGGCAAGCCTCATTACAATTTTTTCTCCATAAGATGACGGCAGTACTGATACACGGATATCATACTCACGTTTATCGACAATAATAGTTATACGACCATCTTGCGGCTTACGTTTTTCTGAAATATCCATTCCGCCCAGAATTTTAATACGTGTAACAATGGCTGGCAATAAAGCAATATCATAAATCATCTTTTCTTGAAGAACACCATCAATACGGAAACGAACATGAATTTGTTTTTCCCACGCATCAAAGTGAATATCACTTGAACGTTGGCGTGCAGCTTGTTCGATTACAGATCGAACTAATTGTACGATAGGTGCATTTTCAATATCTGCATCTACTTCCTCCGAATTATCCATCTGTGAAATCTGCGCTTCTCGCTCTTTTGTATACTGTTCGGCTGCAGACATTACTTCACCTGTACCAAAGTGCTTATCTAATATTCCATTGATTTCACTAATTGTCGCTACACGGGCTTCGATAGCACAGTTTGTAATAATCGAAATATCATCTTGTGCCATGATGTCCATCGGATTAGACATCGCAAGAATAAGTGATCCATCATGTTCACTGAAACTAATCGGTAATACACTATGTTTCCTTAATATTGACCCACTTACAAGATTCAAAATTTCTGGTGCAATTTTAATCCCTCTTAAATCGATTCTTGGAATCTGCAATTGTTGAGACAAAACATTAGCAATATCAGAATCTTGCACGTAACCAAGTTCAACTAAACAGTCACCAAGATAATGCTTTGTCTTCTTTTGATGATCTAGTGCAATTTTCAATTGATTTTCACTAATAACACCATTTGAAAGTAATAAATCTCCTAGTCTCATTTTTCTTGGAGCTGGAACATTTGTCATACGAACCTCTTTCTATGTAACACAGTTTTAATTCAGCTGTTTATACGCTTTTCTACTCTTTTATTATACGCACAAGCTAGTGAAAATTCAATACATTCACATCATTGTATTATTTAACAAATATATTGTATTAACTCAGACGTAACTTTGTCCTTTTAAAACTATTTATAAAAACTTTTAAGTTACCTAATTTTTGATGAACTTCGAGATTTCTTATTATTGCATTTATAACTAGAATTCCTCATTATTTCAAGTCTATTGTACATTTTACATATTAAATTTGTAAAATTCAATATGTAAAATGAAAAAGAAGCATAAAAATGCTTCTTCCTTACGCAAATACTACTTCTTCTGCCGTGATAATGTCTCGTTTAGTATGATTATCTTGATTATTTAACTGTTCTTTAGCAACTGACAACATCAATTTGATACGATTCTCCTGATTTACTTTAGTCGCACCTGGATCATAATCAATTGCAACAATATTCGATAAAGGATGATGTTGCTTAATACTACGAACCATTCCTTTTCCTACGATATGATTCGGTAAACATCCAAATGGCTGTGCACACACTATATTCCCATACCCATGTTCGATTAACTCTAGCATCTCAGCCGTCAGTAGCCACCCTTCACCCATCTTACATCCATACCCAATATAAGGTTGAACTAAATCCTTTAAATGTTCATAAGTTGATGGTGCTACAAAGGCACTTCCTTGTAGCGCACTTTGAAAAGTAATTTCAAACTCTTTTGCTAAGTTATAAAGTATTTGAACAACACTCTTCTTGATACTACTTCCACCATATAAATGAATATCTTCAATTCGATTATCTACTTTAAATAAGAGAAACCCAAGTAAACCTGGAACCATTACTTCACAATCTTGTGAATGTAGGAACTCCTCCAGATTATTATTTGCAAGAGCAGAATATTTTACATATATCTCACCGACTACACCTACTTTAACTTTTGGTGTACGAACAATGCGAACATTAGAAAACTCATTCACAATGTTTTTTAACTCAACTTTCATGTCTTTTTTAGAATATCCTTTTTTAGCTATAAATAACTGATTGATTTTCATTACCCATTGCGTAACTAACTCATCAGTAGACCCTTTTTCAATTTCATATGGTCGTACTTGATTCGCAACGAGCATCAACATATCCCCATAAATTATCGCCGCTAGAGCACGTCGAAGCATTGGTAAAGTAATTTTGAATCCACTGTTCTTCTCAAGACCTGACAAATTCACCGAAACAACAGGTATATGTCCAAACCCTGCATTCTTTAAGCCTTTTCGAAGTAGATGAATGTAGTTACTTGCACGACATCCCCCACCTGTTTGACTCATCATAAGTGCTGTTTTATCTAAATCATACTTACCACTTTTTAGAGCACTAATCATTTGACCTATTGTGAGCAGTGCAGGATAACATGTGTCATTATGCACATACTTTAAACCTTCTTCCACCACATTTTGATCTGTATTCGTAAGTAGCTCGATTTCAAAACCATAACTTTCAAATACCTTTTGTAAGATTTGAAAGTGAATATCGCACATATTTGGAAACAACAACTTGTGTGTTTTCTTCATTTCTTTAGTAAATTCTATTCTTTCCATACTTTACTCCTTTGTCGCTGCAAATAAACTATTCATTCTTATTTTAACAGCCCCTAAATTTGTAATTTCATCAATTTTTAATTGCGTATAAATCTTCTTGTTTCTCTCTAGTATTTCACGTGTTTCATCACTTGTAATGGAATCAACACCACAACCGAATGAGACAAGTTGCACAAGGTTCATATTTAACGCTTGATTTTCACTGATGTATTTGGCTGCAGCATATACTCGTGCATGGAACGTCCATTGATTAAGTACATTCGTTTTCACACGTCCGCCAAGATGACTAATTCCATCTTCAGTAATTACGATAGCTCCTTGTGTACAAATCAACTTATCAATTCCGTGGTTAATTTCAGGATCTAAGTGATATGGTCTTCCTGCCAATACAATGACTGGCATATTTAGCTCTTTTGCAACATTCAAATATTCTTGAGCTTTTTCTCTTATTTTCAATTGAAATACCCCAAGTTCTTGATAAGCAGCTTGAGCTGCTTGTTTGATTTCTACTAGAGAAATATTACTAAAATGTTTAGAAAGAATTTGATGTATTTTTTTAGGGAACTCTTTTTCCTTATGTAACCCCACATAATCTTTGATGAACACTTGGTTTTGTATACGAGAAACATTCGATCCAATTACCTCAGGATAATAAGCTACAACAGGGCAATTATAATGATTATCTCCTAACTTCTCATCAACACTATAACTCATGCATGGATAGAAAATGGCATCAACTTCTTTTTCCAGTAAATCTTCAATGTGCCCATGTACTATTTTTGCTGGATAACATACTGTATCAGATGGAATGGTATGTTGTCCCTTTACGTATAGTGCACGTGTAGATTCACAGCTTCTTGTGATTCCAAACCCTAATTGTTGAAAGAAAGTATGCCAAAACGGCAATAATTCATACATATTAAGTCCCATTGGAATCCCAATTTGACCTCTATGCCCACGCATATCTTGATAAGAATCCAATAAATTCTTCTTAAATTCAAACATATTATAGTATTGACTTACTTCTTTTTTACCAAGAGGTCGCTCACAACGATTTCCACTAATGTAGCGCTCATTATTTTGAAATATATTGATTGTGAGCTTACACGCATTTGTACACAATCTACAAGTTGTTGCTTTTACCTGGTGTTCAAACGTATTCAATTGATTCATAGTTAACACAGAACTATCTTTTGTTTTTTGTTTTTCTTTTACATATAATGCAGCACCAAAAGCGCCCATTAATCCAGACACAATTGGGCGTGTCACATTTCGCTTAATTTCATTTTCAAATGACCGAAGTACTACATCATTTAAAAATGTTCCTCCTTGGACTACAATATTCTTCCCAAGTGAATCAGCATTTGCTGCACGAATTACTTTATAAAGTGCATTCTTCACAACACTAATAGATAGTCCTGCCGAGATATTCTCTAATTTTGCACCATCTTTTTGCGCTTGTTTCACTGAAGAATTCATAAATACTGTACATCGTGATCCTAAATCAACTGGTTTATCTGCATATAATCCTATTTTAGAGAAAGTCTCAATATCTTGGTTCAATGCTTCTGCAAAAGTTTGAAGGAACGATCCACAACCAGATGAGCAAGCTTCATTTAAAAAGATATTATCAATCACACCATTTCTAATTTTAAAGCATTTGATATCTTGTCCACCTATATCAATGATAAAATCAACATTTGGATTATATTTTTTTGCTGCATAAAAATGCGCAACTGTTTCTACAATTCCTAAATCTCCATGGAAGGCATGCTTAATAATTTCCTCTCCATAACCAGTTGAGGCAAAACCTGCAATTTCAATATTTGGATACTTCCTATAAATATCTTCTAAGAATTCTTTTACAAGAGGAACTGGTGTTCCTCCATTTTTAACATATTTGTATTCAACAATTTCTTCGTCTTCATTAAGCAATACTGCTTTGAGCGTTGTCGACCCAGCATCTACACCGATATAAGATTTTCCTTTTATTTTAGCAAGTTGTATTTCTTGTCCAATTTGATGACGCTTAGCAAATTCATCATAATCATCTTGTGATTGAAAAAGTGGCTCACAACTTAAGTAATCACTTTCTCCCTCTTGTTTCATTAATGCCGAAACAATTTCATTAATTTGAACACTTTTTTCTTCTTCATATGAGTAGGTTGTCCCAAGGGCTACATAATACAATGAATTATCTGGAGCTAATCCTTTTACTTTGAGCGTTTGGTCAAATGCTTCACGCAATTGTGAAAAGAAACTTAATGGTCCACCTAAGTAAACAACATTTCCTTCAATTTCACGTCCTTGAGCTAAACCTGCAATTGTTTGATTTACTACAGCATAAAAAATACTTGCTGAAATATCTTCTTTTTGTGCACCTTGATTTAACAATGGTTGAATATCTGTTTTAGCGAAAACACCACAACGTGATGCAATGCTATATATTTTTTGATGAGACATCGAATACTCATTCATTTCAATTGGTGTGATTCCAAGTAATGTCGCCATTTGGTCAATGAATGCCCCCGTACCACCTGCACAAGATCCATTCATTCGAACTTCCATATCTCCTGATAGAAAGAGTACTTTCGCATCTTCTCCACCAAGTTCAATTACTACATCTGTTTGAGGTAACATTTTTTTCACCGCAAGTCTTGTGGCAAACACTTCTTGTACAAAAGGAATCCCAACTTTTTCTGCCATTCCCATACCTGCAGATCCTGAAATTTTAATTGTAACTTCTTCTTGTATATTACATTCTTTCTGAATCTTCTCTAATAAACTCGCTGTTTTTTGTGGTATTTGTGAAAAATGTCGTTCATAGTTTGTAAATATAATTTCTTGATTTTCATCTACCACAACACATTTCAATGTTGTAGATCCAATATCTAAGCCAATTCTTACCATCTTACACCTCTAAATTTTTACGTTACAAGTTACATTCTAGCATAAAAAGAATGATTTCGCTGTCCAAAACATGGAAATTATACAAAAAAGTGCCTAAGCACTTTTGATTTTTTGTCCTTTTTTTACTTGGTGTAGCACGATACTTTTTGGAAGTATTGGAGAAAGTGTAAGTGATAGTTTTTGCCACAAGTTTACTCCAACCATCACAATTCTTTTTTTATCCAGCATAGCTTGATATCCGATTACAGCTACCTCATGAGGTTCTACCGTTTTTTTAAAGAAATCAGTTGATTTCATCCCTGATACGCTTGCAAAATTTGAAATTGTTGCACCTGGTTGAAGTGTTGTCACACTCACACTTGAATGCTCTAACTCGCTACTCAACGCTAAAGAAAACGAAGTTACATATGCCTTAGTTGCAAAGTACACAGCTTGTAGTGGCCCTGGAATACTCGATACTGCTGAGGACACATTGAGTATACTTCCACCTCCATTTTTAATCATGGCAGGAATAAATAAATGAGTAAGTTCACTCAGCGCAATGACATTGACTTGAATCATCTTTGCTTCTTGGTGCCAATCACGATAAATGAACTCGCCTTGTCCTCCAAATCCAGCATTATTAATGAGATATTCTATTTGAATTTTGTCTTTTAATACCTCATTGAATATTTCTTTCGCCGCATTTGGATGTGATAAGTCAATATCTATTGCCTTTACTTCAACTCCATAACTTTGTTGTAGTTCGATTTGAACTTCATCGAGTTTTACAGCATTTCTTGCCACAATAATTAAATCATTGCCTTTTTGTGCATGAATACGCGCAAAAGCCAATCCAATACCACTTGTGGCACCAGTAATTAGTGCTACATGCTTCATACAGAGACACTCGCTTTATTTTTCTTCATTACCTTAGTCGTTATTAGCGTAAATGCTGCCAAAATTCCAACAGATATAATGATCCCCCACGGATTATTTTGAATATCACTTGCCGTATATGCAGCATACACGTAAATACATGATCCTGGAAGCATTCCAATAAAGGATGCCAGTGCATATTTTTTATATGATATTGAAGTAAGTCCAGGAATATAATTCACGACGTTAAATGGAAATAGTGGAATCATTCTTAGATACAACATATAAATGAATCCATTCTTGTCCATTTGGTCATTTATTTTATCCACAAAAGAAGAATTCTTTAGTATTTTAGTCACAAAATCTTTTCCTGCAAGTCGTGAAATCCAAAATGTGATTGTTGTACCTATATTGGAAGCAATTACTACAATCAAAATTCCATTCCACAACCCAAAAAGTGGTGCTGCCAACAATGTCATCGGAAGTCCTGGTACAACTAGTACAACAGCTAAGATATATAAAAGCCCAAAAACCACTATACCCCAAGGTGAGTCAGTGAATTGAGAAATTAAGTTAGTTACATAGTCAATCGATAGCCACTCACGAAGTGGGCTCAAAAAGACAATTGCGATGATGAGCACAACAATAAGAATTGGTATATATTTTTTCATAACTTTACTCCTGTAATATTTTTATAATTCGGATTGAACGCAAGATTCCAGTTACAAAAATTAAACAAGTTAATGCTCCTAAAAAATATCCTGCCCATTGTGGTAGTATCAACATCAATACAAAACAAATAAAAGTTTCCGAGCGCTCAATTAGTCCAACATCATAATGCATACTCTTACTGCCTTTATTTTTAATGAGTGCCCCTGCTAATGAAAATGTTGAAAAGTTGAAAATGACAGATACCAAGAATAATAAATATAATAAACTTAATTCCGGTTTTATAAAATAAAATCCAATGATGACACTCGCTTCTACTAAGCGATCAAACACCATATCAAGAAATGCGCCTACATATGATGATTTATTCGTAACTCGAGCCACTGTTCCATCTAATATATCCAATAATCCTGATAGTAAAAGAAGTGCACAGGCAATAATGTATTCCCCATTGGCAATGAACAACGCGCTAATTACACCAACCACAAATGCCAATACTGTTACATGATTTGGTGTTAATCCTGTTTTGATAACGAGGTGACTTGTTTTGTCGAAAACTGGCTGAAAAACTTTACGATAATTTGTATCAATCATATACTTTCATCCTCTCTAGTTTTTCCAACGAATCACTTTTTTGAGTAAATCTAATTGCCATTTAGTAACATGTGATTTTCGATATTTACTTGCCGCTGTTTTAAATATCTCTGCTTGCGTTGGGTAAGGTAAAATTAGATCATAAAAACTTGATATCTTTTGTCTAGTGTGAACACATAATGCCATTACTGCAATTAATTCTCCTGCATTCCCTGCTACAATTGTTGCCCCTAAAATTTGCCCTTTTTTATCAACGATAATTTTTAGGAATCCTGTATCTTCATCTTCTGCACGAGCACGATCATTCTCACGCATAGGCACAAAAATCACTTCATGATTAGCGTCCTTTTCTATTGCTTCTCGCTCACTTAATCCAACATGTGCTACTTCTGGCTTAGTATATGTACACCATACAACTGAGCGATAATCTACTTCCTTACTCATTCCAAACAAAGCATTTTGAATCACTATAGCTGCTTGATAAGAAGCCATATGGGTGAACTGATAAGGTCCTACCACATCTCCGCAAGCATAGATATTTTTTACACTTGTCTGCATTGATTCATTGACTTCAACGTAACCATACTTGGTAGTTTGAACGCCAACAGCTTCAATGTTTAATCCTTCTAACACTGGCCTTCTACCTAAACTTACAAGCAAGGCATCCCCTTCAACTTCTATTATTTGATCATCTTTCTCAATAATGACTTTCGTGATTCCTTCACTTTGTTTCACTTCTTTGATTGCAGCATTAAACATTAACTCAATTCCATCTTCACTCAGGCGATTAATCATGATTTGACTAACTTCTGGTTCATCCTTTGCAAATAAGCGCTCATTGCGGTCTACAACCACAACCTCACTACCTAAATGACAAAAAGCTTGACCTAATTCAAGTCCAATCGGGCCAGCTCCTAACACAATCAAGCGTTTGGGCTGTTGACTTATTTTAAAAATATTATAATTTGTGTAGTACTCACAGTTTGATAATCCTGGAATTCCTGGTACATTAGCTTGGGAACCTGTTGCTATGACGATACTTTTTGATTGGTATTGATGATTAGCTACTTCTACAGTATGTTCATCCACAAGCTTTCCACTACCTAATACAACTTTGACACCTAAACCTTCAAAACGTTCCACAGAGTCATGTGGGGCAATTGAATCAATGACGGATTGTACATAGTCTACCACTTGTCGAATATTTACTTCTTTACTTTTGATGTGAGTACCATATTTATTTTGAATTTTTGAACTATGTGCTGCATGTAATAAACTTTTACTTGGAACACAACCATAATTTAAGCAATCCCCACCCATCAGATGATTTTCTACTAGAAGCACTTTAGCACCAAGTGTTGCACTTCCTGCGGCAACGACAAGTCCACCACTTCCAGCTCCAATCACAATCAAATCATATTCGTATTTCATAGTCCTCCTTCTATCCCTTTGATACTCAAATCATAGCATATTCCCACCACTATAAAAAGTAATGTGCTTATGAATTTATTAAATAAATATGTTAATTAAAATATAGATAAAGACATTTATAAAATCAAATATTATATTTTGTAACACTTTAGATTCAAAATACTGTATTAAACACTTAAATCTACAAATTATTAAGTAAAACTATACATTTTCACTCGTTAGTAGTCATATAGATAGAAGTTTTATCTACAATATTGCAGGGACTTAACCATAAAGTTAGTACTTTTCAATATGAATAGACGATTAACTCCAGGAGGAAGAAAAATGAAAAAGACAATGGCATTACTTTCACTAGCATTACTCTTAGTTTTAGCGGCTTGCTCAACCCCAAAAGAAGAAGTTGAGGAAGCACCAGAGTCTACAGTGACACCAACAGAAGCAATGGTAAGCGAGGAAGCTGTAGACCCTCAAATGGAAGAAGAAATGGCATATGAAGAATACACATTAGATGAATTAGCTAAATACAACGGTAAAGATGGTATGCCTGCTTACATCGCAATTGATGGACTCATCTATGATGTATCAGAAACACCACAGTGGATGGAAGAATCACATGGTGGCAGCATGGCTGATACTGATATTAGCGAAGCATTCAAAACCTAATGACATAATGATAATCATTTTGAAAACTTCCTTGTTTTCTGGATGTTGACTGAAGAATAAATAAGTATAAAAAAGGTGTAACACATTATAGTTTCTAATGTGCTACACTTTTTTTCATCTATTTTACGAATAATGGAATGATTGTTTGTGTTTTAACATCAATTAAACCCACATCACTCATTTTTACTTCTGGAATTACTGGAAGTGCTAACGTCGCAATACGTAAAACTGGATTCTCTTGCTCACAAAGTCCAAGTTTGCGATCCGCTTCTTTCATCAATTCAACATCATGTGCTAATTCTACTGTTGGCTTCACTGACATCAAACCACCCACACGAAGCTCTAAAGTATGAAGAACTTCACGGTTAAGTACTGCTGACATTCCCCCACCACATGTTTTTAGTTGATCAATCGCAATAAGTGCATCTTCTACATCTTTGAACACAACAACTAAGTTATGACAATCATGTGCAACAGTTGAAGCTACAGCACCTTGTTTCAACCCAAAGTTTTGAACTGGGTATACCGATATTTTATTTATTCCATAGCGATTAATTACCGCTACAAAGCTCATATTAGGATCATCATTTAACTGTACTACACCATCTTTTACTGGAAAGCTTGCTTCTACAAGTTTTGTATAAGAAGATATAAAATTCAAGTAAGATAAGCAGTTCAATTGAACTTCTTTTCCTTGTGAGTGAATTTCTAAATCTGCACGAGAGATTTCTGGAATATTCACTGAATTTGCCACTTCTAATTGAAATTCTTTTGGCTCAAATTCAACTACTAGTTTTCCATCTTGTGCTACAAGCTCTCCCATATAATAGACTGATGTCGGCTTGATAAATTGAATATCTTCTACAAAACATAAATCAGCGACAAAACCTGGGGCAATTGCACCCAGGTTATCAAAATGAATTTGTCTAGCACAATTTATTGTAGCACTCTTAATTGCTGTGATTGGATCTAAACCAGCACGAATAGCAGCATTAACTACATCATTCATATGACCTATGTGTAAAATATCATCAGGTTCACGATCATCCGTACATAAAGTTAGTGTATCATAAAATTTAAAGTGCTTGATTTCATCGACAACTGTCTTCACGTTTTTTGAGATACTTCCTTCTCGTGCATCAACATACATTCCATAACGTAGCTTTGTAAGCCCATCTTTTCCTGCACGTGTTTCATGACATGTGTTTGGTCCTCCGCATAAATACGCACTCAACCAACGACTTGGAAGCCCTGGTGCATGTCCTTGTAGATACAAATTTTTACTTCTTGCAAGATCAATAATATCATGGATACGCTCTTCTCCATGAATTACAGCTAAGAAATCCATAACTTCTGCAAGTCCGATGATGCGTTCTTTATCCATGAAATCAGAAATCAGATCCGCTGTAAAGTCGGCACCGCTTGTCTCAAGTTTTGGTACAGCTGGAACACACGAAGGCATATCAATGAATTGGCGCATTGGCAAATTCTCTGAACTATCGTACATATATTCAACACCTTTTAATCCCCATACATTGGCAATTTCATGTGGGTCTGTCACAACGGTTGTCGTTCCCCATGGTATAACTGATTTCGCAAAGTTTACAGGTGTTTGCATCGAGCTCTCAATATGCACATGTGGATCAATGAGTCCTGGTATAATGTATTGCCCTTTCGCATCGACAACCTTTAATGCATTTGGCTCATGTTCAAATTCATAATCCACATAGACAATAAATCCCTGATGAATCCAGATGTTTCCTTCTAATATCTCACCGGTAAAGACATTTACAATTTTTCCATTGGTAATCACTAAGTCAGATTTAATCTTTCCCATTGCTGCACTAAGAATCGCTTTTTTATCTTTATATTCTATTCTCATAACCCATCTCCTAATTTCTTTACTATTTTAACACCGTAAATTACTCTCTTCAATAAAAAAGAGTGTTTTCACTCTATTCATTCACATATTCATCTAATGACTTTATTGTACGATCAATATTAATACAAATACTTCCTGATCCCCTTGACTTTGCCGCATACATCGCAACATCAGCATCATGGATTAACTGCTTCGGATTACTAGAAGTATGTGGGTAATAAGAAATCCCAATGCTACAACCTACACTTATTTCAATGTCCTCATGCATTATTGGTTTCTTAAATATTTTAAGCACATCATCGACTTGACGTTTAAACTCTTTGCGATTCCCAACCTTTTTAAGTAGTACGATAAACTCATCGCCACCATGGCGATAAACTTTGAGTTGATCACTTGCCATCGCACTCAAATTACGTGATATATCACGAAGTAAAACATCTCCGACCTCATGCCCTAAAGTATCATTAACTTGTTTAAAGCCATCTAAGTCACAAAATAACAAATTATACTCTTTACTAAATTGTTCAGGGTTATTGCAATAGAAATTTAGATCATCTTGAAGACTACGACGATTTGGCAAGCCTGTTAAATGATCATATTTTGCAAGTTTTTCTATCAACATCTCATTCTTTTTATTCTCTGTAATATCTACGCTTGCGACAATATGTGCAATCCTTCCATCGGTCCATGGAATCGCTGAGCTAAGCACGCGAAACCATGATCCATCCATTTGACGCTCATAATCCCAAGTGTAAGTTTTAGTTGGCTTATTATTTTCATCTAATAGACGTGGTTGTGGACAAAAGTCACATTGGTCAACCTTATCATTAAATATCGATTTCCAGCATTTCTTACCTAGTAAATCTTGAACTTCACCATAAGGTTTTGCCATTGACTTATTGATATACAAAATATCATGTGTATAATAGTCATTCACATAAATATCAATTCCAATATTATCAAGTACGTTGTTAAGTACTTGTTCTGCATTTGCAATCCCCTTTTGGAACATACCTAGCTTTAATCGATTCGCTAATAATGATAGTACAGCAGTAGATGTATTTACATCAATATCCACATTACGAACATGGTGGCGGCGATCCATAAGTCCTACAAATCCTGCCAGTTCATAATATTGATTTAATATTGGAATAAGAATTAATGTATGACCATTAAATAGCTTTACTAATTTTTGCTCAAGCTCATTCTTAGGTTCTCCAGCAATAATCACAACACTCTTAGAACATAGCTCACTTAACATTTTTAATCCTAAATGTTCTTTGATATCAATTTGTTCATGCAGTTCTTCTTGTTGATTTGTAACATAATATTTTGTCTTCTCAAAGGTACCGTTTGGTGTCACTTCAAACACAAAACCATGAGAAATTTCAAAGTAATTACATGTTTCTTTTAAGAAATCTGTGGTAGAAAATGTATCGTTATTATCAACACTCATTTTAATCATCATATTTTGCCAAAAATAGTTATTTTTCACAAGATTCCCCTCGTTTCTTCAACATTAAATACCTACAATAAAATATATCAAATTTGTAACTAAAAAGAAACTATAATATTTATTTATAGAAAAAAAAGTAGTAAAAGCTATGCTTCTACTACTTGGTCTTGTTGAACTTCACGATTGAAAACTTCGACATTTAATTCATTTTCCGATTTTGCTACACAAAGTGCTACAGCACTATCCCCTACAACATTAAGTGATGTAACTAACATTTCAATTGGGCGATTAATTGCTAAGATTAATGAGTAAGCTAGTAATGCTTGATCACTTGTAAAATTCATACCCGATAGCACAGTGAATAGGATAACTGCACCAGCACCTGGAGCAGCTGGCGTTCCAATAGAGGCAATCAGTGCAATAACCGAAATCAACAGAACACTTCCAAAAGTTAAATCATATCCAGCACATCCTGCAATAAAGATTGTAGCAATAACTTGCATAATTGCTGTTCCATCCATATTTACAGTCATTCCAAGTGGTAATGCAAATGAAGCTACATCTTCACTCACTCCTAACTCTTCAACTGTTGTTTTAATATTTAGTGGTAAAGTTGAAGCACTTGATGATGTTGAAAAACCAAATACAGCAACTTTCGATACCTTTTTTAAGAATATAAAAGGGTTAACTTTTGCAAATCCAGCTACATAGCATGCATATCCAATCACTAAATACGCAAACAACACACATACTGTAGTCACTACATAAACAAGAGCTGGTGTTAAGTGTTGAATACCATAAATAGCAAATGTTCTTGTCAATAATACGAAAATGGCAATAGGTCCAAACTTACTCACTACCATTGTTAGGAAAGTAGTAATAATATGATGCACTTCTTCACATACTTTTTTTAGAATACTATCTTCATTTTTACTTAAATTGATTGAAATTCCTACAACTACTGCAACAAATACTACTGATAAAATTCTTCCATTTTGAGTGAAAATATCTGTGATATTTGTGGGGATAATTTGTAATAAAATATTAAGTGGATTTGATCCAACTGTTCCACTACCTGCTTCTAAACCTTCAATACTTACATTGAATAATCCCATGTTGTAAACAATCATTCCGACTACACTCGCAAATAGTAGTGCTACGATTGATGTAAATAAATATCCACCTAATGTTTTATAAGAAATTCGTTTTAATTTACTTGTATCTTTAATATGACACATTGCCATTACTAAACTTGTAAACACCATTGGAACAATAATCAATTGCAATGAGTTAATGAATAATTGTCCGATAATATAAAATAGACCTATTGCATTTGTTGCTCCTGCTTGTGTAATATCTTGAAACAAGAAATTATAAATCGATGTCCACGTTGCTTCATTCCCATTTGATAATAATGTTTCTCTTAAGAACAAAAATCCAACTCCACTTATTAGTCCTAGTGACATTGCAAGAAACATTTTTGACGCTAATGATTGTTTTTTCATTTTCTATCCCTCCATAATAAAATAAAAATCTTCATACCTAAAAGATACAAAGATTCCACGTTTAAATAGAGTTTCTCAATGTATTCCTTATTAGCCTCTCTGGACTATCTTAAAGGTATTTCTCTAATATAATACTGATTGTATGCCTTCATGTCAAGAATGAAAAGCAAGATTCAACTAAGTATTTAGTTCACAACTTCTCATAGATTATTCATTCAATGGAACTATTTTTGCAATCACTAAATTTACAATAGAGAATGAAGCTGCCAAAATAAAGATATAGTGAGCTCCAAGCGTCACCCAAATCAAACCACTAAAGAACGAGCAGACAATCGCAACAACATGATCTAAACAAATTCCAAATGATATTGTAGAGACCAGCTCTTCTTTATTATCAATAATTGAATTTAAATATACAGAGCGTATAAATCCCATTTGACTCGACATCCGATCTATTACAAATAGAGCACAAGTAATCATTGCAGCAATACCTACACTAGAGTATATTCCCTCAACAATTGTAAATGTCATAAAGGCAAAAGCTAAATAGACACCAATAAAAGAAAGGGCATCTGCATACAACATTTTACGAATTCCAAAGCGATCTAAACATTTCCCTAGAAATGGCATGAAAAAGATACCGCAAACAGAACTTATCAACATCAACATTGCTGTTGTATCTGCACCTCTACCAAGAATATCAATAATTACCCATGGCGCAAAGACAATGAACACTTGTTTTTGTACACCATTCATTACTTGTAGAATATAATAATAAATATATTTCTTTCGTATAATAAATTTGGGTTTAATTACCTCTTTGGCCTGTGTGTGCTTCAACACAACACCAAGTAGCACAACTGCAATTAAATAAAATAATGCCGCAAAGACGAAAATCCAGCGAATCTCATGCACAAGTTGAAAGAGATGAGACTGAAAGCCAAATACAACAATAATTGAGGCAATTAATGAAAATGCCGTGATGATTCCTTTGATGTTACCAAGACCACTTCCCACTTTTCGATTTTCATTTGCACTTAATAAATGAATGGCGATGCCATCTTGAAGCGGCATAAAAACATGTGTTCCCATAGAATATATAAACAACATTGCGGTCATTGTGTAGAAACTTGGAGTAAATATTGCCAGCAATAAAATCCCAACCATCGCTAAAAATTGTGAAATCATCGCAATTCTTAAATCGCCAAATCGTGCCAATAAAGAAATCACAAAAACTGCAAGTACTCCTGGTAGCTCTCTTGGAAATTCAATGAATGCACGTTGTAGTGCATCTATATTGTAGGCATCTTTATAAAAATTAGCCAAGACATTATCCCCGAGCCCATTGGCAAGGGCGACAAAGGCAATCGCAGCCACATAAATTTGAAACACTCTTTTCTTACTCATATCTTATCCCCCATTAATACACAAAAGGCGTAAATACGCCTTTTAAACTTTTTCAAAATGAATTTTTGACTCTTGGAAACGATCCACAAATTCTTGTGGTTTTTTTGGATACCCCATCGAAACTAGGGCAAAAGGTAGCAAGTTGTCACTCAACTCGAACTGTTCCTTGATTTTATTCATGCGATCTTCATGTGGTGCAACCCCAATCCATACACTACCAAGTCCTTGCTCTACAGCTTCCAACATTAGATTTTGTGTTGCAGCAGCACAGTCTTGTTGCCACATTAATGGTGCTTTAAATACTTGTTCATCCGCCATTACGACAATAACGCAAGCTGCAGTTTTACACATCCCTGAATAAGCTGTTAGCTCTCCTAATTTTTCAAGCTGTTCTTTATCTTCCACGACTAAAAAGTGCCATGGTTGTTGATTAGCTGCACTTGGTGCTTGCATTGCAGCCTTTAATATTTGCATGATTTTCTCTTTTTCAATTGGACGATCTTCATACATTCTTACACTTCTTCGATTATAAATTGAATTCATTTTATTTCCTCCCATAATAACTCAATCCTACTAATACACATCCTTCGACATAAGGAAGTTGTTGCTCATTTAAATAATTGATGAGTGTTTCATCAGCTGCACCGGGTTGTATCAAAATACATTTGAACTTCTTTTTACATTCTTTGATCAACTTTATACCTTTTACAGGATGAATACATAAATCAATAATATCAATTTCGCCTTGTATATCATTGATTGAATCAAGTTCTTTTCCTACACATTGTACATGATATCCAGCATTAATTAAACGTTTTTTAATTTCATAGGCGGTTTTTTCTTCATTTAGTGTATCTCCTAATAAGGCAAAATTAGAATAACTCATAATTTCTTTTAAATCCACTTTACTCACTTCACTCTCTAATATATTTTTCTTCAAATATTTCAATTGGTTGCGGTTTATCAAAATAATATCCTTGTCCTTTTACACATCCCATCTCATTCAATAAGCGTGCTTGGTGCTCATATTCAACACCTTCTGCTACGGAAACTACACCTTGTAGTTCTTTACACATATTCAATGCCATGCCGACAAGTACTTTTGATTTATGATCTTGATGTAAGTTGTTCACAAGACTCATATCTAACTTAATCTCATGGAAATTGGCAAGCATCAATGAAGACAAATTGGAATAACCACTTCCAAAGTCATCGAGTGATACCTCAAACCCCGCAAGCGTGAAGTTCGCCACAATATCGGCTAAAAGTTTATCAGATGTCCCACTTATTGTTTCAGTGATCTCAATGATAATGCTTGACTTCTTTACCTGATACTTATCTATTATCTGACATAAACGCTCGACAATTTGCTTATCCATAACGGTAATGCGAGAAAAATTGACTGATACTTTAAAGTCATCAACACGATACTGCTTCTTCCATTTTTCTAATACTTGGCAAACATTCTCAAATACGAAACAATCGATTTGACTAATGATTCCTTCTTTTTCATAGAAAGGGATAAAACTAATCGGCACTTGAACCTTTCCATCAGCTCCAAGTCTTCTTACTAGCGCTTCAGCACTCACGATATTCCCTGTTTTTAAATCAATTTGTGGTTGTAAGTACACAATGAACTTATTATCACTAATTTCTTTATTTAAATTTGTCGCAAGTATCTTTTTATACTTACTTCCATTTTGTTGTAATTGAGCAACGTCGTTTTGATTCAATCCTCGATTCCATGTAAACCCTAGAGAGGCTTTAAATGCTTCATCATTAATCATCGCTGATAATTTTTTTATTTTACTTTCAAATGTTTTCTCTGAAATATTCAGTGCAATGACAATAAATTCATCACCATCTACGCGGTATACGTCATCATCAAATAAACTCATCAAAATGTTCGCTAAACGACGGACAACACCATCACCAAACTCTTGCCCATAAGCATCATTAATGTTACTTAATCCTTTAATGTCAATATAAGCAATACCTAATGATTCAATTTCAACTTGATTTATAAACTGGACACAGTCACGATAGCTATTACGATTTTTAGCTCCCGTTAAAGTATCATAATAACTCAATTGATTTAGATTCGATAATAATTCACTTGAATCTAAGAAGCTCGCAATGAATCGCGACACTGAGCGAAGTAATGCCCGTTTATGGACATTTTCTCTTGGATTATCAACTCCGATAAACCCGGTAACTTTTCCATTAATGTCACGAATTGGGGCAGCGAACAGACTATTGATTCCTTGCATCTGAAAGCTGATGCAAAATTCTCCATCTCGATCATATACACTTTCAACATCATCAATATAAAATTCACCCTCAGATTCAAAGCGGTACATCCAATCTTGAAACATATCAGGAGATAATCCTTTCAAATTACCAATTACAGCTTCTACTCCAACTTTACACCACTCAAATGTATTACTGAATTTTTGATGCGAATCAAGTTCAAAAATATAGCTACGATCTGCGCAATGAAAATTCGCAATAATCTCTAATAAGTTATTGATTGAAATTTCTGGCGTATCTCCTGAGTGAAGTGTTCCAATACAAGAAATTAGCACATCCCCTTGTTCCAACTCCTCTTTTAATTCATGTTCTAACTGCACGAGCTTAGTAATATCAAACGCAATTTCCAATCGTGCAATTCGATTATTCAATTTAATAAATTTATCTTTACACATAAATGTTTTATTCATCATGTGGTTATCATACTGCCATATATGAAATTTATCTTCGCTTAAATATTTATTTGTACAAAATTCACAAACTGAATTTTTCCCTTGAAGGATTTTGTAGCATTTTGCTCCTTTCCAATCACTCTCAGGTGGATTTCCTAGTGCATTAAGAAGTGCTCGATTCATATGTAATAACTCATGTGAATAAGGATCACTTACATATACTAACTCATCCGCACTATCCGAAATATCTGCAGACAATTGATTTGCTTTAGCTAATGAGTCCTTCTCTTTCTTCAAGTTATTTCCTTGTAGGATGATTGAAACCATTTTAGAAATGTATTGTAAACTATTGATTTCCTTTTCACTCCACACACGCTCTTTTGTACAATCATCTAACCCTAACATAAACTTCACGACACCATCACGTCGTACTTGGGCATGGACAAACGACTTAATTCCCTGTTTTGCCATCATTTCAAAGGCATCATTTGTATTAAAGATTGAGGATAAATCATTCGTGTATACGATCCCTTGATTAGAAGCTGTATTGAATAAATCTTCAAATAAATCTTTTGATTGTCCTTGTAGATTATCGATTTCAACGCTTATTCCTTCATTTACCCACTCGTAAGTATTATCGTATGTTTCCCCCTCATCAAATGACTCAAAAATATAACAACGATCAGCATTATATTTTTGTCCTACAAAACGCAATGCGGCATTAATCGAAAAGTCATCACCACTTCGCTCATATAAAATTTCAAACACTGATGCAATCAAATCATAATCAAAGTATGACCCTGCAATACGCGCTGCATTCTCAAGCCTTGTGAGACCTTGCATTGTTCCATCAATAAAGTCATTTTTATAGAACATAAAACCATTTTTACCATTTAACTTTGCCTGATAGAGGGCTTTATCAGCTGCTTGATACAATTCCTCATAGGTTGTCCCATCTACAGGATAAGTTGCAATACCAACACTTGCAGATACACAATAATCTTTTCCAGCACCTTTATAACTGCGATGAAAAGTTTCCACAATTTTATTTGCACGATGTTCTAGCACACTTCGTTGTGCTGTATTTTCCATAAATACAGTAAACTCATCTCCTCCAATACGAGAGATGACATCATTATTTCGAAAAACTTTCTTCAATCCTGCTGCTAACTCTTTCAGTACTTCATCTCCCATGAAATGTCCCAAGTTATCATTGATTGCCTTAAAGTTGTCGACATCAATCACAAATAATGTATGCTCTCGCTCACTCATCTTAGTAATACGCTCTTCCGCAATATATTCACCACTGATTTTGTTGTAACAATCTGTCATAAGATCTTTTTTTGAACGTTCTTCTAATATCACTTTCTCATGCACGTCTGTTGCCTTACCCACTACAAAATTACAAGAGCCATCAGCTTGAATAATTGGACGATAAGTCACATTGAAAAAACGGTATGATTTATCTTTTTGACGATAGCGTAGACAATATTGATTACTTCCACCAGAAAGCATACTCTCCATCATTTCTTTATAAATGTCAAAGTCACCTGGGTGAATAATATTATTTTCCAACTGTGTGCCAAGTACTGCAATCTCACCAAACTGCTGCCCTTCACTTGTTATACTCTTACCATAATACTGAACCATTCGTGTTCGTCTATCCAAGGCAAAAAACCATTCATCGGACATATCTGCAATACTTCTTAATAGTGTTTTATCTGCAATTTTATTAAGAAAATAGTTTTCATATGTATTTTCACTTTCACTTGATGCTAACTCCTGACTTAAATCTCGCGTAAATCCAACTACATATTCATCTTCAAACAATGAGATTTTTGTCAGCGTAATCTCACATGGAATCTCTTCCCCATTTAATCGACAATGCAGCCAATTAAACCGCTTGTGCCCTGTTTCAAATACTTCATTAATTAATTCCTTTGAACACTCACTACTCAATCTTCCATTCGGTTGATACTTTGGAGATAAATCAAAGAAATGATCTAAATACTCATCCTCATTATCTAAACCAAACAACAAAGGAGCCTGTTTATTACATAATAAATTCATTCCACTTCGATTATAAAAATTTAGACAAAGTGGGGTAGCATCAATGATTGCTTTAAAACGTTCAGAAAAACGTTTCTCTTCTGCTTTACCACTCACAAATTCACTCATATCATCAATAAAAATTAATGCAATTGGTTCAGTTGAGATTTCAACTTTAACCATTGTGACATGCAAAAAACTTGTCTCCAAAAAAGGATTCAAGTATATCCAATGTGTCGAAAAACTTCCTGTAGTGAAAACTTGACTAAGACCATATTCAAATCTTAGCCTTGTATCCTCACCATTACGTTCTTCGTCTTCAAAATAAGCAAGAAGTTGTTGGGACAATTCAACATGATTTGAACACTTAAAATAAGTTAACATTTTTTTATTACAGCCAATGAAATTTCGCGCTTCATCCATCACGCCAATACAATCCTGTGAATCTTCAAATAATTTGATTAAATTATGATAATGATGTAGCTTCTCCAAACCTGATTCCATATTATTCTTCTTGTCCATATACTCCTCCTACTTCAACTAACTTATTTAAATCTATTATACTACAATTTGCTTTACTATATAATAAGTTTACTTAACTATCTCTATGTTTGTAGAAAGATTAGAAAATCAGTATTATTTTTGCAAAACTTCTATATCTAATAGTGCAAAATCATGAAAAAAGCTCCCGATTTAGGAGCGATTTCTCATTTTCTCAACAGTATTTCTTACGTTTTTTCAATAAAAGTACAGTAATCAAAATTCCGACAAGTATAATTACACCATAGCTTATACTAGCTATCCCAAAAATTGAATTTGATACATTTTCAAAGCCAGTACTCGCAGAAAATTCAGGTACAAATGAGTTGAATGCACTTTTAGCGGTAAATACAGAGATAAGTCCAAGAAGTCCATATCCTGTGATTACAACGCCAATGAGCCAACCATATTTCCAAAATATTATGGCAAGCCCTGAACTCTTTGAATTGGATTCTTCTTGTTTACTTGGCATATCATTCATCAATTGGTCGACACTTACATTCAACACCTGTGCCAATTTAGCCAAATGCTCAAGATCTGGTGTTGCTTCTGCTGTTTCCCATTTACTTACTGCTTGCCGGCTTACACCAATTTGCTCTGCCAACTTTTCTTGAGAGAAGCCTAGTCTTTTTCGATAAGCGATGATGTTATTGGATAATTTCATATTATTCCCACCTTTCTAGTACTTTTATCATACTTCGCTATTGGTTGCACTACTACCAAACAAGGCTTGCACTTACGCAACCATAAGTTGCCACTTGCACAAATGATAAAAAAGAACTGTTGATCACCAACAGTTCAGTCAATTAATTCATTTCACTTAACTCTTGTTCAAGTTCAACGATATACTCTTTAATTTCTTCAATTTCTTCTTCTAATTCTTTTACACCACGCTCAGAAATCGTCGCCATGATATCTTTCTTCAAACGCTCAATTGCACGCTTTTCACGGTCAATTTTAGCTTGTAAATTTGCTTTGCGATCAAGTTGACGTTGATGATATTGTTGCGCACGGTTTTCATTGTATGTTTTTAACTCAGAAAAATACATATCCGTTAATAATTTAAATTGATCCCAGTTTGCATTTTCACATTCTTTTCCTGAGAATCCAATTTGTTTCCACTGATTTGTATACTCTTTAATTTTATCAGTATTCTCTTTGCAGTAATATTTTTCATTTACTACTTCACGTACAGTTTCAATTAAAGCTTTCTTCGCTTCATTATTGGCAGCATATTGCACCTCTAATCCTGCAAAGTGTTGTGCTTTACGATCGTAAAACACTTGTCTTAACGTATTAAATTTACTCCATAATTCATCATCAAATTCCTTACCAGAACTTCCTGCCGCTTTCCAAGCATTCATAATCTCATTTAAGCGGTCACTTGTTTTTTTGAATTCAGTTGAATCTTTGATTTCATCTACTTCCTTTATAAGTTGTTCCTTCAGCACTTTAGAACTCGCAAATTTTTCTTGCATTTCTTGATAAAACTTTGCCTTTAGGTCAAAGAAAGATTGACGAATCCCATTAAACGTAGCCCATAACTCATCATCAATGTCTCTACCTGCACCTTTAATTTTCTTCCATGAACTCATTAATTCATTCATCTTTGCAGTAGCTTCATTTAAGTTTTTATGTCCTAGTGCTACTTGAGCCTCTTTAATTAATTCTCTTTTAGCCATTTCATTGTTTTTTTGTTCTTGTTTTACTTTGGCAAAAGCATAGTTAACTAGTTCATAAAACTGATCATCCATCTCTTCATCATAAGCTGATCCCCATGATTCAAATTGTCTCCATCTTCTTTGATACTTTTTTGCCTCATTTGTATCAATTTCTTGATACACTGATTTTAATTCTTCAAGCAATTCTTCTCTTGAAGATACTTCAAATTCTTCAACTTCGATTTCATTATTTTCCATATTCATTTACTCCTACATCTATTATTTTACTATTTTTTTCAAAAAAATATAGTAAAAATAGTTCAATAATGATGTTTTTTTTATTATTTAGTTAATTTAATCATGAATGACTCGTATGGTTTTAGTTGAATGCATGTTTGAGCTAATATTTCTGTTGTATGTGTGTGAATTAAAACCTCACCATTCATTTGTATACCATAGTCAAATGTAGCAGGTGCTGCACTTACATTACACACAATTAAGTAAGATTGGTTTTCGTGAATTCGCTCATACGCAAAGATTTGTTTATGCATTGGACACAACAATTCAAACTTTGCATAAAGCAACTTTGATTCATTTTTACGTATTGAAATCAGTTTTTTATAAAAGCTTAAAATTGAATTTTCATCATTAATTTGTTTTGCAACATTGATATCTACATAGTTCTCATTTAACTTCATCCAGGGTTTTCCACTTGAGAAACCTGCACAATAACTATCATCCCATTGCATTGGTGTTCGTGAGTTTGCACGCGTAGTACGATAACTAATTTCTAGTGCTTCTTCTTTGCTCATTCCTTTTTCTATATTTTCATAATAAGTAAGTATCGTAGGTGTTTCTTGGTATTCTTCAACTTGGTCTACACGAACATTCGTCATACCAATTTCCTGCCCTTGGTAAATAAACGGTGTACCTTCTTGCATAAAATACATCAATGCCAATGTTTTGGCACTATCTTGCCAATAATGAACATCATTTCCCCACTTAGATACTACTCGTGTTAAATCATGATTTTCAAGATACAGTGCATTCCATCCGATACCATGCAGTTGTGTCTGCCATTTCGCAAGCACCGTTTTTAATTTTACTAGGTCAAGTGTATTTTTAGCACGGTCCCATAGTTTTAAATGTTCAAACTGGAAGATCATATTAAAATATCCATCTTCTTTTCCTGCCCATTGATGTGCATTTTCAGCAGATACACCATTTGCTTCCCCAACTGTCATGATGTCATAGTTATTAAATGTCTTTTCTTTAAGTTCACTTAAGAATGCATCAATTCCGTCAATATTCATAAATTTATCAAAATTTGGATAATGTATCTCTGGTTTTGAGTAATCAATATCTTCATTAATATTTTCTTTCTTGATATGACTAATTGCATCTACACGGAAACCATCAATCCCTTTATCTAGCCACCAGTTGACCATATCATATAGTGCTTGGCGAACTTCTTTGTTTTCCCAGTTTAAGTCAGGTTGCTTCTTATCAAAAATATGCATGTAGTATTGATTGCTTTCTTCATCATATTCCCAAATAGATCCTTTAAAAAAGCTTACCCAGTTGTTTGGCTCAGCCCCCTCTTTTGCATCACGCCAGATATACCAGTCACGCTTCGCGCTCTCTTTACTCTCTTTGGATTCAATGAACCAAGCATGCTCATCCGAAGTATGATTGATAACTAAGTCGATTATCAGCTTCATTCCTCTTGCATGAACTTCCTTTAATAATTCATCACAATCTGCAAGTGTACCAAATTCCGCCATAACATCTTGATAGTCACTGATATCATAACCATGATCTGCATTAGGTGATTTGTAAAACGGGCAAATCCAAATGACATCAATTCCTAAATCTTGAATGTAGTCTAACTTCTCAATGACACCTCTTAAATCTCCGATACCATCCCCATTACTATCTTTAAAACTACGTGGATAAATTTGATAGGCTACTGCTTGATCACTCCAATGTTTCTTCATAATTATATCTCCTTATATACTATTACTTGCATTATATTACTTAATATCGAACTATTCTTGCACATTTTATGCTATTATTAACACAATATTATCTTTTAAGGAGAACACATGAAAGAATATGTCATTCGCGGAACGTTGCAGTTCCCGTTTCAGCACTATGAGATTAACCAAGTTGATAACCATGAAATTATCACTGCCCATTGGCACGATGAAGTTGAGATTATCCTTGTCATACAAGGTGAGTTATTATTAATCAATGCTCAATCGCAATATTTACTTCAAAGTGGTGATTTGTTTTTTGTAAACTCAGGAGAAATGCACCAAATGTTTAGAAACAGTGAAGATTTGCATTATTATGCTTATGTCTTTCCTCTTGACTTTTTAGCATTTGCCAAAGATGACTACACACAGTCCATTTTAATTCAGCCTTTACTTCAAAAGCAACTTCTCTTTACAAATCACATTGATAAGAGTCATCCAGCATATCCTCATTTACATCAACTTACCCTTGATTTAGTACAGCTTGATCAAGAGCGTTTAGCTACTTATCAACTTGATACAAAATCACTTCTTTACTTGATGCTTAGTCAGTTGCATCGTCATCATTTATTTATCCCCACGCAACATGTTGACCAGTTTCAACTTGAAAAATTCATAATTGCCTACCTAAATGAACATTATAGTGAACAGATTAGTCTTGCCCAAATATGTCAAAAAGTAAATTTAACACCTACTTATTTTTGTCGGTATTTTAAATCTCAATTTAAGAAAAGCTTCATTGAATATTTAAACTATATTCGCATTGAGAAAGCTTGCGTGCTTCTTAAAAGTACGACATTATCCATCCTTACCATTGCTCTGGAAGTTGGTTATCACAATGTTAGTTATTTCAACCGGCAGTTTAAATCAATTATGCTCATATCCCCTAAAAACTATCGCAAACAAGCACAACTTGAATAAAAAAAACAAATTGACCAATTGGTCAATTTTTGTTATACTTTCACTTGACCGCATGGTCAATAAGTGAGGGATTATGAAAGAAAAGATAACCCAGGAAAGGCTTCTTCAAAGCGCCTTAGCTGTGTTTTCACAAAAGGGATATGAAGGAGCATCCATGAATGATATTCGCATGCATGCAAATTGTTCTAAAGGCATTTTATATCACTATTTTGAAAACAAAGATGAACTCTACTTAAGATGCTTAGAAGAAACGATTCAAGTATTCTTAATGCAATCAAAAAACATGGATATGTCTTCAGTTAAGATTTCTGATTTTATATCACTTCGTGCTCAGTTTCAAGACAAAAATGATTTCTATGCCCAACTATTCCAATACGTTGTGTTAGAAAAACCACTACATCTTCAATCTCGTATTAAACAAATAAAGAAGCCCTTAGCTGACTTCAATCAATTGATGTACGAATCACTCATTAAAGATATCTCTTTTGGCCAGCAAGTTCTAAAAGAAGATGCCTATATGTTTTTTCAATTATATCAGAATTTTACACCACTAATGTTGGAGCGTGAATCTCCAGATTATGATCAATTAATACGACTGCTTCAAATTTTTATCAATGGCTTAAGTCATGACTTAGAGAGGATATCCAAATGAATATTATATTTTTATTACTACGTGCACTTATTAGTGTCTACATCGCTATGCAAGTTGGAAAACTTGTCACTAAAATTAAACTCCCTGCAATACTAGGATGGCTCATCACTGGAATAGTGCTTGGTCCATATGCCTTCAATATCATGTCTAACGAATTGTTAAATTCACAGTTATACTATGTTGTGACTAAAATGCTTGAGTGTAGTGTTGGGATCATGTTTGCCAAAGACCTAGTCTTTAAAAAATTAAAAAAATATGGAAGACAAATCATTACTATTACCCTTTTTGAATCAATTGGCACATTCATTTGTGTGAGTGCTGTGTTTGCGATTGTATTTTATTTAATGGAAGTCCCACTTTATCTAGCACTTGTGTTTGGTGGAATTGCACTAGCTACAGCACCTGCTCCATCACTCTCTATTGTGAGTGAATTTAACACAAAGGGACCAATCACTAATACCCTCATCCCTCTTGCAATTTTAGATGACGTTGTTGCGATCGCTGTTTTCTTTGGTATCAATTCTTATGTAGCATCTCTTGGTGCGCAAGCTGGTAGTTCACTGATTACGGTAATGGCTACGACAATGGTTGCACCAATGCTCATTGGGGTAATCATTGGACTAATAAGCTCAAAAGCCTACAAGCGTTTTACTCAAGTAAAAATGCTAACCCTTGGTACAATACTCATTACATTTCTAACATGCTTTGGATATGATACATTTATTTTAAATGGTGGTCATACAAACTACATGTTAGTCGGAATGGCACTATTTACTACAGTTGCCAATTGCGTTAATGAATCTAAAATGGAAGAAATCGCTTCTTCTGTAAAAGGTGTTGTAGGAGTTGGATTTATTCTTATGATTTTAAGTCTTGCTGCTCCACTTGATTATCGTTTAATTTTAGGTGCAGGAACACTGACTGTTGTATACATACTTTCTCGTGGAGTAGGTAAATATGCCAGTACATACCTTGGAGCTAAAGTATCTGGGGCTCAACCTACAGTAAAAAAATATTTAGGTCTTGCACTACTTCCACACTCTGGAGTTTCACTTGTGTTTACTGGTATGGCAGTAACAACGATCAGTGCATTCGATAGTGAGTCTGCCATTCTTCTTCAAGGTACAATTGCAGCTGCTGCAATCATCAATGAAGTCTTCGCCGTTATCATTGCCAAAAAAGGCTTTGAATGGGGCAATGAAATCAATGAGCAGGAAAAACTTGAGCCTAGCTTTCAAGAAAATTAAAAAGAGCGAAAGCTCTTTTTACATTTATTGACATGCTTTTTTATCAATAAAGCATGTTAAAATCGATGTGGTTAGGAGAATCACATGAAACACAAAAGAAATATCATCTTCATATGTAGCATTGTCTTATTTACTAGCACATTGTTTATACGATTATTTTTTAACTCATCTACATATGAAAAGACACACCAAATAGCTACAAGCTCCACAAACATACCCCAACAAAGACTTCAACTACGCTCCATTGAAATAACTGAAGACACTTCTTTCAACGCTATTAATAGCACAGAAATTACTGAAAGTGAGGGTGAATCTAATACTATTATCCAATATGATCAAGAAAGCTCTTCTACTCCTCTTGAGCAGCTCGATGAGCAGACAGTAGTTCTACTTGCTTTTGAATATATGGAAATCGATGATGAATCTGATTTGCAAGTCTACTGCAATCTTGAAACTCATCAAGGAAGACCCATCTATGATGTTGAGTGGTCATTAGACAATCAAGAATTTGATGTTCAAATTGATGCCTTGAGTGGTTCCTTACTTGCATATGACTATGATGCAGAAAACATTTTGATCAACAGTACAACTTCTAGTGTCATTACTGAAATGCGAGCACTTGAAATTTCACTCACACATGCTGGATTCAATGATACACAAGTTCAAAATGTTCAAATCACATTGGAATCAAAGAATGGAATTAAAGAATATAGCATCCAATGGCAACATGGAAATACAGAATATAAATACATCATTCACGCTACTAATGAAGGCATCCTTGATTTTCAAGTTAGCGAAAACTAAAAGAAGCACGTGCTCATATGATATGGCACGTGCTTTTCTATACAACTAAAAATAAAACGTATGAAATTAAAATTGGAAATGTAGATAACAGGCGAAGTTTATTATTTTTAAGTTTTAATACCAACACAATAGAAATTGAAGCAAGTATTCCAAATAATAATAAATTAACTGTTTTTGGATCACTGTAATCATATACACCACTTGTCCCCGTATATAAGATATCCACAAAAGCCAATGTTGCAAAATTGAATAAGTTACTACCAATGATATTCCCAATCGCAATGTTATAGTTTTTAATTTTAAATAATGCTTGAGTACTTGATAGTTCAGGTAGTGATGTTGCAACTCCTAAGAATAAAGCACCTGCTAAACCTTGTCCCAAGTTAAGTGCTTCTGATAATTCATCAGTAACATATGATATAAGGATACTCAACACAACGATTCCAATACTCACACCGATGAAACGAATCACAACTTGGCGTACAGTTAATCCATCATCTTCCACTTCTTCCTCTTCTTCACCACTATTTGCATCTTCATCAGATAAGTCACGTATCGCAATAACGTAGATGATGAGTGCTAATACTGATGTAAGTGAAATAGATAAGAAGCTTAAACTTAGTATCCCTACCATATTTAATAATAGAATTCCATAAATCGTTAGTACATACAAACCTACTTTGATATGACTTGGTGCAATTCTAACTTTAAAGAATTCCGTACGTGCAAAAATTATCAATGTAGCCAAAACGCATAGATTAAATAAATTACTTCCTAAAATATTCCCAATCGCAAGTCCTGGACTATCTAGTAAAATTGCAGAGGATAAACTCGTGAACACCTCAGGTAATGATGTAACAGCCGATAAAAGCACTCCACCAATAAAAGCCCCTGATAAAGATGTCTTCTTATCTAATAAGTCTACATATTTTCCCGCTTTCAGTGAGAAAAACACTACCCCGGCTGCTAAAACCAAATATTGTATATAAATCATAATCTTCCTCCGATTTTACTCATTTGTAAATTAATTTTTATTTAAATCACTTATAAACTTAATCATAAATTAAAACTACTGTCAATAAATATGTTGGCAATATCTAAGACTTTTAAACATCCTCCATAAAAAAAGATGAGTACTCACTCATCTTACAAAATTTGTCCATGACTTTCGTGCTTTTATCGGTTTCTCAATAGACGATTGATTAAGTACAGACATAATCCATGCCATGTTTTCACCGAGTACTTCTAGAATTTGAACACCTTCAATGTCCTCATTAATTTCTCCTGGCTCATTGCCATGTACTACTGTCCAATAATTGGAAGTAGGCATCACCATTTCAGAGTACTGAAGATACTTATTCAATTCATCGACAGCTTGAATTCCTCCACTACGACGAACGGCTGCAATACTTGCGCCGACCTTATGTCGCACAAGATTTCCATTCACTCCACAGACCATGAAAAAGCGGTCTAAGAAGCTTTTCATTGTCCCATTAATTCCAGCATAGTATACTGGACTTCCTAATAAGATTCCATCAGCTTCTTTTGCTTTTTGAATAATTTCTGATAACTCATCTTGATATACTGGGCAAGTTTCATTTTTAAGCTTACCACAAGCACCACAACCAATACATCCTTGAAACTTTTTTGATCCAATTTGAACAATTTCCATTTCAATTCCTTTTTGAGCTAGTTTCTTTCCAACAATACTCAATGCTTGATACGTATTTCCTTTTATTTTAGGGCTTCCATTAAATGCAATTACTTTCAATTTATTATTCCTCATCATTTCTTTTTTAAGGCGTTGGTGTAACATTTAGTCCTAGTTCAATCCAGCGATTTGGATCAGCAGTAACCACAGCACCTTTAGATAATGCAATCTCTCCAGTAGATGTATTTACATGAAAAGAAAGATTTCCAGCGTTTCCAAGAGTTGACTCTGCATCTTGGTATGGCGTTTGCCACCATTGTGAATTATCAATGTGTGTTGCAGTAGTACCATCAAGTATCATAAATACATTATCAGCAAAAGCTTTTAAATCATTAATATCACCTGAAGTACCAAGTACGTTTTTATCAGGGTCGCTGTCATTAAATACAGATGTACGCCATCCATCATTATGTCGAATTATAATTGAACCCTTAGTAGTAGTGCCTGACTCATCCCCGGTAATCCATAACACCTCAACAAACTGTCCCGGTGGTAAATCACTACTTGGATCAGCAACGGCAACAATCACTGCATCTACAAGATTTGAAGCCATTTGTAAATCATTTGATTCACGAGTACGCTCCACATATTGCAAGTATTGTGGTGCAAGCACAGTTGCTAGTACAGCTATTATCGCTACTACAATTATTAATTCAACAAGTGTGAATCCTTGGTTTTTTAAATTTATTTTTTTCACAATAATTCCTCCATTTTTTTCATTATATCATATCTTTTAAATTTTACATGATTTGGAAACATAATATCAACAATTTAATAAATTTAAGTTATTTTCTTATTGATATACTTAATGTATGCATATCAATATATTTTAGAATCTATTTATTTCATACTTGTATCTATAGTAAAATCCCACTGATGTAGATTTTTGAAACTTCCTACATTAGTGGGATTATTGATATTTATTCTTATTAACTACGCTTTTTTGCGTTGCAATAAACAACAGAACGCAAAGCATAAAATATTGATTGTAACTATAGTACTCCCTACTGGAGTTCCATACACTATTGACAACACAATTCCCACTAGAGCGCAAATAACAGAAATGATAACAGAACTGATAATCACTGTTTTAAAATTATAAAACATTCGCATTGCACTAAGTGCAGGAAATACTACAAGAGCACTCACAAGTAATGAACCGACAAGATTCATTGCCACTACAATCACCGCAGAGATCAAAATTGCGATAAGTAGATTATAGGATTGCACAGGAACGCCACTTGCTTGAGCAAAAGTTTCATCAAAAGTTACTGCAAAAATTTTATGATAAAAATACAAGAATATTCCTACTACAAGTATCGAGAGTACAATTGACGTCGCAACATCAAAAGATGTGAGTGTTAAAATTGAAGTTGCCCCAAATAAAGTTGTACAAACATCTCCTGCAATATTGGTAGAAACTGAAAACACATTCAACAAAAGATAACCTACTGCAAGTGAGCCGACAGACATCATAGCAATTGCTGCATCACCATTGATTTTTGCATTGTTTCCAAGCCGCAATAAAAAAATCGCAGATAATGCTGTAATTGGAAACACCAGTAGATCTTGATTGCTCAAATCTAATATCGAGGCAATCGCAATTGCTCCAAACGCAATATGTGATAATCCGTCTCCTATGTAAGAGAATCGTTTTAATACAAGCGTTGCCCCAAGTAGTGATGAACAGAGTGCTACAAGCACTCCCACCACAAGTGCATTTATCACAAAAGGATATGAGAGGTACTCAATGAGTGTATCTATGAAATTCACTTACTTCCCCTCCTGATATTCTTCTTTGGCCACTAAACGAACTCGTTCTTTAGAAAGTTCAAGGATAAAATTAGCATCTGCTACTGATTCATTTAAGTTATGCGTAATCATCACGATGGTAGTTCCCGATTGATTGAGTTTTTTTATCATTCTATAAAACTCTTGGGTAGACAATAAATCTAAACCAGCAGTTGGTTCATCTAACACCAAGATTTGATTAGTAGCACATAGAGCTCTAGCGAGTAACACACGCTGTTGTTGTCCACCTGAAAGATGAGCATAACTCTTTTTTGCCAAATGTGATATCCCAAGCATATTTAGAGCTTCATGCACTTTTTGTTTCTGCAAACGTGTATAAAAACAACGAAATTTTAATTGGTTAATACATCCAGATTGGACAACTTCCCACACTGATGCAGGAAAATCTTTTTGAATCTGTGTTTGTTGAGGCATATATCCAATCACTGTCTTATCTAATTCTTCTCCAAAAACTATTTTACCTGAAAGTGGAGGGATTAATCCTAAAATTGTTTTTATTAAAGTACTTTTACCTACACCATTCTCACCTACAACACATGTATAACTACCACTGGGAAGTGTTAGGTTGATCCCATCTAATACTGTTGTCTGATGATAGCCAATAGTTAAGTTTTGACACTTAATTTCCATTTCTTCACCTACTCTTCCAGTGCTTTTTTAAGTTGCACTAAATTATTCTCCATTATTTCATAATAAGTAATACCATCATTTATTTGTACCTGGTTAACTGATTGAATGGAATTTAACTCTAATACTTCCACATCTTCCTGATTGCTGTTTGCTATAACTGTATTTGCCAACTCGATAAGTCCATTATCCATCACAAACACAACATTGACTTCTAGCTCGCTAATCTTGTCACTTATAAATGCAATAGTTTCAAAACTTGCCTCCGTGTCTGTTGAACATCCCTGGAATGCTGCATAGTAATCAATATCATAGTCATCCATTAGATATAAGAATGGGAATCGGTCGGCAAAGATAAGTGTATCACGATCTGCATGTTCAATCGCCTCATGGAATGAAGCATCAAGTTCCTCGAGTAATGCATTATAGCTATCAGCATTCTCTTGGTAATGTGTTGCATATTCAGGATCAAGATTTCCCATTTTAATCGCAATTTCATCTACTATGATTTGTGCATTTGATAAAGATAACCACACATGCTCATCTATGCGCCCTACTGACTCTTCATGGTCGTGTGACTCTTCATGTTCATGGTCATGTGACTCCTCATGTTCATGGTCATGTGACTCCTCATGTTCATGGTCGTGTGAACTTGCTTGCATCCCCTCTATATGAACTTCATTTTGTATTAAATCATCTAAAACTTTAATTACATCAATTGTATTGAGGTTTTCATTTCCTGACTGTTGAAGTAATTCATCAACCCAATCATGTGAGGGACCACCATTATAGATAAACAAATCCGCATTACTGATTATCGTAATATCTTCAACACTTGGTTCATAACTATGTAAATCAACCCCCGTATCCATCAACAGGACAATATCAAATATTTCACTTCGCTCTTGTAGCACTTGCATAAGCCAATCATATTCATGGAATGACGTAGTCACAATACTTAACGTTTGATTTTCATCCGCTTCTTGATTTTGATTGTTATTACTTGAGCATCCACTCATCATTAAACAAATTGTAATTAGAATTATCCATTTTTTCATTATTTATACCCTCCATGGTATTCACCTAATATCGTTGACTCTTTTTACAATTACATACTTCTATTTATAATTTTATCATAATACATAGATATTATAAAAGAATCACTTTTGTTAGCTAAAACTAACTTTATTAGATTAACATTATTCATCTTCCTTGTAAAGGATTACTTTTATTCATAAAAAAATCCATCACAGCTTTACTTGTTAACTAAATGGATTTTTATAAATTCAAATTTTATATCTTATTGAGTTTGTGAATAAATGATTTTCCGTTTTCTGGTTGCATCGCTCCAAAGTAATCACAGACTGTAACACCAACATCTGATAAACTTGCTCTTTTTCCTATACTAACATTACATAGTCCTTCTTTGTATATTAGTATTGGAACACACTCCCGTGTATGGTTGTTATGCTGAATTAATGGATCATTACCATGATCTGCCATCACAATCAATACATCATCACCATGAATTTGTTCCAATAGCACTGCAAGCTTTTTATCTGCAACCTCTAAAACGTCTTTATACATCTTAGTACTTTGGCTATGTCCTGCTAAATCAGTTTGCTGAACATTGACACAAATAAATCCTTTTTCTGTTTTAGCTAATACCTCTATTGTTTTATCGAGAATTTTTTCTGTGTCTACTCCAGGAATGTTCACACCACTTTTATTAATCACAATATCTGCGACTTTACCTAATAGAGTTGTGGAAATACCACTTTTTTCTAAAAGATAAGGAATTTGTACATATTCATTTACACCATATCCTAGATGCACACACTCATAGCCTTCTAGATATGCTTTTGTCTTTGCTGAATTGAGGCCAATATATTTGCCTCCTTTAACTTCAATTGATTCTTGAAGTGTATATTTATTTGTTTGTGTACCTCCAAAGGCAATAACTCGATTTACTTGAACTACTTCACGCACAACTTTTGCAATATCTAATCCATTTTGAAAGTTAAGTTCCTGTACAGGAATTGTGACATTATAAACCATACCTAGGTCTGCTTCAATGTTATCACCAACATATACTTGTTGATTTACTTTTAATACACTTAATCCTTCTTTATCTACAAACTCTACTTCAAATCCTTTTTTTATTAAGTGTTCTTGCACACTTTTTATACATGTTTGAAACGGCTGAGAAAAGGAAATTTTAGGTAATGTGCCCATAATTTCTTGATGTCCCATAAATGTATCAGCACCATTATGCATTAATTCACATTTACCGAAATTCGCATGAGTTGAATAATTCATACACTTACTTTCAAATTCTGCAGCATTCATTAATCCCAATTTTTCAAGAGTGGGTAGCTTCAAGTTTGGAAAGTCATGTAAAATACTTTTTAGTGTATTTGCAGTAAGATCCTTAGGTCTTACTTGCTCGACATCATCCATTGCACCAATACCAAACCCATCTAGAATAACAACGACGAATCGACTCATAGAAGCCCTCCCAAGCTGTTATATCTTCCAATTATATTAGGATTATCATTCTGAATGCCTTCAATTAAAATCACATCGCTTCTTGTCACAAAGATTTGAAATCGAAAAGCCATAATGACAAGTGTAGATATAGGAACTTCACATCGCAAGCCAAAATGATAGTCTATACTTTCATTGCAGGGTGCAATGACCTCTACTACTTTAGAGTTTTCGTTTGACATATAGACAAGCGCGTTTTTTATATGAGAGCGCCGATAATACCCACCTCCAAAACAGTAGCTCGTCCCCTTAAACTGATGAGATATCTCGCTTACATAAGCAATGCATTGACGCTCAATTAAATTAAGTTTTGCATGTGCTGGTGTTGTACCTGTCAAACCATGACCAGGTTCTCCACAATTCCCACCAGCTTTCTTCATATCTGCTAACATGCAACTACAACTCGATGAAGGAGTATTAACTAGCTCAATATGACACCCTAAATCTTCAAGTATATTTTTTGCTTGCAGAATTGTCTCCATGTTTGCAGTTGCTTCAATTTTTACTCCATTAAATAAGAAGCAAGGAAAACTTGTTACACCAGAAATCTTAACGTTATCTAATAGTTGAATATGTTTCGAAAAATTCTCAAGTACAGAAAGTTCTATTCCACTCTCTTGCATATTGTAGAGTTGATCACCTTGACCATTAACTTTTACAACAAGTTTCTGCACAATTCCTAATTCTTTTGCAATACTATTAATCTCTTCAGCTTTTTCATAACTATACACTGTGATGTAATCAACACCGTATGCCATAATCTTCATTAGCAATTTCTTAGGAATCTGAACTAAATGCCCTACATGTGCAAGGTGTATATTATGTTCCATCATAAGCAGTGCTTCTTTGTAATCAACTGCTACGACACCATCATATCCCATATCTACTAGTTTCTTTGCAAGTAGTGGATTTCTTCCTATTTGTTTTAGCATAACAAACATTTTAATTTCATATTTCTTTGCTTCATTTAGCATCATCTCAGCATTATTAAGCAATTGGTCAACATCAATGACATATGAATCAGGAGTAATTTCACCATTTTGATGTAGTTGATATATTGTTTGTATTAAGTCAGGATTTTGTTCCATTAGCTTATTTAGAAACATTATCTACACCCTCAATTGCCTCTTTTAAAATGCGAATCACTGTATCATCTCCAGCTCTCATAGGATTAACTCTTATCATCCTATCTGAAAGACTTGCATCCGCATCTATAAACGTACCTGACACACGATAGAATAATGGTGCAATTTCATATTTAGATTCTGCTCCAATTGGGTATTGTGCCCCTCCTAATTCTACTGCTTTTTTTAAAACTGCTTTTGCAATTGGCTGACAAAGTTCTACAAGTAATACTTTAGATTGAGCATTTGCAATGAACGCTTTTTTCACACCCTTTACTTCTTTGTTATTTAAGCGAACTTTCACTCTTTCTAACACTTCTGCTTGAACTGCTAATAAAACTGGTGCAGTAGAAAGACCTCTTAATACTTCTAACGCTTCAAATCCTTGGACTTGTGATCCACCTGAATACATTTTTGAGGTAACGTCATCAATGTATTTTGACTTCCCGACAATACATCCTACTCCCTCAGGTCCTTGTAATTTAAATGTAGAGAAACAAGATAAATCAGCGCCACATTGAATCCCTATTTTTTTAACTTTAAGTGCAGCATAATTATCATCAGTTATTATAGGAATGTCGACTATTGACTTAATAGCTTGAATCACATCACTTATATCATAACTATCCAACAAAGTCTGTCGTGTGTATTGAATTAGAACTGCCTTAATTTGTGTATTATCTCTTAATACTTTTTTTACATGTTTAAGATTATTAAAATTAGCGCAAATTGTCTGAATTCCTAACATATTTATGCTATTTTGAGTTGTCTTATAAATTGGTGCTTCATGTACTAGTATCACTTCTCCACATGAAACAACACTATGTAAAGCATCACGAATTGCTGCAGTTCCAGCACCTCTTACTAATACTGCGCCTGCTGCGTCAAAACTTTTACTTATTACTTGTTCAACGCGTTTTGTAACAAGTGGCTTATTTATTCCAAGACTTACCCCTAAGTCCCCTCGAGTCAATATTTCAATTCCATTGAAGTGCTTAGTGATTTCATCGACAATTTTGAACTGTAACTGGACAGCCTCATTTACTGTCATACTCTTAAGTGGATAAGTTTCCATAATTCCTCCTCAGCCTTTATAGCCTTTTATAAAATATTTATCTAAATCTAGAAAGTATTGCTCAATCAACGCAGAGTTTTTCTGTATAAAGCGCTCAGCATAATCAAGCATTATTGCAATTTTTTCTGGCTTTGATTCACAAATCAGAACAGTTGCAACTCCAAGATTTGATGTTGGTATACTTAATGCAGTAGCATTGATCATATTTACAATACGAATAAGACCTTTTCTAGCACTTTTTTGAATAAACCTCGTATGCTCATCAAAATGTCCAAATACACTATCTCCTATACCCTCTATATCAACTGGCCCTTCAACACTGATTACTAGATCAAAATTATTTAGACTTTCTTGAAGAAACTCAATTGCTTTTTCCCTAGCACAATACACATCAAAACCAGTATCTTGCTTCACATCTAATACACTCCAGTTTTTTGGTTTTTGTGTAATCTTGATTGTTTCTTCAATGATTCTTTTTATAGTATCAAAATCTCGAGTAATATATCCGATAGATGGAGAAAACTCAATTCCATCTGTTGATTTTTTATTAAAAGAAACCATATGCTCTTGCTCAATTAAATTAGAAATAAAAGAAAATAAATTAAGACACATTGCAGGTGCTAAGATTGAACCACCACCATCTGTTCCTATGCCAATATCATTAATTCCTAGAAACACATTAACTGCTGTTCCACTACTACTTCCACTCATCCACTTCCCAGTAATTGGATTTTTAATTTGCAAATCTATCGCTCGTCCACCAAGCGAACTACTATCAATAGTATGTTTAATATAACCATGTAAAGATAGTTTTTGTATAAAGCTTAGCGGTATTTGTTCTGTATTTTTTATTCCAAGGTATTGATCAGATAGATGCGATAACTTACTATGCGCTAACATGTCTATCTCAACAATTGAATTCATAGGATTTAATTGTGCTAAAAATGTTTTTTTAGCATATTCTTTTAATTTATCATTCATTTTATATCACCAAAAATTCTCTGTGGTGTAAATCTTAGCATTTGTTCAATAGAACCTTTTTTAATACCTGCTGTTTTCATCATTGGTACAAATACTTCAAACATATAACTGTATCCTATACCCTTGTTTTCTTCTAAATGCGACTTTCTCGTTAGATCCTCAGAAAGTACAATTTGATCAATAAAACCACGCTTTTCAATTTCAAGTAAAAAATCAATACGCATTTCATCACTACAGTAAGCATGTTTACCTACTGTGTCAAAGGCAACATTAACCCCTGTTTCTAACAAACTTATAATTTTATTTAAATCTTTACATAAGTCCACGTGCCCTATGATCACTTTAGCTAAATCCACATGATTTTCTTGAAACAACTTGATTTGCTCAAAAGCATGTGTTCCAAGCGTCGTATGTGTCGATATGACTTTACCGGTAACTTTGTGAGCCTTGATTGCTGCTAAAAACAATTTTCGTTCATTCTCACTCATTTCATCTTTGCTTGTACCTATTTCGCCAATAACTTGTGGAAAAAAACGATTGTCAATCCCAGTATTTATTTCATCAATCATTACTTGTGCAATTTCATCGATGGATTTCTCACCAAATCGAATAGGTAAAAAAGGATCTTTATAATAGCCAGTAGAATGAATGATATTAATATGAGTACACTTTGCAACTTCATCTACATATTCACAATTTCTTCCCATTCCAATGTTTGTAACATCAATAATATTTCGAACACCATAATGATAAAGTTTTTTTAACTCATTTATCGTCTTTTGTTGTTCATTTAAAAATGCATCAGGATCATTTTTTATCGATGATAAATCAATTGTTATATGTTCGTGAATTAATGTATATCCATCAACTAATATCATTCTACTACCTACCTCTCTATACTGGGATACTTACAATATTCAATAATAATAAAATATTTACAATAATACCAAATGCAATACATGCAATTGGACCAATCGCCATCTCAACAACTGGTTTTTTAGATGCTCGATTAAACAATAGAATTGTAATTACAAACAATGCTCCTACACCTGATAAACCTAGTGCTGAACTTGCAATACGCTCGGCAGCTACAACACCACCAATCAACAATGATACTTCAATAATTTTATTCATAGCTGTACGGATATGTTCCCCCATTTCTTTAACACCTGGGAATTTATCCATACCTTTTGCAAATACTGTAATTAATGCAAGCTCCGCACACATTACAGCAACACCACCAATGAAGGCAACAATTGGGTTATTGATTAGCACAAGTCCTACTACAAACACGAATGTACATCCTGCTGGTGCATAAACACCCGTAACAATCGCAGTAGTAAAAATGAGTGGTACAAATCCAATAGCACGCGCAAATGCAGCTAATGCCGCTGAAGTTGTTTCTCCAGCTGATAACAATGATAATGAAGTTGGATCTCCTGCAACAATCGCAAGACTAGTACCAGCAGCAATCAATCCACCCATTAATGCAAGAAATATCCAGTTTTTACGAATACGAGATAACTGCTCAGAAAACATACTTGTCAAACTATGATTCGAATTCCCATCTCCCTTAACTTGTGCTGCAAAGATAATCATAAAGATTGTTCCCACTAACATAGAAACTCCTTCTGCACTCAAATTAATAGAAAACTCACCAAATGCAATGATTCCATATTTTTTGATTAAAATATATGTGAAGAATGTAATTGCAGCAGTAATTAAACCACGAACTAAGTCGTGTTGATAAGTGATTGCCAATGCCGGAAATACTGCAAATGCTACAATAATATAACTTGATACTGCACCTAAATCACTTATGAAGTTATACGGCATTGTCGCAAATACATTGACAATAACTTCAAGTCCCACTAAAATTCCTAATCCATAACAGCCACCGATTACTGCTGCAAGTATAGTTCCTTTAAAGTTATCTGGACACCATGTTCCGATAATATCAGTTGTCAGCAACAGGCAGTGAATTAAGATAATGCTTGCTGCAATAGAAGTCGGAATACCGAATCCTATTACAAGACCAAAGCTAATTGCAAAACTCATCGTCGCAAGTTCTTTACGATTGATTTTCCCTTCGTAATATTGTGGTACAATCGGTCTAAATCCATCATTAAATACTGCAATACCACGGTTAGCTAAAACTGATGCGAGTGCTCCTATAAGGATGATAATAATGTAATTCATAAAGTCCCCTCTCTAAGTTATTTCTAAGTTATTTTTTTAACTCTGGTAACAACACGCTTAATACTTGATTGGCATGTTGTGCTGTAAAACCAAATGCTTTTTTTCCTTTTTGAACAGCCTCTAAAATTTCTTGATCACTACTGATTTTACCCGGCATTGATAATGTTGCGCAAAGATCACTCCCCAATAATGCCATTGCCATTGCAAGTGCACCACCACCTCCTGTATTGCATGCGCCGATATAATAATCATATTGACCTGCTTTCATTGCCATTGCAGCGTCTAAATCTCCTAATACATCCACACTACATTGTTGGCCTAATGTATCAGTAACTATCTTGGCAATTTCAGCTTTATTTATCTGTCCACCTACAACTATTTTTACCATTCTTTCTATCCTCCTATGATAATAAGTTACATAGATGCATAAGAATAAACCGTTCTTCTACTTCAGGAATATTCTTTTTCGCAACCTTATTCATACGTTCTAATACTTGTTTTGCTTGCTCTAATTTTTCATGCTTTTCTACTTCTTTCCAAATCATCTCATCTAAGTGATCAATACTTTGCTCCATTTCTACTCTTTGCATCGCCATTGCTAGATGAGTGATAAACATTTCTGCCTTTGATTGATCATAATCTTGGCATTCTTCTTCCATGATATTTATGCAATCAAGTGCAAACTGTTGCACACTTTCACTTATCATTTTTGCATTGTAAAGAATTTCTATTCTTGCTGATAACACCATTTACCTCCTTTCTATCTATGTGAAGTATACTTAGTAACTAATAGTTAGGTATTAACTTACCTAAAATTACATCATCTTGAATGATTTTTGTTTTCTTTGATGTAATATACTTCCTAATTAAATTTTTAAACCCAACATCACCTTTTTGTACTACAACCACTGCTCTTGAAAAATCTAACATATCCTCTGTAAGATCCAGCATTTTTATCGAAATATTTTTGTTTTGAATACTTTGAAGGTCATCATAATTCCATATTCCTACATCAATCACTTCAGTAATAAGATTGTTTATTGTTTGATGCGTTTTCATCTCTATAAATTCAACATTTTTTTTCTCTGCAAAAATACCATCTATGATTTTACTTTGATCAAGCGAATCTTTATCATAGGCTACCCTTAGCACATTCTTTGAATCCAATTCCTCTCCTTCTCGAAATACTAAAATATGTTTTGATAAGTAGCTTTGTGGTGCTAATTCAATAGCAAGCTCTACTTTCGCTCCTTGATTAATTGCTTCGATGGCAGCCGTCTTAGAACATATTGCAAACTGATAAATACCATCTTCTACTAATCTAATTCGACTATGTGATCCTCTACAATATACTAAGTTCATATCAAATGAAGACATTTCCAAGTAAAGTGCAGTAGCTAAACCTTGGTACCTTAATGAATAAGGAAGTGGCATTATCCCTTGAATATTTTTTAAACCACTTAACTCTTGAAGTTTTGTATAATCTATCTTTGTTATGTAGCTTCCCTTAACACCACGATTGATTATCTCTATTGCCTTAACTTCAATCAAATACCCCAAAGCATTTTGTATTGTCCCTCTAGACACGCTATATTCTTCTTGATAGCTACGGATTGAATTAATCTTATCTCCGACTTCTTTCACCAAGAAATCTCGTGCTATTTTTAATACAATTAATCCTAGTTTTTGGAATAACTTATCGATTGCAATCACCTCACTTAAATGTACATTTTTTTGTACTTATACACCAATCATAACATTAATGTAATATTTGTCAATTAAATTGTATGCGCTTTCTATCCATTTAATTACTCAACCATATTTTTTCATTACTAAAAAAAGACCGAATTTTAATCGGTCTTGTATGAGTTATACTTTCTTAAGTCTTACAATCATAAGTATCGGTGTCTTTTCTCCTTTAAAAGGGATTTCATGAAATGCATCAAGTGTAAATCCCACTTTAAAAGCTTCATTTAAGATGTCTGCGATTGACCGGTGGTAATAATTTTGCAACACTGGTTGTCCTGGTACTGCTTCTCCTTTGTTAATGCAACTCGTAAAATAGTCATCATTTTCATACGTAAAACAGGGATGATGAGTCGCAAAAACGAAAATACCTTCTTCATCTAGCATTTTATATACCGCTTTATACAGTGGTTCAATTTGAGCAATATCCATGATTGCCATATTCGCTACTGCTTTAGTAAATTGCTTATCTTTTCTTAATCGCAACATATCTTCATATTTCGTTGCATCGCATACATGAAAACTGACTTGCTCTAATACATCTCTTCTTCTATTTTTTGCTAGCTCGATCATTTTTGTACTATAGTCAAATGCAACTACTTTTGCCCCCTGCTGTGCCATTCGCTTTGAGAAATTCCCATTTCCACAGGCAATGTCTAGCACAAAATCTTCTTTATTAATCTGAAGCAACTGTTCTACACAGGGTCTTACCATCTCGCAATGGAAGTAATTTGAATTTTCTCCCATATAATCATCCCAAAACTGAGCATTTGTTTCCCAAGCTTCTAATCCATTATCTTTAAAACTCATTACTTGCTCCTATTCTACGAAAGCAAGTAATTGATCTAATGTTTTTCTTTTTGGAGCAGTCGGCTCTTCATCCGCAATCCCCATGGCTACTAAAGCACCAATTTTCTGATTTTCAGGTAATCTAATTAACTGGGCAATTTGAACCTCATCAAAATATCCAGTAATTACAGTTGCTACCCCTTGATTATGTGCTGATAAACAAAGCGTTTGCGTTGCAACTCCAGCATCAAACATTTCAAATCCAGCTTCTTTCGGTGTAGAAAAAGAACCATCTCGCTCATACCCCGCACGTTGAGTCACATACGATACAATCATCACTCCTGCACATTCTTTTAATGTTGCTTCATTCATCTCAAATCCGAGTATCATATTTTCAGCAATTTTTTGAATGACTTCTTTGTTTTCAATATAAATATATCTAGGTGTTTGACTATGTTTCCATGAAGGTGCAAAAGAAGCTTCCTCAACAATCAATTCAATTACTTCTCTTTTAATCAATTCACTCTTAAATTTACGTACACTTCTTCGCTCTTTAACAACTTTAGAAAATTCCATATTTATTCCTCTCAATCTTTAAAAAAACTATAGCATACAATAAGTTTGATGAATAGTAACTAATAGTACTATTTATACCATTATCTGTGTATACAAAAAAATAATAATTTACTTGACATATCAAATAGTTAGGTTAATATAGTTATATAAACTTAATTAGTTTAAGATAATTATATTGTATAGGAGAAAAATAATGCAAAGTAAACTTAATAAAATTATTGATAAATTATATCACGACGCAGCCATCACTGAACTACAACGCTCATATTCTAAAGATATCCATAGGGATTTATCCTATCATGACATTCTTTATTTGAATATTATTGTCGCACACCCCAATAAGTATACTTCCTCTCAGATTGCAGATCTACTGGGAATCACTAGGCCTTCAGTAACACAAAAAATCAATGAACTCTATAAAAAAGGCTATGTAGTGAGAACACAAAGCAAGAATGATAAACGTGTTTTCTATCTTTCAATTAACGAAGATAACGCAAGTATTTTTGATGATTCGGCAGAGGAAATCATTGCTGCTGAAAAGATGTTGATTGAAAAATATGGAGATGAAAACTTCAATCAATTTGTACAAATGTTGAAAGACTTTGCAGAGTATTCCTCAGAACTAGGAGAAATTAATGAATAACCCCTTAGCAAAAAACTTCAGTCTTAAAGATCTACTTAAATATACATTTCCAAGTATTATCGCTTCCGTCTTCATGTCTACGTATATGGTCATTGATGGAATATTCGTATCTACATTTGTCGGTGAAGATGCACTTGCAGCAGTAAATCTGATTACACCTCTTTTTGGAATAGTCATGGCTGCTGGACTAATGTTGGCCGCTGGAAGTAATGCAATTATCGCAAAATTTCTAGGTCAAAAGAAAGACACAGAAGCAAGGCAATTTTTAACTGTCATCTATGTACTTGGTGCAATCATTGGACTTATACTCACCACTTTTGTATTCCTCTTTTCAGAACAATTAATCAACATATTAAGTGTTCCTCCTGAATTATATCAACTCTCTAAAGACTATTTATTGAGTATCGGAATATTTCTAGTTCCAGTTTTATTTATGATGTTTTCTCAAAGTTTTATGATTACTGCTGGAAATCCTAACTTTGGACTCATTTTAAGCCTATGTGGTGGACTTACAAACATCATCTTGGATTATATCCTCATTTCTCCGCATCTTTTAAATTTAGGAATTGCAGGTGCAGGTTATGCTACAGGGTTGGGATTTGTGGTAACAGGTATGATTTCTTTCGCTTATTTCTTGTTCAACAAAAAAGGTACTCTATATTTTGTAAAGCCTAAATTTAACTTCAAGCTAATCGTTCAAAGTCTTTATAATGGATCTTCAGAACTTGTCAGCTCTCTTGCAACATCACTTACAGGGCTCATGTTTAACTTCATTCTTCTTCGTATGGTCGGAAGTTCAGGCGTAGCTGCCATTAGTACAATCTTATACATTCAAATGTTTCAAACTGCAATATACAATGGCTTTATAATTGGTGTATCTCCAATTATTTCATTTAAATATGGTGAAGAAAACCACAAAGGACTACACAAAGTAATTATGCAAAGCTTTAAAATCATTTGTACCACGTCATTAATTGTAATTAGTTTAACGCTTCTTTTTTCAAGTAAAGCCATTGAAATCTTTATTTCAAAAGATAGTGCTACATTTGATATGGCAAGAAATGGCTTACTTCTTTTCTTACCCGCCTATTTATTTATGGGATTTAATTTATTTTTATCCGCAATGTTTACGGCACTATCAAATGGAAAAATATCAGCATTGATATCCGTGCTTCGAACACTCGTTTTTATTGTAATAACGCTTCTTACCCTTCCTCAGTGGTTAGGGATCAATGGAGTTTGGTTATCAATTCCTGTAGCTGAACTCATGGCAATTTTTGTAGCCACATACTTCTATAGGATTAATAAGCATACTTATCATTATTAACCCAATACAATATAAATTAGAAATGAGAACAAATATGAATTTTACTGTTAAACGCATTACAAATAAACTACACAACTACAATGAAATTAAATCATTTATGCAACGAGTTTTCCCTAAAGAAGAACTTATGCCCATGTGGCTTATCACCCTTGTTTCAAAACTAAAAAAATATAATTTCGATGCTTATTACGATGGCGATTTATTTGTAGGTATCATCTTTACTATCGATACCAAAGATACCTTGTTTGTATTCTACTTAGCAGTAAATGATCAAATCCATTCAAAAGGTTATGGTTCAAAACTACTCCAATCTTTGGTTATTCAAAATCCCAGTAAATCATTAACACTCTTCATAGAAACAATGGATGATAAAAATGCTCAAAACTATGAACAACGAATCAAAAGACTCGCTTTTTATGAGCGCAATAACTTCAAATATACCGGACTAAAAGCAGGATTTAAGACTCCTTTTGTCGATATTTTATCGACAGATAAAGAATACACTATCGATAAGGCAAAAAAATTAATGACTCTTATTCCGATGAAGATATTCCAGTAAAATAGATATACACGTAAAAAAGTCGCTGAGCGACTTTTTTATATACGATATAATCGCTGTAAATATTGTTGTTCAAGCGCTTCGTTGTACTCTCTTCCCCCATCAATATTTTGGGACTTATAAATAGGTGGATGAATTCCTGCTTCAACACATAGTTCTACAGCTCTTAAAGTAACAGCTTGTAGCAAAAGTGCAGTTGTGATCGTAGACATTCCACATACTTTTGAATCGACACCCTCTACATCAATTACACTATCTCCTTCTGGAATTCGATTATCTAACACAAGATCAGCAATCTCATACAAATTTTTTCCACATGAATGTTTTGACTTTAACCTTTTTGAGGCTTCTAATGCAGTAACTGCAATCACAACTGCCCCTTTTTCTTTTGCCCCTAAAGCAATTTCAATTGGTAATGGATTACGTCCTGAATTTGATATTACAAACACGATATCATGTTTGCGGACATCTACTTTTTTCATGAATGTTTTTCCTACTCCTTCAACACTTTCATAAGCACCGCCTGCGGGCTCCTTTATGTTTTTTGTAGGTATAAACCCACCTGCACGATGTGTAAGCTCTAACGCCCCTGCATTGGAGTGTCCTGCACCAAATGCTTGAATAATTCCTCCGTTTTTAATCGTGGAAACGATTGCCTTTGCACATTCTTCAATATTATTCATTTGTGTTGCTTTTACTTCAGCTATTAAACCCTCTACTACATCAAAAACTTTATTCATTTCATTTCCTCCTATTGATTTAACACTACTACATCACTCGCTCTTAAGCAAGCGCTTACATAACTTTGAGGTAATTATTTTTCTCATGATTCAAACAATACTATCCTTTACTAATAATATTCCCTATCTAACATCATATTCAGGCATTATGCAACAACATAATAAAAAAAAAAACGACTTTAGTCGATTCTTCTTTATCTTCTTAAAATTTTCTCCAACGCTTTGCCTTTGGCAAGCTCATCTACTAACTTATCTAAATAGCGAATTTCTTTCATAATTGGCTCATCAATTTCATCAATTTTCACACCACAATTCGAACCTTTTATAAGAATACGATTTGAATTTAAGTTTGGTGCAGAAGTAAAGAATTCTGTCATATCTACACTATTCTCAAAATTGTGAATCTGTTCTTTTGAATAACCACTTAACCAACAGATGATTTCATCAACTTCTTGTTCAGTTCTTCCTTTTTTCACAGCTTTCGCTATATATAATCCGTACATTTCATTAAAACTAAATTCATAAATTGAATGTTTACTCATATCTATTCACCCTTACATTTCTTGCTTATTGTTATACTTGATACAAGGGCATATATAATGACTAAACCTACTAATAGATAAGATACATAAATTAACCAATTTATCTTGAGCGAAATACTTAAAAATAAGCTAAAAAACACTAAGCCCAGTAGCATAAAACAAATTCCACTTTGTCGATAATACGGTTTCTTATACTCTTCACTCATCATTTGTCGCTCTTCTTTATCTGCCCATATATACACATTGTTGATTAGAATACCTTTTTCTTTTAGTTGATGCATTGACATACTAATCAAACATAAAGATACAATTAATATAATAATTCCGCTTTCCATTCACTAAACCTCCGCTGTTTCAAAACTCTTATTTCTATTCATCAATGATTCCAAATCTAATGACTCATGCACAACACTTACTCGATTGGTAATCCATTGAGCTTTAAAAAACTTAATTTGTCCATGTATCCTCGCTGGAACTTAATTTTACCATCAACAATATGAAAGAATCCACATCCTCTAAAACCTTTCGGATCTTTCCATTCCATGATAGCCCATTCCCCATCCTCAAAAACATTGTCAAGGATACATTCCATTTCAGCTACATTAAATTCATCGCAAAATCGCTCATAAATCGCTGTTTTTCCTACTACAGGATCGCTAACTACTTGATGATTAACTGCATCGTCATGATACATTTCTGATAATGCTTTTGCATCTGCTTTATTAAATGTTTCTATCCATTTCATTAATACTTCTTTTGGTGACATAATGACTCTACCTTTCTTAAATTTATCTATTAGCTAATGATTTTTATCATTTTCATTTTTCATTAAAAATCATGCTCAATAATTGAAATGGCGGTTCATGACAACCTTAGCACTAATTCGTATACCAGTAATATAAACTACCGTCTTCAAAGTAAACATCTACTATTCTCACAGTGGGTTTATTTATATCTATCGTTGCAAGAGAAAGTAGCGTATCTTTAGCAAATCGCTCATTTAACATTTCAATATCTTTTTTAGCTTCCCTCTACTCATTGTATATCTCCTACCATGAATAATACAGTTCTTTTCTGATTTTACTTTTTCAAAGTATTCTTGTTTTCAAACATACATTTATCAAGGTAATGCAAATAATCATTGATATCTGGATATTCATTTTTATCATATTGCGCATAACCAATAGCAACACCTGCCATATTACTCTTGTCAAATTTTTTGATTTCTTCTTGGATGATAGATAATCTCTTCTCGACTGTTTCATAAGATACATTAGATAATATTGCTGCGAATTCATCTCCACCTACTCGATAACAATTTCCAAATTCACTCAAATATTTTTGTGCCAATTCGATAAAATAAATTAAATAGTCGTCTCCAGTTTGATGTCCCATCGTATCATTAAAAAACTTTAAATTATTCAGATCAAAAATTATGATTATTTTTGTCAAATTCTCATTTTCTTTAAAGACCTCTAAATCTCTTTCAAATGCATGTCGATTAAACGCTGATGTCAAAATATCTGTGTATGCAATTTTACTTAAATATTCAGTATACATACCTTCCGCCCAAATAGCTCTTAATTTTAGAGAAGTTGATATAATACAAGCCAATAGATACAATAACATTCCTACTTGTAAACTAACTCCTATCGAGTTCATATTATTTCCAAAATAGAAAATCACCAACTCCATCATCGCAGCAAGAATTAAAAATGAAATTTGTAAAATGATTATTTTAGCATCGTTATTCTTTTTTACTAGGGATTCATATCCTAAAGAGAACACAAAATAAAGTAATGTGAGAACCATGATTAAATGTACTACTCCTAAAGTACTATAGTAAAAGACAGTACCTGTCATATGAAGTACACCTGATACAATGAAATTAACAATAAACGCAATAGTAAAATATTTAGAGATTGATTTATGAGAAGGTGTATACATACTTTCAACATAAAATATAAAAGGGATGAATAGTAGTTGTATCGACCAATAAGGAAGATTTCCTAATATGAATGTATCTCCAATGATAAATTGCATTAAATTAGATTCACTCAGTAGCCATATAGCCATGTTGATCGATAATAGCCCTAGGTACAATATTAAATTATTATTCTTTAACCCTTTTGACATAAAGAATTGAGATACTAATAGAATCAACCCAATGATTAATATAATTGACGATATAAGTAGTTTTACAGCATTTCCATAAACTAAGAATAATATAGCTTGACTCTCTTCTGCTAAGTAGATATCAATAATTCCGATTGAGGTTTTATCATCACTTGGCACAACATTTATTGTAATGTTATTTTCTTCATGTAAATATGGCAACTTTACAACATGCCAAATTCCACCATTTGGCACTGAAAAAATAGATTTATCCTCATGTCCAAACTGATATATTATCTCTGAATTTATGCTAATCGTGAACGCTTGGTGCATACTTTCCAGCATAATGACCGGATTTTTAAAGTCCTCGGTAGAAAGTTCACTAGTAATACTGTAAGGTTCAAAGTTAGTGTATTTTGGATCGAACTCTACCATCTCGATTTCGCCATTTACGCCTTCACTCTTTAATGTCCACGTGTTTATTTTAGATATGTCATTCTCTTCAAATGTGAATAGCATTTCTTTTTCATTGTTAAAAAAACTAGAAAGAAAGCACAGTGAAATTAAAAAAACAACACAACCAATAAATATATTAAATAATTTCCTATTCATTTTTATCACCTACTAAATCATGAATATAAAGTCCTCATAGGCTCCATATTTCATATTGTAACACACTACTAACACGTGTTACAATTTTCGATTCAATTTCCCTCTAATAAACCAAACATTTTACGAAAAGTAAGTAAATTCGAATTATCTTCAATCAAATATTTCGTGTTCTACTCATTTCATTCGAATCTCGATATCAAAATACTGCTCTGTAAAGTGTGTTGCATTTTTTATTTCTTCTAATGTAAACATTTTGCCTTTTGGAGCTACTACCCATTTTTCTTCAACATCATTATTTCTATGAATAATGGCGATTACCACTCCTGTAAAAGTAGATACAGGAACATCAACTCCTAATATATAGGCATCTTGTTCATCTCCATCAGGCGCAAAAATATTTTCTATGTAACCATAGTTTATTGGATAAATCATATCTTTGTGTTTAGGGTGAACTGAGCCTAAAGGTCTATCCACAGTAATAATTATTTCTTTACCAATCATGTAATATACTCTCCTTTTATATAATATATCTTAGTTCGTAAAACTTTAATATGTCTTTTTAAATATTTTCATTATAAATATACTAACTTCGGGAATCGACATCGCAAACTATATACTCTCTCTACAAAAATTATAGTTAAAATTAGAATTAAAGAAACACTACCAAACCTCTTTCCTCAGAAATAGCAAAAGTAGTGTTAGGTTTCATTACTGATAGAAAAAAATAAGTTGCCTAAATAATAAACGTCAACAATACAAATAACAGATAATCAACTCTCAACATCTTTGGAGCTACATTTAATATACTTTAAATATGTCATATGTAGCCAAACTTCTTCTTGAGAATATTTTCAATTCATAATAACCTCCAAAAGTTAATATAAATTTTGTTCATAACCTTTGCTACATGAACAAAACAACAATTAAGATTAAAAATACTACACATCCTGCTATTAAGTTAAGATAAGCAGTATTTTTTTGTCCAACCTTAAAATTATCCTTAGCCATTATAAGATTAGTCGTTCCTAAAAAGAATATCATTAAAGGCATAGAGATATCATCATTTAAGATATTTGTAAAGCTTAAAATTGCAAATACTACTGTAAGTAAGAGTGAAATTACTCTAATATATTTCATATCTAATCTCCGTTCATGTTATAAAAATTTGGCTCAACTGGAATTATAAACTATTGCATCGTGTTATGCTCATAATGTACGTTAAACATAATTAAAACACTTTATCAAACGCAATTTTTTCACTGTTATCAAACCATATTCTTCCTCGAAAGATGAAACCATTTTTCTTTAGAACATGTTGCATTTTTATGTTATCAGCATCAGTATCTACTCTGAAGTAGTTTATGCCTTTGTCCTCGCTCATTTTTTCGACAAGCCTAAATACTTCATCAGTCAGTTTTTTTCCACGAGCATTTTCACCAAAAGCCATACGATGAACAACGACATATTTTTCATCACTTATCCATTTTCCGTTCAGATTATCATAAGCAGGCTCCCCATCAAAATCTATACATAAATATCCTAAAACTTCTTTGTTATCAACAATGAAAAAACCTTTTTGACTTATGCTGTCATTTTTAATACATTCATAATCTGGATAGCCTTTCTGCCATTGGTCAATTCCTTGCTCTTTCAAATGTTTTTTGGCATCATCTATAATGCTCATTGCTCTATCAACTTCGCTTAATTCAATATTTCTTAATTCCATAGATATCTCCCATTATATATATATTTTGTTCATAATACAATTGTAAATTATTTCATCTCGTTATGCTCATAATAAAATGCTATTCAGTATATCATTAAATTCCTTTACATTTCTTTTTTCGTCATCGAAAAAAATAGTTTTCATTCCAATTGAATTTGGAGTTGCTAAATTTTCCTCTGTGTTGTCAATAAAGACACATTCATTGGCATTCACCTTTAGCTGCTTACTAACATAATGAAAAATTTCACTAGACCGTTTATTCATTTTTAATTCAGCAGAAACTGCAATGCAATCAAAATATTTATACAAATCTCTATTCTTAAAGATATTTTCTATCCTATCTAGTTTGTTATCTGTTATCAATCCAATTAAATATTGATGTTTTAAATCTTTTAATATCTCTATCATTTCCTCGTCGAGTTTTGTTGCTATAAAAGACTCTATGAGAATATCATATGATATTTCTTGGTTTACGTCACTACAAAATTTATCCCACATGTCTTCGTGAACAATATCTCCACTCAGCAAGGCTTGATTGTGCTTATAATAGCTTTGTTTCACAATATCTAAAGGTATATCGCATTTTCTTGATATATAGTTAGTTATTGAGGTTGAACCTGTCTTATCAATAGTTAACACACCATCAAAATCAAATAAAATTGCTTTAATCATTTTTTACACCTCTCATTATATAAATAATCGCATCTTGTTATACTTGTAACATCTATTATCAATCTTTAATAATCTGAATTTGATTAACATTTCCTTTGTTGGAAGACTCATTTGTTGTCTCATAGGTGATTAAATATTCTCCGTCTACTTCTAAAAGTTTTAATATCGGCATAGGGCAAGTTAACACTATATCTTTATTTCCACTACTTATTGTTATTTCTTCTTTGTCAGCATCAACACTAATGACTTGTGTAATCGCAATAATAGTAATAGTATTAAATTTCTCAATAAAAAATTGAACCTGCAATAATAATGTAATACTTAACAAAATGGTAACAACTATATTGGAGTAAATTCGCTTATTTTTGATCATATCTCTTACTATATTTGAGATAAAAACAATGTTTGCAATTACACAAATAAATGGAACTATTGATAAAATTTCATGAATGCCATAATCAACTAGAGTATATATACCATATCTAGACATCTCATTTTCAAATATGTATACAACCCATAAAGCTATACAAATCAACATTGATGCCATGAGTCTGCATTTTTTATTATTCATTTTAATCTCCTCTTAATCCTATTATAGAATTTTTTGATTTATAATTATTTGTTAATCGATGATTATTTAATTATATTATTTATGTTATACTCATTTTACGAATATACTGTATGCTTGTTCAACAGCCCAGATTTGATGTGGTAAGAATAATTTTTCTTTTATTTCATCGATAGTTAGCCATACTAAATAGTGGTCGGGTTCAGTTGGTGATGATACAACATCTCCTATTTCCATGAAATAGAAATAACCGATACCATGAAAATCTGTTTTTGTTTGCTCAATGAAATGATAATAATCACCCATGCAAATTAATTCTTTTGGAACAACGGCAAGCCCTGCTTCTTCAAGAGTTTCTCTAATAATGCAATCTTTATGATTTTCATTATTATCTATTCCGCCACCAAGTAAAAAATAACCTTTTTCGCCATTATATAAATGAGTCATGGCTACAGGTACTTTTCCATCTTCAGAAAACCCTATACCATACGCACCAACACGTTCTTTATATATCACACCATCTTTTCTACATCCAAAACTTTTACTTAACATAAGTATTATTCTCCTTCGTAAATTATAGATTTTGTTCATACTTCAATTATAAACTATTGCATCGTGTTATGCCTATAATAGGTATTTAGTATATTTGTTTAACCTCTCCTTGGTTTATCAAAAATACATCGCCAATAAGTTCAATATTATCGTCAATAACTATAATAGCACACTCATCACATAAACCATATATACAGTATTTATGAGATATTTCTGATAGTTCATCAGAAACTCCTCTTTTATCGTAATGTGGTGTAACAGATATACTTACGACCCCAAGCCCTTTATAAATTTGTTTTTTCGCATCTACGCCTGTAACAGAGCAAATTGCATCCTCCCCCATATTTATAGCACCTGCACTCATTCCGATAATTACCCCACTATTACTTTTTATCGAAGAAATTAAATCATATTCTTCTAAACACTTGTATTGTAGAGCTGTATTTCCTCCAGAAAGCCAAACTACATCTGCTTTGCTAATGGCTTGTTGTGCTTCTTGTTTTGTCATTCTTCCATCAACAACATAAGCATTATTAAAATTAATTTTATTTAAAGTGAACATATTTAAATAAAAATTGAAATATTTATCTGTTTTTTCGTTATGATTATGAAAATCAGATGCTACAAAAGCGAAATTATTTCGTTTAATAACTATTTCATTTACTCGACATGCAAAATCAGGCGGAAAATTTTTATCAAAATTGCTTATTAATATTTTTGCAGTCATTGTTGTAACCCTCCCATTATATAAATTTTGCTCGTACTTCAATTATAAATTGTTGCTTCATGTTATGCTAATTTTGTGTGCCTATCTAAAATATGAAATCATATGTCCCTCGTTTAATTTTTTCATATTAAAGGATTGGTAAAAATAATTGTCTACTTTATCTTCAATATCAGTTACTACTTGGAACATTCTAACTTCTTTATATTTATCCCAACAATGTTTAAACAAATATGAACCTATTCCTTTTTGTTGATATCCCGACAAAACAATTAAATCTTGTACTAGTACAATATGCTCGCCATCGCCTACACAACGAACAAACCCAACTAATTTTTCATCTTCAAACGCACCTAAAATATATAGTGAGTTATGAAATGCCCTCACTAATTTGTCATCATCCTTTAGGTATGATTGCCAATTTGAATCTTCATATATCGCTTTAATTTCACTTAATAAACTCGTAGTAAATTCTTTATATTCCACTGTATTTATCCTCCAATTATATAAATTTTACGAACTATTTCGTAAGTTCTCTAGATAAATGATAAAGCAGATGTTGAAAAGATTCAATAAAGTGCATTATTTATATATAGTATTTTATCTATTTTCGACATTAAACTTGTGATTTTTTACTCGTACACGTAGATATGTTCCACATACTGTGAAATTGTCTCAAATAGTAATTTTACAGGAAACAAAGTTTCACACATAAACATATTATCACTCTATAACTCTTTTTTTTCAAAAGCACAAATTTCACTAAAAAAACTCTAAACCCTTTAAAATAGGGTCTAGAGCTACTACTTACGTTCTAATAATACGATACTTTCGGTATGTAAAGTGTGAGCGAATAAATCAATCGGTTGGATCACTTTTACATGATAGTTTAACTCTTGGAAGAGTTTGCAATCTCTTGCCTGTGTCGCAGGGTCACATGAAACATACACGATGCGTTTTGGATTCATTTGTACAAGCGACTCAATTGCTGTAGCATCAAGTCCTTTGCGCGGTGGATCAACTATTGCTACATCGATTTTCACCTTCTTTTGCGCCATTTGTTTTGTATAAGAGGCTGCATCACTACAGACAAATTCTATATTTTTAACATTGTTAAGTTTCGCATTTTCTTTGGCATCTTGTACAGCAGCTGCTACAACCTCAATTCCAATCACCTTCTTGGCATGTTTTGCCGCGAATATTCCAATCGTTCCTGTCCCACAATAAACATCCGCTACTACATCATCTTTTGTGATTTCGGCAAGTTCTATTGCCTTGTTGTAAAGGGCCTTTGTTTGAATTGGATTGATTTGATAAAATGATTTTGATGAGATATTAAATGTACAATCCTCTAATTTTTCTTGGATAAAGCGTTTACCATAAACCAATACCTCTTTTTCACCTAAGATGACATTATCATTTCGTTGATTGATGTTGGCAATTACACTTTTAATTTCTTTAAATTCTTTTAAACATTTTTCAAGTAATGCTTTAGACTGTCTAAAAGGATACTCCTTTACAATCCAAACTAACATGACTTCTCCTGTGACATGTGAATGCTTAACTAAAATATGACGGAATGCTTTACCACATCCGAGTTCTTTTAACCAAACTTTCATTTGTTTCACAATTTTATTTTGCAACTCTGTTTGCACGATACAATCATTAAACTCCACAATATCATTGCTGTTAGCACGATAGAAGCCTACCTGAAGCCCTTTAAGCGTCGAAACTGGAACTTGTACCTTATTGCGATAACGTACTGGATTTTGCATTCCAAGACACTCATTGACAGGATGCTCAATTTTACCAATGCGCTCAAAGCAATCTTTTACGATTTTATGTTTAATTGCGAGTTGCCCTTCATAACTTAAATGTTGAAGTTCACACCCACCACACTGTCTTGCTACTGAGCACTTTGGTGTAACACGTTGCGGACTTTTTTTAATGATTTCTTTCACAAAACCATAGCCATATGTTTTCTTTAATGCGGTTACGTGAACGAGCACTTCTTCTTGTGGTAAGCAGCCTCTTACAAAATAAGTAAAGTTATCGTGCTTTACTACACCTAAACCTTGGTTTGTTAAATCACTGCATGTGCCAATAAATTCTTCATTTTTCTTTTTCATTTTTAAAAAAGAGCGTTGCCTGTGCAAACGCTCTATTCCTCACCTTCTGTTGTTACTTCATCTTCAAGTAATTCTTCTTCAAGTCCACCAGCGCTTTCTTCATTTGAATCAGGTGTTGGTGTTGGATTTCGTTTTGCTTCTAGTTCATCTAATATTTGTTGAGCTAACTCAGGGTCTTTTGGTTCTGATACAACATCGACTACCTTCTCACTAATTGACGAAGATTTCGATATAATCACATAACTAAATGCCTCTGAATCACGATTCTCGCTTAGATTATACACATGCACTTCAATGTCATACATATTCTTTTCTTGAGTACGTGTAAAATAAGTTGCAACATCCAATTCACTTGTAATGGCGTTGTATGCCTCTTGTGCTAATGCTTCTGCTTGTTCAACTGAATAACTATCGCTAGTATCTACATAAAGACGAAGGGTCGCTGTTTTAAGTTGAATCTCAACGCTTTCTACGCCTGACTTACTTGATACTGCTTGTTCAATTGCTGCAATTTGTTCCTGCGTAATAGCAGGATCTAAATCACCTTCAAAGCGATCTCCTGCAAGTACAGAACCCGTTGCCATCGACGCACTAATCAACATATATCCCAATACAAGAAATGGTGTGGCAATAATAATTAAGCCCACAATGATTGCGATCATTGCCCCATCTATTTTTTTCTTTTTCTTCGGTTTTTTAACTGGTGGTTTCTTTGCTTTTACTTCTTGGTTTTCAATATTTTTATTTACCTGTGACATTTCATCACTCCTAACATGTCTATTCTATCAATTCTTTTAATAAATTTCAAATATTAGTCACTACTTCTTATTTGCTTCCCAATCCAATAAGCGATGTCCTACTACGAGAAATGACTTATCGGCAAGCTGTGCACATGGATCATCACTATATGAATCCGAGTAGAATTCTTCCACAGTTGCTTGTGGATACACCTCTTTAAAGCGTACCACCTTTTGTGCTCCATGGCAGTTGATTCCATCGCTGTGTTTCCCACTTTTAACATCTATTCGTGATGCCATTGCTTCTACATTTAATCTCTTACAAATAGGTAAAATGATAAATTCTGGAGAAGCTGAGATAATTAAATCATCGCTTTTTTTATGTTCCTTATAAAATGGTTTAATTTTATGCTGGTTCTTATCCCAAAAATCTTCAACCCAAGCTTCTACATCATTAATGTGTACGAGTATAGCATAAATCGATTCTTTGAAATCTTCTTTGCGTTGGATTTTTAAAGCATATTTCATAAATTGCCATGCTTGATTAGGCATAAAACGCATCAAACTCGGTTTTCTTTTTATGCAGTACTTATAAAAATCAACAGTGCTGTCTCCATCATAAATTGTTTTATCAAAATCGTATACGTTCATTTACTTCCCTCTTCTTAATGTACTAAATAACCATGTATAAAATCCAAGATTCCATTTTCTTACTGTTCGATAATACTTATGTTTTAACCCTGGTAAGCTTTTTAAATACTTGTTTTTATACCACGATGGAAAACTCGTATTTAATAAGTTCCATCCCATTTGAATAGTTTCTTTGCGTACTTTCTTATCTTGTATCTCACAGCTTCTTAAAAATGAATTTCCTAAGAAAAACTTCACATGTATGTATTCAAGTTCAGCATAATAATCCTCATAAAATCCTCGTTGTTGATACTCTTGCACAATCACTTCAAACACATGAATCATGTGCTGCACATTTTGATTATTGTTATGAGTAATTGATCCCTGCCTTTGATAATATTGCACAAATGCTTCATCAATAAACGCTAATTTTTTTACTAATGGTGCCACACAATATAAGAAACAAGCATCTTCATATCGATATCCTTTTGGAAAAGTTAACTGACATTCTTTAATGAAAGATGTTTTGTAAATTTTATTCCATAGTGTAGCAAATAAATGCACCACCATGTCTTTTCCAGGTTGATAAGGTCCTTCTTTTTGGACATTTGTAGGCTTATTATCATACACCCAATTAAAATTGGAAACGACAATATCAGCATCACTTTCTAATGCTTTAGCCATCATTTTCTCTACCATTGTGGCATCTGCTGTATCATCACTATCCAAAAATCCAAAATACTCTGTTTCAATTCTTTCCAATGCGAAATTGCGTGTATCCGCAATTCCCCCATTGTCTTTTTTATAAGCTTTGATGAAATCATATTTGCTTGCATACTGATCAATAATCTCTTGCGAGTTGTCTTGGGTTCCATCATTAATAATCATGAGTTGTAGATGTGGATATGTTTGGTTCACGAGTGATTCAAGTGTTGCTGCCAAATATTTTTCAACGTTATAGACAGGCACAATGATAGTAATCTTAGTCATTGTCTTTCCCTACTCGATAAGCATCTTGAATAAGTGAGATGAGATATCCTGTTATGAATGACAAGAAGACTGTTGTCAAGAATTGATCTAGTGTATGCCCACTTGTATATGCAGCTCCAAATCCAAAGACAACAACTGCTCCTAGAATCATAATATCTAAGCGTACTAGAACTTTAAATTTAAACAAGATAAGCGCAACTCCTGCAAGTGTTAATAAGACCCATGGACCTAGTGTAAGTGCAACACCAACATACCCAAGTGTATAACTTTGCTGAACAAAATCTTGTTCAAGTACAATGGACCCATTCATCAATGTCGAGTAACCCATTCCTAGCATTTTCTCTTGATTATCTAATTCTTGCCATTTATATGTAGTAAAAATAGTTTGAATTTGACGACCGCTTACGCGATCTTCAACTGGCATATTAATCACAACATTACACCAAAATAGCGGATCGTGAATATAACTATACCACTCCATATAATAAGATGACGGAATAGATGTGGCCATTTTTGCACGAATTCCATATTCTTCAAATTGGTAAATATAGAAATGATTAAATTCAGTTGTCCCAGGAATCAAATCTCCTCCTGATTGAATGCTTTCTTGGCTTTGTGAAATTGCCCCATTGTTAATTAAAGCTAAATCATTGACTGCATCTACATTTTGGTTTTGCACAGCTGGCGTGTAAGGAAGAATAAGATAACTCACCCCCATCACAACAAGTGCAAAGACAATTGGAAGTTTTTTAACTTTCCAGTTCTTTGATATTAGTGCATCAAATAAATAAATTGCTAAAAATGCTCCACCCATGAGCAATGTCCCATAGGTCGCCGTTCTTGTCCCCAAGATCATCATTGAGATATTTAAAATAAACAATAAACTTCCAATGACACATTTTTCCTGAATACTACGAGCAATCGCAAAGAAGTAATACATAAGTAGTAACAGCATTGTCATTAAAATACCAATTGTATTTCCTTCATTGAAGAAGAACTTTGAGGCAAGGAAACGTGGATGATAATGATCATAAATACCAGCAAACCAAGTAAATATATTCGCAACTGTATTGCCTACATAAGTCGAAATAGAGAACACATATAAATTACTTAATAAGATACTAACTCCGATAAATCCAGCTAAAAAGACAATAACACATTTTACGATATTCTCTTTGAACTTGAGTTGTGTTACACAATAAATTAAACCATAAGGTAAAATCAGTGTAAGTACATACGTCAACTCTTGAAACCAATTAAAATAGAAATTTGTCGTTAAATACAAGCGATCATAGATTTCAATGGCTTGCAACCCATGTAGTACAAACCATCCAAGCATCAATACACCATATATTATTCCAATCAAAAGTGTTTTCTTTTTATTCTTATCCGCTAAAAAGAAAGTCCATACAATCAATGCAGGAATAATTAGAAATCGAATAATAGTTGAAAAACGTGGGATTGAAAATTGATCTAAAAATGGATGAATTAGATAATCCATATCAATGATTGGTTGTAAGGCCACCAATAAGACAATTGCCCACCTCAACGCAATTTTATTTGCAAAAAACTGCTTAATTTGATTCATAATAACCTCTCATTCTAATTCTTACGGTAATTGATACTCGAAGAATATGACATCCGCATCTGGATTTAATCCATAATACGCTTTAAATACTTCAAAATGATATTCATCGCCTGCTTCAATATCTGCTGAATGTACGAGTAGTGGTGGCATTCTTTCAATCCAAATCTCATCTTCTTGTGGATTTGCACGATAATACTCAATGACACTCATACGATCTTGAACTTGTAGATCAACAAGTTGATATTTGTAGTAGAGGGCACGTGAGCGATACAATAAGAAAATTGCAACAACGCACCAAGTCGCTACTAAAACATAACGATTGATTTTAATTTTCGATATCACAAAACAAGTAAAGATGTATAAGAAGTATACTGTATAAATACTTGAGCGTGAACCAAATATAGGTGAAATCAACATAATTAGATTTGCACTTCCACCTAACATGACAAGGAATAACGCTTTTGCCTTTTCATCTTGATCATCAAAAATAAAGAATATACTAGCGATAAGCGCCCCGGTATACACTACATAAAATATGCTTGTAAACCACAGTGCGCTTGCAGTGTAATCAATATCAAATAAGACAAGCAATGCTGAAAATCCTGTTTCATTATATAACGTTGGGCTCAAAGATACAAATAAACCGACAATTTGCAATACTAAAAGGCATATCATCCACTTATTTTTTGTTGACCAAAACTTTTGAGCTACCAATATCCCAACAGCAATGCATAAAAGTGCAAACATCGTCTGGTTATTCACAAACGTCATTTCAATAAAATTTTTCCAGTTCAGTCCAATTTGCTCCCAAATTGGCAAAGAGCTAAAATCAGCACTATCTCTACTCATTCTAAACATTGCCCCAGGCGATAAACGAATGGCTGCAAGTGATATCATGGAAGTGATTGTGAGTGGAAGCATGTAGGTTTTTAGTTGTTTATGTTTTATGTACATGTAGATCATCATGAGTACATTACCAAGGACTAGAATCCCCGCCGCATTTTCCATGGTAAGGCCAATATAGAAATTTAAAAATAGACAAAACGCAACAACCATCTTTCCTATCTTCTTCTTGTATAGCACATAGCTTTGAATGAAGCAGAAGTATAAAACCATCAGTACTAGTGGAATAACATATGTTGTCCCCATTACCCAAGTATGTGTTTCAATACGAAGTTGGCGATCGACATTAACGATCATCGTGGCAAACACAAGACCAATGAGTACTTGATGTTTTTTAGCGACAAGTTGCACAACACAAACATAAAGTAGCGTAAACAAGCTTGCGTTAAGCACATTCCATAGCTCTTTATTGGGAGCTACACTAAACCCATAGAGTTCTGAGAAGAAACGTCCTGACCAAGTGAAGTAAAAGTCCCAAGCACGCTCAAATGCACTCATGCTACTTGGTAGTGCATATCCCCAATCATCCCCAGCAAGTGGTACCCAACTGGAAAAGCGATACATCACCACAAACACAAACAGTGCTCCTAGATACACAAGAAGATGCTCATACTTGAATAGAAAGTCGATCATTTGATCAAATAATGTTTTTATTTTTTTCATGATGGTCTTCCTTTCTACTTTAAAAAGACTTCATTAAATTGCGATAAGATTTCTTCATTAGGATAACCATAGCCTTGAAGTTGTTGTTTCATCTGTGTAAGGCGATCTTTATTTAGTGCTTTTACGTACGCTTCATTGAGCGCAGTTTGAGCATTTTCTACAATGTAGCCATGATGCTCAAGCACAATTTGTTCATCAACACCAGCTACTTTAGTTGCCAATACTGGTGTTTGGGCAATCAATGATTCATTTATGACTGTCGCAAATCCCTCATACAATGAAGACAAAACAAATAAATCAGCTTTGTGTATATCAGCATATGGATTGAGTTTAACTCCTAAAAAGTGAACTTGATTTAATCTATGTTCATTCACATAATCTTTACACATCTTTTCTTCTTCACCACTTCCAATGAGGTGTAAGTGATGATCGATTCCCTGGTTTATCGCATACTCATGCGCTTTAATCAAACGTAGCATTGCCTTTTGTGGATGAAAACGGGCAACACAAATTACATTGAGTTTTGTCTCATCCAACGAGCTAGGCTCAAGTATTCCATTTTTTACTTTGGTGTCATCCATTAAGTTATGAATGGCAACTCCTGGTATTTGAATATCAAACACTTGCTCATAAGCCTGCAGTGCTTGCATTGAATCGGCAATATTTAAATCAATATCAGGTAAAATTGATTTCATTAATTTCATATGATTTACTGAATAATTACATACACTATAGTCAGTAAGTACCCAATTAATTTTTTTCTTACTATTTCCACATGCCGTAAAGATTGTACAAAACCCCTCTTTTGCAGCAATTTCAACATCATATTGTTGAGTTAACATGCGTTGACGTTCCTTTTTAATCTTATTTTTAATGAGTCCACTCTTCATTAAACACAATAAACGTAGCTTCTTATAAATCATTCGCAAGTTCCATGATGCAAGCACCTCATTTAGAGGTAAATCGACCGGTTCAAAGAAAGCAGATCCTGCAATAATCTTGACATGTTTTGGTACATCTTGAAGTAACTCACCATGCGGATGCAATACCAATAAGTCAATTTCATATTTTTGTGCATCTAAATTCTTAATGAGCGTATTCAGTACACGTGCTACTCCACCCATGACCATTTCATCATTCACAAATAGAATTTTACACTTTTTTGCCATACAATTTTAACACCCACTTCCATTTTTGATTTTTTAATAATTGATAAATTAATCTTTTTTTCCAACTTGCACTCTTCACAAGAGCATCACTTTGCCATGTTGGATAAGCTTGATTTAAGTGATTCATATTTTGTCTTAAATATTCAATACTCATCTCCACATCTTCAAAATCCTTGATACGAAGCGTCGTTAAATCAAGTCCATGGATGATGTAAGCATGATACATTTCTTTTCGATAGGCGCTTTGTAGTGGTTCTTCAATATTCTCTGTAATGTAGTTAATTACACGTGATATTGCATTATAGATATCAAATATTTTAGGATTTGCACTATGTGCAATCGAACCTGAACGCTGATAATAAAAATAGAGAGCCTCATTCACCTTAGCAATCTTACGTGCCTTACATAAAATAATTGGAATTGTCGCTAAGTCTTCATACCATTCTCCTAACGGGAAGTCGACATCATCCAGTAGACTTCGCTCAAAGAGTTTATTGCAGGCACTATTGTTCATGCGAATAAGCGAAGGTTGTTGCGAAACAATCATATCGGTGAATTCTCCACCACTGGCAAAACTCACATGCCCATCATCATAAAAATATTCCATGTCACACACGACGACATCAGCATCCTTTTGGAGTGCCGATGTCACCATTAATTCACACATGTTATGGGCTACATAATCATCGCTATCTATGAACATTACATATTCTCCATGACTCTTCGCAAAACCAGCATTGCGTGCATCACTTAATCCACCATTAGGCTTTTGTATACAGACGATTCTTGAATCTTGCTTTGCAGCTTGTTGCATAATTTTAAATGAGTGATCCAAAGATCCATCATCGACAAGTATGATTTCAATGTGCTCATACGTTTGCTTCACTAAAGAATCAATACAACGCTCTAAGTAGGGGGCTACATTATATACTGGAACTACAATACTTATTAGTTTCATTAGTTTACCCCCTTATTTGTTTTTCGTTGCAACAAAGATAAAATACGATAAATCAAATGACGAAATGAGCGATAAGAAATTGCATAGATTACACTCATTAAAATGACAACACTCATCCCTAATACTACTGCAGAAATAAGGAAATTAATAAATCCACTAGATACATAAAAAGCATCCCATGCCCAATATGCTAAAATACCTACGACAATCGCAACTCCAATACGACTAAGTACCATGCGATAATAACGCATTGGGTTTAAATGATAAACTCTTTGATAAACAAGTACAGGATTGTATAAAAAATCAATGATCCAATTTGTACAACAAGTAGCAAGTAAGATTCCAATAAATCCCGCATATTGAACTAATACTACTGACAGCACAATTTTACATACCGCAAACAAATATGCATTATTTTTTGCCTGCTTAAACAAACCATTGGCATCACGTGAAATAATTACTGGCTCACGCATTGTCAAATAGAAAATATTAACTGAGAATAAAAGTGCTAAAAATGGTGTTACAGCATAAATATCAGGTTGTGCCAACCAATATAAAACGAATTCTGGCATGACCACAAAAATACATATCGCAATAATTGAGGCAATAAATACGGCAAAGTTAAAAAACTCACAGAATACATCATACGCACGATCACCACGATCATTAAATAAATTCCCAAAACTATTAATTGGTGATGTAATAGCACTATTCACAATCTTAGATACTGAATCAGTTAAGTATGAATAATTTCCAAATATACTTACTGAAGTATAACCTAGGAAATAAGAAATTACGATATTATCTGTATTTGTAGAAGCTAAAACAGATAGTCTTTGCGCAATTGTATACTTCGTATTTTTCACAAACTCTTTATCTGGTTCAATTGTACAAGGCTCGCTCAACCAAGGATATGCTTTAAGGGCAATTTTGCGTGCCAGTAAGTTAGCAACGAAGACTTGAAGTCCTTCAATAAGGAAGATCACTACATATGGTGCCTTTAAATAAATCGCAATGACCATAAATGCCATTCTTAAGATGGCAATCAATTGAATCCAAATATTAATTTTATATTCTTTTTGATCCGCTATAATCACAAAGTTTGGCCCCATTAAAAAATAAGACAAACCAAATGGTAGACATAAAATCATAAACATCATTGCCGTTTCAACATAGTCTAATGGTGAACTTGAAAGTAGTGGGAAAACAAGTGAGACAATTGCCCCTGCAACTAAGACAAGAATTCCAGTAGAGCGAAAGATTTTCTTTCCACCCGCATAAATTGATTTCACTTTTTCACGATCATTGGTAGCCAATGGTTTGAATAAAAGTTGGCGAAAAGCCAGTGAATATGCCAATTCACAAATATTTAAAAATGTAATAATATTAATCATCGTAAGTTGCAGTCCATTTAAATCACTACCATATAAATCAATGAACATTCTTACTTTCACAAAACCAAAAATCGGCAATAAAATACTTGCCGTTGCGCTTACGATGAAATTGTAGACAGAATATCGTGTTCTCATCAGTTACCTCACTTTATTAGTCGTGCATATAACCACCAGGTAGCACGATTGCATGTCATTAAGAAAATACGATTCTTAAGTGACATACGTCGAATATATTTATTTTTTTTCCACTTAGGAAAATATGTATTCATGCACATCTCTGAGCGCTCAAAACACGATTTTGCGATTGGTGAGCGCATGAAACGAAACATACCATACAATCGAAGATGTTCAATGTGTAAGTATTCTAGTTCATCATGAAATTCCTCATTTAATCGAGCATGTGCAAAACGCTCACGAAGAAGTTCACACACATGAAAAATCTCTTGAACACGATCACTTTGACGTGCATTCATAATTGAACCACTTCTTTGACGATAATGAAACAATGCTTGAGGTACATAGCCAATTTGTCCACTCTTCGCAAACAAGATTGAACTCACTGGAATATCTTCATACCACGTCCCCACTGGATATTGCAATTGAAGTTGCTTGAACATACTTGTGCGCACAACCTTATTCCACGCAAACATCGGTGAGCACAAGCCACGCTTTTGAACTGAATTAAATTCACCCTCACTTAATCCCTTCATTATCCATGAGGGGCTTCCATCTTCAAAAAAGTATTCAATATCACTTACCACTAAATCCACATCGGCACTCATCTGTGCTAACATTTTTTCATAAGTTGTCGCTTCAATGTAGTCATCACTATCTAGAAACGCTAAAAACTCACCTTGAACATAAGGTAACGCATAATTTCTAGCATCGCTTAAACCACCGTTGGGTTTAATAAAAGAGCGAAAGAGATGAGGATGCTTTGCCGTATACTCATCAATGATTAATTGTGAGTGGTCACTACTGCCATCATTCACAATTAACACTTCGAAGTCACCAATGGTTTGTGCCATAAGCGAATCTAAACATTGACGCAAATATTGTTCAACATTATATACAGGTACAATTACGCTAAGTAACATCTCTTTCTCCTCCTTCATTTATTCTGTTTCACTAATTAATTTTGTAGCCCAAGCCATATAAGCTTGCATTGTTTTATTACCAACTAGAATTGATTTTTCTTTACGGCGCTCTAACCATTTAGATGCCGTATAATGACGATATGCGGGTTGCATTAACTCATAATAGGGTTGAAGATCTTCAAGGAATTGGTACAAGTTTTGCGCTTTCTCTAGCTTTTCTTCCTTTGTCCCACTAATACGTCGAAGTTGATAAAAAGTAAATTTAAATGCTTCAAACATACGATAATAATACATTCCACAAACGCCTGGTAAACCTTTTGTCTGTGCTAATATTTCTGTAAATACACGTGTATGTGCATCAATGACTTGAGGTTTTACATCCGTCATCGTATTTCCTGCACGGTCTATTAGATAATACGCCAGTGCTTGATCTGTATATACGCTTACTTTTGACTGTAAAATACAACTATAAAATAACAAGTTATCTGTATAACCTACTTTTGTCGGGAATTGAATACGTTTCGCTAATTCGCGGCGATATAGTTTGGCATGTGGCGATGGATCTACAAAGAATAAATCTTCATATTCTTTCGTTCCCATTTGAATTGCTTGGTCTGGAACGATTTTCACAAAATTCGTGTTATAAGCAGCATCATAATCCTGCTCACTTCCATCACTGTAAATAAAGTATTTTCCACCAATAACGACATCCGCACTGTGTTTTTTAGCTAAGTTAACTAAAGTTTCCACTGCATCATTTCTTAAATAATCATCTGGGTCACACACAAGGAAATACTCACTATCGCAGTTTTCTATTCCCCATTGTAAAACACTACCATATCCACCGTTCTCTTTTTGAATAGCTTTAACTTTATCTGGGTATTGTTTCGCATATTCTTCAATAATGACTTGTTCATTCGCCGGACTTCCATCATTGATGGCATAAATTTGAATATTGGGATAAGTTTGCGCTAAAAGTGAATCCAAGCACACTCTTACATATTTTTCTACATTATAGATTGGTACTAATATACTTACTTTCATCTTAACTCCTCCTATGCACGTCTTAAACGTTTTAACCACAAATAACTTTTTAAATAGAATTTATTTGCGTAAATCCAATTGTGTTTTTCACGAAGAATGTTGTATTTGCATTTTGGAAAATCTGGAAAATGCAATTTCAATTCATAAAAACACACATCAATAAATTCATCGACAAGTTTCTTATCTTCTACATTCCGTGTTTTCTTTAAGTTTTCTAATATATTAACACTACACAAGAACTTTAATTCTTCATAATATTGTTCAAAAACGCCTTCACGCTTAAAGAAGTCAATGTTCATTTTCGCCATTCCTAAGACATGATATGCATTATAGCTAAACTGTGTAGTAATGTTCCCTGGTCGGTCCACTAAATAGTTATATAAAGGTTGATTGATTAGGGCAATCTTATTGGCTTTCAACATCAAACGATATGTTGTCCCTAGATCCTCATAATAATAGCGGAATGGATAATCAATTTGATGATCCACAAACAAGCTCAAGCGATACATTTTATTCCACGCTGCATTGAGTGTTGTCGTTAACATCTCGGGTTTATCTTTGAGTGTATAACATTGATCATCAGCATAAGCATTACAAATTCGCTCTTTTTTTCCAGTCTTCATATAATACTGGTAAATTTCAAACATGACCATATCAGCACCTGTTTCCTCTAATTTCTCATAACAGAGTTGTAGGCACTGCGGTTCTAAAAAATCATCACTATCAAAGAAATAAATGTATTTTGAAGTTGCCAATTGCATCCCCGCATTACGAGCATCTGATAGTCCTCCATTTGTTTTATGAAGTACTGTGATACGCTTATCTTGCTTCGCATATTGTTCAGCGATTTCACCACAGCGATCAGGTGAGCCATCATTCACCAAAATAATTTGCAAGTCTTGCAAAGTTTGTGATACAAGGGAATCGATTGCTTTAGGTAAGTAATCTTCGACTTGATACATCGGTACTACAACACTAACTTTAGCCATACTATCCTCCTCTTTTTAACACCTTATTAAGTATGCTTTGTTGAAATGGATCACGGAGCACAAAACATAAGAGTACATACAAACTCCCTCCCACTACCACTTGAATTAGATTTGTGGTTAGTGAGCTTCCTAAACTATTCCCAACTAAGTGAACACTGTATCCCATGATTGATCCAGCAATTACATAGCGATAAACATCATGAATATTTAGCTTAGCAGGAATTTGCTTACGAACGAGTACCCATTGAATGAGTGTTACGCAAAACTCTGCACACACTGAAGCAATAATGGCTCCATAAGCACCATACATTGGAATCAATACTAAATTGATGATAAAATTAATCACTGCCCCAGCTACAACAGAAGTTGAATATTCCTTTGTCAAACCAGTTGGAATCATATATTGTGTTCCATATACATTAGATAAGGCAATAAATATGATAATCGGAGAGGTACAAATAATCATGAGTCCTACCGGATCAAAATCTGGTGAATCAAAGAACCATGGAACAAAATCTTGAATCATTCCTACAATTCCAAATACCATAGGTATTGAGAGATACATTGCAAAGCGCAATGTTATTCTTAAATAGTTCGCCACTTCTTCGTGTTTACCTTTACCGAAAGTATGGGAAATTCTTGGCAGCATAATACTCCCAATTGATGTAATAAAAAATAAAAACATCTTCACAAATTTTTGTGTTTGTTCATAAAGTGTAGCATGTGTTTGATTATCGTATAAAATTCCAATCATCGATATATCTAGTAGTGTATATACCGACGTTGCAATCTGTGGTACAAATAAAGCTAAGTTTGGCTTGATGTGACGCTTTACTCCAGCAACACTTACCTTTGTAAAATGTATGTACTGGCGAAGTTGTATCCACATGATAAGCTGACCTAACACCCCGGTACATACATTGATAAGTACAAACAGCATTAAATCTTCTTTTCCATTAACGAATCCAAAAATTAATCCAATTCCCAGTATTTTAACAAACATATTGCGTAATGAAGCCTTTTTAAAATCTTCCATACCATAAAAGAACCAAGTAATATCGAGTGATACTGACAACAAGGTTACCCCTTGAACCCATACATAGACTGTATATTCAGGATACACATAGGCAGCAAAAATGTAGTATGCAATAGCAGAGATGATCATGCTAATGAGCTGCATTGTAAAGATTTCAAAAAAAGTGCGTGAACGATCTTGTTTATCATCCCGTACTCTTGCAATTTCGCGATTCCCATAATGATTTACACCCATAATCCCAAAAATGACAAACCACTGAACTAAGTTTGCCGTTAATGTATTGATCGACAACAACTCTAATCCAAGCACACGAGCAAGGTAAGGTGTTACGATAAAAGGCGAAATCACTATCAATAATTGATAGGCAACGCTATATATATAATTTGATACAAGTTTTTTATTATTCAAAATAATCACCTCAATTAGTATACCATATTTTCCCTTCTCTACCAACTCTTGTTGGGTCTATACATACATCTTTAGAAATTATTTAATTTTTTTTAAATTAACTTTTTTTTAACCTTTTTCTAACCTCTTAGTAACTTGATTTAACTATGATGTATACATAAGAAAAAAATTACTTCGGGAGGAAGAATATGAATATCAAAAAATTATTGTGCAGTTGTCTAGCTTTACTCGTATGTGTTAACTCAAGTCCAATATCAGCGTTAGCGCAATCATCAGAAGAACCAGTATCTCAAGATGGATCAGCAGGTGGTAGTGAACCAACACAAGCACCTACTCAAGCGCCAACACAAGCACCTACTCAAGCTCCTACACAAGCACCTACTCAAGCTCCTACACAAGCTCCTACTCAAACACAAAACGATGCTCCGGCGCTTGCAGATGCTGATTCAGGTGATGAAAGTAAAGTTGTAACACCTGATGTAGATCATCAAGAAGAGAAAAAATTCTTTGTATCATTCTATTATATTGATGAAAACAATAATGAAGTTACTCTTGCAAGCAACGTACAATTCTATGAGTATGATGGTGTTGCTTATCCATCAAATGCTCCAGCTCTTGATCGTGCTGGTTATACATACAAAGGTTGGAATGTTGACTTATCTAGTTTAAATGCTCACAATACAACATCAAGTGTTAATGTTGATGGAATAGAGCAAGGTGCTCATCGCGTTCAAGCGGTTTATGAGAAACAAGTTGCAAGCTACAATATAAACATCACTTATACTGATGAGAGTGGAAGAGAAATTGCTTCTCGTTATCAAACAGCAATCTCTGCTGATGATACAACTCTTTACGCAATTCCATCACCTGTGATTCCTGGATACTCATTACAAGATAGCGCACAAGCAACAATCGCTTATTCAAGTTTAACTCAAGACTTTAGTGCTACTGTTGTCTATAAAAAAGAAGCAAGCATTCAAGCTGAATATCAAATCACGCATTTAATCGAAAATACAGATGGTACATATGCTCAATATAATACAGCTACTAAGGATGCAGAAGTTGGTATATTAGTAAACGAACTAGCATTAGAAATCGAAGGATTTACTGCCCAAAGCGCTTCAGTTTCTGGAACACCAACACAAGATAACAGTTTAGCTCTTGAAATCTATTATACTCGTAATACAAGCAATATTATTTTCCACACAGAAGGTGGAAGTGAAGTAGCTACAATTACACAAAAATATGAAACATCAATCACTGCTCCAGCAGTTCCTACAAAAGATTACAGTACATTCTTAGGATGGGTAGATGCAACTGGTACTCCAGTTACACTTCCAACAACAATGCCTGCTCAAGATTTAAATGTATATGCTTCATGGCAAGAAGTAAGCACTGCTGATTATCGTGTCGTTTATTGGTTAGAGCTTCCTATTGCTGGAAATCCTGGTCAAGATACTTCACGTTATGCACTTTATTCAGAAAAAACAATAAATGGAAATGTAAATCAAGCAATTGAAGATACTTATCATTTGAACATCCCAAATGCAAGTTACTCATGGGATGACAACAATGCTACAACAATCAAAGCTGATGGATCAACAGTAGTAAACGTTTATTACAATTTAACTACATATGAAATCTCATTTAGTGCAGTTGGTGGTATCATTGGTTCAAAATCTGATTACATCGTATTCAAAGACTCTTCAACAAAATATTATAATTCAGATTATAAAATTCAAGTCAAAGTAGGACAAGATGTTTCTGCAATTTGGCCAAATGCATCAAGAATCACTTTCTATGATGATCGTTTGCTCTTCGACTATCCGACTTCAGATACTTTACCACTTGGATCTTGGGATAATGGAAATGTTAGTATCCAAAACAATGTAACAGTATTTAGTGCAGATATGATTCCAAATAGTGCCTCTACAAGCTGGACATTTTATCCAAAACTAGAAACATTAGGAAGAGATGATGTAAAAACTTACTTTGAAGCATTAGATACAACTTCAGGTAATCTTACTCACAATGGTGTTAACTATTTATCACCTGTTGAATCTGAAATTGTAGGAAACTTTAGTTCTATTCCAGAAGCATCACATTACACAGGGTTCACTCTTCGCGAACAAAAAAAATCACTACTTGCAGGAACTTTCTATTATTATTACACACGTAATGATTATACATTAACATTTGATATGAATGGTGGAGATGCTATTGCCAACCAAAGCGTTCAATATCAAGCAAACATTAAGAACTTACAACCAACTCCATCACATCCTGATAACGCTACATTCTTAGGATGGTATACAGATGCAGCATGCACACAAGCATTTGACTTCAACACAACGATGCCTGCTCATACACTAAGAGTTTATGCTAAATGGAGCGTTGAAACTGAAGCAGTAGAAACACACACAGTTACATTCCAAGCAGATGAGTCAACAACTTGGGAGTCTTATACAATCAATAGTAATGTAAAAATGACACAACCAAGCAACATTCCATCAAAACAAGATGCGGTATTTGCAGGATGGTATGAAGTAGTAAATGGTCAAGTATCAACTACACCTTTCCAATTTGGATCATATTTATCTAATGATGTTGTATTACGTGCAAAATGGAATGAAGAAGCACAAGCAACATTACTTGTACACTACACAGATGGAACAAGCAAAGTAACTACAACTTTAAGTTCAATTCCAGGCGCAATAGTAAATGCTTCTGCACAATCAGTAAATTATCTAGTAGCAAACCATAACTGGCAACCAGGTGTTTACAGTGTTGACTATCAAACACAATCATTAACTTTAACAGAAGGAATCAACGAAATTACATTTACTTATACAAGACAAGATGATGAAACAACTTACAACGTAGAATTTGTAGATATTTATGGTGATGAAATTCAAACAACTGAAACAAAAGCAACTCAAAATTTAGTTGTCTTTGAACAAGCACCTCAAATCGCTGGTTATATCTTAGTAAGCAACACTCAACAATCACTTGACTTCAATGCTACAACAGATCGCACAATAACATTTGAATATGCACCAGAAGACGCACAAGAAGTAACTTATACAGTAAATCATTTCGTAAAAGTTGGTGAACAATATCGTTTAGTTCACACAGATGTACTTGAAGGATTCTTAGGTCAAACTCTAAGTGCTGCTCCACTTTCTTCAATTGAAGGTTATCCAAATCAAGTAGTAGATAGCATCAGTGTTCTTACAAAAACATTAGGACTTGAAACTTCATTCAATGTTTACTATAAAACACAAACAACTTCTACTTCTCAACCGGATAATATTATTACTATCGAAACAACAACTTCAAGTTCAGATAGTGTTACAACTACAACTACTGTAACTACTACAACTGAAGAAGAAACTGTGACAACTCAAGTAAGTGAAGAATCAACTCCTGAAGTTGCCCCAGAAACAACTCAAGTAATTGATGAAGACATTACACCAGAAGCTGCAACAAGTTCTTCATGGTCTCTTCTAAGTCTTGTGATCGTATTAATGAGTTTAGTGATTAGCCTTGTGGTTGGATTAAAATCAGAAAAATATCGCAACAAAGCAATCGCAACAACTGCAACAAGCACAATCTTAAGTATGATTGCTCTAGTATCAATGAATGATTTCAGTGCTGCAATGATCACAATCAATGCATCTACATATCTCATTGGATTACTACTTATCTTACAAGTTGGTTTCTTGGTTTATTTATCAAATGAGACAGCTCAAGAGAAAACAAAATAGTTAAAAAGAGTCCTGAAAAGGACTCTTTTTTTAATCGCTTTTCATGTAGAACTATGCTAAAATTTATCTAATTGCACCAAAAGGAGGCCTTTATGCGCACAATCTTAAAATACACAATTCCTACAATCCTTGCGCTCTTAATGAGTGGTTTATACACCATTATTGATGGACTATTTATTGGTCAACATTCTGGTGATGTAGGCTTAGCTGCCATCAACATCGCCTGGCCCCTTCCTGCCTTACTGATTGCCACGGGATTAGGTATTGGTGTTGGTGGTAGTATTCTCTATTCTCAAAAAGTTGGAAAAAATGAATTTAAATCAGCATTTTATACACTTAAAATAACACTTGCCACACTTGTGATTGTCAGTTTAGGTTTTATGGTTGTCTTTTACTTCAATTACCCACAAATTCTAAGATTACTAGGAGCACAAGGTGCAGTCTATACAGAAGCTCATGCCTACATGCAAATTGTGATCATGGGATGCCTCTTTCAAATATTTGCCACAGGTGCCATCCCTTTACTTAGAAATCTGAACTTTCCAATTCATGCCATGTTCATATCAATGAGTGGTGTGATATTAAATTTAATTCTTAATTACTACTATATTGTCCTACAAGATATGGGAATTGCCGGTGCTGCTTTGGCAACACTACTTGCCCAAATGAGTGTTAGCTTGCTTACTCTGGCACTCTTTGCGCTTAACTATAGAAAACTTGCTCAAATGCAACACCAAAGTGATGAAGATGTTCATTGGAAAACTTTATTTAGAGAAATGCTTGAGCGTAGCCTTGCCCCCTTTGGTATCTCACTTACACCTTCACTCGTGCTCATATTTAGTAATTATGCATGCTTATACTATGGTTCAACTGAAGGTGTTGCCAGCTACACAGTTCTTTCTTACATTACCTTTCCTGCAAGTAGCATGTTGCTAGGTGTTGGTGATGGTCTACAGCCACTTATGAGTTTGCGCTATGCTCAAAAAGACCAAATGGAACTCAAGAAAATTATACGCATTGGTTATCGCATTGGACTAAGCCTCGCCATAGCAATCATGGTTGGCCTCTTTCTTTTTTCAGATGCCTTAGCGATTACCTTTGGACTTTCATCAACTGCTAAAATCTACTTTGATGAAGCCATCCGCATTTGCCTCTTTGCCTTTCCTTTTATCTTTTTACTTAAGTTTCAAGTTTCAATTAAAAACGCGACGGGACAAAGCCTAACAGCGACAAAGTTCACTTATATTGAAGGCTTACTCATTGCCCCTCTCTTTATTTTTGGACTCAGTGCCCTCTTCTCACTTAGTGGCGTTTGGCTTTCTTATCTTGCCACGAGTATTGTGATGTGTGGGATTGCCTATACTAAAATCATCAAGTAGACATATATCTTTATCAAATTTATAAAAAAACTGACTTTTACTGCGATAACTTCAAATCGCTAAATGTCAGTTTTTTATTACTTTTTAAATCGATCATTTATTGCCACTCTGCACTCCACTTCATTGAAGTATTGGCATCTAGATTTCGCTCTAATTGCAAGTTTTCTCTCATTGCGTTCGTATTAGCTTCAATCGATTCTTCATACAAATCTACAATCGAAATACTTGCACTTGTTTCAGTTTTCTTTGTCATTGTGATTTCGCCATCAATATCTAATCCGACAAGTTGAAATAAATGATTAGTCGGAACACTGGAACGCTCAATATCGATCATGAGTGAGTTAAAAAGAGACATCATTTGCTCTAAACTCATATTTGTAGAAACATTTTGACTCGCCACTCTTAGTACATCCATTGCAACATTCACATCACGTATTGCTAAACCTTCATTGAGTATTGCCTCAATCACTTGTTGTTGATTAGCTTGTCGTTGATAATCTCCTGCATAATATAGCTTACGTTCTCGTGCAAAAGCCAGTGCTTGCTCCCCATTCAGGTTCACATAACCGCCCCCTGGCACCCATACTGTAAAATGACCACGTTCTGCTGATGAGTCTTGACCTACAAATTCATATTCATTGTATACAACAATGCCTCCAAGCTCATCAACAATGGATACAACACCATCAAAGTTTGTCTCAACATAGAAATCAACTGGTACATCAAGCAGGTCTTCTACTGTATCTATCGTACATTGCAACCCATATCCTCGTGCATGAGCAATTTTATCCATCTCTCCACCATCACAGGCAATCGGCACATATGAGTCTCTTGGAATCGATGTCATTGTGACCTTTAAACTAATCGGGTTTACTGTCGCATAGATGAGTGCATCGGATAATCCTTCATCTAGACCAATCACAAGTAAAGAAAACGGCTCACGATGCACTTCAATATCTGAGCGCTCTAGTTCAACCTCATGCTGTTGTGTTTGTTCAAACACATGGATCATTTGCGTATCTTGCACTTGAAGAGCGAATTCACTTTCTCCTTGATACTTTGCCTTGTAGTTACTTGGAAGGGCAACGGCATCAACATATCCTGAAAGCAAGGCTTGTAGCTGTTGTTGCTCATCACTAAACTCAATGATCTCTACATCTAAGTCTAGCGTCTCTAGTTCATTCTTAGGCATATCATAACCAATTAAATGCTCATGATTCATCAATAGTCCAACACGTTTTCCAGACAAGTCATCTACACTTGTAATCTCTGCATTCACTACTACAAACGAACTCTCATAACTATGTTGCACTGATTGAGCATTCACAATGCGATGAAGAGCACTATCAACCTCATAGATACTTAATGATAAAAATCCACCAAGCACATTCATTACCAATACTACGATTATCATTCTTAACCATTTTTTTGCTCTTCCGCTAAATATACTGCGACATATATATAAGTTAATCCACATTAAAAAGAGCCACACTAACACTGAGATAATCACAAAAATCCACTGGTTTAATTGATTAAACTGTGAAAATGTTACAACACTATATAAAAAGAAAATATTAAAGCTTGCCATTAATACACAAATAAGGATAACGATTAATTTTGGCAACATTGCTTTTTTCTCTACTACTTTACTCACTACAATCACTCCTATTTTCTTTTAATATCATACATGATTCATACAAAAAATGCACGTTTAAAAAATAAATGACGGGATAGAGGACAATAAAAAACTGAGCATATTACTCAGTTTTTTATTCATTCAGTTTGAAAATTCTACATGGATTTTCTATCATGATTTGATCAAAGATTTTAATATCCATATGTTTTAAGAAAAGTTCTTTAAAGTCCTTAACAATATAATCAAGTCCTGGTTGACCTCCATAAGAATGTAAATAACTTGTTTTTCCAAAATCCTGCGAAATACAAATTTGATGAATAAACCCATCCTTCACAAGTTTACTAACTAATTGAACTAGCCAGTCATCATGAGCCTGCGTTCTACCAATATGATCAAATCCCAAATTTACCCCTTGTTTAAGTAACTCATAGATAACACTCTCATTCTCTGACATATCAATATGGCCTAATAATACATGCTCATAATCAACACCATATTTTTTCAATAGTTCAAGTTGTTCGAGCGCACATGTTCCTTTATCACAATGGGTAGAAATTGGAATACCTGTTTTTAAGTGAACTCGGCAAACGGCTTCAATGCATCGTTTTTCACTTGCCTTCACTTCATTGTAACTAGTTCCGAATTTTAAGGCACACTGTTTAAAATTAAACTGAGCAAGATCACGTAGTATAACTCGTTCAAGTTGATCTACATCCATCCTTTTATGTTCAATAGATAAGAATTCATCTTTATGAAAACCACTAATAGGTAGTATACTTACACCACTTTGTCTTGCAAGCTCACTCATTGTATTTATACTTCTACCATAATTTATTGGGGTCATATCAATCAGTGTCGTTACACCGCTCTCATATAAGTCATTTAGATCACTCAATGCTTTAGCTTTATCGACCAATGTATATTGTTCATATTGAGCATCATCGATTTGCGGTTTTACCCACACATGCTCATGCACCAATACATAACTTTTTAACTTACCACTCTGCAATTGTTCCATCATCATTCTTCCATGAAGGATTGGTCCAATTTAATTCTTCCTGAGCAACTTTTCTAACAAAGTCTTCATCTATCTCAATTCCTAATCCGGGTTTAGTTGGAATTTCTACATATCCATCTTTGTAGTAGAATATTTCTTTGTTTTTTACAAAGTCCAATAAATCAAAACCTTTATTATAATGAATTCCTAGAGACTGCTCCTGGATGAACACGTTTGGTGTACATACATCGATTTGAAGTGTTGCAGCTAATGCAATTGGACCATAAGGTGCATGTGGAGCAACAGCTATATCATGTGCTTCTGCCATCGCCGCAATTTTCTTTAACTCAAGTATTCCTCCTACTAGGGCAACATCGGGTTGAATGATATCAATAACACCCTCTTTAAAAATATTTTTAAATGCCCACCTTGTATATAGCCTTTCTCCAGTTGCTAGAGGTGTAGATACTTGCATTGCAATAGATTTAAAATGCTCTTCATTCTCTGGAAGTACAACTTCTTCTAAAAACATCAAATGGTAAGGTTCTAAAGCATTTGCTAGTACTTTTGCCATCGCTTTATGAACACGTCCATGGAAATCAATACCAATGTTTAATTTATAACCAAAAGCATCTCTTAGTGATTTAACTCTTTGAACTACAAGCTCAACTTTATCATAACTATCAATATAATGTAGCTCTTCTGTTGCATTCATTTTTATGCTATCAAACCCTTTGTCGATGCGGTCCTGTGCTTGTGCAACAACATCTTCGGGGCGGTCTCCTCCAATCCAAGAATATACTTTGATTCGCTCTCTTGCCTTACCACCTAATAATTGCCATACAGGTACACCAAGTGCTTTTCCTTTAATATCCCATAATGCCATCTCAAAACCTGAAACAATTGTCGCTTGAATTGGACCACCTCTGAAAAATGAACGATGCATTTCTTGCCATAATCTTTCAATTTCAAAAGGATCTCTTCCCAATAAAATACGTTCTCCAATTTCATATGCTCCTGCAATGACTGTTTTTGTCTTTGTACCAGAGATCATTTCACCCCAGCCACTAACTCCTTCGTCCGTATCAATTTTGATAAAAATCCAACGTGGTTTTATTTGAAATACTTCGATATTTATAATTTTCATATATTTTACCTAAAGACCTGAGCACCAAGCCATAATAGGAAGGCAGTTAAGTGTGTTCCCATGTCTTCTGTGGAAATTAAAGTTACACCATCAGGTAATTGGAAACCACCTGCAATAGCCATTTGTGTATGAATATCTGCTAATGTAGTTGCAATAAATAACATAATACATGTAATTACTATTGTTGATAATAATCCTTTTACTACATCACCTTTTGAGAAGGCCACCGGCCATGCAGCTAGCCACATTGCCATATATGCAATATCAGTAATTGGTAATAATTTATTAAAAGGAAGAACTACAGCTAAGATAAGAGTGATTGGAACCATTAATACCCCAACTGCAATTGCACTTTCATTTGCAATTGTTAATGCTGCGTCGATCCCAATATGAAAGTTCGAACCTTTAAACTTACGATTCAATATTGATTTAACTGATTCAGCGAACGGTAGTAATCCACTCATTAAAATTTGCATCATCTTTGGAGTAATTACCATTGTAGCAGCTGTATAAATTGCTGCTGTTAGAATACTATTTAATGGAAGCTGAGCCATAACACCAATAAGTGCTCCTAAGATTGTACCAATAATGAGTGGCTCACCTAATAAACCAAATTTTTTACTAATTGTCGCTGGATCTGCATGAATTTTATCAAGGAATGGAATTCTTGACCAAACTTTATCTAACAACCATGCTACAGGTGCCCAACAAATTGAATTTGAAGTCGGGAACGAAACACCTTCTAATCCAAAATACTCTTCACACATTGGTTGTGTCCAATCGGCAAGTTTGAATGTAATCATAGCATCAATTGCAGCTGCAATCAAAGCTAAAATAGCATTTTGAGTTACTGCATAAACTAGCCCTGCAGAAACAATAAAGTGATTGTAACTCCAAAAGTCAACCATAACACATCGTGTCCATTTTAATACAAGCATCAGTACATTAACACCCAACACAACAAACACAACGATAGCAGCTAGAGAAAATGACCATGTAGCAGCTGCTCTAGCAGGCCATCCAACATCAATAATCGACGTTGATAACCCCCACTTCATTACCATTTGTTGTGCGATTGGACCAACAACAGCAACGAACTGATTGATGACCATTAAGACTCCTAGAAATCCAACACCTGTCATTAATGCAGATTTCAGAAGTACATTCATTTTTATCCTTAGAAATAAACCAATAATAACAATGACGATTGGCATCATTATAGCTGGACCTAAACTTGCAACATAATTTAAAAAATCAATAACCCCATTCATTTTTTATTCCCCACCTTCTGTTTTCAAGAAATCAATAATTTTTTCCATTGTAACGTCTTCATTAACACCTGTAATAAAACTTGTACCTTTAATGATTGGTACACCCTTAGCTTGTTCTTCTTTGAGTGCACCCGTTGGAATGACCAAGATTGGATGATACAATTCAACATTTCCTGGTACCTCTGCAAACTTACATTGAATAATTTTGATTTTTAACCCTTCTTGATTTATCCGATCCGTAATTTTTTGAATCACAACAGATGACGTAATCATAGATGAACCACAGCATACAATAATTGTTTTCATAATATCCTCTTTTCTAATAATTTAACAATTTCTTCAGTAGATGTAGCTTGTTGTATTTGTTGCATTACTTCAGATTGAATCAATGCAATTATTTGTTGTAAGACTTCCATGTGTTTACTTTCTTCTTTTAATATTAGATTAAACACAATTTGTACTGGAATCTTACTTTCTAAATCTTCCATGTTTCCCCACATGATCGGATGTTCTAGTTTACTCACCACAATGAGTGTATCCAATACTTTCTTTGAATTCGTATGAGGAATTGCAATATTCATGTATTTCGTAACAATGCCAGTTGGAAATTCAATTTCTCTTTCCATTAGTTCTTCTAAATAACCACTAGTTACAATGCCATTCGCTTCTAATTTTTGGCACACATGAGTAAGTAGTTCTTCTTGACTTAATTTTTTTTCAATGATTTTAATGTACTCATGTCGAATTAGTTTACTCATCCCAATACTCCTTTACAACTTTAGCGATTATTGCAAGTCGTTTTTCTAACCCTTGATAATCATTTAGTTGACTTTCCTTTTGATTAAACAACGATGAACCAATACCTACATAGCTTGCACCACCCTCATAAAACTCTCGAATGTTTTCTGCACTAACTCCGCCAACTGCCATTAAAGGTAATGGACCTAATGGAGCTTGAATACTTTTACAGTAATTCTTTCCCAGTGCGTTTGCAGGGAATACTTTTATTAAGTCTGCACCTTTACTTGCCATCTCATGAATTTCAGTTGGTGTCATCGCTCCTGGAATAATCAACATTCCTTCTGCATGGGCGTATTTAATCATTTCATCACTTGCCAATACTGGAGATAAAGCAAACTGTGCGCCCGCTTGCGCTACAAGTTTAAGTTGATCGAAATTGATTACCGTACCAGCACCAATCTTTGTATGTTGTAATGCTAGTCCTGACAGCTCTTCAATAATTTCTATTGCATCATTTGAGTTAAGTGTTACCTCCAGAGCAAAACATTGATATTGATCCGCTTTTTTTGCAATCTCCACACACTGATGTTTTGGAATATTTCTTAAGATGATTGTTGCCCTTGGATATTTTTTCATAGTGTTTTTTCCTTTCCTAATTTCACTATAACGAAACACAAGTAAAAGAAAAAGCACTTAAATTGCATAAATTCATGTGCAAATTAAGTGCTAGAGAATAAATAGTTAGAAAATTCATAGTATTTATCATCTACTTCATTTAATCTTTGATTAAACTCATCATCCTCGAACATTTGATGTAATCGTTGTATTAAGGTTAAATGCGATGAGTAATCCACCAATGATACGAGCATTACTTTATTGACATACACATCTTGAATACAAATAGGTTCTGTTAAGTGTGCAACACTTAATCCCAACCTATTTGAATGATTAATCTGAGCATGTCCTAGAAGGTATCCATTGTTATAAACCATATAAGGTCCATATTCTTCAATGTTATTCACGATTTCTTGGACATACTCCTCTTTAATATAGAAATCATTTAATAAAGGGCTCGCAACTCGCCAAATGATTTCCTTCCAATTTTGATGCCTACTCGAATCTAATTCTATGCAGTACTTTGGTAAGAAGACAAATTTATTATTTTCTTCAACTTGTTTTCGAATTGAAAACTGTTTGAGTTCCGTTGAGATAAGTTCCAATTTTTTTTGTTCAACATAAGGAGTAATCACTTTTATGACTTCTTCAATTTATATAAAATTTTCTAATAACTCACTCTTGATTTTTGTCATTATTCTAAAACGATCATCACAAGTTAATATTGAATGAACACGAATACTATCAAGTCGTTTATCAAGTTCCATTGTTGAAACTATACATTGATAACCACGAAAGTCGATTGAATCTTCATATTTATCCCGACATTCTACACTAATATTGTTTTGCAAGGCTTCAATTTCACTTTTTATAGCATAGACAACACTGCTCCCTTTATCACAAATAAGTAATACCTGAATGGATTGTGTACTTTTACTTCGTTGTTTTAAATAGCCCGCTACATAAAGTGTAATAAATGCTATCTCACTATCTGTAATCAGCGTTTTATATTTTTTTTCGACTGCTTGGCAAGCAACTCTTACTGCTTGAAAACTTGCTTCATATCTTTCTTTTACTTCTTCTACAAGCGAATTATCGACAATAATACCATACTTAAAACGAATACTCGATTGCCCTATATGTTGGTATAATTTTTCAATTAATAGTTCATCTGTAATGTGTATCCCTGTAATCATATGTAGACATGTAATCATTTCCTCTACCAATTCTTTAACATTTTCTAAATCACATCCATACTCACTAACCCTTGAACATGAAAGAATATTTGCAAAATATGCTGCCTCATTATCTGATAGGTCAGCATAAATCCCTCTAATATACTGGTATTCAATTTCATGAATTTTTTGTTCATTGTACTCATCTATACTTAAATTATTTTTATTAACACAAAGTAGTGCAGCCAATCCAAGCAATGTATTATCGTGATAACAAAGATTAGTAGTATGTTCAAATTGTTTAAGACTTCGATATATATTGATTGAATTAACATTGTGATAGTTTGTATTCAAAGACAAACGATTTAATAAAGGTATAAGTAAAGAGTAAAAATATAAAAACGCTCTTCTTTGGTCAATCTTATTCCCCACAACTACATAGCCTTTACTTGTAGATACAATCTTAAGTTTAAATGTTTTTATTTTCCTTCTTAATTCACATAGATCATTCGTAATGACCGTTTTACTATAGTCTAAACTAGTTTGCAAGTCGAGGAACTTAATTTCTTTGCTTGATGAAAAGATTTCACAATAAATACGCGCTACACGTTGTTGATGACTGAGTGTAATTTCATCTTCAACATTAATTAATGATTGAAAAAAATTAAGCTGTTCACAAGAAAATGAAATTCCTTTCTTAGATTGATTTACAACACGAGGAATTTTTTTTCGGTCTAATTCTTTATTTAATTCTTCAATAAAATAGTATACATTTCTTCTTGAGATTAGAAGTTTATGTGATAATACATCAATATTGATTGAATCATTACATTTCATCACTTCTAGTAAGTTGAATAACTTCTCATTAAATGAGTATCGCATTTGTCCCTCCCATATATAATATTTATATACTTTAATATTACATATCATTAATACATATATTATATAAAGGCAACAAACTAAAGTCGAATTAGACAAATAAATGAAATTATTTTTATTAAATCAATACAAACAATTACATCATCATGAAAAAAACCAAGCTTTATATTAACTTGGTTTATTATTTATCATATTATCGTGCCACAAACCCATTTTCTTTAAGGTTAACGAGCATTTCTTTTTTGTCCACATTAGCTGCACGAATCACTACCTCGATTGTGTTTGGTAAGTGATGTACTGCAAGGCTTGTGATTAAACCATTTTGTGTAAAAAACAAGTTAGTAAGCTTTGCCAGAACACCTGGTTTATCTTCTTCGATTTCAATCACATAACGATCTCCATCAGCGTAGTAGCCAAGAACGTCAATGAAGGCATCAAAGATGTCATTTTGAGTAATGATTCCTTCAACTGTATTCTCTTTATCTACAACAACCAAGCATCCAATATCAGCTTTACGCATACGTACTGCTGCTTCGACAAGCAAGTCATCTGGATGTATCGCAATTACATCGCGAATCATAATTTCCTCAACATTATTTTTACTCAATAAGTAATTCAATTCATGACGAGATAAGCTCGTAGCTTTGCTTGGCATATTCTCAAGGATAACCCCTGCTGTAATCAAGCCAATCAATTTAGTTCCTTCTACTACTGGAATACGATGAAAATCATGTTGCTCCATCATTTCATACGCACTAAGAATTGATGTATCTTTTGTAATACAAGTTGGATTTTGAGTCATTTTGTCTCTTACATACATTGTCTTATCCTCCTAAATATGCTTTTTGAATTTCATCACTTGAAGCCAGTTCTTCTCCTGTTCCTGATAATACAATTTTTCCATTTTCAATGACATAAGCACGTTGGGCAATACTTAATGCCATCTTTGCATTTTGTTCAACAAGTAAAATGGTCGTCCCTTGTTGATTAATTTCTTTAATAATCGCAAAGATTTCTTTTACTAGAAGTGGTGATAATCCCATACTTGGCTCATCTAATAACAATAATTTGGGTTTAGCCATGAGTGCACGTCCCATAGCAAGCATTTGTTGTTCCCCACCACTAAGTGTTCCTGCTAGCTGTTTCTTACGCTCTAATAAGCGTGGAAACTTCTCATATACATTTTGAATATCTTGTTCAATTCCATCTTTATCATTTCTAAGGTAGGCACCCATTAAAAGATTCTCTTGAACACTCATCTGAGGAAATATTCTTCTTCCCTCAGGAACTTGCGTTAAACCACTTGCCACAATTTTTTTAGTATCTATTTTACTAATTGTATCTCCTAAGAATATTATTTCACCTTCTGAGCATTTAATCAAGCCACTTAATGTATGAAGTAGTGTTGTTTTACCAGCACCATTGGCTCCAATCAAGGCAACAACCTCCCCTTGATTAACCTCCAGACTCACTCCTTTTAAGGCATGTACCATTCCATAATGAACATTTAAATTATTTACTTTTAACATACGTTTAATCCTCTCCCAAATAAGCTTCAATTACTCGCTTATTATTTCTGATTTCATGAGGTGTACCAGTTGCAATTAAACGACCATAATCAAGGACATAAATCCGTTCACATATTTTCATAACCAAAGACATATCATGTTCAATTAAAATGATTGTCAGATTGAACTGTTTCTTGATTTGTTGAATTAAATCAGTCAATTCATTTGTTTCTTGTGGATTCATCCCCGCTGCAGGTTCATCTAAAAATAATATTTTAGGTTGGGTTGCCAGTGCACGGGCAATTTCTAATCGGCGTTGCTCTCCATATGGTAAGTTTTTTGCCAGTAAGTCCATCTTATGATCCAATTTAATCACTTTAAGCAACTCAACTGCTTGCTCATGAATTTTACGCTCTTCGCTGTAGTAGCTTGGTAATCGTAAAAGAGTCGATACTAATCCATATTTAATGTGACGATTCATCGCAATTTTTACATTGTCCAATACCGATAACTCTTTAAATAGGCGAATATTTTGAAATGTTCTAGCCAACCCTAGACTAGTTACAACATAAGGTTTCTTTCCACCAATACTGACCATTTGATTATCCACATTACACTCAATTGTACCAGAACTTGGCTCATACACCCCAGTAAGTAGATTAAACAATGTTGTTTTTCCAGCACCATTTGGTCCAATTAATCCTATTAACTCTTGTGAGTGAAGTTCAAGATTTACTTCACTTACAGCTGTTAAACCACCAAAATTTTTGGTTAGATTTGTTACTTTTAATACACTCATTGTTTCGCCTCCTTTCTTTTCTTAAGAAAAGAAAAAATCACATTAAAACTTAATTCTCTTTTTCCTAGTAATCCCGTAGGTTTAAATATCATGATAGCAACAAGCGCTAACCCATAAATAATCGTACGGATTTGGGCAAATTGTTGCAATCCAACATTGATAAAACTAATAATAAATGAAGAAACAAAAGATCCCGTATATGATCCCATTCCACCAAATACGACAAGAACAAGAATATCAATCGATTTATTAAATGAAAACATATCAGGTTTAATGACATAGAATGAAGCGGCATAGAGTGCTCCTGCTACACTGGCAATCATTGCACCAATTACAAATGCTAATACTTTGTATTTTGTCGTATTGATTCCCATGGCTTCTGCTGCAATCTCATCTTCACGAATGGCAATGCAGGCGCGTCCTGCTGCACTTCGTGTAAAATTTAAAACTATGATTGCACAGATCACAACAGCAAAAAAGATAAACTGCCAATCAATCAATTTTGGCAAAATCAGGCCCGCTGCCCCGTTTGTCACTTCCATGTTTAAAATTACAATTCGAATCACTTCGCCAAATCCAAGTGTGGCAATGGCTAAGTAATCACCACGAAGTCGAAGAATTGGAAAGGCAACAAGCATAGCGACAAAACCACTAATTACCATACCCAGTGCAATTCCAAGTAATACACCTGTTAAATTTGCATGCCCCATACTTACCACAACTCCAGTTGTGTAAGCTCCAATAATCATAAAACCAGCATGACCAAGTGAGAATTGCCCAGTAATCCCAATAATTAAATTCAGCGAGATCGCTAAAATAATATTAATACCAATTGTCATTAAGACTGTTTGTGTAACATTGTTGATCACTCCTGTACTTACTAATAAAGAGATGATGGTATAACTTAAAATAATTGTCGCACCCCAACAATAGTTGGCTTTGTTCAATAAATTTTTCATATTTACACCTTCTCCTTCGTATTCTTACCAAGTAATCCAGCAGGCTTCACGATGAGCACAACAATCAAAATCAAGTACACAACCGCATCACGATAAAGTGATGATCCATATCCTGAGACAAGTGTTTCTACAGTTCCAATAAAGAATCCACCAAACATTGCCCCAGGAATTATACCAATTCCACCAAATACTGCTGCAATAAAGGCTTTAAGACCTGGAATCATTCCCATTAGAGGATTGATTGAATTATAGTATATCCCTACAAGTACTCCTGCAGCCCCAGCAAGTGCACTCCCAATTGCAAATGTATAAGAAATAGTGCGATCAACATCAATTCCCATAAGTCTTGCTGCATCGGCATCCGCACTTACTGCACGCATTGCACGTCCTACTTTTGTGCGATGGACAATAAATTGCAACAACAACATCAATACAATTGTAATCACAAATATAATAATCTGTTGCGAAGAAATGCGCACACCACCTACAATGAAGATTTCATTAGCTAAAACTTCTGGATAAGTTTTAACACCTGTTCCCATTACATTTTGTGTTGTTGCCTGCAAGAAGTAACTGACTCCAATTGCTGTAATCAGTGCAGCGATACGCGTTGCTTTGCGTAGTGGCTTATAGGCAATGCGTTCAATCACAACACCTATAATGGCACAGGCAACCATGACTAAAATCAACGTAGGTAAAAAACTCAACCCCAATGAAGTTGTAGCGATAAAGCCAATAAATGCTCCTAACATATAAATCTCACCATGTGCGAAATTTATTAATTTAATAATTCCATAAACCATCGTATATCCTAAGGCAATCAATGCATAAATACTTCCTAGTGATAATCCATTGATGATTTGTTGTAAAAATTCAACCATACTTCTACCCCCTTAAACGCGCAAATAGGAGAACATCAGTTCTCCTATTTCTACTCTAACTTTTAATTATTCTACTGTAGGACTTACTGATACAGCGTCAGATTGTACACCGTCCACAAGTTCTACCACTAATACTGATTTTACTGGTGTATGTGTCTCATCAAATGAGAATGTTCCTGTAACACCTTCAAAATTAATATTGTCCATTGCTGCTTTAACAGCTTCAGGATCTGTTGATCCTGCTTCTTCCACAGCTTGAATTAATAAGTTTGTCGCATCATAAGCTAAAGCTGAGAACATATTAGGATCTTCATTGTATTCTGCTTTATATGCATCAATAAATGCTTGTAACTCAGGACTAGCTCCTACTGTTGTATAAGCCGTCGTGAAGTATACATCATTTAATGCATCAGCAGTAGCTAAGTTCACAAGTTCAGTTGAATCAAATCCATCAGGTCCTAGAACTGGTTGGTTTAAACCAAGAGCACGAGCTTGTTTAATGATAAGTCCTGCTTCATTGTAATAACCTGGTACATACATTACATCAAATTCAGTTCCTGATAATTTAGTCAGTACAGATGAGAACTCTGTATCTCCTGCAATATAGCTTTCATTAGAGACAACACTTCCACCTAATGATTCGAAATGAGTTTGGAATGATTCACTTAATCCTTTTGCATAATCTGTTTCTGAATCTGAGTAAACAACTGCAGTTCTTGCTCCTAAAGTATCATATGCATATTGAGCCATTGCAGCTCCTTGATATGAATCTTCAAAGCATACGCGGTACACATAGTCATATACACTTCCTGTTGTATCTAAAGTTTGATTATTTGCTGTTGCAGATGGTGAAACAACAAATACATTTGCATCATTAAAAATTTGATATGTAGCAGCACTTGCACCAGATGTTGCAGGACCTACTACACCTACTACACCATCACTTACTAATTGATTCGCAAGAATTACTGCTTCTGATGTATCTGATTTATTATCATATACTACACCTTCATATTTTGTAGAACCTGCTGCTTCATTTGCTTGTTGAATCGCAAGCTCAGAACCTTTAAGTTCTGCTTTACCATAATCTGCTACTTCACCTGATAATTCATAATGAAGACCGATTTTAGTTGAACCCTCACCCGAAGTGCTTCCCTGCTCTGATTCCTCACTTGTAGATGAGCATGCTGCTAAAGAAGCAACTAATAAACCCACTACTAATAATTTCAATGCTTTCATTTCATATCCTCCCGTAAACTTATTAAGTTTATTCATAATTATATCAAACATTTATTTCTTTTCAATCTATTTTTGATAATATTTCATATATATTGTAAACTGTTACATTATTGTGTATTTTTCTTACATTTTTAAATAAAAACTAGAGAATTTAATTATCCTCTAGTTATCTTTTTTCTCTTTCTTACAATCATTCCAATATATAATCCGACTGCAATCAAATTCACTACCAAACTGTAATTGACAATCTTGTTAGAATAGCTGAATGATATAATATTTTCACCTTCTTCTAATGGTATCTTTATGAGTGATTCCAACCACTCATCTGGTGTTATATGTATACCGTTTTGCATAATTTTAAAATGCTCATTGTTTGGGATGGAAAGATATAAGTAATCATTTCCACTTGAATCAACATAAACTTGATTTTCTTGAATACGATAATCCAATCTAACGTTTTCTTCAATCATTGCAAGAGTATCTTCGTTTAAACTATAAAACTTCATATCTCTCATCTCTATTTCTGGGCTAAGTGGTTTGAAATCAAGTTGAAGATTTTCCTCAAAATTTTCTCCAAGTAGAATCAACTTGTCATTTTCTCCGGCAAAGTAGTTATCGCTTCTTCCTGCATAATGAACTTCAAGTACATTTCCAAAGCTAGAATCTTCCAACACCATATAGATTTGTGTATTCTGTGGATTTTCTAGCATTAAACCAAAAAATGCATCGGCAAAATAATCATTTCTTTCATAGAGTCGCTCATTTGTCTTGTGAAGATTAGTATAGTAGACAACTTCATACTCAATTTCATTTAAAACATCCACACCTAATAATGCTTGACTTAACTTGTTTTGATTTTGGACAATATCTTCATTCATTACAAAACTTAGATCACTTTCACTCACAAACGCAATTGGTAATGCATATGGATTCTCATACAGTATGCTTGAGTCTTCTACTGCATCATATACGGATGCTTTATTACTCATTACATATTTAATCCCAAGTAAGCTATCTACAAAAGCATTTTCATTCGTATAGATATTTGCCTGTTCCCAAAATTCATAACCCAAATTATAGAATGCACTCATAACATCCCGATTCACAATCGAAGAATAGCTTGATATGCCATTATAATCAAAGTAAAGAGATTCATTACTGAGGTGAATTGATTCATATCGTGGTCTTACCATTGTTTTATCCAAACGGTACAGCTCAGGTACCTCTATTAAGTTCTCATGAATCATTTGATCATAGTTTACGATAGCCGACTTACTTAAGTAACGTCCAAATGACTCATGATGTACAATTACCATATTCAGTACTACTTCAATTACTAATAAGTAGACGATAAATTTTTTCTTTTGAAGTAGAAGTAAGCCCACTACTGCCAAAATTACTATTCCATTTACAAATGCATATTGAAGTGCATATGATTTAAACTGATAAAACTGCGCTGCAACAATAAGTCCTAGAAATGCAACTAATAAATAACTACTTTTTGTCTTTTCATAGGCTACTAGTGAGCGGTAAGCTAAGAAAATGCAAAAGAAATTGAGCACAAATACATATCTAAACGGATATTCAAATGGATACCTGAACAAATGCCAGGCACTATCAATAAATGGAACGAGTAATCCACTTAATAAAATGATGATGGCAAAAACAGTAATGATTTTTTCACGGTTTTCAATTTTCTTATTCAACATCAATGAAGCAATCAACATTATTGTAGATAAACCCGAGTATAAGAGTGGGTATTGATTCATTGTGTGCGCATTAGATTGTCCAATCAGTACGTGGAAGATACTTTTAAGCTTATCAAAACCAGCTATTGAAGTAACATTACTTAAATCTCCATCTTGTCCTGAAATACTAAATACCGTTGGCATAAGTACCACACAAACCAAAAAACATCCTAGGGCAACATAACCAATGTACTGTAGTAAAGGGAAAGCAATTTTCTTTTTAAGTATTAGACTTTGATAGAAGAAATAGAATCCACTAAATAAAATTGCCATATATCCTGTATAAAAGTTACTAAACATTGTTAAAGCTACAATAAGAGGAACATACAATTGATTCTTACCTGCAATAAAGTCATCCACCAACTTAATTAAAATAGGTAAATAAATCACAGTATCTAACCACATCAAATTCTCAGAATAAGTTAAATTATATCCACAAAGTGCATATGCAATCGCAAAGAAATAAGCATACTCACGATTCTCTTTAAAATGGCTTCTTAAATAATACAACATTGTACATGCACTTAATGCAATTTTTATAATTGTAAGAACACTAATAATATCAATCATATGCAAATCCGAAAACGAACTCACAAACAAAACCACTAGTGTAATTGGACTAGACAAATAATACATAAATAAACCGATAAAATCATGCCCTAAGCTAAGTTGGCTCACAACATTAAAATTGTAATCTCCTAATTTCATCATATTGAGCATGTATTGCATATAATCCATGTATTGAAGACCCATATCGCCTCCAAGCATTGCAGAATCACCAAAAGGTGCAATACCATTGACTACCAATGAAGTAGACACAAAAGCAGCAGCAATAAAGAATATAGCTATATATTTTTTCATAAAATCTCCCCATAAACAAAACCTATAAGGTAAATTCTTTTTACCTTATAGGTCATTATTAATCATATTTTTTTCTAACTATGTAATTTGGACGTTTTTTAACTTCCATGTAAGTCTTAGATAAATATTCTCCAATGATCCCAATACATAACAATTGAATACCACCCAAGAATGTAATAATTACAACGAGTGAAGGATATCCTTCTACTGGGTCTCCATACATAAGCGCTCTAACAAACACTGTCAACATGTAACAGAATGAAGCAAAAGAGAAAAATAACCCAAAGAATGTTGCAATACGAAGTGGGGCAACCGTAAATGCCAATATTCCTTCAACCGCATATTTTGTAAGTCCCCAAAATGACCAACTCGTTTCTCCGGCTACGCGCTCAACATTTTGGTATTCGAGGTATTTTGTCTTATATCCTACCCACACAAAAATCCCTTTAGAGAAACGTTTTACTTCATTAAGTGATAAGATACTTTGCACTACTTCACGACGCATTAAACGATAGTCACGGGCTCCATCAACGATTTCAACTTCACTGAATTTATTAATCAATTTATAAAATTGACGGGCAAAGAATGAACGGATTTTCGGTTCTCCCACACGTGATACACGTCTTGTCCCTACGACATCATAATCATTTTCTTTAATTTCTTTTAACATTTCTGGTAAAAATTCTGGTGGATCTTGCAAATCTACATCCATCACGGCAACATAATCTCCTGTCGCATGATCTAATCCAGCAAGCAATCCTCCTTCTTTACCAAAGTTACGACTGAAATCTATTACCTTAACCACATCTTGATGAGCTTCATATAACTTAATTAGCTCAGCTAATGTATTATCTTTTGACCCATCATTTACATAGATGAGTTCATAATCAACATCCATTGTATCTAAAACTTTTGAAGTTGCCTCATAAAACAAATGTACTGTCTCTTGTTCATTATAACAAGGTACTACAATTGATATTTTTTCCACAATCATTCCTCCGAATTCCTTATTTAATTATAACTAATATCATTTTAAAGCTCAAATCTTTTTTTGATGATTTTAAGCTTAGTTTAAGTTTCATAAGTTAATATAGGCTTATACAGTAAAACAGGAGGATTTATGAAAAAACAAATTTCATTAGTATTAGTTTTGATTGCATTATTTGGGGGTGTTTGTATCATTATCGGTAGTCTTCTCTTAAGTAGCACTACTGAACAAAGTAATCAATCAAACATAGTTACTATTTCTAGTGATGGGCAATACATAGGAGATAGTATTACCTCGATTGACTTAAATATGACAATTAATGGATTCGATTTAGAAGTGGATTTAAGTGAATTAAACCCTACTATTTCTGCACAATCACTTTCAGCAGAAACAGCAAATGTATTTCAATTTGAAACAACTGATAAGAATGTTGAAGTATACTTAAATAATGTGAAAGTAAATAACAGTACGACTTTTGAAGTAGAATCACTTGATCAAGAAGAGGAAATCACCATCACTATAAAAAAAGGCTCTTCGCAAAGAAACATTACACTGCAAACACTACCAGACGAATTCCCTACACTGCAGTTTAGTGGCTACAGTCCTAGTGAAGGTGATTTTTATGGAGATATTTTAAATGATTATGGACACTCTTATGTGTATAAATATGATAACTATGGTAATTTACTTTTTTATTATGGTGGATATCAGAATGCTCGAGGATCTGTCATGAACTTTGAGAAACACGTTGTAGATCAACAAACTTATTATTCATTTTTCAGCCCCAATACAGATACAGCAACTCAGTTACTGTATTCAGGTATAACTTATGGTGAGATTATTATTCTAAATGACCAATATCAATATGTGGAATCACTAGAGCTTTTCCCAAGCGAAAGTAATCCAGCAGGAGGATATGTAGAGAATCACGACTTCATGATGTTAGGTGAAAATCACTACATTTTACTAGGTGCCTTAGACGAAAATATCTATATGTCTGACATCAATGAATATGCACGTATTAAAACCGCTTATATCCAAGAGGTAATAGATGGTGAAGTAATTTATGAGTGGTACTCCTCAGATTATACAGAGTTTTTCTACTCAGCACTCGAAGGAAACGACTATACAAATACAAACTCTGAGTATTATGCTGCTGACTATATGCACATAAACAGTATATTTATAGATCCAAGTGACAACAATTTCATCGTTTCTTTTAGAAATCAAGATAGTGTTGTTAAAATTGATCGAGAGTCAGGAGATATCATTTGGACATTAGGTGGCATGAGCGACGATTTCAATCTTAGTGAAACACAGCTTTTCTCTCGCCAACATTACGCAACAATCACAGATGATGGAACATTACTCCTTTTTGATAACGGTAATGACTCACAACTCACTCGTATTCTAGAATTCAACTTAAATGAGAACACATTAACTGTGGATGGTTTCAGTGAATTTGTCGATCAAAGAAAATTCTCTTATGCGACAGGCTCAGTAGTAAAAACAGAAATTGATACCTACGTCATTGGTTGGGGATATGGAAGTTCTCACTCCATTGTTTCAGAAATTGACCCCAACACAAATGAGGTATATTGTGAAATTATCCCAGAATACAATGTATTTTCATACCGTGTTATAAAGGAATAATTAAATTAACAGGCATTCAACTTAGTTGGATGCCTGTTGCTATGTAAATGCTATACTCTAGTTTTCTCTTAACTTAAAAATACACAAAAAGAGAATACAATTCTAGTCTCAATTTGTGTATTATCTAATTCCAGTTTATAATTTATTTAAGAAAACAAACAGGGGGTTTTATGAATAAAAAATTTACTATAACTTTAATTTTCGCAGCTTTTGTAAGTGTATTATGTGCAACAATCATTTTATTAATTTCTAGCAATATTCAAACACCTGAAGTGAACTTAATTACAATTTCAAATGATGGTCAACACATTGGTGATTCGCTCACTTCTGTTGACTTAGAAATGTCCATCAACGGCTTTGATCTAGAAGTTGATTTAAGTAAGTTCAATCCAACTATTTCAGCACGCTCTCTATCATCAGAAACATCTAATATTTTTCAATTTGAAACAAACGATGAAAGTGTGGAGGTTTTTCTTAATGGCGTAAAAGTTAACAACACTACAACATTCGATATTCCTGTTCTTAAACAAGAAGAAGTGATTGAACTTACAATTGTAAAAGGCAATTCACAAAGAAATATTACTCTTCAAACACTACCAGACGAATTCCCTACACTGCAGTTTAGTGGTTACAGTCCTAGTGAAGGTGATTTTTATGGAGATGTATTAAATGACTATGGTCAATCTTACGTTTATAAATATGATAATTATGGAAACCTACTTTTTTATTATGGTGATTATTTTGATAATCGAGGTTCAACAATGAATTTAGAAAAACATACTATTGAAGATAAAGTATATTATTCATTTTTTAGACCTAGCAAAGATTCATCAGATCAATTGTTGTACATTGGTATAAACTATGGAGAAATCGTTCTTCTTAATGACCAATATCAATTTCTAACTTCTTTGGAATTATTTCCAAGTGAAAGCAACCCTGCTGGTGGCTATGTAGAAAACCACGACTTCATGATGCTAGGAGAAAACCACTATGTCTTGTTAGGCGCAGTCGATGAAAATATCTATATGCCTGATATCAATGAATTTGCACGTGTAAAAGCTGCTTATATACAAGAGGTAAAAGATGGTAATGTAATATTCGAGTGGAATTCAACCGAATATCCAGAATTTTTCTCATCATCAATTACAGGTAATGATTATACTAATACTACACCAAATTACTATGCCGCAGACTACATGCATATGAACAGTATATTTATAGATCCAAGCGACGATAACTTCATTATCTCTTTTAGGAATCTTGATAGTGTAGTCAAGATAGACCGTGTGTCTGGCGAAATAATTTGGATACTAGGAGGTATTAACGATGACTTTGGACTTGCAGAAAATCAACTTTTCTCCCTCCAACATCACGCTAGAATCACTAGTGAAGGAACACTGTTATTATTTGATAACGGGGTTGATTCACAGTTAAGTCGAATATTAGAGTTTGGTTTAAACGAAGATACAATGAGCCTAAATAGCTTTAGTGAATTTGTAGACGTGAGTAAAAACTCATTTGCTACAGGATCAGTTACTAAAACTAATCTTGGAACTTATGTAATTGGTTGGGGAATGGGTACACCACACTCGCTGATGTCAGAAATTGATCCAATCACGAATGAAGTATATTGTGAAATTATCCCAGAATATAGCGTGTACGCATACCGAATTGTAAAAGAATAGTTGCTGAATAAATCAAAGCCCTTATAGATTAAATAATCTATAAGGGCTTTAACTTATTCGACTTTAATACATGTTCGCTTTCTCTTTATTAAAACAAAACCAATTATCGCAAAAGATACAAGCGAAATTATCAAACCTGCTTTTAATCCTACTGGCATATAACTCAGCACAATCTCATTACTTCCTTCATTTAATGATACCTTTATAAACGTTTCTTCAAATAGCTCAATTTCTACACTTTCTCCATTCACTGTACACTGCCATCCTTCATCATAGGGATAGGTGACAATCAAGTCCTGTGCATACTCATTTTCGACATTCATGGTAATTGTATCTAGTGACCTCTCATAATCTACCTGCGGTTGTGAGTGCAAATCTTGCATGAGTGCTTCATACACATCATAATCAAACAAATAGAAATTTGCATCATCAAATTCAACATAAGATTCTTTTAAGATGATTTCTACTTTCATTTGTAGTGTTTCATCAACGGTCCCCAATGATATAACCCCACTCTCACTTGATAATGTAAAATTACCCAAACCAACGCGATTTACAGCAACTTCTATTGTATTACTGAGCATTTCATTAGGCAATTCTAGAAATACTTGTTGATTTACTTGTTCAGGTTCAAACACGAGCTCGAAAATCACCTCAGATAAATCATTTGGAACATCTTGTTTTTGTACAACATAAGGTTTTACAGAAGCCACATCTATATTATGTCCAAAAAACTCTTTGTCCTCATGCGCTACAAACAAATCTCCTTTTGCACCAAGCTCATAAGCCAACTCATTCTGATTTAAAATTGAATGGTCATAAGGCCGTAAGATATCTTCAACTTCGTCCACCACAAATGCGATAGGAAGTGCATATTTATTTTCGTATATCGATATTTCCTCATTTTGATTGAGGAGTTGGTAGTGAGAATAGTTCGTAGCATTTATCGTATCATCATTGTAACTAATTCCATATTTAACACCTAATAAAGATTCAACAAACAATGACGCTCCATAATTATCTGTTCCTAAAAATGCAGGGCTTTGTCCATATTGATATAAAAACTCAGAAGCAAGAGCATTGTAACTAGATGAAAAATAACTCAAACTCCCATACCCGTATCCAATCGATTCATTATTTGTTCGATTTATATTTGATTCAAGTCTTTGATTTTCTGTTAAGTTAACTTCACTTAAAACTTTACTCATGATATTATCATGTATTGAAATATCAGAATAGTTCTCATACTGAGTAAACACAGTATATCTTGAAATTGAATCATAAATGACCCATGTGTTTATTGTAAGCTCAAAGCACACAAATATAAGCAACAATTTTTTGTATTTGAACGCAATCAATATTGCTAGTATGACAAAAACAATGTTGACTACTAAATACAAATGAGACCTATAATTTAAATAATCAATCGCTAGCAATGAGAAATAGATAACACTTGCTATGGCAATTGTCTTTATATCTTTTTTGCTATAGTAATCTGCTGCAATAAGAATCATCATCATACTTATGCAATATGCGAATCGCGTAGGAAACAAAAATGGACTAGTAAACAAATGGAAAACGTAATTTAATGGCTCAACTAATACACATAAAACCATTAATCCTACAAAAATATAATTAATGATTCTTAAACGAAGATCTTGTTTACGTTGAATCAAAGCTGCAATAAACAGCACAGCTACAAGCACACCACTATAGATATAACTATGACCCATCTCATTAACAACAGGTGCATCAAGCAAAAACAAACTATTTAATCCCTTTAATCTTTCAAATATATCAGTAATAAAACCAGTATTGTCTACAGTTAGTCGATTCTTAGCAATTGCTAGATAACTAGGGATTAAAAACACAGCATTTGTCCCCACAGCAAGCATCCCACTAAGAACAGCATTTTTTATGTTTTCAAGTGTTGCCTTGAACATGATTTTTAGTTGAAATGTGCGAACAAAAAAATAAATAATACAAAACACACAATTCATATAAGCAGTATAATAATTAAACAAAATACTTAATCCAACAAATAAACCGAACTTCCAGCTTTTCTTTTCATTCAACAACTCTTCAATACCAAACAAAATAAGAGGTAGCATGATTATACCATCTAACCACATCAAAGATTGTGAATAAGTAATTCCCATTGCTGCGTATCCATAACAAAATGAAAAAATTACATATTTCATCTCACTTGAAAATCTCTTTTGAAGAAAAATATCCATTGTAACACATGCTAAGGATATTTTAACCGCTGTTAGAATTGTAACTGCTACATAAATATACTCATTATCAAACAGCAATAAAATCCATTGAAATGGACTAGATAAATAATATGTATAAAGCGATATATAATCGGAGCCAAGACCCGCATCAAAATTGTAGAAAAATTGATCAAATAGTGATACTTTCATCCCTTTCATAAATTCAATGTATTGTCCTGACAAATCTTGTGTCAATAGTGTCTTATCTCCAAATGGTAAAAATCCTTGCAGTGCCATAACAAGTGTAAACATCACCATTGAAACAAGAAAGATAAGTAACCCTCTACTTATCTTTCTTGTCTGTATGTTCATAAAAAAATTTCTCAATACCATTTATTTCACTTCCTACTTAATTTCTTCAAACATTTGTAATGCACGTAAAATAATAGCATCCATGTTGTAATACTTGTATTCTGCAAGTCTTCCCAATAAATGAATTTGTGGAAATTGTTTCGCAAGACTTACATATGCTTCATATTTTTTTTGATTGTCCTGTGTAAAAATTGGATAATATGGAATATTTCCTTTATCCGCTAATCGATCATATGCAAGTGGGTATTCAATCGCAATCGTTGTCTTTTCTAATGATTGATTTGGATTGAATAGTTTATATTCACTGATACGTGTAAATCCATGCACATCTTTTGGTGTTGGATAATTTACTGTTGCTACTTCTTGGTATATCCCCTCTTTTGTCTGCACATCGAAATCTAATGAACGATAAGGTAGATCACCTAACTCATAATTAAATAGATCATCAACTGCACCTGTAAAGATTACTTGGCCTTCAAATTTCTCACCATCTAAATAAATACTATTTGTATCTGCATCTAGTGATAAGCGCTCTTTAGCCTCAGTATTTAAGCAAACTTCGATATTATCATGTTTTAACATATTTTCAAAGATTGCTGTATATCCATGTTCAGGCATAATTTGATAAGTATCGGCAAAATAACCATCTTCATAAGATAAGCGCACTGGCACACGAGCAGTAACATTCGGATCAATTTCATCTGGTTTTAAACCCCATTGTTTCATTGTATAATGCAAGAATACATTTTCAAAAATGAAATCTGCTAACTCTTTAATTTCATCATTTTCATTCTCTTTTAATGTTAAAATAGGAATTTGTTTATCTTCTCCATATGTATCAATTAAAATTTGTTTAAGGCGTTTTGCTTTGTTTTCTTCAAAACATAAATCAATCGATTCAAAGTTAAATGGAATTGGGCATAATATCCCATTTACATATCCTTTGACACAGTGTTTATAGTCGTACCAACTTGTAAAATTAGATAAATAATCTACGACTTCTTTTGAGTTTGTATGAAAAATATGTGGTCCGTACTCATGACGTAAAACTTGATTATCATCTAAGTAGTCATACATATTACCTGCAATATGATTGCGTTTCTCGATCAGCAAAACCTTTTTCCCTAGATTTGCAAATCGTTCAGCCATTACTGCACCAGCAAAACCTGCTCCTACTATAACGATGTCTTTATTCATTTGTTTTCTCCAATCGTGTTCCATACATTTTTTCAAAATAATTACTGTAGTCACCCGATAAAATATTTTTCCACCATGTTTCGTTATCTAAATACCACTGGATTGTTTGTGCAAGACCAGTATCAAAATTGTATTTTGGTTTCCATCCTAATTCCGTTTCCATTTTTGTAGGATCAATTGCATAACGCATATCATGACCTGGACGATCGCTCACATAACTGATTAAAGTTTCTGGCTTATTAAGTTGATCCAAAATTGTTTTTACAACTTCTAAGTTAGTGCGCTCATTATGCCCACCAATGTTGTATACTTCTCCAACTTTACCTTTGCGTAAAATTAAATCAATCGCAACACAGTGATCATAAACATGCAACCAGTCTCTTACATTTTCACCATTCCCATACACAGGTAATTTCTCATTAGCTAACGCACGCGAAATCATGAGTGGAATTAATTTTTCAGGGAAATGATATGGTCCATAGTTATTTGAGCAACGTGAAATCGTTACTGGTAGCTTAAAAGTTCGATGATACGCTTGAACTAACAAATCTGCAGCTGCTTTAGATGCACTATATGGGCTTGATGTATGAATTGGTGTTTCCTCAGTAAAGAATAAATCAGGTCGATCAAGTGGTAAGTCTCCATATACCTCATCTGTAGACACTTGATGATAACGAGCAACCCCATATTTTCTAGATGCATCCATAAGTACTTGTGTACCAATTACATTTGTCGTAATAAAAATCTCAGGATCTGTTACAGAGCGATCCACATGACTTTCTGCAGCAAAATTTACTACAATATCGAATTTTTCCTCTTCGAACAAGCTCATGATAAATTCACGATCAGTGATATCTGCTTTTACAAATTTAAAATTGCTTAAGTTCATACATGGTTCTAATGTTTCCAAATTTCCTGCATAAGTAAGTGCATCAAGTGCTACAATTTCATCCTGTGGATATGTATCACACATGTAATGTACAAAATTACCTCCAATGAATCCAGCTGCTCCTGTTACTAAAATTTTCATAATTTCTTCTCCTTCTCATTCTTAACTCTAGTTACTTCTATTTTAATCGCTTCATGAAATGATGTCTGGGGAGTGAATCCTGTTAACCTTTTAAGTTCCATGATATCCAAAATAATAGAATCTACTAAATTAACTTGGCTTTTAACAACTTGTTTTCTAATTTTTTTACCCACTTCTTGCTCAATCATTTCTATAACATCAGAAAGTGAAGTTCCTTTACCACTTCCAATATTTACTACTTCATTTTGCACATGGTTTTCAATTAACTTTTTTAATGCCATCGCAAAATCATTGATGTATATGTAATCACGAACTGATTCAGAACTTCCCCACATTTCAAAACTTTCTCCTGTGAGTGCCTTTTCTATTAATATCGGTATAACCCCTTGTCTTTTATTTGTACTTTGAACACCTCCAAAAGGATTCGAAACACGAAGTATAAGATAATTTAATCTACTTTCTTGAAGTAATTCCTCAACTGCTACTTTACTTTTGGCATAAAATGATACTGGCATTAGCTCACTTGTTTCTTTAACAGGGATTTCACTACTTCCATATACAGTCCCACCACTTGAAAACATAACAAATGTTTCAATTTGTTTCTGATTTAGAATGTCAAATAGCATTTCATATTTATCTAGTACAGATTTTAATGCTTCCTGTTCATTCTCGGGCTTTGCCAGATTTGATACAAGGGTAATCGTATCAACAACAATTGCACCTTTAAAATCAATCTTATCTAACTCAATTTGATTAAAGACATCAACAATTTCCATCTTATCAACCAATAAATCACTATATTCACTTTTTAAACCTAGGCATACAGTATCAAAATAACTCGTACATAACGAAGTTAAATTATAGCCAAGATAACCACACCCTAAAAAGATTACTTTCATTTTATTCCTTCCTAATTTGTAAAATACAAATTCCTATATAAACTCCTTTATTATCATATCACAAAACAACTTAATTTAACCATAACCCTTATTTAAATAACATTAAAAAAGCTACACTGGACGATATATTCCAATGTAGCTTTAATGAAATTTTAAGGTGCTAGACTTTGTGCTGTTGTTTCTGCAGATGTTTCTGCAGCAGTTGTTGTCGAAGCCGTTGTCGTCGTTGTTGTCGTTGTTGTCGTTGTTACTTCTGCAGCTGTCGTCGTTGTTGTCGTTGTTACTTCAGCAGCTGTCGTCGTTGTTGTCGTTGATGTTGAATCAGACGACGAACTAGACGATGATGTTGTTCCACTATGTCGAATTACCGAAATAGTAAGTGAGCTTGGAATTGGTGTGGTACCTCCTGCTGTACTTTGTCCAACAATTGTCCCCTCGGCAAGACTTGCATCATAACCTGTTTCACCTGGTGCTACTTCATCAATAGTAATCGTTACTCCATTTAGTGTTCCCCATGCTTTAGCATAGTTTTCTGCAGCTCCATTTAAATATGGTACAAATGGTGTATGAGTAACAACACTCACCGTGAACTTCGTGAATGTAGAAGAATCTGTTCCAGCTGTATAATTTTGAAGTAATATTGTTCCTTCTGCATATGAGCTACTATATCCAGCATCTCCATTTTGAATATAAGATACACTAATTGTTTTTCCATTTGTAGTTGCCCATGATTGCGCAACTGATAATAATTCTCCCGTAAAGTCTGGGAAGTCACTAGCATGACTAATTACCGAAATTACTACTTGATCCACTCCGTATAGAGTATCGCCTTCTGCAACAGACTGCGTTAATACACGTCCTTCAGGCAATGTTGAATCATATCCTTCATCTCCAGTTTTTACATAAACAATAGATAAAGCAATTCCGTTCTCTGCTGCCCATGTTTGAGCTGTTCCAATATCTCCGCCAACAAAATTAGGCATTTCTAAACGATATTCAGGCGGTACATCTGAAGGAATTTGCGTTTCACTATACCAAGTTGCAACTGGTTCACCTACATACAATTCCCATTCAGCACTCCATTTTGTTGTTTTAGATGAATCTAACTCGCGATTTAAATCACTATTTTGTTCTATAAATGCTTGCGCATCAGAAATTGCGCCATTAAATAACCTGACAATTGATACTGACTTAACATCTCGACTTGGATAAAATTTCGATGTATTATATCCCGCAATTGATACCCCTTGCAGCTCGATAACATTTTCTGCTAGAACTTGTGTTCGTGACATTTGTTTTAATACATGTTCAAACAATCCAATCATTTGATTTGATGTCATATTTGTTGCAAAGTTTTCTCCTCCTGCATCAATAACATCTAAGAAAACATTGATATCACGAGTTTGCATTAGTTTTGTAATGATTGCTTCAATTACTTGTTGTTGGTTATCTTGGCGCTGGAAATCTCCAGTTACATATGCTTTTCGTTCACGCGCAAATGCAAGAGCTTGTTCTCCATTTAATAAAACCCATGGATTACCATCGTTTTCATCAGCCCCAGGAACCCAAGTTGTTAATTCTCCTCTAACTGTTGAAGATGATTGTCCAACAAATGTGAATTCATTGTATACCGTGATACCACCAAGTGCATCTACAATATCTACGATTCCTTCAAAGTTAACTTCAGCATAAAAATCTAATTCAATATCAAGTAAATCTTCTACAGTACCAATAGTACAGTTAATTCCACTACTACGCACTTCTGTAATTTTTGCTTCTCCATTTGTGCAAGAAACCGGTACAAAACTATCGCGTGGAATTGAAGTTAATGTCACTTTAAGACTCACAGGATTCACGGTTGCAACCATCAATGCATCTGAAAGTGATCCACCCGCTTGGTTACCTACAGTTCCCTCTGATCCTACTAAAAGTACTGTAAAAGGTTCTGTAGTTAAATCTTTATCAGATCCTTCTTGAACTTGTGATTCAACAACCTCATCGAACGTGTGAATAGCTTGAGTATTATCGAAATTAGCATTTTTTAATTCATCTAATCCACCATATACTGCAACATAATTACTTGGTAGTGCTGCAGCATCAATGTCTCCTGCAAACAGAGCAAAGATAATATCTAAAGTAAAATCATACTCTATTATATCCGCATTTATATCCTGGGCCTCTAATTCTGCAATTGGTAGAATATGCCCAATTTGATCTTCTGGGTTAGCAATAACTCCAACTGTTCGCCCCTCTAATTGATTAAGTGAAGTAATACTAAACTCACCTTCTGCATCGTGTACAACAAAAGAAACTTCTAGTGTCTCTTCAACTGTTCCAGTTTGTACGATATTCCCTAGTGAATCATTAACAATATTTACTGCATTTACAATGTATGCTCCACCAGCTAGTCCAACCACTAACCAAGCAAACACACCATATACAAGGAATTTATTTGCATTTTTAACTGCAAAGGCAATGAATAAATTCATTAATACTAAGAAAACAATAATTCCAAGATTCACCATTGCAAACATATTTGAACTCAAAGAGCTAAACTGTGTCACACCATTCAGTGCATATACAAACAATCCATTTACAATGATAGCTAGCACAATCAAAGTGTAATTAAGTAAGATTGGCATACGCATTTTGTTATTTGATTTTTTTGTCATATACTATCTCCTTACTAATAACTATCGAAGAATCGTACAATCTCGAGTCTTCCATTATTGTCAACTACTGTGAAATAGCCTGTTTTCTGGAATTCATCAGTATCGAGCGTTCCAGTACTGCTATATTCCCACCCGGCTTCTATGTAATACGCCTTATACACCTCACCGTTAAATGTGTAATCTTCTGCATCAACTACTCCACCAATACTAATACTTACAACTTCTAACAAATTTTCACTTCCATACTGATGAATATAGGCATCTAAATCGGAATACATATCGTTACGTACTCCTGCCTGAAAAACAGTTGAAGCAGGACTAAATATATATGTTAACCCACCTACTTCATAGTTTCCCTCTTTATTAGTCCAAGTGAAAAAATCAGCAATAAATGATTTTACTACATATTCTGCAGTCAAATAAGGGTCATTCGCTTCAACTGAAGCAGTAAGTTCATCAAACAATTCTCTTTGATAATCAGTTGGATTATTTGCTAACGTATATAAATCATTTTTTATTGTTGGTCCAACCTGAGTTTCTTCTACCACAGTGTCTTTTGACATGATGTGATAAACATTGTACCCGAGTACACCAGTAACTAAAATAGAAACGATGATCATTGAATACATTACGATGTCTTTAGACATAATCTTCTTTTTTGCCATAATTACCTCCATAATTAATTCTTCAGTTATTAATTATATCATATTTTTGTCGAAATATGACACTTAATGTAAGTCTTTAGATAATCTTAAGAAAACAAGCCTCATTCAAAAAAGAGACATACATAAATATGCATGTCAAACTTCTTACTTTTTCAGTTGGAATTCACCAGCAGCAACATTTCGTAAATACTCCCCATAAGGTGACTTCCCATATTCGTCAGCTGCTTTTAATAGTTGTTCCTTAGAAATCCATTTATTGTAATACGCAATCTCTTCCAAGATAGATATCTTTACGTCTTGAACATCTTCAATTGTTTTTACAAAATTACTAGCTTCAAACAACGAAGTAACAGTTCCCGTATCGAGCCATGCAAACCCGCGCCCAAATGGTACAACATCTAGCTCACCCATTTCAAGATAGATTTTATTTAAGTCTGTGATTTCTAACTCACCGCGAGGAGATGGTTTTAAGTTTTTTGCGATTTCTACAACACGATTATCGTAGAAGTACAATCCGACCGCTGCATAATTTGATTTTGGGTTAGACGGTTTCTCTTCTAACGAAAGTACCTTTCCATCATCACCAAATTCCACAACGCCAAAACGTTCTGGATCTTTTACATACTTACCAAAGATTGTCGCACGACCTTTATTATCAACCGCTTGTTTCAAAATTTTAGAGAAACTATTCCCATAGAATATATTATCTCCCAACACCATGCATACATCATCATCCCCGATAAATTCCTCTCCTAGAATGAAAGCTTGAGCTAGACCATCTGGAGATGGTTGTACTTTATAAGATAGATTAATTCCAAATTGGCTACCATCTTTTAATAGTGCTTCAAAATTTCCAATATCCTGTGGTGTAGAAATTATCAATATATCCTTGATTCCTGCCAACATTAGTGTCGATAGTGGATAATAAATCATTGGTTTATCATATATTGGTAACAACTGTTTTGATGTCACCTTTGTCAGTGGATAAAGTCGAGTTCCACTACCTCCTGCAAGTACAATCCCTTTCATAATAATCTCCTCATCTCTATTTACTTATATTCTATTTTATTGCTATTCATTCCTCAAGTTTTTTCTCTTATTTTCAATAGCTAGCACTAAAATCAGTAGCACTACTCCAAATATAGTAACAATAACGCCTTCCTTAAATCCTTGTGATACAAAATATAATTGTATGTCATTTTCTCCATCTACAATTTCAACGCCTAAAAACCCACCGTTTACAGAAATTGAATCAATTTCTTCTCCATTACGAATTACCTTCCAGCCTGCATTATCAGGAATTGGAATTTGAAGAATATTAGCACCATTACTTATTATTGTTCCTTTTAAATAATTATTTCCCCGGTCATAAATTTCAAAACTACTACCTATAACCTGTGAATACTCATTAATACTTAGATTTTCATCATCAATAAATACCGTATTGCTCAACTCTTTTAAACTTTGAAGGCTAGAAAGATACGATACTCCATTAGCACTATAGCCAAACCCTTTATAATTCTCAATTTCATAGACTTGTAAGTGATTTAAGTTATATGCATATTTAAAGTCAAAATTTTGAGGCAACTCTGCTTGATCATAAACTATATAGTATTTAACTCCAAGCATCTCCATGACATCCGAGTTTTGTAAGTTAATTATATGCCAATTTATTCCATTTAGTTTTAGAAATTCAATAACATTTGGATCATACAATGTGTTGTATGTACTCACTCCCATATAGCCATATAACATTGATTTATTTAAATTCATTGGACTAGATGGTAATAAATGGTTGCTGTCCACATAGTAACGATACACAATATCCGAATCCATGCTATGATAGTACTCAACTTGACTACTATCAATAGTTTCAGCATAGTCATAATAATTATAGTTATAAACATAAAGTAACTGACATGCAATAACAATAAGTTGTATTATTGTAAGTAATTTACCTAACGTTTGAGAGTTCATGTACACAAAATAGATTACTATCATTACCACTACATTGATCGCAATGTTAATAAGGTGTTCTTTAAAATCTAGTGTAATTAGTCCTATCGCAAATCCAATTAAGATTGCAATTAAAAAAACACTGATGTAAGTTATA
>CAYJEY010000005.1:0-125459 GCA_964369385.1 uncultured Holdemania sp.
TATTTTGATAAGTGTGTAGTGATCGAAGAAGTTAATGTTGTTTTACCATGGTCAACGTGTCCAATAGTACCAATGTTAACGTGGGCTTTCGATCTGTCAAATTTAGCTTTTGCCATTGCAAATTCCTCCTGTTTTTTTAATTTAATTTACTAAACCATATATATTTTAAGATAAATAAGCGAATAAATCAAGATTATTCTTATTCTTCGCTTGATTTCTTAGCAACTTTTTCTGCAATGCTCTTAGGAACTTCAGAATAATGGTCCATTTGCATTACATAGTTACCACGACCTTGTGTAAATGAACGAAGGTCAGTAGAGTATCCAAACATTTCTGAAAGAGGTACAAATGCTCTTACAGTAATTGCATTATGTTTCTCTTCTTGCTCGCGGATTTGTCCACGACGTTTAGTGATATCTCCCATTACAGAACCTAGGTAATCAGTTGGTGCTGTTACTTCAACACTCATAATTGGCTCAAGTAATACAGCTTTACATTTTTTACCAGCTTCTTTTAATGCCATACTTGCAGCGATTTTAAACGCCATCTCAGATGAATCGACATCATGGTAAGAACCATCGAAGATTGTTGCTTTAATATCAACAACTGGGTATCCGAATTGAAGACCGTTGTTTAATGCAGCAAATAATCCATCATGAGCTGGTTTGATGTATTCACGAGGTACTGTTCCCCCAACAACTGCATCAACCCATTCGAAACCTTTACCTTCTTCATTTGGTTCAAATCTGATCCAAACGTGTCCGTATTGACCACGTCCACCTGACTGACGTACGAATTTACCTTCACACTCAGCAGCTTGACGAATAGTTTCACGGTAAGCAACTTGTGGAGCACCAACGTTACACTCAACTTTGAATTCACGACGCATACGGTCAACGATGATATCTAAGTGAAGCTCACCCATACCAGCGATGATAGTTTGTCCTGTTTCTTCATCAGTGTAAGTTCTGAATGTTGGATCCTCTTCAGCAAGTTTTCCTAAAGCGATACCCATTTTGTCAGAGTCTGCTTTTGTTTTAGGCTCAACTGACATTTGGATTACTGGCTCAGGGAAGTTCATTGATTCAAGGATAATTGGGTTTTTCTCATCACATAGAGTATCCCCAGTTGTTGTTACTTTAAGACCTACAGCAGCAGCGATATCTCCTGAATATACTTCAGTGATTTCTTTACGGCTGTTCGCATGCATTTGCACGATACGTCCAAAACGCTCACGAGTGTCTTTAGTAGCATTTAATACATAACTTCCTGAAGTACATACACCTGAGTATACACGGAAGTAAGTTAAACGACCTACAAATGGGTCAGTCATTACTTTAAACGCTAATGCTGAGAATGGTTCTTTGTCATCTGCATGACGTTCAGCTTCAGTTCCATCTTCTAATGTTCCTTTGATTGCAGGAATATCAAGTGGAGAAGGTAAGTAATCAATTACTGCATTAAGCATTAATTGAACCCCTTTGTTTTTGTATGCTGATCCACATAATACTGGGAAGAATTCAGATGTACAAACACCTTTACGGATAGCAGCTTTCAATTCTTCAATTGTTGGCTCTTCTCCTTCAAGTGCTTTCATCATTAGTTCTTCATCGTAATCTGCAGCTTTTTCAATTAAGTTAGCACGTAACATTAATGCTTCATCCATGAACTCAGCAGGTACATCAGTTACTTCGATGTCTGTTCCTAAGTCATTTTTGAAGTTATGGCATTTCATTTCCACAAGGTCAATGATTGCTCTAAATGTGTTTTCTGCTCCGATTGGTAATTGGATAGGTGCAGCTTTTGCTCCTAAACGATCTCCGATAGAGTTTACTGACATCATGAAGTCAGCTCCTGTTGCATCCATTTTATTACAGAAAACAACACGAGGTACACAATATGTAGTCGCTTGACGCCATACTGTTTCAGTTTGAGGTTCTACCCCAGCTTTAGCATCTAACACTGCTACTGCACCATCAAGTACACGTAGAGAACGTTCTACTTCAACTGTGAAGTCAACGTGCCCTGGAGTATCGATGATGTTGATGCGGTGTTCTGCCCAGTGAGCTGTAGTTGCCGCAGAAGTGATTGTGATACCACGCTCTTGCTCTTGCGCCATCCAGTCCATTTGAGAAGCTCCATCATGAGTTTCCCCGATTTTATGAGTTACTCCAGTATAGTAAAGGATACGCTCAGTTGTTGTTGTTTTACCAGCATCAATGTGTGCCATGATTCCGATATTTCTAGTTTTAGCTAATGAATATTCGCGTGTCATAGTTATTTATCCCTCTCTTACCAGCGGTAATGTGCAAACGCTTTATTAGCTTCTGCCATTCTATGAGTATCATCTTTCTTCTTCACTGAAGCTCCGCTTCCGTTAGCAGCATCGATAATTTCAGCAGCTAAGCGTTGCTCCATTGTTTTTTCGTGACGTAAACGGCTATAGTTTACTAACCAACGAAGACCTAATGTTAATCTTCTTTCAGCAGAAACCTCAACCGGTACTTGATAGTTTGCTCCACCTACACGACGAACTTTTAGTTCTAGTAGTGGCATAATGTTTTCTAAAGCTTGTTCGAACACTTCCATTGGATTGCGTTCTGTTTTTGCTTCGATAATATCGAAAGCGTTGTATAGAATTGTTTGTGCAACTCCACGTTTTCCATCTAACATGATCTTATTGATTAAGCGAGTAACCAATTTAGAGTTGTAGATTGGATCTTGCAATACATCTCTTTTTGCAATATAACCTTTTCTTGGCATTGTCTATTTCCTCCTAAATTACTTACTTAGCCTTTGGCCTTTTCGCTCCGTATAGTGAGCGTGATTGTCTACGGTCATTAACCCCAGCGCAGTCAAGTGTTCCACGAACGATGTGGTAACGTACCCCTGGTAAATCTTTAACACGTCCTCCACGGATAAGAACAACACTATGTTCTTGTAAGTTGTGCCCGATACCTGGGATGTATGCTGTTACTTCCATGTTGTTGCTTAGACGTACACGAGCATATTTACGTAACGCTGAGTTTGGTTTTTTTGGTGTCATTGTTCCAACACGAGTACAAACACCTCTTTTTTGTGGTGATGAAATCTCTGTGTTTTTACGGTGTAAAGAGTTGTACCCTCTGTTTAAAGCTGGTGATTTTGATTTCCATACTTTATTTGTACGCCCTTTACGAACTAATTGGTTAATTGTTGGCATTCTATTCTCCTTTCAACAAGTCTTATTTTATGCACACATTTCCTGGTGTGTCATACTATAGCTTAATAATAAGTTCCCCTCGCAGGAAACCACAATAGTCGCTAAGCATAGATATAATACTACACATCGGTACTAAAGTCAAATATTTTTTTCATTTATATGACTACTTATTCTCAATTTTTTTATTTCACTTATTATATAACATTTTTTTTATTTTTTTCTTCCACACACACTATCGTATTTAACTTTATTAATTTCTAAATCCATAATTATGTTATGATTTTAATATATAAAGGAGCAAATAATTTATGAAAAAGATTATATTGTTATTTATCTTGCTATTAAGCGCATGTAGCACACAAGAATCTATTGTTGAGGATACCCCTACACCACTTCCTAGTTCAACACCAGAAGAAACTGAAACAGTACCTGATCAACTTGAAGTACCACCAGAGACTTTACTTGGTTATTGGTATATAGAAGGAGATAATGACTTCCTTCACATTTATCAAGATGAAGGACAATTTCGTATCGATTACCTTAACTCTAATCATCTTGCTTGGTTGAGTTTTTATCATTTTGATGCGACTTATCTTGAAGGAGGAGATATTTCAATTTCAGCTAGTAGCTATAGTAGCCATGTATACAACTTTGATTTCATATTAAAATTTTCTGTTCAAGGAAATCAAGATGAATCTACTCCCATTTTTCACTATGGCGGAAAAACTTTCGAAGAAATGCTATACATTCGTGAAAACTTAGAGCCAATGGGAAATTCAAAAACATTATTCCTCGAAAAGTATATCGGTTTTTGGTATTCCCCGATTTCTTATGATTACTTTGAAATTCACCAAGTTGATGATTTCTATTACAGTTATTCTAATTATTACCTTATTCAGGATGATGAGACATCACGGATTTTGGACATTTCAGTAACAGATTCTAGTATCACGCTCACTTTAGTCTCTAGCTACGATACATCAATTTCATATGAAACCTACCTTTCTACGCAAAGTACCTTATTAACTGATTCCAATACATACTATTATGGCGGAAAAACTTATGATCAATTTAAAGAGACTCGAAGCAACAGTCACATTGTTCTTGATGATTCCTTAGGAAAATTAGTTTTAGAGCTTGTCGGGTTTTGGAAAACTGAACCGAGTGAAGACTCTACGCAAATATTACAACATCGATTTTACTATGATGCGTTTGGACAACTTTTCATTTTAAGTGAAAGCAGTGATAGTCCACATTCTACTTTAGGCATTATTGAAAGCATTAGCCAAATAGAAGAAGGAAAATATGACGTAAGTATCTTCTATCCAGTTAGCTTATCCCAGGAAGAACACACATTTGAGACTACTTTTACTTTAGAAAATAGCTCACAACTTACGATTCGTCCATCACTATTCTCAAGCATGGATACTGAATACTCTGATGGTCTCTCCTACACTAAATATTCTAATTAGCAATATTATTTATATTTCTAACTAAATTTTCACTAGCGAATTTCACAAATATCTAATAATTATAGGGAGGCGAAAAACACATGAAAAAACGGATATTATTCTTTATCGTATTCTTGTTTTTAATCACTGCATGTACTACAAAGGATAACGAGATTACTGATTCGATGACTTCACAACAAAACTATGCGGAAGAACTGAAGGGATATTGGTATAATCCAAGTAATGATAGTTATGTTTATATTGAGAACTTCAATTCTCAAAAGCTCAAGTTTGTACAATCATTTGACTACTTTGAAGATATATCATATCTTGAATTTGAGCTAAGCTATCTAGATTCTTCAGAAGCATATCAACTCATCTTATCAGATTTACATCCACCACTAATTCTCAGTAAAAAAACTGAGTCACATTACGCAGAAAACATCTACTACTATGCCGGAGAAACTGAAAGTTCGTTTCTTGATTTCAAGGACGCTCGTTTGAACTCTCAATTTGTCTTGCAACAAGATTGGTTTACAGGTTTTTGGTTTAGCCGTTACTCCACTAACTATTGGCATATTGAAATCATTGATGAACATCTTACCATTTCAAATAATAATCAAGATATTCTTGATGTCGATATCCACAAAGACATAGATGGAAATTTCTTCTTCACAATGGACTCAACCGATTATGCATTAATACGCAATGATTCAATGGACTACAGTGAACTAGTCGACGTCCCTAACAATAGAACCCACAACTTATATTATGGTGGGGATAGTTACGAAGAAATGTTGACAACTCGCTTTTCGCCTCCAAAAACACTCACCCCCACTGAGATTGACATCGCCAAAGAACTTGAAGGATTTTATTACCTAAAAGATTTTAGTTCTTATGTATCACTAACCTTAAATGAAAACTATCTTGAGTTAAATCGCCATACTCCCAATGGAGATCACAACAAATATCAATTTTATTCAATTGAAGAGAATTACGATGATGCTTATACACTAAGGGCTATTGATGAAGATGGAGTTGCTTACTATGAGGACATACACAAATGGGATAACGGAATCTCCATTTACACCTCCCCGCTTTATCTCTATGGAGGAAATAGTTATGAAGAAATGCTAGATAGCTACAACTCACAACTCGTTGTGTTAAATGAAACAGAGATAATTGATCGCCTTCTGGGTGCATGGTGGTATCATGATGCCGGTTATATTGAGTATTTTTCACTCAATGAACAAGGACAACTCTTCGTGATGAGCAATTTATTTGAATCTTGCTCAGTAATTAGTGGTTTAGTAAAAAACATAGAAATAATTGACGAAGACACCGTGCGTCTAACTATCGAATATAATACTATTTATGAATACATTGAAATCTCCGTAGATGTCTCAATTATCGATGACACCCACATTGAACTTAACCAAGCAATTTATGAGATTTTTATTGGTGGTGAAATTGACCGTGATGTACCTACTCCACTTCCACTTACTTTAGATAATGAAACTTGGGATTTTTCACAATAATACGAATTAAGGGCCTGCAAAATATGCAGCCCCTTCTTTTATAATGCCAATAAATTTTGAATTGCTTTAGCGTAGATTTCTACTTGAAGAAGGAACTCTTCAATATCTAATACTTCATCTACATCATGAATATGATTATCAGTTCCCGGGAATGCCCCACCAAAGGCAATGCAATTATTTATGCCTTTCGCGTAAGTTCCGCCACCCATTGTTTCTGGTTGGATTGAAAAATCATTCGTAACTTCTTGAAAAGCCTGAACTAAACTACGAACTAAATCACTGTCTTTTTCATAGAAAAGAGGTTCAGTAGTTCCTTTAATCTTTATTTGACCTAACTCATTGTTTAAACTTTGCTTCAATTGTTCAACCACAGGAGAGGAATTCATTGTCACAGGGAAACGGATATCAATAGTTCCTATTGCTACATCATTCTCTAATTTGATCATCCCATTGCAAAATGTCAGTCTTCCATATTCATCTTTAAAATCAACATTAGCTAACTCACCATAGTAACCAGTTCCAATTTTTTCATTGTAGTAATCTACTAAATCATCATGGTATCCAGCTTCTTGTAGACCTTTCATGAAATAAGAAATTGCATTTTTACCATACTCTGGTGTAGAAGCGTGTGCAGCTATCCCCATCACAACAACTTGTACTGTACAGTCTTGTTCAACCTTCGCTTGAATATTATTTTTTTGCATATAGTTTAAAAAAGCATCTACATCAAAGCTATCTAACGCAAACTCCGCACTAACCTTCGCACATACTGCATTTGCTACGATTCCACCTTCTAATTTCAACATCTTAGTTTTTGCACTAAATGTAGCTCCTACAGCTCCCTTTTCTCCAAATACACCAGGGAACATCGCATCTGGTGTAAAACCATAGTCCATGTGTCCCTCTTTTTCAACATAGTATTTTAAGCAAGAAGAACCACTCTCTTCATCACATCCCATAATTAGTCGAACACGTTTATCAAATACTTGCCCTGACTCTTTCAAAATACGTAAAGCATAAGCAGCTGCAATAAGTGGTCCCTTATCATCACTTACTCCTCTTCCATACATTTTTCCATTGCGAATCGATAACTCTAATGGTGGATGCATCCACCCAGCCCCTGTTGGTACAATATCTAAATGCCCTAAAATTCCAATAAGCTTTTCACCACTCCCGATTTCTCCATACCCTGCATAATAATCAAGATTTGTAGTTTTTAGTCCACATTTTTCAACTATCTCTAATGCAGCATCTAAACATCTTGCATTTGCCTCTCCAAATGGTGCGTTGTCTTGTTTTGGAGCTTTGATTGATTCGAACGATACAAGCTTAGCTAAATCTGCAATCATTTCATCTTTATATTTCAATATTTGTTCTTTCATAGTCGTTATCTCCTTTTCATCCATATTCTACTCTATTTATTTCAACAAATACATACAAAAAGAGATATTTCAAGATATAATGAACGAAGAAGAGGAGAAGTGTTAAATATGAGCAAAAAATTTGTCATTGGCATGTGTGGTATTCACTGTCATGAATGTAAAAACTATAAAATAAACGCAAATTGCCAAGGTTGCCACACTGAAAAGGAGTTACTAGAAGACTGCCCAACTCGTGTCTGTTGTGCTGAAAAAAACATCAAGTACTGTAGTCGATGCAACACCTTTCCTTGCGCTGACCAGCAGGAATTCTACAGAGTTAATCAACAGCGAAAAAAAGGATATGACACGATGGTTAAAGATCGTATTACCCCATTCTTAAAATAGCAAAAAGTCAGTAATTACACATTAAGAGTAACTACTGACTTTTAATTTAATTATAGGCCTTTTTGAAGTTGACTTCCCTCTTCATCTTCTTCTGATGTGTTGTTAAAACTTACAAATATAAACAACCCAAGTATTGCCAATAAACCAAAGTATAAACTATATTTATCAAATATTGCCATAGGCAAAGTGAAATCTTGAGTAAAGATTAAGAACAACAGAATCACTATAAACAAAATAATTTCCAATAATCGATAAGTCATTTTGCGTTTTTGTTTTCTTCTGCGCTCTTCTTCACTTGTTTTCAGCTGGTCATCCGTTTCCGCTAACTCTTCTTTCTCTTCACGGTGTTTAAGTAACATTAGAGCCATAAACCCAAACACAATGATTGTCATGACTAAATCAAACAAACTCCATGCTGCCCCCATTTTTATAAATGGTGATGATGATAATGGACTTCCATTCTCTACAATAATTTGTGCAACATAGGTTTCATCTCCGATTTTTGCAACGACTTCATATACTCCATCTGGAAGCGTAGAGATATACTCTTGGTTAATCTCTAACTCTCCTTCTTCGTTAATATGATAATCGTCTGGTGTCAGAGTTTCTTCCCCTACCTCAACTCGATCCACTTCTTGATTTGGAAGAGTGGGGACAATGATGCCTTGATTCGTAGTTGTCGTTTCATGTAATTCACTTTCCACACTTGATACTGCATTGGTAGAACTAGTTTCAACATCTTCCACAACAGTCGTAGTTGTAGTTATACTCGTAGTCTGTGGTAGCGGAGTTGGGATTGGTGCAGTAGTCACTGATGCCGACGACGATGTCGGTGTTGGCATTTGTGTTGATGTTGGTGTTGGGACCTTATCCTCTAATTTAGGATACAGTATTACTGGACCTGTTATTACAGTGTCAAAATCCCATTCATTTCCTGCTGTGCAGTTTTCATCTGTATACCAACCAACAACTACCTTATCACTTGGGATATGTCCCTCTAAATCTTCGGCTGTCGGCTTAGTAGTTACTCCTTTGTACTCAACATCATCTGTTTTAATCTCACCTATTGAACCTGCAGGTTCTTTAAATATTACTGGGTATTTCACAAGTGGATAAAGGGTTGTCGGACCAGTTACTTCACTTTCTGGAAGATCAATTGTTCCTTCTCCTTCAAATACCCACTTAGATTCTTCACTAAAGTTAGGATCAGTATACCACCCCTCAATCATACCCTCTGGCTTCATGCCAACAACCTGATTTTCAGTTTCAGTGATTATCGACCCCTCTTCAACATTTGAATCCTCATCAGTTATAACATCCTTAGTACTCTCTCCATCAATATCTTCAAAAATCACTGGATATGTATTTGCTACTACTTCATAAACTCCAATGTCAATCATTCCTTGTTCTAACTCAAATTGCGAAATATTTTGTCCACTTGCAGCATTTGCTTCATCTAGATTCGCGCTCGTTTTATCGAGAACTGAAAATGCTTCAGCACCAGCTTTAAATTTCATTCCACTATTTATTGGATGATTATTATTAATCGAGATATTACTTCCTTCACCTAACAATGATGTTACTTTTTCTCCATCATTAAGTTGATAAGACAAGTCGTAAATTTCAGTTTTAGGTTGTATCTTAATTGTATACTTCCCTGATGCTGAGTTATACGAAATTAGACTACTACTAATTTCTGTATCTCCATCCATGAAACTCGGTTTATCCACCATATATTTATCTATTGTAGCATCAAACACACCATTTTCATTAGTATCTATAAATGCAATTCCACCTATTTCATACCATTTAAGGGCGTAAAATGAGCTAGAACTCGAAATCATACTTTCAACACCACCTATACTTCCAGTAGCCTGAGCTGTGATTTTCGAAAGAGTTCCATCTATTTCTGTATGCACATTTGTTATTTCATTTAAATCTGTTTTGATGTTGAACACAAAACTTTCACCAGCATAGTCTGTGTTTTCTCCGACAAATTTAATCTCGATAATATGAGTATCTTCTGCCACTACGACTTCCGCTCCCTCTTTATCTATATAAGTAATCTGCCAACCATTCAAATCAGTTTCATCATAAAATTCATTTAACAATAATCCAATATTGTTATCTTCATTTATATTTATTGTTACTTTAAAATCATCAATATTTTCTATTTTTGTAACATCCACATGTAATTTTAAGTCATCGTGTTCATGCGCATAATACTCTTTTTCCATTTCGACATGTTCATCTCCAGTACTCAAACCTATACGAACACCGCTAACTTGAGCTCCTGTTACTGTAACTCTTGGAATTAAAGGAACTTCTCCATTACTTGAAATAACCTCACTTGATGCTGGCCAATTTGTTCCATCTGAATTTAATATGACTTTAGAGAATTGATACCCATCATCAAGGCCTACTCTTTCGTACACACCCAAGTCAATAAATCGATCTTGTTCTCCTCTTACAACATTATAGAATTCTTCTTCATCAATATCATATAACTCATCAATTTCTTGTGTTAATCCAAGTATATCATTTGCAGTAAAACTAGGATTGCTATATTCTCCGTATCCAGATGTTAGTCCATCTTGAAGATTCATATTATAACTTTTTTGCACAAAGTCATTCTTATTCATATTTTCTACTGGTTTTCCTAATAACGGCCCCATATCAAGATACGCTTCTAAAAACAACGGATATGATTCTCCTGGTCCTGTAGATGTTGTACCAGGTAACACTTGAAATGCATTGCTAAACTGAATGTAATTGTCATCATTTTTTTGGCTTGTTCCAATATATTTTTCTTGTGAGAGTAAATATCTTAACCATGTTTCATCGCCATTTTGTAAAACTGATACATTTTCTGTGTCTCCTACATATCTAAAGTACTCAGTATTTAGCTTGAAATACACTGCGGTTCCTTCAGGGTTATACAGTCGAATCTGTCCCGCAGACCCATTAGTACCATAAATATATCCATCTGCATGTCCTCTTTCAATTTCAAACCTGACACTCGAAAGACTAAAATTGTTGTTATAGTTTGCATTTATATCATATACTATTACATCATCCGTACTGAAACTAACTGTTTCAATAGGTTTAAATGTTGTAACATCTTTTGCATCACGAATGATATCTTTGTAAAAAAAGCTATCTGAATACACTTCTACATTAATAAAACTATCTATACTTGGAAGCGAACTTGAAAACTCATACTGCCCAGCTAGTGTATTTGGATTTGTATCATAAACAATTCTGATTAAACGTTCTTCCAACCTTTTAATAGCACTACTACCACTAGTAGTTGTCCCATCTGCTATAATGCTTAAACTAGGAATCACAACCTGTAATTCTGTAAAATATTCTCCTGGATTTAATGCAATTGTATCCAGTCTTATCTGTGATCCATTCACTTCAAATTTAGTGGTATGTTCTCTAAAATTAGAGTTTTGATTCGTTTTGTATTTTAATATTGGCTCTCCCTCTATGCTAAACACTTCATTTAATGCATATCCATTCAGTATCGATAACGCACTAATTTGATTCAAATGAATGTCTTCTTCTGTCGTTATTGTAAATGTCAAATTCTTGTATGCAATAGACTGTATCCTAGACTCTTCTTTATCTATATCTTCAGGATTGAGACTTTCTCTATGAAGATAAATATATCCACCACCTGTACTATCACCATTATCATTGAGTACAACTTCTCCGAAGTCTTCTAGGTATATCTCTAAGTTATCAACATACCCCTTATATGGCCACACTAAATCGATACTTCTCATATCTGAAGTCTCATCTTCAAGTCTTACTTCTCTATCAATTGTTTGAGGAACCGATGTATTCCCTGCCAAATCATAATTACTATTCTTTGCGTCTATAATGTCTACAAAAACAGTTGCCGCACCTTCACCAGTATCTCTAAATTTACCTGTGAAATATCCTTCAACATATTTGAATTTATTAGTATGTGAAAAATAATCTAGATTTAACCCATCATTCCCTAATTGAAGATACACCACTTTTGCTCCAGTAACATCAATTTCTGTTTGTTCCGCTGAAAAAGTCTTTTTTGTTGTATCATTGTCTGTCCAATACTCTGTAAAGAGTTGCCCCATATTAGAAATCGATAACTTTTCAGGAGCAAATTGGTTTGGATTTATCGTAAACGTAACTAGACCATTTCTATATGACTCTCTATCTTCTGCATTGTTCGGATCAGGATCATGGGTTACTAGCTCAAAATTGTACTTTGTTCCTTCTGCATCAAACTCATTAACGGATTGAGGTGTTAAAATGTTCGAACTTAATGTATCTATATATTTAGTTGGAGCTACATTAATAGTAATATAACCAAGAGAATGCTCTTCTTCTGTTATCTCACCTGTAACAGGATTATACTCTTTCCACGTAATTATTGATTCTTCAGTCGCTGTATATGACTCTTCTGTATATGTCTCAAAATCATTAATTGCCTTAATCTCATTCGAACCATCTGTATCCTTTTGAGTTAACGTGAATGAGATAAAATTATTTTCAGTACCACTTGTTTTTAGTGAGCCTTCAAAATAGTGCATCTCCTGCTTTGTAAAGCTCGTTGTAATAAGACTAGTTTTTGATATATCACTGTTACCATATACCACGTAACTTGGAGTATTTCCATAACCTAATTTTTCAGTGCCGCTAAATTCAGTACTTAAACTTTCATTTTGAGTAAATCCATCTGGTAAGTTAATGTTTATAGTGAAATCGCTAATAGGATAATGATCTTCATTGGTTAAATCAAGTTTAAGTGCAGTTGTGTCGATAATATATTCGCTTTCTGTTCCAGTACCAAAATATACTGACCCATCAGGAACAAGCCACAACTGATATTTTGATGTTCCCTCACTTGTATCTGTTATACTTGTTTCATTTATTTTTATCGATCCAGTTGCATTGTACTGAACAATACTCAAATTACTTATCAAATTATTTACAATAGATGTTTGTGTATCAAAATTCGGTTCATGCTCTCCTAAAAACGTAAATGATTTTTCAAATGAGTAGCCAGAAGCTAAGTGATTTGTATCTTGTGACAACATGATTCCTAATCCAAATTGTGCTTTAGGATTATCTACTAAAGTATCTCCAATAACTGCTGCAAGTGTTTCAACATTATTATCACTATAACTTGTTACACTTTCATCACTGCTTAACGAAACAGAAATTGTAGTAACTAAATTTGATAATGAATCATCATTAGTCTGAATCTTGTAATAAGCTCTAGTTGAACTTATTCTATGAACAGAGGTTGTAGTTGTACCTCCTAGATCCCCAGCTTCAGGTAAATCATTTAGTGTAAATGGAAAGTTCGGTACTTCATACGGGTTAATGTCAACAATAAAATAATATGTTTGATTTTCCCCTGTTACATTTTGAGAGATTTTGTATTGCAATGCAATACTTTCTGAGGCAACATTATTTGTATATGACCACTTACTATCACTAGAAAATGGAGCAGATGACTCAAGTATAGTTAATGTATTGGAGTTAACAGGTGCTGCTTCCACATCGTCAGATAAAAATGCGTGGTCCTTATTTTGTTGGCTTTGCGTTTCTTGCGTAACTTGTAAAGGTTCACTTTTTTGTGAAAAAGATTCCAAAGAATTCGATGAAATCGTTGTATTAGGATAACTAGAAGTAGTAGTGCTTTCCTCACTGGTTGATAATTCATCCAACTTAGTAGTTGCTTGTTCTGTGTAATTTTCTTCAAATTTCGTAGTTTCTTGTTCACTGTTACTTATTTCTGTGGTCTGATTTCCGTCGGCTAGCACATTCGATTGCACATTATTAAATAAGCAAATGATTAATACAACACTTAATATAACTGATATTATTTTCCCATTTATTTTCATAATAGTCTCCTTTAAAAGTATTTAATGACTTAGGAATATTACATCATGAAAACTCTTTAGTCAATAGCAATTGGTTAAATTTAACTGTTTTTTAACCGTTTTTAATTCTTTAATTTAATTCCGTAACCATTCAGTAATCTACATTAAATTAACAAGTGAATTATTTTGACCGCATGGATTATATAGACCCTATAAACTCAATGATATTGTACTGATAAAATCAAGTAAAAAAACCACGTCCCCTTAATTTAAAAAATCATGAAGTGTGGTTCTCAAAATATTGATGCTTATTTCTCTTTTTTTTCTCCAAGATGTCGAAGACATGCAGGTAAGTTTCCATTATTTTTGTGCCTTTCTACACATGCACAGCATTTTCCATGATTCACACAACCTACATTCTTACATGGACAGACTACTTGATTACACTTCATAAAATACCTCCTCTATATACTTTATTTTAACATAAGGTAAGTATTAATTTATACTATCTTATAAAACGAATGATTTCCTCGATAGTCAAATTTTGTTGTTGCGTGTGATCAATGGTAGCTTCACCATCGCCTGCTTGAATTCCATAGTTTCCAAACTGTGCATGATTCCCTCCCTCAATCCAAACAACTTGCATTTCTTCGCTTATATCATCTAACACAAGTAAATCTTCACTTCCAGCTATGATGAGTGTTTGTTCACTAGGGAAGGGTTTATAAGGATATGCTCCAAGTAATATTAACTGCTTGATGTCTTCAGTGTTTTCACTTGCAAACTGACTCGCCATTGCCCCACCTAAAGAGTGCCCGGCAATTGTCCATGAGGAAACATTAGCATTTGAATCAATGATATCTCTTGCTTTATTATAATCAAAGAATGCAAGATTAAATGGCATCTCTACAAGAAAAACGTGATATCCTTCTAGTGATAATTGGTAAAGCAACGGTAAGTAAGCAGAATATTCCACTAAAGCTCCTGGATAAAAGATGATTCCATGACCACTATATTCTTTTGGTTTTAGATGAGTCACATTATCTCTCGTTTCTATATTTTCTTGTAGAAGTAAATATTTTGCAATGTCATCTGCCTCATAATAATTTGCTACATATACAAAAAAAGCGATAACTCCTACTGCAATAACAAGTAGGAGTCCACTTAATATAATTCTTAGTTTTCTTTTCATAGATTAATTGATTGATTCTAGATTCTTACAACGAATGCAAAATCTACACTGTTTTTCTCCTTTTTTTCCGCACCGAAGACACGTATAGCCATTTAGAATCGCTTTTTCTTTCCTTATAAGCAAACTATGCCAATTTGTGATAGACATAACTGCCGATAACACGACACAAGCAATTCCAAATGATACAAACACGTCAGGAGCTTGGAGTTGTTTTGTGAGAATAATCCAGAAGATTCCGAAAATAGCACAGAAGGTCGTGCCAATCAATTGCACTAGCAGCAATAATCGGCTTGAGTATGTGAGTTTTTTCATAACCCCACCTCCATGTCTTATTATAGATATTGTATCATAAAACATGAATATTGACACCTTTAGACTGCCAAAATACTTTTAATCCGTTCTATAAATTCCATTTTTGTATTTGCAGTAGCAATTAAATCAGTATTCTCATCATTATTGAATAGCATAAAGATGTCTTGTAGAATTCCAAAATGAGAACTTTGGTCTTGTGGCGCTAGTACAATCACAATTCTAGCCTGCCTTTGAGTCGAAAACATAACAGGGGTCTCAAATACACCGATACTGATCCCCAGCTCCATTGAGCCATCCTCTACTTTGGCATGTGCTAAGACAACATCTTTATTGATAAACATGTATGTGCCATACTCTTTTGTCTTAGCTACTATAGCATCCACATAGCTTTGCTTAATCATTTTATCTTCAATCAATACCGTGGCAACTTTTTGAATACTTTGCTCCCATGTGAATTCCCCCTGCACTACATCATAGTTACTTTCACCTAAATGATTCAATAATTGACTTTCTTCTTTACGCTGTTCATAAGCCACCCGTTTGCTTAAGAAGCTATCTTCAATCTCTTTTTTGAAAGACTCAATATCTTCTTTCTTAATGTATTTTTTGGCAATTGCATAAATTTGTTCCAGTTGAACTCCTTCAACTTGTTCTGCACTAAGACAACTTCTCATGATTAACACACGATCTGTATCGGTAAGAATTGGATGAACTACTAATGCATCCAAACAATTTGGAATCTTAATTGTTGAAATAATCAAATCATAACCCTTCTTATCAACTAATTCTGCCAATGCAATCACATCAATGATTTGGGCTTGTGGGACAAGTAAGCGCACTTCTTCTCGTAACATGTTTCCCGTACTAATACCATTAGGGCACACAATTAAAATTCTAATAGTTTCTTCTTCCCTTGTGATGCATCCACCAAAGTGTAGAGTGATATATGCGACCTCACTATCAGGAATTGGCACACCAATAACACGTTCCATTGATTTACATGCTCTCAACGTAATATCAAATAAATGGGCATATTCTTTTTTTACTGCATTCAACATTGGATTTTCAAGTTGAATGCCATAACGATAGCGATAGAGTGATGTTTTTAAGTGAGCTGCCAGTGCTTCAATGATTCTTTCTTGGTTTTTCAATTTTGTGCAGGCAATAAAACTAAATTCATTCACAAGTAGTCGAGCATATTCATACGATTCTTGATCATCCCCGTTCAGCAAATTAACAGGTATGCTTTGTAGACGGCTCCCAAGTAGATGAAGGGCAAGATAATATTGTTCGCTTTCTTTAAACTCATTAAAATATTCTTGTACTAGATGAAACTCTTCTGTAGAAGAAATCTCCATTTTATCCTTAATTGAAAATAAGATTGTTTCATTTTTGAGTGTATCACTACCAAAAAACACTGCAATAGAATAAAGTACTCCACTTACATAACGTGTTTTTAAACAACTCTCGACTGTTGCAAGTTTTTCTTCAATTTGCATCACACGCTCAATATGATCTATTTCCACAATGTTTTGTTGGTACAACTGGGAAACACTTGAAAAATACAGAAAAAACATTGAACACTTTTGAATCAAGTCCCCTTTAATCATATAACCATACTTTGATTCATAAACAAGTTGAAGTTTACGCTGTTCTACTTCTTCCATAGCAATTTTGATATCACTTAGAATTGTATTTCTACTTACATTCAATTTTTGAATGAAGTAATCAATGTTTAATGCTTTCGTACGTGATAAAATCTCGCTCACAATAATATGTATGCGTTCTTGTTGAGTAAAATTATATTCTAGGCGCGGTAAACATTCAAGTGCCTCACTAATCGTTGTCTTGTGTGTCAATGTAAGATAAATCCCCTTGAGTCTCTCCACAACAATTTCATCAATCCCTTGATGGATACACCAATCATTGATTTTTGTTAAATCATAATAAAAACTTCTTTTTGATATATTAAATTCAGAACACAACTCCAGTATTGTAATGTAACCATTAGCACTCACAATATACTGAAGAATTTGATGACACCTAGAATCTAAGTTATTCAAAAAGCTCCCCCCCTTTTGTTATAAAGATACCATGAAACGCGAAAAAAGACGATACGTACATCATCTTTCTTCCTTTAGGAAATTTACGATAGTATTTTCAAGTTGCTCACTTGTTAATCCATACTTTTCTTGCAAGTAATTTGGTGTACCAACTTCTCCAAAATGATCTTTTGTTCCAATACGAATGAATGGAATTGCACTTTGATTTTCTGCCAGTACCTCAGCTACTGCACTTCCAAGTCCTCCAATGATTGAATGATTCTCAAAACTTACAATTAACTTTTTGTTTACTGCATGTTTTAAAATGCAATCTACATCAAGTGGTTTGATACAAAACATATCAACAATGGTTGCTTGGATATTTTGTGAGGCTAATTTTTCAGCACACATTAGGGCATCATAGCATAGTTGACCTGCTGTAATAATTAGGACATCTTGCCCCTCTTTTAATACATTTGCTTCCCCTAATTTGAATGTCGAACCATCCTCATATACTTTTCTTACTGCCTTGCGATTTGCACGAACATACTTCACACCATGACGTTTTGAGAATTCTCTTAGAATCCACTCCAGCTGTGTTTTATCAGCCGCATCTGTAATAATTGCACCCGGTACTGGGCGAAGTAGTGCAATGTCTTCAAGCGATGTATGTGTACCTCCATTTGGACCACTCGTAAATCCTGGATCCGATCCATAGATATTAATATCGTTGTTAGAATACGCTGCCGACAAAAACAATTGATCATGTACTCGTCTTGTTGCAAAAGGTGCAAAGGTGTGCACGAATGGGCGATATCCAAGAATTGACATTCCAGCTGCCATACCCACCATATTTGCTTCACTTATTCCACATTGAATAAACTGATTTGGGTGTGTTTTTTTCATAGAAGTAAAACTACTTGCACCACCTAAATCAGCTTCTAAAGCAACTACTTGTGGATTTTCATCCATCATTTTTTGTAATGTTGCTACAACTACTTTTCTAAGTTCTGCCTCAAAATCGTGATTTTGACTTAATTTCCACATGATTCTTCCTCCTCGATGAAACGCAATAATTTTTCGATAGTTTGATGATTTAACTCACAAATCGACTCATTATCAAATTTCACAGAATGATTTTCAATCATCTCTTCATATTCTTTGACCCCTTGGCCTTTGATACTATCCAACACAAGACATACCGCTTGATTCTCAATATGCGAAAGTTGTTTAAGTGCCTCATCAATGGCTACCACATCATTCCCTTTAACTTTACGAGTGGCAAAACCAAATGCTTTCATTTTTGCCTCTATGTCAAATGGATTGATGATGTCTGTTGTAAAACCATCAAGTTGACGTTTGTTTTCATCAATAATTACAACACAATGGGAATAACGATGATGTGCTAAATATTGAAAGCTCTCCCAGCACTGACCTTCATTAAGTTCTCCATCTCCTACGATTAAGTAAACTTTTTGATTCGTCTGCTTCATTGCAATCGCCGTTGCAATACCAGCTGCCAGACTTGTCCCTTGACCAAGTGAACCTGTTGTTGCATCAATACCCGGAGTTTTTAATCGATCAGGATGAGAAGGGAGGATTGTTCCTCCCTCATTCAGTGTATATAATACTTCCTCATCGAAAAATCCTTGGCATACAAGTGCACTATATAAAGCAGGACCCGCATGTCCTTTACTCAATACAACGTAATCACGATTTGGATCTTGGGGATTTGAAGCATCATAGCGTAGATGTTTACCATAAAGCACGGCAAGTATCTCCACTATTGACATTGATCCACCCAAGTGTCCATAACCACGTTTTTCTAGCATTTTTAATAATAGAACACGTATTTTTGCACTTAACACTTCTAGTTTTCGATTTGAACTCATAATTAAGTCCTCAAACTAAAACCATTCTTTTAATTTTGTCTCTAATTCATTCATATCCATGATATTTTCAAGGATAATTTTACGTGGAAGCGAAGATACGAATGCTTCAAGATCTCCCCCTACCACAAATAAATCTGCTGCATTTGGTGTTGCATCTGATACTGATGAATGAGATACATCAATCCCACTAACACCAAGAGTTTTTAGTGCTTTTTCTACATTCATTCGTACTAACATGCTTGATCCTAAACCAGATCCGCAACAGCACATGATACTTTTGATTTCCATAATTATTCTCTCTTTCTTTTAATTAAGCTTTTTTAGGTGCAATGAAGTTATATGCGATAGGAATTAAGAACGCAACGATACATACGCCTAATAATCCGCCACCTTGTACAAATTGTGCGATATTTCCAAAAATGATACCTACCATTGAGAAGTCAGCATCTGAGAATGTTGTATTGGCAAAGTTTAATGCCCCCATAACTGGCATACAAATTGCAGGTAAGAAAGTAATTAATAATCCATGTAAGAACGCACCTACTACACAACCTTTAAGTCCACCTTCTGCATTGGCAAATACACCTGCAGTTGCTCCACAGAAGAAATGAGGAATTACCCCTGGTAAAATTAATGCTACAGGTACGATTGAAGCATCGATGAAACCTAATACAAATAATCCAACGATACCACCTACAAATGATACTAAGAATCCAATTAACACTGCGTTTGGTGCATAAGGGAATACAACTGGACAATCCAGTGCTGGTTTTGCGCTTGGTACTAATTTTTCCGCAACACCTTTGAATGCTGGAACGATTTCACCAATAATTAGACGTACTCCACTTAGGATGATATATACTCCTCCTGCGAAGCTTAGACCACCTGTAATTGCCCAAACAGCCCAGTGAGAAACAGTTTCTGTACCATAATTTAATAAACCACCTAAGTTAGGATACATTGCTAAGATTTCTTCCGGATTTGCCACTAGAATTCCACGTCCTACAGCTACTGCAGTTACTACAAGATAAATAACTACCATTGTGATACCGATTGCTACTGTTGTATCACGTAAGAATGATAAACGTTTTGGGAATTTAACATCTTCTGTTGATTTTCCACCTTTAAACATTTTTCCAATTTGTGCTGCAAACCAGTATCCGAATCCACCAAAGTGACCGAATGCTAATTCATCTGTATTTACAATTTTACGCATTGTAGGTTGGCAAATTGCTGGAGAAATTGTCATGATTAGTCCTAAAACTAGTCCTCCACCAATCCATAATTGCCATCCCTCAAGATTTCCAACACTTAAAATTACTGCGATCATACATGCCATATATAATGTGTGATGTCCTGTTAAGAAAATGTATTTCATACGTGAGAAACGTGCCATGATAATATTTGCAATCATCCCTGCACACATAATGTAAGCTGTATCAGTTGCGAAATCTGCAAGTGCTAATGATACGATTGCTTCATTGTTTGGAACTACTCCTTGCATATCAAATGCGTAGTTAAATAGATCTCCAAATGCGTTTAATGAACCACTGAGTAAGAAACCAGCCCCCGCTGATAACACTAGGAACCCGACAATTGTCTTAACTGTCCCTTTGATAATATCTTCTATTGCTTTCTTTTGTAATACTAATCCCACTAATGCCATCAAACCTACAAGGATTGATGGTGTTGCTAAAATATTAATAATAAAATCTAACATGTTTTCCTCCTCTATCAGCTTTTCGCTTCATTCATAAATAGTTCTAAAATTGACTCTGTGTTTTGAGCATCAATGATCATTTGAATCTTTGCAGGATCACTGAATATGTTCCCAATAGCTTGAATAGCAGAAATATGTGACTCTGAATCTTCCGCTACCAACGTTACTAGTATACGAACCGGATGACCTCCTTCCTTAAAATATACTGGCTCTTTCAACACAGTAACTGCAAGTTGTTTCTTTATTGCTCCTTGCTCACTCCTTGCGTGAAGTAGTGCAAAGTTTTCGCATAGTACATAATATGGTCCCATCTCATAAGTATTCTTAATGATGTTTTCTGGATAATCGCTTGTGCAATAACCTTGTTCTACCAAGGATGAAGTACTGATATAAACTGCATCTATCCAATCCTTCACTGAGTTTAGAATTTGAATATTGGCTAACTTTAATAAATTTTCCATCCTATTTCCCCTCTCTATATCTCTATTCTAAATAAAGAATCGATTAGATAGAAGTCCAAAATTTGTGCTAAAAACATACTTCCTATGCAAGATATATATATAATTATATAAAACTCTTTACATTTTATTTTGAATATCAATACATTATGCAAAACATTATGTTATTTCGCTCACAAGTCTACTTTTTGCACAACTAACTCATTTTTTCGTGCATTATTCGTGAATGAAGCCACAAAAAAAAGCGCGACTGCACTTTATTTTTTATACAGATGTTGATTTTCTTTATCTGCTTCCGTAATTTCACGAAGTACCCGACAAGGATTTCCAACCGCAATCACATTGCTTGGAATATCTTTTGTAACAATGCTTCCACTTCCAATAACTACATTACTTCCAATTGTTACTCCAGGCATAACTTGTACTCCAGCACCAAACCAGACATCGTCTCCAACTGTAATTGGATGGGCAAACTCTAAACCAGCATTTCTTCTTGGAGCATCAATCGCATGTCCTGCTGTATGAAACCCACAATTTGGGCCAATAAATACGTGGTCCCCAAACGTTACTTTTGCACCATCTAAGATAATTAGTCCGTGATTTGAATAAAAGTTCTTTCCAATTTTAATATTATATCCATAATCACACCAAAACGGGGATTGTATCGCTAGAATACTTTCATATTCCCCAATAATTTGCTTCAGTATAACTTCTCTTTCTTGTCCTTTACTGCAAGGTAATTGATTATATTCGAAACATAAATCTTTTACTTTTATTTGTTCCTCAATTAATTCCGGCACAAAATTCGCATCATACAAAACGCCAGCATCTCTTTTTTCTTTTTCACTCATCATTGAATTTATCTCCTTCGTCTTTTCTATTATATATAAATCAATGGCATAAAAAAAGGAATAATTGCTTATTCCTTAAAGATTTGATACCCATTCTTGGTATGTTTTTTGCAACGATACATGGCTGAATCCGCATTCTGATATAATTCTTCAAATCGAATCCCATGTTGTGGTGCAATGGCTATACCTAAACTACTCGAAATTTCGATTGAAACTCCGCCTTGAGAATAGACTTTATGAATAGATTTACATACTTCGCTTGCCTTTTTTTCAATTTCTTGAAGTGTTGTTTCTCCACGCAAGAATACAATAAACTCATCTCCACCTACGCGACCAACTATATCTTCTGCACGAAACAAGCGCTTGATTTTAGCATGTACTTCAATTAAGACATCATCACCATATGCATGGCCAAAGTTATCATTAATGCCTTTGAAATTATCTAAGTCAATCATAAACAAAGCCCCTTCTCTTTGTTGAAGAAGAGCAGCCTTAATATAAAGCTCAGTTGCTTTTTTATTGTAGGCCCCGACGAGCGGGTCAATTTGTGTTTTGTGATGTAAATCTAACTCTTTTATTTTAGCTTCATGAATATCATCAGTAATTGTCAGCATCGCAATGATATCATCAGTTGCATGCATTTTAGATACTGTAATGTGTGATCTTACCCAAGTCAGTTTGCCTTCCCAAGTGATTCTTCCTTCAAAACTAAGTTCATTAACGCCATGACTGTACTTTGATATCATGTTTGTGAGTGACTCATGTTGAAGAAACATTTCAAAGTCTTCTGGATGTGCCATCAACTTCAATGTTGCCAGTGAATATTCTGAATAAGATAAGCCATACGTATCCTCATCTTTTCCATTACGCAGAACACGAACTACTTTATCTTGTGTACAGTTAATCTCAATCAATACAAGTGATCTATTTTCAATTACTTTTTTAAATAAATTTTCTCGCTCATTGATTTCTTTATTTTCTTTTATAATATCAAAACCAACTAGCATAAAGATACCTGCATATGTTGCTCCAAGCCATGTAAAAGTGACTAATAACTGATGTCCTGGAAGCCCCCAATAAGGAATATTTTCTATGTACACATTCCCATTATAAATCATATATAAATTTGCCATAACCAACAGGGCAATATATAAAATCAATGGCTCTGTTTTTTGTCCAATAATACGCAAATACCTTCTTGGAATAACTCGCATCATTGTCAAGTTCGCCAGACTTACTAACATCGAAGTAAAAATTAGGATAAGCCAGAATGAGACAGGATTAACACTAAGTTCATAAATTGATTCTTGCGTAAAAATTGATGTGAGTGATGAAACAATCGCCCTTGCTGCCATTGTATGTAGATTTAGATGTAATACAACTGCTACTTTTGTCATTGTCGATTGTTTATTATAAAACCCAAACACGGTAAGTAGATACACCAGCAACATGAGGCCATAACCAAGGGCTGACATGCTGCCAAAAAGCATCAACATAATTGAACCACTTAGTCCACTTATTAAACTAAACATTGTTAATTTTGAACGACGACTTTTCGCATCAAAAACACGTTCTATCAATTCCAAATAAATCACATTATTTAAAAAATAAATCACATTAAATAAAATGATTAATACATTTACATTCATACTATCCACCACACCAACTCATTGATACTATTATAGCATATAATCGTTTTTTTTTGCACCTCTTCTCAAATGCACTTTCTGCCATTCTTAAATATAAAAAGAGTCCGAAGACCCTTTAAAGATTTATGTGCAGGCCAATCGGACAGTGATCTGACCCAAGTACTTGGGTGTAAATAATACTATCTTGGATTTTATCTTGTAGACTTGTTGAAGTTAAAAAATAATCTATTCTCCATCCTACATTTTTGCTACGTGCAGAAAAACGATAGGACCACCATGAATACTCAACCTTTTCAGGATACAAAAAACGATAACTATCAACGAAACCTTTCGCTAATAAATCTCGCATTGCTTGTCTTTCTTCATCACTAAATCCAGCATTTTTGCGATTTGTTTTGGGATTTTTTAAATCAATTTCTTCTTTAGCAACATTCAAATCACCAGTATATATTACCGGTTTCACTTGATTGAGTTGACAAAGATGATCTTGCATATCTTTTTCCCAGTTCATACGGTACTCTAAGCGAGCTAACCCTTCTTGTGAGTTAGGTACGTAGGCATTTACAAAATAGAAATTTTCAAATTCTAGGGTAATAACACGACCTTCTAAAGGGTGATCACTTCCAATATCATAAGTAACTGAAAGTGGTTGCTCCTTACAAAACACTGCTGTCGATGAGTATCCCTTTTTTTGTGCACTGTGCCAATATTGATGATAACCTGGCAAATCCAATTGGATTTGCTCAGGTTGTAATTTTGTCTCTTGCACAGCAAAAACATCCGCTTGCATTTCATTAAAGAAATCCATAAAGCCTTTAGTAACACATGCCCTTAATCCATTCACATTCCAAGAAATAAGTTTCATATAATCACCTATAGTGGACGAGTTACACTATGTAGCCACATTGATACTTCTTCACTCACAAGTGGTGAAATTTTTTCATATACTTCTTGATGATATTGATTCAAATAATCAATCTCTGGTTGCGTTAAATATTTTGTATCAATTAAATCCACATCAATTGGTGCCATTGTGATAACCTCAAAATGCATAAATTGACCATAGAAATTGTTCTCACCTTTTGTAACTACAAGCTCATTTTCAATACGAATTCCAAGTTCTCCTTGTAAGTAAATTCCCGGTTCATTCGTAATAATCATACCTTCTTCTAACACTGCACCTGTACGATTACCCCAATAAACATTTTGTGGCCCTTCATGCACTCCTAGACAAAATCCAATTCCATGTCCTGTTCCACATTGGTAGTTGATATCTAAATCCCATACTGGTCCACGTGCTAGAATATCTAAGTTGACCCCTGTTGTCCCATGTAAGAATTTTGCACGAGATAAGTTAATCATTCCTTTAAGCACCGTTGTGTTATATTTTTTCCATTCTTCACTCACTGCCCCTAATGCCATTGTACGAGTGATATCTGTAGTTCCTTGATAGTATTGCCCACCAGAATCCACTAACACAATTCCCTCTGGTTTTAATACTGCATGATTTTCTGGAGTTGCACTGTAGTGCATCATCGCTGCATTGGCATTGTAACCACAAATTGTATTAAAGCTAATATCAAACGCTCCATGTTTTCTACGGCACGACTCTAAGTAATCAGCAGCGCTCACTTCAGTAATTTCAATTTTCCCAATGCTTTGCTTTAGCCAATACATGAATTCTACTACTGCTGCACCATCATGAAGATGTGCTTCTCTTGCATTGGCAAGTTCAGTTACATTTTTCATTGCCTTTTCAAGCACAACAGGCGTTTTAGCATTATAGCATACAACTGAATTATCCATAGCCGATTTGGTTGCATAGTTTGAAGTCGTAAAGTCACACCACACTTGGCAATCCTTTAAGAGTTTTACATTATCAAAGAAAGTATCGTATGATTTGCATTCAACTTTAGAAGAAGTAAATACACTTCTTAGCTCATCGTTTAGTTTTGTCTCATCGATATATAATGTTGCCTTATCTTTATCTACAATCGCGTATGAATAGACAATTGGTGTGTGTTTAACATCATTTCCACGAATGTTAAATAACCAAGCAATCTCATCAAGTGCACTAAGAATCATAACATCTTTACTTGCTTCACTCATTTTTCCTTGCAACCAAGTTACTTTATCAAGTGTACTACGCCCTGTATATTTCTCTTCTAGATAGAATGCCTTTTCGCATGATAGAGTTGGACGATCATTCCAAATTTGATCAACTAAATCAACATTAGAAATGACATGTCCTCCTTTTTCTTCAAACATTTTAGTGAAGTTGCTTCCTACTGCTGCACTTACTACACGTCCATCAAATCCTAGACGTCTTGAAGCTTGCTTTTGTAAGTATTCTTCTACAGTAGCTACTCCTGCTTGTCCCATTTTATATAATTCTACTTCGCTTCCTTCAAGTTCTTTCTCAGCTTGAATAAAGTAGCGTCCATCTGCCCAAAGTACTGCTTCTTCCAAAGTAACAATCATTGTCCCTGCTGAACCTGTAAATCCAGACATATAAGCACGAACTTTGAAGTAATCCGCAACATACTCACTTGCGTGATAATCTGCTGTTGGAATGTAATATACATCAATGTTGTTTTCAACCATTAACTCTCGTAATGCTAAAATTCTACTATTTACCATAAATATTCTCCTACTCTCAATGAATTAATTATACTACTATGCTTTTAAAATATCACGCTAAAAGTACTGAACTTGACTTTAAATTAAGTGAAGTATACAATAAACCTATACCTCCCCCCTGGGGTGGGAAGGAGTATCTATGAAAAAACAAGAATTTAATATCTCAGGGATGACTTGTTCTGCTTGCAGTGGTGCCGTGGAACGTGCTGTATCTAAGCTTGATGGTGTCCAGCAAGTGCAAGTCAATTTACTAGCTAATAAAATGCAAGTAGAATATGATGATGCCTTGGATGATTTTGTAATTATAAGTGCTGTAGAGCACGCAGGATATGGTGCAAGCACAAAATCAAATCAAGATAGTACTAAGCTGGTTAAAAATAAGATTGCTCAAGATGAGTATCATCAACTATTAATACGTTGCTTTAGTTCATTTGTGTTTGGCACTCCCCTCTTTTACATCTCAATGGGACACATGATGAATTGGCCACTCCCTCAATTTTTACTTGGTCATCAAAATGCCTTTAACTTTGCCTTTATACAGTTTTTATTAACTATTGCCCTTACTTTTATTAATCAAAAATTCTTTATCCATGGATTTAAAGCTTTGTTTAGAAGGAATCCAAATATGGATAGCTTGATTGCGATTGGCTCCTCAGCAGCTATTGTTTATGGAATATATGCCATCTTTCAAATTGTGCATGGTCTCAGTGTTCAAGATATGCATCTCGTCCATGAATACAGTATGAGTCTTTATTTTGAAACCGCGGGAATGATCCTTGCCTTAATTACTCTTGGAAAAACTCTCGAAGCTCGCTCTAAGCAAAAAACATCCGATGCGATTGAAAAATTGATTGATATGAGCGCTAAAACAGCCCTCGTTTATCGTAATGGAAAAGAAGAAACAATTGATATTGAACAAGTATTGATAGATGATCTTTGCATAGTGAAACAGGGAAGTAAAGTTCCCGTAGATGGTCTTATCATTGAAGGACATGGTAGTCTTGATGAATCGATGATTAGTGGAGAAAGTATTCCAGTTGATAAAGGTGCTGGCTCGCAAGTGATCGGATCAACAGTACTTAAGAGTGGTTATCTTAAAATCCGTGCTACTAAAATTGGACAGGATACAACACTGAATCAAATTATCCAACTTGTAGAAGAAGCTGCATCATCAAAAGCTCCAATATCTCAGTTGGCTGATCGTGTTTCTTCTGTATTTGTACCCGTAGTAATTTTAATTTCATTGCTCAGTGCTTTTATTTGGCTACTGCTAGGACAAAGTATAGAATTTGCGCTTAGTATTGCGATTAGTGTACTTGTGATTTCTTGTCCGTGTGCACTAGGACTAGCAACTCCTACGGCAATTATGGTCGCTATGGGAAAAGGAGCAAGCTTAGGCATCCTTATTAAATCTGCAAGCTCACTTGAAACTGCTCATCATGTTGATACTGTTATTTTAGATAAAACAGGAACAATTACAATGGGAAAACCACAAGTTAGTGAATTCATCTCATTGGATGATCAACTACTTGACTTCGCCTATTCTCTTGAATCACACAGTGACCACCCACTTGCACAAGCACTAGTCGAATATGCAGTAAATCAAAATGCTTCACTTGTTGAATTAGGACAATTTGAAATGATTGAAGGAGAAGGCGTCTTAGCTATTTATCAATCTAAAACTCTTCTTGGTGGAAATCAAAAAATGATGGACCATTACAACATTGATACTAGCCATCTCAATGCACAGTACATAGATCTTTGTGCACAAGGAAAAACCGTACTCTTCTTTGCCTATAATCAAAAGCTCCTTGGTCTGATTGCCTTAGCCGACTTAATCAAACCCTCTAGCATTGATGCCGTTGATGCCATGAAAAACATGGGATTACGTGTCATCATGGTAACAGGAGATCATGAGCTTGTCGCCAAACACATTGCCAATCAAGCTCACATTGATGAAGTCGTTGCCCAAGTCTTACCACAAGACAAGAGCAACATTGTCAAAAAATATCAAGCTCAAGGAAATCGTGTTGCAATGATTGGAGATGGAATCAACGATGCTCCAGCACTTGCACAAGCCGATGTTGCAATGGCAATCGGCGCTGGTACAGATGTGGCCATTGAAGCTGCTGATATTGTATTAATTAAGAATGATTTAATGGATGCCCTTAGTGCCATTTCACTCAGTAAGGCAACCCTTCGTAATATTAAACAAAACTTATTCTGGGCATTATTTTATAATAGTCTAGGAATTCCATTAGCCGCCGGGCTATTTATCGGTGTATTAGGCTGGAAACTTGACCCTATGTTTGGTGCGTTTGCAATGAGTATGAGCTCTGTAAGTGTTGTCGCAAATGCACTTCGCTTACGTTCATTCCAACCTCATATAAAAACTAAAATTAAAGGAGAATCTCAAATGAAGAAAATCGTAAAAATTGAAGGAATGATGTGTCAACACTGCAAAGGACGTGTAGAAGAAGTCCTAACTAAATTACCTGGTGTGAGTAATGTTGTTGTTGATCTTGATCAAAAAACAGCTACTTTTGATGCAAGTGATGCAGTAATGAATGATACTATCCAAGCAACGATAGAGGGAGCAGGCTATAAAGTCATCGAAATTAAATAATGAAAGCAGATAAAAAAGAAATACAAACCCTCTTAAAGACTGCGCGTGGTCAAATTGAAGGTATTCTAAAAATGATTGAAGAAGACCGTTATTGTGTCGATATTTCCAATCAATTGCTTGCGGTAAACTCTATTATTAAGCGCGCCAATACTAAAGTGCTTGATGCCCATATTCGCTGTTGTGTAAGTGATGCTGTGCAAAGTGGTAATGCTGATGAAAAGTTAGACGAAATCAGTACCCTCATCGAAAAAATCGCAAAATAATCAACTAAACAAAAAACTACGCTGATACGTGTTTTACACGAGCGTAGTTTTTCTATTATTAAGCAAACATTGTTACTAAATAAGGTAGTATCGTTGATAGCACCATAACGATACAAATAATGATAATAATAATTTGTCTTGGTTTCATAGAAAAACTCACTCCTTGCCTACCATTCTAACCTACCTTGGTTGATTACGCAATACTTCATGTGAATCCTTAGTGAATTTTATTAAATGAGTGATATAACTAAAAATCTAATCTTTTTCATACATTAGCTTCAAAGGTGAGATTTTTTCTATTTATATGATTTTTTATAATTTAGAGGAGTGATTTTATAAACTTTTTTAAATGCTTTGTACAAACTAACATCACTTTTAAAACCAGTCATATGTGCAATTTCAGTCATTTTTTTATCCGAAGAAAGCAACAATGTCTTTACATAAGATAATCTTTTACGTGTAATATAATCAATTGGTGTTTGATTCATTATCGACTTAAATGTCCTTAAAAAATAATACTCACTATATCCACTAAAATGTGCTAAATCTTTCAATGTGATGTCCTCTGTATAATGTTCCTCAATATAATTAAGCGCCTTTTCAATCATAACACCTTTGTTTTTAGCTTTGGGGTGTACGAAGTGATTGTTCATATCAGAAAATAAGCGTAGGATTGATGAAGCAATCGAGTACTCATCTACACGTTGATACTTATCGATGCTTGAAAATAATGAGAAAAAGAAGATCGATGCTTTGATAGAGAAATTCACATCTAACAATTGCAACTCAGTCTTTAAGAAAGCACCTAGCTCTTTTGAATGGATTAGAGTATAATACATTTCAACATTTTGCAATTCTAACTCTTCTATGTTTTTATAAGGAATAATCACAGTACAATTTTCATTAATGACTTGCTTATTTAAAATCAAATTTCCTCTAAGAACGTAAATCATTGCGAATGCATCTGGATAGATCATAGCATCAACTGTATAATGTTTGTTCTCAGTTGAGCTCATATGTCCTATTTTTGTGACATAGTGAAGATGATTCAGTGCAAATGATGATACTTGAATCTCATCTCTTCGATAATAACGAATCGTGTTATCTTCTAACATAATATCTCTTACTCACAATATAAATATTGTATTTCTTTCTAAGCCAAATCTATTTTAATATATCTTATGGCTATAGGATATTTTATTTTGTAGTATTTTCATACAGTTAATCTATCCTAATCATACTATATCTAAATATCAATACAAAGATTATTTTTTATTAAGCGACTTGACTTACTAATGTGCTTGCCAATTCTACTGCATTTGGTGTAAAGATATCTGCACCAATTTTATCTGCAAACTCTTGGGTTAAAGGTGCTCCACCTACGGCAATTTTTACATTATTTCTTAAAGATGCAGCTTCTACTTTATCAATAACATCTTTCATATTGTGCATCGATGTCGTTAATAATGAAGACAAACATAAAAAGTCTGGTTTTTCTCTTTCTACTGCTTCTACAAATACCTCAGCCTTTACATCGACTCCCAGATCAACGATTTCAAAACCATTTGCCTTTAACATCAATGTACATAAATTTTTACCTATATCATGTAAGTCACCCTCTACAGTACCAAAGACCACCTTACCTAATGGCTTTATATCTTCCCCTACTAAATATGGTTCTAAGAGTGCAATTGCCGCATTCATACATCTAGCACCAATAAGTACTTCAGGGATAAATGCTTTACCTTCTGCCCATTTTTTGGCAATATCATCCATACCGGCTAGTAAACCATCGTCTAATATTTCACGTGCATTTGCATTTTCTTCTACTTCATCAATAACTAACTTATTAATGTCTTTCATTTTTCCTTTAATAAGTAAACTTCTTATTTCTTCAATTCGACTCATATACTACTATTCTCGCTTTCATATTTTTTTCCAACTTCAGCACCATAACGATGTGCTTCCTCAATGTATGTCACAATATTTTCAATAGGGACATTATCTTCTACACGATTGCTAAATGTAAACAATAGTTTCCCTTTTCCTTTTTGGAAAAATGTATCCACTAAAAATCTTGTCTCTTGGATTACTTCATCTGTTGTCCCAAATGGAAGTACTTGTTGCAGATCCATACCAACCCAAAATGATAAATCATCTTTATGACTGTCCATAATTTCTTTTTCATTCATTGCAAATTTTTGAATCGGATGCAATACATCTACACCAGATTTAATGATTAGTGGTATTAGTGATTTGATATCTCCACATGAATGCACAAACACATGTAGCCCTAGTTCATGAGCACAATCACAGATTTCTTTATAGTAAGGGAAGTAAAATTCTTCAAACATCTCTTCAGACATGAATGCACCTTCTTGTAGTCCAAAGTCATCAGCTAAACCGATCGCATCAATTTGTGCTTCGTTCACTCCACGTTTCATCGCCGCTTTGAAAAAGCGAACTACCTTTTGGTTTACTTTATGCACATTTTCTGGGTCTGTGTATAAATCCATCAAGGAATTTGTCATTCCGCGATATTCCCAAATACGTGACCATGGACCTGCTGATAGCCACAACATACGATATCTTCCATCTGGTTCTGGTGAGTGGCAAAACATATCAGCATGATTGATATCTGGCGTATCTTCTGATATCTCATTGAAAATATCCCATTCAATGGCTGTTTCCTCATCTACACCAACTCTTGTCGTACGCCCAACTCGAGGATCTGCACCTGGCACATCACACCATGTATATTTATCCCCTGTTTCTGAAAATAATGATGGTTTTTTTAGATAAAACACTTGCATATCATCAGGATAATCTTCTCTTAATTTATCAATAATGACTCCTTTTTCTTCTGATAAAATATTATTATGAATCCATGTTGCAATCGCAACTGCTGGTCTTTTAGCACCATTCCCCTCAATTAAATCAATCATTTCTTGACGAGTTAAAGGTTGTACCTTCGCATTTTTAAACATATTTTACTTCCTCCTTATGTCCTCTATTATAGAGCTGTAAATCTCTGAATTTATGCTATATTTTGCCTTCAAACTAACTAATATTGCTTAATTCACATAGATAAATTACTAAATTGTAAATTCTTTTAGTTCTTCTAATATTGTTGCCTTCCCAATTTCCTTTGTAGAATACAAAACCACAAGGCCTGTTGCACTTTGAATATTTTCTTCAATTGAATAATTGATTTCATTTCCACTTAATTCATAGAGATAAAGTGTACCGTCTATAAGGATGTATCCCTTTATACGATATACTTTATCTTTGATATTGTTTATACATTGATTGAAGTATTCTAAATCAAGTATATTTTTCAAGCTAATCACTACAGATGAAAATTCTGGAGATTTTATGATTTTTTCATCATTGGCAACGTCCTTATACACATTTGTTTCATCTAAAATATGATAATCAATCTCACATTTTGTTGCCTCTATCATTAGTGCTTCTTGATTCGTTTCTAAAATGTACTTTAACACATTTGCATGAGTTGTCTCATCTACAAGATCTGACTTATTGATGATAATCAAATTAGCATATTTTATTTGATTTTGTATGACTCTTATTGTGTTGGACAGTGCAATAGCGTGGCAGGCATCAACTACAGTGATCATTTTAGTATTGAATGATAATCCTTTACTTTCTAAAAATCGGATTGTTTTCCACAGGGAACTCGGATCTGCAAATCCACTAGTTTCTACAACGATGGAACTCGGTTTTTCTTGGTAAACTTGCATCATTGCTTCTATGAACTTATCTTGCTTACAAGCACAAAATATCGATCCGCCAGTGATTTCTCTAATTCTATTTTCTTTTGCCTGCAATTTGAGTGTATCAATACTTAATTCACCATACTCATTAATAATGACTGCGCTATCTTCATTTAGATACTCCAAGAGGTGATATAAACAGGTTGTTTTTCCTGCTCCTAAAAATCCCGTAATAATATATAAATTCATTTTTAACCTCTTCTAATGATTTCAACCTCATCATAGATGCAAGTAATTTTCTCATTTTTTTCTAAAACTAAGGCTGCATCTCCATTTTTATTAAAAAATGAAACGAGTAAATCTAGACTACCTTCAATGACAAGCGTACTCTTATCCAATTGCTTTAAATGATTAATATCTTCTTGAGAATTGAAGTTCACATAAATGCTTTGTCCTGATTTTTGATGATAAACATCTAATAAGTAATTGACTGTTTCTTCATCATATTGTGCTAGATATTCTTGTTTAATCTGTGATAAATACTCACTCCCTTGATTGCTACTACACTCCCAGTGATAACTAGGATATTTGGTAATAACTTCAAAGTATTTTTTATTGCCGCCTAGTAGTGCTGCAAAACAATCATGAACTCGCAGTACAATAAGTTTGGATGACGTGTTAATTAAATTATGAATGGCATTGCCACAAATTCCATAAAGTAAATATACTTCTTCAAACTCTAAAGCATCATCTATTTGTGCTTGAAGTAATTCCCTTAGTTTTTCAGGAGCGTTATGCTGTTTTATCTCTAAATATCGAACTTGATAGTTTTCTGTTAAGTTAAGTTTTTCTAGATAACCCTTATATACTTCACAACTAATAATCAATTTCATTTTTAAATACCATATTTTCTATAAACAGTTCATTAAACATTGGATTGTATGCTAGCTCTACTTCTTGTGCATAGCTTAAGACTTCTTCTACAATTTGATCATCACAAGTCTCTATTAACCTGCTCAATCCTAAGAGTGCTGAATTTCCTTTTACTTGCACTTTCGCTAAAAGTTGCTCAGGGATAATCCCCACTTCTACAAGATTCTCTAAATTAGCATGACTTCCAAATCCTCCCGAGATAAACATCACATCTAAATCATCAGGATTGCACTTCGCAAATGCCAATAGTGTTTCTAGTCCTGCTCTTATTGCTGATTTTGCAAGTTGAAAGTGACGAATATCTTCATTGATTACTTCAATATCCTCTGATATCACAATTGAATCTTCGATATATCCGGAAGGTTCAATTATATTTGCACGAATTCCTTCTGCAATAATATCCATGTATCCTGAACCACATATACCAATTATGGCTTTGTCATTAATTGTTTTAATTTTCCAGCTTCCTTCATCATACTTGGCACCACTAATTGCCCCATTAACACTGGCAATACCACAATGCATATTACTCCCTTCAAAAGCTGGACCAGCTGCTGTTGCAGTACAATAAAGGGTATTGTTCGCGAACAACGCAAGCTCGCCATTTGTCCCCAAATCAATGAGCACTCCACTTTTTTTCTTTAAAAGTTCAGTTGCAATTACTCCAGCTACTATATCTCCACCTACAAATGCTGAAATACTAGGTAGGACCGTTACTTGAAACTCAGAACTCAAAGAAGGGAAGAAGTACGAACTATTTTTTCTTACGATTGTTTGTAATGTGCAAGTAAATGGTGCTTGACCTAACGGAGTGGGATCCATCCCTAGAAACAAGTAGGACATTACTGAGTTTCCGCATGCGAGCACTTCGGTGATTTTAAGTGAAGGAAACCGCTTCTCAAAAGTGTCAATTTGTTTCTCAAGTAGTTCATTTAATATATTTCTAAGAGTATGCACACCATATTTTTTTACTGCTTCAATTCTTGTAATAACGTCTCTTCCATATCTGATTTGAGGATTTGTGAAAGCTTCTTGATGGATTAATGTTCCTGTATTTAAATGAAAGAAAGCCATAACTACAGTAGTAGTACCTATATCTATGGCTATTTTTACTTCATTTTTCATATTGATATTTCGCTCGATGCGCATATCACTTAGTACCTCAATATTACTTAATTCATCATTACTCCACTCTTCAATCAATAGATCGCTTTGTGCGACTTCATGAAGACAAGCTAATCTTATTTTTTCATCCAATTCACTTTGAGTAAAGATTTTTTTCTCTAAGGGAGTCGCAGGAAGATCTCCTTCAATAATCCGTACTTTACACTTCCTACAAGTTTTATTTCCACCACAATCAAAGTTCACATGTAAAGAAGATCCCATACATAATTGTTTTATATTTTCCCCTTTTTTTACAGTGATTTTTTTCATTGACATAATGCTTATTCTAACACTAATTGGATTGCTGCAATGAGTTCTTTTTCACTTGGTATTAATGAACTATAGGCAAGTTTTCCATTGATATAGAGAGAGGGGAGATTCTTAACTCCAACTTTTTTACATCTTACGATATTTTCTTTTTTCGTAAACTTATATTCCACAAAATCAAAATCTACAATTTCCTTACGATGTAAATCAGCTACTGCATTATACATGTATCCACATGCTGCACACGATGCTGAATCAAGTGTATATAGTTCTACTAATGGTTTAGTTAATTGATTGTAATCAGGTAGAATTACTTCGATTCCTTCTACATCTAATTCTTCATCATAATTTTTTAGTATTTCTTGTGTTTGTTCATAATTTTTAACGGCTTGTCCAGCTGCAATTGTATTCTCAATTGGCGTATCATAAGGCATGTCACAACCAGGGGATACAACGATATTATTTGTACCACATTTTTCAATGATATCCACTACTGCTTTCATATTTGCTTCTTGCGTCCCATGTAACATCGTTACTGTAAGTTGAATATTACCTCCAATTGTAACTCCATATTGATCAGTAATTTCTTTGGCAGCTGCAATATCAATATTTTCATCAATTGAAATACAGTCAGGTTTTGTCTTACACATTTCTTCAATATTACGTGTTGCATCTCCACAAACGAAGAATGAAGAGTAGATCTCACGTTCTCTTAAATAAGTGAATAATTCATCATAAGGACGACTTAAAAATTCCTCAAAGTGATCACTTGAAATTTGTGATACGAGTGGATCAACATATCCGATAATATCCATTCCTGCATCAATATATAATTGGGATACGGCAACACATACTTCTTTTGCATAATCAATTAAATCAATTACATACTCTGGGTTATCATACATATCTAGGAAGATGTTTGTCCCTCTTAGGTGTGATGCTAAAGTAAATGGTCCACACACAAGACCATATAGTGCTGTTGTTTCACCAATAAGTTGTTTTAGTTCTCTCATTGCCTCAAGTATCATCGGTAATCTTCCTTCATTTCCATCAGGAACAGTGCACTTACAAGGAATTTTCTCTTCACTTGATAATGGATGTGTTTTTACCATTGGTGGTGAATCTTTTACCCATACAAGATCACAGCCTAATATTTCTGCTTCTACTTGTAGATCAAAGATGACAGGTAGCCCATCTGGTTCATAAATTTTATTTACTTCTAAAATACTTTCTACTAATTTATTTTTATCTGTAAGGACTTCAATTGCATCGTATCCTTTTAATTTACCCGCGTGTACTCCAGCAAAAGGTACCCATGCTGCCCTCGTGTTTTCTTCTCCTTTTAATGCTCTGAATAGAATTTCTTTACTCATATGTTTTCCTCACTTTATAACCAAATTTTATTCGATATGAAAGAAAATCATCATTATTAAATTGCTATAAAACTCATAAAAATTGCCTTTTAATAAGAAAAAGCAAATTTCTAATTCACTTGATTACGCCTTCTTCACTATTCTTAGTTAGACTCATCATGATTTTGGGCATGTTTCTTATTCCACTTTTCGACTTCACCATACACTAATTCATATAGGCATTTATGTAGGAGGTCACATATGATGAATGATCTAATTAAAATGAATCAACTTAAAATAAACCAAGTAGGACGTATTCATATTTTAAATATTTCAGTACATCTTAAGCAACGTCTAATGGATATTGGTTTGATAGAGGGAGAGCTTGTTCAGTGTGTATTGGCAAGCCCCACTAAAAATCCTCTTGCCTACAACATCAAAGGAGCCATAATCGCTATACGCAATGAAGATTGTGATGGCGTAATGGTTAAGCTAGAGGGGTCACTATGAAGAATGTTGCCTTGATTGGAAATCCTAATGTAGGAAAAAGCACAATTTTTAATACCCTTACAGGCCTTAAACAACACACCGGAAATTGGAGTGGAAAAACCATAACTCACACCAATGGAATTTTCTATAATGAGCATATTCCACTTCAACTCATCGATTTACCTGGCACCTATTCTTTAAATGCGAGATCTTTTGAAGAAAAAATCACACGTGATTATGTTTTATATGAAAGTTATGATGCAACAATCATTGTATGTGATGCCACTTGCTTAAAACGAAATCTCTTCTTAGTATTGCAAATATTAGAGTGTGCTAAACCGATGATACTTTGCGTGAATTTAATGGATGAAGCCAAGAAAAAAAACATTGAAATTGACATCTCACTTTTAGAAAAAGAATTAGGTATTCCAGTTATCGCAACTGTGGCAAAACAGAAGCACAGTCTAAATGCTATACCAAAATTACTTGAAAATCTGTATAAGAGTTCCAGGACTTGGGAATATGATGAAGTAATTGAAGTAGCTATTGATTCCATTCAACAAGTTCTCATTCAAGAAAATACTGTGCCTTTTTCTCGTGCCTTAGCTATTCAACTTTTATGTCATGACTTAGACTCTCTACAGCTCAATTTAAAACACTTTACCTCAATACAAACTATCAAAGATGACTTGTGTTATGATGCCCACTACCTTCAGAGTTACTTTGCCAAGATACTTAATCAACTTGCCAATCAAATTTGTGATAAAGTCACTACCTTCCATAATCCTCAATACATGAAAAAAGACTTGCAGATTGATCGTCTTCTAACACATCGCTTTTTTGGTTATCTCATCATGATATTTCTTTTAAGCATTGTATTCTATATCACGATTATTGGTGCCAATGTGCCATCAAGCCTTCTTTTCGAGATGTTTTCTGATTGGGAACAACATTTGCTGCATGCGGCAGACATGTTAAAACTTCCTGAGTGGTTTAGTGGTCTTTTTATCTTAGGAGGTTTTCGTGTATTAGCATGGGTCGTAAGTGTCATGTTGCCCCCAATGGCCATCTTTTTTCCATTGTTTACACTGCTTGAGGATTTGGGTTACTTACCTCGAATTGCGTTTAACTTAGATTCAACATTAAAAAAATGTCATGCTTGTGGTAAACAAGCCTTAACCATGTGTATGGGCTTTGGTTGTAATGCAGTAGGTGTCATTGGTGCTCGAATAATCGATTCTCCACGCGAGCGCTATATTGCAATGTTAACTAATAACTTTGTTCCTTGTAATGGTCGCTTTCCCACCATTATCATGTTGATAAGTTTGTTTCTAGTTGGTGAACATGTTCTATTCACTACCTCACTGCAAGCTACGCTCTTGCTTAGTTGTATAGTTTTGTTTGGTATCTTCACCACATTTGTAGTTTCTTATCTCCTATCTAAAACTTATCTTAAAGGAGAGCCATCCTCAATTACGCTTGAACTCCCGCCTTATCGAAAACCACAGGTCCTTAGTGTAATCTCACGTTCTATCTATGATCGTACATTGTTTGTGTTGGGGCGTGCAATCATCGTTGCCTTTCCTGCAGGTTTAATCATTTGGATACTCGCAAACGTCAATATTGCTGACATCTCCCTCATTCAACACTTGGCCCAGTTTTTAAATCCACTTGGTCAGTTCATTGGACTTGATGGCGTGATTCTACTGGCATTTATACTAGGTTTTCCTGCAAATGAAATTGTGGTTCCCATCATGATTATGATTTACATGAATCAAGGGGTTCTAATTAACTTTGATTCACTTTCAGATATAAAAAACTTACTTCTAACCCACGATTGGACATCACTTACTGCACTAAATATGATTTTATTCTCTTTACTTCATTGGCCCTGCTCAACTACTTGTCTAACTATAAAAAAAGAAACTGGTAGTATCAAATGGACTCTTATTGCCTTTATTCTTCCGACTCTAATCGCTTTTGGTGTTTGCTTCATCGTAAGCCAAGTCTACTCATTTTTATAAGGGCATTGATTCTCTCTTCTCATTTTGATACGATTACCTATGAAAGAGAGACTACATATGAAACCTAAAGCTGTCATATTTGATTTTAACGGTACACTTTTTAAAGATTCCCATTACCATATTTTAGCTTGGACAAAGCTTGCCAAAGAGTTATTAAAAGACAATTATGTTGAAGGCATGATTAATGAGCGTGTCCTTGGGGCACATAATGCCAACACAATTCAAAATCTTATTGGGAATACATTCGACTCACAAGAAATTCATAAAATATCACAAAGAAAAGAAGCTATTTATCGAGAACTTGTCGCTCAAGACCAAGATGTTGCCAAACTTGTCGTGGGGGCCATCGAAACATTTGAACTTCTACAAAAACATGATATTCCCTTTACTATAGCAAGTGCTTCAATCAAAGAAAATATTGATTTCTTTTATGCATTTTTTAATTTATCAAACTGGTTTGACCTACAACATATTGTCTATGACGATGGAACCCACGAAACAAAGACAACGATGTTGCTTCAAATCATTGATCGTCTGCAGATTCCTTCTTCGGAAATACTAGTAGTTGAAGATTCTATAAGTGGCTATCGTGCTTGTATTGAAGCAAACATTGGGCATATTGCAATGGTTAGTGATACCCCAGCTCAACAAAGTGATAAGTTAAATTGGCCTCAAGTTAAACTCAGTTCGCTCAATTTAGTTGAATTACATGCATTACTTGAGTGTTCATTACACAAATAGTATCGATTTTGTATCATTTATTTCATTTTTTAAGTTTAATTGTATTTATATTGACACTTTTTTTTGATTACGTTAATATTAAACATAGATAAAACCTTTGATCAAGAGAAGTAGTATACTTGAACTTTTAAAGAGAGCGGTTGTTTGGTGGGAAATCGTAAAGTATTGTATATGAATGGCCTTGTGAGGGCGAAGGGAAAGCTTAGGCAAGTATTCTTCGACGGGTATCCTCCCGTTACCAGTGGAGACGTATGATAGTACGTTTAAATGAACTACATTAGGTGGCACAACAAAGGTTAACGTCTTTGTCCTTAGGGGCAAAGGCGTTTTTTTATCTTAAACTACATTTGGAGGAATAGAAAATGAAAAAAACATACAGAGACTTCGACAAATATTTTAAAGAATTTCCCACATCAGATGGCCACTTTGGAGAATATGGTGGTGCCCATTTACCACCTCAACTAAAACCAGCATTTGAAGACATTACCTATGCTTATCATGACATCTGCAATAGTTCTGATTTTATCAGTGAACTACGACGAATTCGAAAAGAATTTCAAGGAAGACCTACCCCAGTATATCATTGTAAGGCATTATCTAAGTTTGCAGGAGGCTGCCAAATTTACCTCAAAAGAGAAGACTTAAATCACACTGGTGCACATAAAATTAATCACTGCATGGGTGAGGGATTACTTGCAAAATTTATGGGTAAGAAAAAAATCATTGCCGAAACAGGAGCTGGTCAACACGGTGTAGCTCTAGCTACAGCTGCTGCTTACTTTGGTATGAAGTGTGATATCTACATGGGAGAAGTTGATATGGCGAAACAACACCCTAATGTCGTTCGTATGCGCATGTTAGGAGCGAGAGTGATTCCTGTATCTCATGGTTTAAAAACACTAAAAGAAGCTGTAGATTCTGCCTTTGAAGCCTATCTAAAAGAATACAATGATGCCATTTATTGCATTGGTTCTGTCGTAGGACCGCATCCTTTCCCTATGATGGTGCGTGACTTTCAATCCGTTATTGGTTTTGAAGCAATTGACCAATTCAAAGAAATGACTGGTTTTCTTCCTGATGCAGTAAGTGCATGTGTTGGTGGGGGTTCAAATGCCATCGGTATGTTCAGCGCATTTTTAAATCAACCTGTCGATATTTATGGAATTGAACCACTTGGAAAAGGTCATGGCTTAGGGGAACACGCCGCCTCAATCACGCATGGGACAAAAGGTATACTTCATGGCTTTGAAAGTTTACTTCTACAAAATGAACAACTCGGTCAACCCGACCCAGTGCACTCCGTTGCGAGCGGATTGGATTACCCTTCAGTAGGGCCAGAACATGCTTACTTACATGAATGTGGTCGTGTTCAATACGACACAATTAGTGACGATGAGGCAATTGAAGCATTCTTTCTTCTTTCAAGATTGGAAGGAATTATTCCAGCTATTGAAAGTGCTCATGCCGTTGCCCACGCCATCAAATATGCAAAAAAACACCGTACGGGTACAATCCTCGTTAATCTTTCTGGACGCGGAGACAAAGATATTGACTATGTTTTTGAAAATTATGGGGATGGTGTTGATTTCCTAAAAAACCGTGGCATCAAACTTGACTAATCTGATTTAAGATTCATTTTTCTTTTATAAGAATGAATCTTTTTTTATCTTATATTGTGAAAAAATTATTTTATAATCTTTCTTCCTATGTTATTATTACTTCGGGAGGATTAAGAAATGAAAAAATTATTTAAAGTTTTAGCAGTATTGTTGCTTGCAACAGGGATGTTATCTGGCTGTACACCTACAGAAGAAACAACGCAACCACAAGGTACTTACGCCATTGAAGATGGAACTTACCAAGGTGTTGGTGCAGGATTTGAAGGAGATATCGTTGTCGATGTTACATTTACAGGAGGAGAAATCTCTGATGTAGTTGTAGTAGAACACAGTGAATCACGTTCTGAAGGAGTAGAACAACTTCCTGCATTAATTGTAGAGAATGGAATTGAAGCTGAAGCCATTTCAGGAGCTACTGTTTCTTCTGATGCAATCAAAGCAGCTATTTTAAATGCAGTCGATGTAGCAACTGGTAATGTTGAAACAGTAGTAGTAGAAGATGGAAAACAAATCATTGTTGTCGGTGGAGGAAACTCTGGAATGACAGCTGCATATTATGCATTAGAAGCAGGAAAAACAGTAGTATTATTTGAAAAACAAGGTAAACTTGGCGGAACTTTCGGTGGAGGAACTTGGATTACTACAGGTTCTGATATCCAAATTGCACAAGGGATCACAAATGATAGTGTCGATGCATTTAAAGCGGATATTGAGCGTTTAAATGAAAGCTATCAAAATCGTACTGGTGACACAGATTATTGGGTAAATGAAGAATTAACAACATATTTCGGTGAACAAATGGCAGAAGTGACAAACTGGATGGAAGATTTAGGTGCCGGATTTAGCGAAGGGGTTATCGGAAATCCGACTTTATATGAACCACATGATGTTATGCGTGTTTTATCTGGTGGAGATCGTCAATCTTATACAGATGTTATGATTGAAGCATTACAACCTTATTTAGAATCAGGACAACTACAAATCGTTATGAACAGCAATGTTGATGACATTATCATTGAAGATGGTGCAGTTAGTGGTGTTGTCTATACATTAGATGGTCAACAAGCAGAATATAAAGCACCTGCTACAGTCTTAGCTACTGGTGGTTATGGATTTAATCCTGAATTAATCACAAGAGCTGGACTTGAAAACTATACTTCAAGTACACCAGCATTTCAAACTGGTGATGGTTATTTATGGGCGGAAGAAGCTGGTGCTGAATTAAAAAACATGGATTTCATCACTACTTATGCTGCTGGTATTAAAACAGAAGCTACTGGATTGGCACAAACTTATGCAATCCGTGTTAAAGAATTCGGAGATATTATTTTCGTTAACTCAGATGGAGAACGATTTATTGATGAGTTTGGGCCTGGTGATGGTTCAACTTACGATGCTATTACGAGTGAGTGGAAAAAACAAGAAGATAACTATGTATATATCGCAGTATCACAATCTCAAATTGATGCAATGAAAGCTAGAGAAGCAAGTTTATTAAGTAGAGATAGCGAATGGACTACATTTGAAACTTTATTAGCAGAAGGTGAAGCAGTTTTCCAAGGAGCTACAGCAGAAGAAGCTGCTGAAAAAGCTGGAATCGATGCTACTGCATTCGCTGAAACAATTACAAAATATAACGGTTATGTGGATGCCGGTGTAGATGCTGACTTCGGCCGTGAAAACATCACTACAGTTAAATCAAATACTGGAGAAATGGTTGACTTAGGAAGAGATACATTCACTAAGCTTGAAGGTGATATTTACTTAATTAGAACTAATCCATATATCATGATTTGTGCAGGTGGTGTTGATGTAAATACAGATGGTCAAGCATTAGATGCAAACCGTGAACCAATTGAAGGATTATTCATCACTGGAGAAATGGTAGGGATGGCAAATGCCTTTGGTCGTACTACTATCGGTGGTGTAGGTAATACAGGTAGCTCAATCTGGGGTAAAATGGCTGGAGAAGGTGTTGCTAAATACATCGATGGATTAGCTGAATAAAAAAATATATATGAAATAAAAATACTCTTACTAAAATAATTTAGCAAGAGTATTTTTTTAATAAAGTGGCGAACTAAACGTTGGCCAATATTGAAGCATTAGATATCCCATAATAATAACTAAAATAAGATTTAGTGTACTCATGACAATTCCCCCTTTAAACATTTTATTGGGATCTAAACCATAGGCTACAGGAATTGCACGAACACTAATTGGAAGTATAAATTCTGCATTAAATCCCATTACCGTAATGAACCAATATGGGATTGGATTTAACCCTAACGTTTGTGTTGTCGTCAATACAATTGGAATAATAATCGCAGCACTCGTTGTTGAATTTGTAAGTTCAGAGATGATACGCCCAATCACTACAAATACGATGATTGTAAGTAATCCACCATCTAGCGATAAACTGCACATGTGTTCCGCAATCTTTGCACTGGCTCCTGATCCATTAATCAATTGCCCTAGTGCAAGCCCTCCACCAAACAAAACCATCATGCCCCACATTGTACCTTTTTCAGCACGCTCCCAAGTCAATAGTACCCCTTTACTTTTAGTTGAGATAAAGAAAGAGAGACTACCTAGAATGAGGAAAATATAGGCTGGTGATAAACCTGGAAGCAAAGAGGCATAAAGTGGTCGTGTAAAGGCACCAATACTTGCAAGGATAAATAATACTGCACATATTATTTCTTCTTTTGTGATTTTACCGAGTTTTGCATATTCACTCGCAAAATATTCATGAGTTCCTTCTAAGCGTTTTACTTTTAAAGGCATGCATAACATTCCTACCCAAAGTAGTAGTGTCGCACAAATAAAGTATGGCAATAGACGGACAATCCAGTTGATGTACATAAATTCTTCACCTGTGAACTGTTCAATATAGGAAATAGCGGCAAGGTTCATTGCTCCACCAAGCGGTGTACCTGCACCTCCAATTCCTGCTCCCCAACCAATTGCCAATAAAATAGGGACTGCTGCAATACTTTTCTTTACATCAGTTTGCCCAGCAGCTGCCAACATTGATACTGCAATTGGAGTCAACAAGGCGCATACAGCTACATTTGGCATCGCCATTGAAAGAAGAATACTTGCAAAAAGCCACACTGTAATCTGAGACTTCATAGAAGGCCCTACTATGGATAGCACTTTTAATGCCAACCGCTTATCAAGCCCAATCATTGCCCAAGGCAAACACAAAAGTCCTGATCCAAAGATAAGAATAATACTATCTGATGCGTATTGTGATGTCAACATGCTCATTGGTACTATGTTTAAAATAGCGTTTACTGCAATAGGTACAAGTCCTGTGACTGTGATATGAACTGGACAGGTTACCCACCAATAAATCATCCATAAAAGAGTTCCTGTTGCCTGTGCTCCAGGCGTCCCAAGTAAATTAGATAATCCCATTGTTGTTATTACTAATATAATTGGTCCCATTACTACATGAAATATCTTTTTATTTGCTGTCATCATCTTATCCCCTAATTCAAATTACTTTTTTCACAAACAATATTTTAGATTATCCCTAAGTGATTAAACCACCTAGGGATAGTCATTACATTGCTTTTTTATACAAGTCAATAATATCTTTTAATGTTGTTTGGCGTGGATTTACTAATACATTTCCACTCTTCATTGCATCTGCTGCCATATCTTCTATTGCTTCAGCTTTAACTCCAACCTCTGATAAAGATGCCGGAATTCCAATTGCTGCATTTAAACGTCTTACTTCATCTACTAACATTTGAGGTTTAAAGTCAACTACTGGTTGGTTACCTTCTTTAATGTAGTTGTAGATTTTCTCATAACGACCATTATCGGCAAGCGCATTGAATTCTAGTACTGTTGGTAATAATACTGCATTAGCTGTTCCATGTGCTACATGGAAGAAGGCACTTACTGGATGACTCATTGCATGTACATTACCAAGTCTTCCCCATGCAAAGGCAATTCCTGCAAATGTGCTTCCTGCCATCATTGCACTAGCTGCTTCAACATCTTGACGATTAGCTACGAAGCGACGTAAGTTTCCACCAATAAGTTCCATCGCTTTTTCAGTCATAGCATCTGTAAATGGTGAAGCTTGTTTAGAAACATATGCTTCAATTGCGTGAATTAATGCATCTGCACCACACGCTGCTGCAATAAATCCTGGAGCACTCATAATTAGTTCTGGGTCAAGTACTGCCACTTTTGGAAGTAACTCAAAGCTGATTACTGAAAGTTTGTAGTTTCTTTCTTCATCTGTAATTACAGCTGAAGCAGTTACTTCACTCCCTGTACCTGCTGTTGTAGGAATTGCGATAATTGGTGAAATTGGACCTGGTACTTTATTTGGACCTTCGTATTCACGAATATCTCCACCATGTGTTGCAAGTACACCTACAGCTTTTGCCACATCCATTGGGCTTCCACCACCAAGTGCAACAATACAAGAAGCTTTACATTCTTTGTATAGTGTTGCAGCTTCATTCACAACTTCAATTGAAGGATTTGGAATAACATCCAAATAAGTAGTGAATGTTACCCCTCCTTGTGTGAAGATATCTTGTACTTTTTTTACTACTCCAATTTTCTCTAATCCACGATCCGAGATTAAGAAAACGTGTTGAGCATTTAAGCTCTTCGCGATTTCTGGTAATTTATTTAAACTACCTACCCCAAATTCAATGTTTTGAGGAATTTTAAAGTTAAAGTTATTCATTCTAATTCTCCAATTTTCTAATTTACTACAGTACTCCAATTGCTTGTAAGCTTGAATAGAACATATTTCCACCTACAATTAATAACACGACATATACAACTCGTAAGAATGTGATTTTGTCGATTTTTGATAAACATTTCATACCGATGAATAGTCCAACTAATGCAAATGGTAACGAAATAATGAACGCACTCCACATTTCATTTGTGAAATATCCTGAAGTATAATGAGAGAAGCTGTTATAAGTATTTAATACAACCCATACCCAAGTCATTGTGTTACGGAATTTTTCTTTATCTTTTACTGCTGATAATGTATAAACTGTAATTAATGGTCCACCAATAGTGAATGCTCCATGAACTACTCCACCAACGATCAATGCAGCATAGCGAACTGCTTTTTTTGCCATTGTATCTGGTGCATCTTCATCATATTTTTTCTTTAACACAAGTGGTGCAATAATTGTTTTGTAGATATTCATTAATGCGATGAATGTAACTACTCCACCAATTGCTACTTTTGCAAGGTTAGGATCTACTTCTTTAAGAAGGATATTTCCTACAACAACCCCTGGTGCACATAGTAATACGATTTTTCCTAAGTCTTTCCAAGCTACGTTTTTAATTTCTTTAATACCTAAGTAAAGTAATGTTGGTGCACATAATAATGTTGCAAATGCTGTACCTACTGCAGGTCCTAATACATCTGAGTGAAATGGTGCAGATAATACTGTGCAACCAAATCCTGTAACACCTTGAATGAAGAATGCGAATAATTGATAAATTGCTAAAAATAAATAGTTCATGTGAAATACGAAATCCATAATTTTATCCCCTTTTCTGTATTTTCTAGAATTGTAGTTCTGTACGTTGAATTAAGTCTTTTTGAAGTGGTTTCCCAAGCTCTACAAAGTAGGCACTATATCCTGCCACGCGTACAAGCATATCTTTGTAGTTCTCTGGATTTTTTTGTGCTGCACGCATCGTTGCAGAGTCCATGATATTGAACTGTACATGCATCGGATGTTTTGATAAATACTCATCAATAAAGCTGATTAGATTATCTCTACCCTCTACCCCAGCAACTGCTTCTTGAGGGAAGCGTAAGTTCAATAGCGTTCCATTTGTTGCAAGTGAGTGATCTACTTTTGACACTGAATTTGCAATCGCAGTAGGTCCGCAAACATCATGAGAACCTCCATCAGTATGTACTGGTGATAAGTTATCTGAAATTGCTTCTGCTTTAGTACGTCCATCTAATGATGCATTTGTGAAAAGTCCCATTCCAACGTTTGCATTTACTGAATAAACTCCTGGAGAGAATGTTCCACCACGTGTTGTAACACGTCCTTCAATGTTACGGCAGTAACATTCAAACATAAATTTGAATAAATCATCCGCATAATCATCATCATTTCCATAGTGGTGTACTTTTGAACTGTTAACTAAAGCGTATAGTTTTTCATGTCCTACCCAGTTATCAGTAATTGCCTGTAATAATTCTTGACCTGTATATTTTTTCTCATCAAACATTAATTGTTTGATTGTTGCAAGTGAATCAGCACATGTAGCCATACCTGAAGCTTGTGGACCAATACCGTTATATTTAGTTCCACCTGCAGTGATGTCTACTCCTTTTTCAATACATCCTTCAAACAGTGATGATAAATAAGGAAGTGGTTTTAACTCTTGGTGTGCTCTATCAATAATGTTCAAGCTACTGCACATTTGATCTGTCCAATATTTAAATTGAGCTTCTACACTCTCAAGTACTTCATCGAAGTTTTGATATGTCAGTAAGCTTCCTGTATCTGGTCCTAGTTGCACATCTGGTTTATCTAATGTACGTCCACCATTCACAACCATTTCCATCATTTTCGCAGTATTTACATAGGCAGCATCATGCCATCCATATTCTTTACCTGGTAAACTAGGTTCTACACAACCAACTACTGCATAGTCTCTTGCTTCTTCCAGTGTCATGCCTTTTCTTTGCATCGCTTTAATTGTTGGGGCATCATTGAAGATTTTTGGATGTCCATAACCAGCGCGGATACATTCTACTGTTTTCACTTTTAACTCATATGGTGTGTTCTCATGCATACGTACACATACCCATGGGTTCATCATACGTGTATGAGCAGACCCTTCTAACACTAACATTGTTAAGTCGTTAGTAAGGTCATTTCCATCTTTGTCCATTCCCCCGATTGTAAGTGACTCTCCACCAAATCCACGTCCATTACGCACGATTACTGTTCCTTTATCTTTAAGTTTTGTCGGATTGTTCATTTTGACAAACTCAACTTCAAGAAGTTCCAATACAAATTCTTTTGTAATTGTCCCTGCTTTGATGTCTTTTTCGTAGTATGGATATAGCCATTGGTCAAAGCGACCATATGAAATTGAGTGACCATTACCTTCGATTTGAATTAATGTTGTCGCAAAGTTAAATAATTGAAGTGCTTGCCAGAAAGTTTGAGGAACTCCACCAGCAATTTGCTCACAGTTTGTAGCCATTGCAACTAGTTCACTTTTTCTTTGTGCATCATTTTCTTCAGCAGCCATATCTTGAGCTAATTTACCATAACGTAAAATATATTTTTTTGTCGCTTCTAACGTAATGATCATTGCCTTATAAAAATCTCTTTTTGAAGCATACTCCGGATCGCGTTTATCTAATTTATCATTTGCCTGTGTCGCTTCTTCAATTAAACCGTCATAACCAATTTTCATTAGTTTTGCATAATCTACTACTAAGTGCCCTGCACCAGCATAGTGATATACATTTGTTTGGAAAATTTTCTCTCCTAATTGAGAACCTTTAGTTTGATCATATTCAAGTCTTGCATTGACACGATCCTCAATTGTTTTTCCTTGCCAGTAGCGGCATAATTCAACAATTTCAGCTCTTTCTTCATCATTACGAATATAAAACTGGTCATTTGAACGTTCCTCAAATGGATGATTTAATATTTCATCAATAATCCAATTTGCAGAGAATTCAGGATAAATTGGAGATGCTTTTGCAGGTGCTGCAATTTCACCAAGAATTAAATCCTCTTCATAGATATACAATGTTGTGTTCAACAAAATATTTTCAAACGCATAAGCTACTTGTAGTAGTTTTGGGTCGTTTTCATGTGCTTGATAAGCCTGTGTTACTAATCTTAATCTTTCTACATCCACATCGTATGAACGTCCTAAGAAAGCTTTTCTTAGTTTGTTTACTCGTGGAAACGGTGACCAATCTTCATGGTTAACTTGATAACCTAAGCTGTAAGTTTGATCAAAAGGCTGTGTTCCTTGTGCATTTGTATGCTTTTCACTCATTTTTTTCTCCTCCATTTGAACTTATATCTTTTCTTTTTAGAAATTAGTTCTATCTTTACTGTTTTTCTTTTGTCCCTACTAGACAATGAATACCACGACTTCTAAAGTACTTTGCAATCATTTCAATTTCTTTTTGAAATGATTTACGATTTACCTTCACGTTCTCCATTAAGTATTCCATATTAAGTGCTTGGTATTTTTCTACACCTAATCGCATAAAGCTTAATAATTGCAAAGTTCTAACTCTTCCTTGGAGTTCATTCACGATGAAGTCTGCTGTTGCCTCTATATTTTTCATGTCATTGTTGACATTAGGGATGATGGGAATACGAAGTATCAATTCTTTATCTAGATCACATAAAGCTTTGATATTCGCTAATATTTTTTGGTTTCCTACACCTGTATTTTCGCTGTGGATATCACAATTCATATGTTTAATATCAGTAATAAATAAATCAGTATAAGGGATTACTTTTTTAATTTGATTCCAATCTGTGCAAAATGCACTCTCAAAGCACGTGTGAATTCCTTCTTCTTTGCACTGCTTAAATAATTCAGCGACAAAATCCGCTTGTAATGCTGCTTCTCCGCCGGAAACACTTACCCCACCACCAGAGCGTTCATAATATCCTTTATCTTTACGTATGACTTTCATACATTCTTCAACACTCATAAATTCTCCCCAACGCTTAATGGCGTCAGATGGACAGGCATTATAACAAGATTGACAATTTATGCATTTTGTTTTGTCGATAGACACTAATTTTCCGCGATAGAAATTTAGTGCCCCTTGTGGACAAGCCTCTACGCAAGCACCACATTTTTTTAAGGAAATACACTTACTTTTATATACTCCAATTTGAGGCGTCATCGAGAAACTCTCTGGGTTTCCACACCATTTACAGCGTAGTGGGCACCCCTTTAGAAAAAGCTCTGTTCTTAATCCTGGGCCATCATGTATTGTAAATCGCTGAATTGAAAATACTACGCCTTTGTTGTCCATACGTTACCTCTTTACCTTGTGAAATAAATATTTTTTTACTTGTGTAAATTATAACAAACATAAATGTTGATTAAATCAACCGAACTGGTTATTTCATATAGGGAACATTACTTATATTTGATATATTTTTCACAAGTTTCTTAAAAAACAAAACCCGAAGGCTTTATTTTTTAGTTATCAATTTGCGGTTCTAGTGAGCGTAATCTTCCACCACTGGCATGATTGTGTTCATTCATGAAGTCGACAATGCTTCCAAGTGTATAACAAATTGTTACTCCTGCTGATTCCAACGCCTTTACTTTTGATTCTACAGTTCCCATGTCTCCACTCACAATTGCACCTGCATGCCCCATTTTCTTACCTGCTGGAGCATTCATACCAGCAATATAGGCACAAATTGGTTTTTTGATTGCCAATTCTTTTATTTTTTCAGCAGCCATTTCTTCGCTTGTACCACCAATTTCACCAATCAGTACAATTGCATCAGTCTCATTATCATTCGCAAATAGTTCAATCACATCAGCATGATTCATTCCAACTACCGGATCACCACCAATCCCTACACATGTAGATAAACCATAGCCTTTAAAAGTCAAATTTGATGCTGTCTCATGAGTTAGTGTACCTGAGCGAGAGATGATCCCAATATGTCCTTTACCATAAATGTAATCTGGCATGATTCCAACTTTTGATTTACCAGGAGATATCACTCCAATTGTGTTTGGACCTACTACACGAGCTCCTAATTTTTTAGCTAGTGTCACAATCTCAAGTGTATCCATTACAGGTACAAATTCTGTAATGACTACTAAGAGTTTAATTCCATCATTTAGTGCATCAATTGCTGCTTGTTTCACGAATTGTTTTGGTGTAAGCAACAATGCAGCATCGATTTGCGGGTACACTTGCAGTGCATCTTTCACTGTGTTGAATACTGGAACACCTTCTACATCTTCTCCCGCTTTTCCAGGAGTTACCCCTGCAAGAAGATTTGCCTTAGCTTCTAGTGTTCTTTTCGTATGGATTCTTCCCTGTTTCCCCGTAATTCCAATGATCAATAGATTTGTATCCTCATTAATTAAAATACTCATTTTATTTCACTCCTTTTGCATTGATGAGTTGCTTTACAGCTTCATCTGTTGTCCCAAACTTTGTCTGTAAAAAACCTAGTTCTTCAAAAACACGCCATCCTTCTTCTTGATTAAATCCGCGACTTTTTACTACTACAGGTTTTTGAATATTGCATTCTTTATATGCCCGGGCAATTCCTTCTGCCATATCAGCACAATTATTGATTCCTCCAAAAATATTCACAAGAATATAATTTGTCTTTTTATTATTTAGTAGAATTTTCATCGCTTGATATGTTTTTTCTGCAGTTACTCCACCACCAAGATCAAGGAAGTTGTTCGTTCTGCCACCATAGTGAGTAATGGTATCCATTGTAGCCATACCTATTCCTGCTCCACCAGCCATTGTCCCAATATCCCCTTCAGGGTCAATTTCGACATAAGTTAAGTCATACTTCATTGCCTCTAATTCCTGAGGTGAATACTCTTGTGCCGTTCTTGGAAACAGGGTGTAATCCCCTTGGCGATACATTGCATTATCATCGATAGACAGCTTAGCATCAATCGCTAATAGCGTTTCATCTTCCAACAGCGCCAGTGGGTTAATCTCAATTGTTGTTGCATCTAGTTCAAATCCAGCATGAACTAATTTTGCAGCAATATCGACTACTTGATCTAAACGATTTTTTGGCAACTCAAACATATCGCAAGCCTTAGTGAATACCTCAGCATCAAACCCTGAAGTAACATCTAAACGAAGTAGTTTTTCTGGCGATTCTTCAACTAGCTCTTCGATATCCATACCACCATAAGGTGTAAATAGAAGTAGCATTGCTCGATTTTTCACATCAAGAGTCATTCCTAAGTAATACTCTTCTTTGATTGGTAAGAACCCGCAGGCAATTACACCTTCCATTGCTAAGCCATTGATTGAAATACCTTCAATTATTTTCTTTGTCTCAAGTAAATCTTCTCTATTTTTCACAACACGGACAGCCCCATGCTTTCCACGTTTTCCTGATAATATTTGCCCCTTTAACACACATGGGATTGGAACATCCTTAGGGATTTCATGCCCTGTCAAAATGATACTTTCATTAATTGGAATTCCAAATCGTTCCAATTGTTTTTTTCCTTCTAATTCTAAATAATCCATTTTATTCTCCTCTTCTTACTAGTCGATCCAAGCCAATTCCGGCGATGGAAGATATGATGTTGCGCGTGGATATCCAATACGTGTAATGTTCATTAAGTGGTCAAAGTTTAAATTTCCTGAGAAACTATTGTTTCCCCATGATCCACAACCAAGTGTAGTCGTTGGTGTAAAACCATTTGTAGGTGATCCCCCACCTGTAGTTCCTGCGGGTTGATTTACAATACAACGAGAAACAGAACATTTTATTGCAACATATTCAACATGTTTTTTTGTATTAGAATGAACAGATACACTATGTCCTTTTCCTTCAGCTTCAAGATTTGCCACCATCTGCTCCACACCATCTTCAAATGTCTTATAAGACATAATATTGATAACTGGACACATTTTTTCTCGACATAATACATCGGCATGACCAATTCCTTTTGCGCTTGCCCCAATTACTCGTGTTGTCGAGGGAACTTCAATTCCACAAATTTCGGCAATCTTCGTTGCTGGCATTCCCACTGCGTCTCTTGAGATTGGCCCTTCATTTGGGAAGATTCCTTCTCTTAACTTATTTACTTCAGTTTCTTGTGTTAGATAGTATCCACCTACTTTTTCAAATGCTTTGATGAAGTCATCAAATTGGTCTTCTTGTACAAATACAGTTTGTTCTCCCAAGCAAATGAGTCCATTATCAAAGCGTCGGCCATGCAAGATTTTAGATGCTGCATCTTCTAAATTTGCATCTGTATCAACGATACACTGCACATTCCCTGCACCTACTCCATAAGCTGGTTTTCCACTGGAGTATGCTGACTTCACCATCCCCATACCTCCTGTTGCTACAGTTACATCACAACTAGCCATCAATTCATTTGTAGCTTCGATGGATACACCTTCCAAGCACAATACTAAATCCTCTGGAAAGCCTAATTTTTTTAGTTCTATACGAAATAATGATACAAGGTGTTTTGTAAGATTTACTGCCCTTGGATGTGGTGCGAAAATTACCGAGTTCCGTGTTTTTAGTGAAAATGCTGCATTAGACATGGGTGTTACAACTGGGTTCGTCGATGGAACAATACTTGCAACGACCCCCATTGGTTTTGCCACTTCAATAATTTGTAGTTCTTCATTCTCGTTAATGATTCCTACTGACTTTTTATTTTTTAAACTATGCCAAATTTGAGATGATTTATTTTTACACTTTGCAATTTTATCTTCTAAATCTCCCATACGAGTTTCCTCATATGCCATTGTTCCTAACTCAACTTGGTGGTCATAAACTACTCTTAACACCGCTCTTGTTGCTGCATCAGCTTGTTCTTGTGTTGCAAATTCAAATTGTTTTTGTGCGGCTCTTGATCGTGCTACTAATTCTTCGACTGTTGTACATTGTTTTTCCATGATTTTTCTCCTCTATTATTTTTTAAATTGAACTAAATAACGGCCAATATTGAATGAATAAATATCCTACTGCAATTGCTAGGGCAATGTTCATCAAGGTGGCGATACTTCCATATTTCATTAACTTGTTGGCGTTCAATCCATAGCCAACTGGAATCGCTTGCCAACTAATAGGTAATACAAATATTCCACTAAATCCGTACACAAGCACCATGATATAAGGTACGGCGTTGATATCAAGATTTAGACAGAAACTTATTAAGATAGGAATGATTACTGCTGCCCCCGTCGTTGAACTTGTGACCTCAGATATGACTTTAATCGCAACGACAAACACAATGAGTGTTGTGAGTCCACCATCAAGTGACATTGTAGTTATAATGTCAGCTAAGCTAGATGCTGCACCTGACTCATTAATTAGTGCTCCCGCTGCAAATCCTCCTGCAAAGCAAATCATCATTGACCACATAAGTTTTTTCTGTGCTGTTTCAAATGTAAGTAATGGTTGAGCATCTTTTCCACAAATTAAGAAATTCAGACATCCTACACTAAGAAATAAATAAGCAGGTACTAATCCTGGAAGAGCATCTGCATACATAGGTCTAAGCAGTGATCCAACAACGGCAAACACAAATGTCAGCATACATAATTTTTCTTCATATTTGATTGGACCCAACTCTTTATAACTAGTTCTAAAGAATTCTTTTGAACCTTCTAATGCTTTCACTTCATTTGGAATACGACTGATATATAGATACAGTACTAGTAAAGACAAAATTATAAATGGAATGACTCGAATAATCCAATCCATATACAGAACCTCTGTCCCTGTATATTCTTGAATCAAATTAATTGCAACTAAATTCATCGCACCGCCCATGGGTGTTCCCATTCCTCCAATTCCTACTCCCCATGTGATACAAAACAGAATCGGTACAGCAGGAGATGATTTAGGAATATCCCCATGTCCTGCTGCTGCTAGCATTGCACATGCAATAGGTACAAGTAAGGCTGCAACAATCGTGTTGGGTAATACGGAAGAAAGTAAAGCACTAATACAAAGCCATACAATAATTTGAGATTTCATTGAAGTTCCAATGATAGATAAACACTTTAATGCAATACGGCGATCTAGGCCGATCTTTGACCAAGGCATAATGAGTAAGCTCGATCCAAAGATTAATATGATACTTTCACTTGAATATTTTGAAATGACACTTGTCATTGGAACCATATTCAAGAACGCATTGGCAACAATAGGTATCATCCCTGTAACAGCCATATTGACTGGACGCTTAATCCACCAATAAATCATCCATAGCAACGTTCCTACAGCTTGCGCTCCCCCCAAACTCAATACATCTTGTAATGCAAATGTAGCCACAACTAACAACATAGGACCTATGATAAGCTGTATCTTTCTATTATTCATAATTCCATCTCCCTTTGGTAACGCTTACATTTTATCAACTAAAGCGCTTTCCTATAAGTAGTACAACTACTGATATTTTTCATAAGGAGTATTACTTATATAAAAAAAAATTACTTATATATTAGAAATTTCACAAAAAAAAAGATGCGATTTATTCGCATCCATTTATTCCACAAGTCATTCCTTGAGCTTGTTCAATATATTCATCATGTAATATCTTTTCTAGTTGTTCAACATTGTGATATCCACTAAATGTTTTTCCATTTACTAGAATAGCAGGTATTCCTTCATTACTTAATTTGGCCTTGTTCTTATAGTTTTCTTCCAATTGTTTTTGAAAATCTGGAATTTGCTTATGAAATTCATTTAAATCAAGACTCAAAGACTTCAGTATAGATTCAATCCATGTTATATCTGAGATATCTTTTTCTTCTACATAAAAGCTATGATAGACATGCTGATTATATTGTTCTGCCTGTCCACATTGTAATGCAAATAAATATCCCAAGAAAGTATTTGTCGTGTAAGGATGAGGACTCATCCATGGAAGTTTCATCTCTACTCCTAATCGTGTTGCCTCTGGTGAAATGACTTCATGAAACCTCTTTAATCTCATCTCATCATTCATTGGATCTACTTTTGGTATAGGTGGCCTTCTTAACTCAAATGGAAGCATTTCTACTTCTAGGTCATATTTTTCTTGAAGTTGTCTTATAACTTCCTTTTGTATGTAACAAAATGGACAGACGTAATCTGAAACTACTTTTATTTTCATGTTTATCCCTCTTTTTTATCTAGAAAGCGGTACAGTTCATGTCTTCGTGTTACTTCACATTTTGCATAAATATTTTGTACATGCTTTTTAATCGTATGATAGCTCACAACTAACTCTTCCGCAATTTCATTGTATGTTAATCCTTCATACATCAACTGAGCTACCTTTTGTTCTGTTTTTGTTAATTTCACAGGTAATTTTGTATAATCATTTTGTTTTTCATTTTCATTTCTATTAATTGTAATCCAATAATAGCGATCAATAATTTTATTAGAGTAGTGCTGATCATGAATTTGTATCTTAAACTGATAATCCTTAACCATCCGTGTTTTAGGTAATGCATGATCATGTTCATCAAAATCTGTTCCTAAAATCAAATGAAGCCAGTGATTCTTCTTCCCATACTCCATTTGCGACTCTATACTTTCTCCTAATATTTCTTTTAAGTAACTTAATGCTTGGTCATTGTAGCTCAATATATGTAAAAAATCATCTGTTACAATAAATGCCTTTTCCCCCAACTCAATAACACGACTTTGAATTGAAGATATAATTTTACTTTGCTCATGCTTTTTGTAAGTTTTGTAACTATTCGCAATAAAGACATACAAATCTTCTAAAAACTCAATCTCTTCTTGAGTGAAATCCCCTTCTTCTTTCGTTCTACAAAACATTACTTCAATATAAGCATTCATTCCAAATGCCATTGTTACCGTATAATGTGCTTGATAATTTTTTTCAAGCATTTTTACATAACTGGATTGGTCATAGTTATCTTTAATTACTTGTGATGAAACATATAGCCTTGGTTCAATATCGAAATATGTTAATCCATCACGTACCGCATCATCGTAAATTAACTTACGAATTGAACTACACTCGACTGCATTTTTTAAATCATCATTCTCATTGCTTAAGATTAAACTATTTTCGCCTTTGACAGATAAAAACTGATTATCCAAAGTATAATAAAAAATTCGTGCTTTGTTTAATCCAAAATTTCGTTCAATTGAACTAAGTAAGCTATTTGTAAAGAATTCTTTAGCAGATAATTGACGATCAGTAATTTCTGATAAGAAACTCACAATTTTAATCGCTTGACTCATTATTACCTCAACCCCTTTAAATAAAAACATTTTACCATGCTTGTTCTATTGAAACAATAAATTATTTTTTAAAAAAAACAACATCTTTTATGATGTCGTCTCTTTATTATGGTGCAGCAATCGCATTAACTCCTAAGTCTAGCCATAGATTAACACTTCCAACTCCTGCTGCTCCGTTACCAGCGAGTGCAATTTCACCCGTTGATGTGTTAACGTGGAAATAAAACTTAGATGAAAGGGCAATATTACTTTGCGCCTCTGGTAACTTAGCCCACCAACCTGATACTTCTCCTGCTGATGTTACTTCAGTTATATCACTCTCGGCAATACCAAGAGATGTAAACATATCTTTCGCAAAGGCTTCAATTGCATCACGATTACTTACCGCAACATCTCCTCGTTCACTGATAATCGATTCTCTTACAGGAGGAGCAGTAAATAATACACATAGATGATCATGAAATGCTGCTGTTTCACTAAGTGTGTCAGTTGACCAAAATACTACAAAAAACTGATTTGCTGGTACATCATTTTGTGGATTAGCAGCAGCAAGCACTGCAGAATCCATGATATTTGTCGCTAATTGCAGATCATTAGATTCTCGGCTTCTCTCTACATATTGAAGATATGATGGTGCAAGTACAGTTGCAAGAACTGCAATAATCGCCACAACAATGATTAATTCAACTAGAGTAAAACCTTTATTATTTTTCATCATTTTCCTTCTCCTTTTTCATTTTAGCTTTTTTATTTAGTATTTTTCTACCTGGAATACCTGGTTTTGTCATCGCATTAATATCTAGAATTTCATCCAATTCTCCTTGAGTTAGTAAGCTATTTTCAAGAATAAGTTCTTTTAACTTACGATTTTCAAGTAAGGCTTGTTTAGATAACTTAGAAGCTTCACTATATCCAATATGTGGAGCTAGTGCTGTTGCTGTACCTAGTGAAATGTCTACAAGATTTTCACAATGCTCTCGATTAGCACGAATTCCAATGATGCAGTTTTCTCTTAGTGTATGACATGCCCTGGCACTGATTTCAATGCTTTGAAAAAGATTATAAAACAAAACTGGTTCAAATACATTTAACTCCATTTGTCCTGCTTCTGCTGCTTTTAAGATTGTTAAATCATTTCCAAATACTTGGAAACAAACTTGATTCACAACTTCAGGGATAACTGGATTAACTTTACCTGGCATAATAGATGACCCTGGCTGGCGTGCAGGAAGTTGGATTTCACCAAATCCTGTTTTTGGCCCAGAAGACATTAAACGTAAATCATTTGCCATTTTTGATAAATTTACACATAATGTTTTCAAAGATGAACTTGCCCATACAAATGGATCTACATTACGTGTACCATCAATTAAATCTCTTGTGCTTGTAAGTTCGAATCCTGTGATTTCGCATAAAATTGGTGTTAAAAAACGACGATAACGCTCATCTGCATTAAGACCCGTACCTACTGCAGTCGCTCCCATATTGGTTGCCCTTAAGACAATAAATGCTTGTTTAATACGTTTAGAATCACGAATAAGTGATGTAGCAAAGGCATGAAACTCTTGTCCCATACGAATCGGCACAGCATCTTGAAGGTGTGTTCTACCAAGTTTTATCACATCATTTAATTCATGTGCCTTTTCTAGTAATGCTTCAGTTAGTGCATCTACTTCTGCTAATAATTCTTCTACTAAGAATAAGCATGTCAATTTACCTGCTGTAGGAAATACATCATTTGTGCTTTGCCCAAAATTAATGTGATCATTCGGATGAATATAAGTATAAGTTCCTAATTCATAACCTGCTAACTGTCCTGCGCGATTTGCAATCACTTCATTGGCATTCATATTAACACTTGTTCCAGCACCACCCTGTATAGCATCTGTAATAAACCAATGATTTAACTTCCCATCGATAATTTCATCACATGCTTGTACGATATATCCCAATCTCTCCTCATCCAACACTCCGCATTTATGATTTGCCATTGCGCTCGCTTTTTTAAGCATCCCTAGTGCTTTGATCATGATTGGGTGTGTCGAGCTTCCCGTAATATTAAAATTACTTAGTGCTCTTGTCGTTTGTGCACCATATAATGCATCTTTTATTACTTCGATTGAGCCTAATGAATCTTTCTCAATGCGATATTCTTGTTTACTTATCATTTTAAATCCCTATTCTTTCCTTATAAATCTTAACTTATTTCTAGTTAAAATGAAAGCACTATCAACTTACTTGTGTTTATGTATCAATTAAAAAAGCTACAGTTATTTCTCTAACTATAGCTTTCAAGGACTATTTATTATATTCTTTTACAAGTTCTTCTGCAAACTTAACTACATTTTCACCATTCATTAGACCATAATCTGCACCTTTTATTAATGCAACCGGTGTAGCTCCGCCTACAAGTTGGGTTAATTCTTCAAGCTCAAATGCAATTTGTGGACCAAGCAATAATACATCAAAATTTCCTAGTTGCTCTTTAACATCATTCTTACTTGCCGCCCAAATCTCATAGCCTTTATCTGCTGAAGCTTTTTTCATTCTTTCCACTAGCATATTAGTTGACATACCATATGCACACGCTAACATTATTCTCATTTTATTATCCTCCTATTAGTTTAGCATAATTTTCTATCATATTCTTTATATTAATCCCCGGATTTTGCTCACATACGAAGCTCTTCCAATCTTCTGGCAGATTTTGATATCCTTCTTTTGCAGCCATAATTGCCCCAGCTAAAGCTGCCATAGAGTCTGTATCTCCTCCTACATTAATCGCAACTTTTAATGTTTTATATAAGCTTCCTTTCGTTGATGCAATGATACCATATACAGCTGCAATACTCTCCCAAGTTTCCATGTTTGTGCCTATTTTCTCATCTATAGTTTGAAGTAACTCACTATAATTTTCAATCTTTTCACACAACGATATTGCAGCTTCTATTCGATAACTTACTAAAGGACCAATTGTTCCTCTTCCGATTGAAATCAATTCTTTTTCTGTTTTTCGTGCAGCATGAATTCCGGCTTCAAATATTTCAGAGTAACTAACACCATCTTTCAAAGCAATTGTCAAACTTGCAGCATGCGAGTTATAATGAGTAGGATAAGACATGCTTATTGCATACTTTCTTGCTAATTCAACATCACCTCTAGCTAGCAATGCTATTGGTACTACCTTCATTGCTGCTCCATTTGTTGCCTGTCCTATAAAGTTTGTCTTAACACCATTTTCAATTGCGAGTTTTACATCTTCTTTTAAATATTCAATCGCCTTTTTCGTAGTTCTTCCCGAAAATTTAAAATAATATTGATCTTGTGACCACTCTATAATTGCATCCTTTGCAATTTTATTAGTAAAACACCCCTCATTATTTATAACATGTTTCATTACATAGTATGACGATCCAAAATCATCTGTTACCGTCCCTAAAATCCCCCCCATATTCAAAAATCTTTCATTTTCTATATATGAATCAAGTTGACATGAATATAATTTATCAATTTGTTCTAATGACATAAATTCTGTTAATGCACCAAGTGAATCACCTATTGCCGCTACATATAAAACTGTTTTTGCTTTATCCTTTAAGTTCTGCATTTTGTTTCTCCGCGTTATCAATGAACTTTAATGTAAAGTACCACATGACTGTAAGTAAAGGTATTACGCTAATTGAATTACCCCTCTCATAATTGAATTGGTTGTGATCATTCCTACGAGTCCAAGTGGTGTAGTTCCTGGAAGTTGCAGTCCATTTGCAAAAAATACTAACCCTATTGCCATCGTTCCCCAGATAACTGATGTTGTTATAATCGGTGTTAAAATAAGTGGTACAAGAGTAAGCGGATTTAATACTAATGGAAATCCAAACATGAGTGGCTCATAAATATTGAATAGTCCCGGAACCAATGCTAGTTTTCCTAGTTCGTTTCAATCTTTAAGTTTCTTATAAAAGTATATCGCTAGTAACATCGACACCGCAATCCATCCCCCTATTGTTTAGATCTTCATTATTTAACTAACTACATTATATACATTAGTTTTATTAATTAATTTATTTGCCGTTTTACTACGGCAATCTATATTCACATAAAAAGTAGTGACCTCTAAAGAAATCACTACTTTTATTTTATTTATTTAATCGATTAATTGCACGCTTTAGTGCTGCTTCTGCTCTTGCAATATCAAGATCACTACGGTGTTCTTTGATTCTCTCTTGAGCTCTTTTCATTGCTTCTGTTGCACGATTAACATCAATGTCTTTGATATTTTCAATCGCTTGCACAAGCAGTGTTGCAACATCATCTGCAAAATAAATCATTCCGCCTGATACTGCATAAACTTCTCTTCCCTCTGGTTCATCAATTGACATATGAGCTACTTGAAGCATACTTACAATCGGCATATGCTTAGGTAATATCCCCATTTGTCCTGATGTCGTCACCACATTGAGTAATTTTGCATCACACTCTTTATATACACCAGTAGGTGTAATGATTCGGCATCGGATCATTATTTTGCCTCTAAAGCATCCGCTTTAGCTTGCGCTTCTTCAATCGTTCCTACAAACATAAATGCCTGCTCAGGAAGATGATCATATTTCCCATCCAACAATTCTTTAAAACTACGAATTGTTTCATTTAATGGTACATAGCGACCTTTGATTCCAGAGAATTGTTCTGCAACGTTAAATGGTTGCGATAAGAAGTTACGTGCACGACGTGCTCTAGCCACGACTTTTTTATCTTCATCAGATAACTCATCCATCCCAAGTATTGCGATAATATCTTGTAGTTCTTTATAACGTTGAAGAAGAGCTTGTACACCACGCGCAACTTCATAATGGTCATTCCCAACCACAAGTGGGTCAAGCATACGACTACTTGAATCTAGTGGATCTACCGCTGGATAAATTCCTAAGGCTGCAATTCCACGATCCAATACTGTTTTTGCATCTAAATGTGTAAACGTTGTCGCTGGAGCCGGGTCAGTTAAGTCATCAGCAGGTACATAAATTGCTTGAACTGATGTAATTGATCCATTTTTTGTCGATGTGATACGCTCTTGTAACTGTCCCATCTCAGTAGCCAAAGTAGGTTGGTATCCAGCAGCACTAGGCATACGCCCAAGTAGTGCAGATACTTCAGATCCCGCTTGTGTAAAACGGAAGATATTGTCGATAAACAATAATACGTCTGCATTCATGTCATCACGATAATGTTCTGCCATCGTAAGACCTGTTAATGCTACACGCATACGAGCTCCTGGAGATTCATTCATCTGTCCATACACAAGTACTGTTTTATCGATTACCCCTGATTCAGTCATTTCATGATACATATCATTTCCTTCACGTGTACGCTCACCAACACCAGCTACTACAGACATTCCACCATGCTCTTTTGCAATATTATGAATAAGCTCTTGCATAAGTACAGTTTTCCCTACACCTGCTCCACCAAATAATCCAATTTTACCACCACGTGCATATGGGCAAAGTAAGTCGATTACTTTTATCCCTGTTTCAAGAATCTCTGCTGTTGTCTGTTGTTGATCAAATGATGGTGCTGCACGATGAATTGGCATACGTTTAACTGATGGATCGATTTCACCTTTTCCATCAATTGTTTCTCCCAATACATTAAAGATACGCCCCAACACTTCAGTTCCTACTGGAACACTGATTGCTGCTTGTGTATCTGTACATTCCATACCGCGCACAAGTCCATCTGTTGATCCCATTGAGATGCAACGAACACAGTCATCACCAATATGTTGTGCTACTTCGACAGTGAGAATTTCGTTATTTCCTTTATCGATTTTAATTGCTGAATTCAATAAAGGTAAACTATTTTCATCAAAGCGAATATCTACTACAGGACCAATGACCTGTATAATTTTACCTTTTTTGTTTGCCATAGTTTGTCCTTCCTTACAATGAGTCCGCACCTGCTACAATTTCTGCAATTTCTTGCGTGATCGCAGCTTGACGCGCCTGATTGTATTGCAATACTAATTTTTCTGTTAACTCTTCTGCATTTTCATTTGCATTTTCCATTGCTACACGACGACTTGCTTGTTCCGCCGTTTTTGTTTGCAATGAAATACTATACAACTGACTTCTTACAGCGAGTGGTATGAGCTCATTCAAAATCTCATCTGCACTTGGCTCAAATAGTGTTTCCACCATATTTTCCTCGTTGCTTGCTTGTTCATTTTCACTTGGTAATAAGCGCTCAATTCTCGGCTCAAATGTTACCATATTTATAAACTCAGTATAGAGCACTTGAATCGCACATACCTCATCATTTAAGTAACAGTGTAACGCTTCATCAATTAAGCGTGAACAAGTTTCATACGTTAAGTGATCTCCATGAATATGGTCATTCTCAACTTTAAAACCACGATTTCTAAGACTAGAACGTAATTTTGTCCCAATTACAATCACAGGATCACTTGGATTTAACTCATTTGTCGCAAGACGAAGCATATTCGTGTTATATCCTCCACACAATCCTAAATCTGAGCTAAACACAATTGTAAGTACTTTTTTACTTTCATGTTTTTTTAAGTAAGCATTATCCAAGCTTGGATTTGTTGCCAAGATATGATTCATTGTCTTCAATATTGTCGCTGCATACTCACGATTTTTCTCCATGAGGTTACGCTGACGTTGCAATTTAGAGTTAGAGATTAACTCCATTGCACTAATAATCTTCTTCGTTGCCCCTACTGATTTGATTCGTGATTTCAGTACTTGCATCCCTGCAGCCATACTAGTTCACCATTGAAAATTGCTTCGCAAATTCATCCATTTCAGCTTTAACTTTAGCAGTTAATTCATCATCTAATGTTTTCTTTTCATCTAACTCAGCTACAAGTTCTGCAGCTTTTTCATGGAAATATTGATGCATTAATTTTTCGAATTGTCCTACTGATTCCACTTCAACTGATTTTAAATAACCATGTTTAGCTGCAAACAATGACAATACTTGTTCCACCATTGTTAATGGAGAATATTGTGCTTGCTTAAGTAATTCAGTTAAACGTGCACCATGGTCAATTGTTGCTTTAGTCACTGGGTCTAAGTCTGAACCAAACTGAGTAAACGCTAATAATTCACGATATTGTGCAAGTTCTAGTTTTAATGCTCCTGACATTTGCTTCATTGCTTTTGTCTGTGCTGCACTACCTACACGAGATACACTTAGTCCACTATCTACCGCTGGACGAATACCTGAATTAAATAACTCATTTTGCAAGAAGATTTGTCCATCTGTAATTGAAATTACATTTGTTGGAATATAAGCTGAGATGTCTCCTGCTTGTGTTTCAATAATTGGTAAGGCAGTTAAACTTCCTCCACCTAATTCATCATTTAGTTTTGCTGCACGCTCTAATAAGCGACTATGCAAATAGAATACATCCCCAGGATAAGCTTCACGTCCTGGTGGGCGACGTAATAATAAAGAAAGTGTACGGTATGCAACAGCATGTTTACTTAAATCATCATAAATGATCAAGACATCTTTCCCCTGCTCCATCCACTCTTCACCAATAGCGCATCCAGTATATGGTGCAATATATTGAAGTGGTGCTAATTCAGAAGCTGCTGCAGATACAATTGTCGTATATTCCATTGCTCCACTAGCACGTAATTTTTCTACAATTTGTGCTACTGTACTTGCTTTTTGACCGATCGCAACATAAATACAATTTACGTTTTGACCTTTTTGATTTAAAATCGTATCAATCGCAATTGCAGTTTTACCAGTTTGACGGTCCCCAATAATTAACTCACGTTGACCTTTTCCAATTGGAATCATTGAATCGATAATTTTTAATCCAGTCATCAATGGTTGATGTACTGATTTTCTTGTCATAACTCCAGGAGCTACACGCTCTACAGGACGGAATGTTGTTGATGTGATTGCAGGACCACCATCAATTGCTTCACCAAGTGCATTAACTACACGACCAAGTAATTCATCACCAACAGCTACCTCAATGATACGCCCTGTACGTTTTACTTCGTCACCTTCTTTGATTTTACTACTATCTCCCATTAAAACAGCTCCAACATGGTTTTCTTCTAAGTTCAACACAAGTCCATAAACTTGGTTAGGGAAGATAAGTAGTTCACTTGCCATTGCATTATTTAAACCATAAATTAAGGCAATTCCATCTCCAACAGTAATTACTGTTCCTGTTTCTGAGATTTCCATGACTTGATCATAGTTTTTAATTTGTTCTTTGATTACTTTACTTATTTCATCAGGTCTTAAATTCATCATTTCACCTCAATTTACAATGTTGCTTCCGCAACACGTTCTTTCATGTTTTCTAGTTTTGTTGCAATTGTATTATCTAGAATTTCATCTTTCAAACGAATACGAATACCAGCAATACAACTTGAATCTACTGTGCAAACAAGCTCAATTTGTTTCCCAGTTTTCTTTTCCAACATTTTTTGAATTTTGTTACACTCATCTTCACTTAGAGATATAGCACTTGTGACATGCGCCACTTCTATTCCCATTTCATCATTGATACGTGTTGTCATAAATTCACTGATTTCTTTTAGAATGCGAAAACGACCTTGATCAATTAACACACATAAAAAATTTAAACATAATTTACTACACGGTAACACTTCTTTAATCAGTCTTTTTTTCTCACTTTTTGAAATTTTAGGGTGATCCAATACATTTACTAGTTCAACTTCTTGTTTCAAAATTTGATTGACTTGAAGTAACTCTTGCTTGATTTCTTGCAATTGCTTTTCTTCTTTTGCAAGTTCAAACAAGGCTTCACCATAGTGCATCGCAACTACGCTTGCCACTTCGCATCACCTGCTTCATCAATGAAATCCTCGATGTATTTGCGATGAATTTCATCGTTTAACTCTTTTTCTACTACTTTTGAGGCAGCCAAAAGAGCGATATCACTCATCTCTTGTTTGATTTGTTTTGTAACTTCACGACGCTCTTGCTCAATGTCATGATGTGCTTTTTGTTTAATTGAAATTGCATTCTCTTTTGCTTCTGCAATAATTGCATTGGCTTCAGAGCGTGCAGTGGTTTGAGCATTATCTAAGATATCTTTTGACTGTGCTCTTAAACTTGCTAACTCTTCTTGAGCAGTTGTCATAGCCAACTGACCTTCTTGGTTTTTACTAACTGCTTCATCCAATTGACCTTGAATGAAAGCCTCTCTTTTTTCAAGATACTCTTTCACGTTATTCCAAAAGTACTTTTTGGCAATCCATACAATAATAACGACTGAAATGAGAGTCAATGTCATATCTGTTAAATCTATTCTTAAATAATTGTCGATATTTAAATTCATTAATTAACCCTCCTCGTATCAACAGTTTTATCCGTGATTAAGCTACGAAGATTAATAGAATCGCAATAACTAATGCGTAGATCCCTGTTGTTTCTGCAAGGGCAATCCCTAGGATCATGATTGAACGAACTTTACTTGCTGCTTCTGGGTTACGTCCTACAGCTTCTGCTGCTTTACTTGCTGCAATACCTTGTCCAATTCCTGGCCCTAAACCAGCAACCATTGCAATACCTGCACCTAATAGTGCCATACCTTGTACGAAAAATTCATTAAATTCCATTTTATTTTCCTCCTAAATTTATTAATTTTCCTTTTCTAAATCGATTGCATCACTTAAGAAGTAAGATGCAAGGGTAAAGAAGATAAACGTTTGTATAAACGCAGTAAATACATCAAAATACAGATGTAGAAATGGTGTAACAGTAAATGCTAACACCGTGAACGGTAATAGTGATTCGATAAAGCTATATAGCAATAACATAATCACGGTCCCTCCAAGTAAATTCCCAAATAAACGTAAAGACAGTGACAATGGGAATGCTAAATCTCCTAGAATATTCAGTGGTAATAAAACTGGCATTGGTTCTAACCATGCCTTTAATTTGGATTTCACCCCAAAATCTTTTAAATTTGTACCATGAATCAAAAAGAAGATAATTAACACTAAAGTCAATGTAATACTTAAATTGGATGTAGGTGCTTGTAAACTAAGCAACCCGAATAGATTGGAAACGACCATCATAATCATCATTGAACCCATGAACGGAAGGTACTTCCATGTTTTTTTCTGTAGGTTTTCTCCTATAATACCTTGAGCCATGAGGGCAATTTGCTCAAATACGAGCACAACACCTTTGGGTGCTTTTGTTGGATCAGCTTCTTTAAACTTTTTCCCAGCCCACACTAAGACAGCACAAACAATAATTCCAATGAAATACCATGAGAAGATTGTTTGGTGAATAAATAATGAGAACTCTCCAAATTGAATTGAAATTCCATCAATTGACAATTTATCCTTCCTCCTTTCTATTGCGATATGAAACAATGAATATTGATATATTTACACTAAGTAATCCAGCAAGTACAGCTAATACATGTACTCCTGAATCCATCAATATATACACTGTTACACCATAAAATAAATACCTTGTAACATAGTTGTTTTTAGCTGCACGTTCAGTTTTATCATAATGTTCAATCTTACTACTTAATCGTACAATTTGATAGAACCCGACAAGTCGAACTAACATACCAAAAAATATACCTGTAAGATCTTGCACATTTTGTCTAAACATGAATGCAACAACACTTAATACTGTGGCGCTAATCACAGAAAAAATCATAACTTCTTGATTTATTCTTTTTCCCACGATTATCCCAACTCCTTAATCAATAAATAAATTGATCCAAATAAAACATAAATAAGCAACCCCAACATAATCCATGGTGTCGTATTGAACCTTGTATCTAGCCAGTTCCCGACAAGAACTGCAAAGATACATCCAAACACTATACGCCCCAGAAATTTTGATGTTCCTTCACTATCACTTCTATTTCGTGCCAAAAATGCGGTCTCCTGCATCTCCTAATCCTGGTACAATGTACCCCAATTCATTTAGATGACTATCCAGTGATGCTAAATAAATATCTACATCTGGATGCGCTTCCTCAACTGCTTTAACACCTTCTGGTGCTCCTACTAAACATACAAGTTTAATTGTTTTTGCTCCTCTTTTTTTCACCATATCGATGGCTGCAATAGCACTTCCACCTGTTGCCAACATCGGATCAAGCACCATATTTACGGCATGCTCAATGTCTTTTGGGAACTTTGCAAAATACTCATGCGGTTCAAGTGTTTCTTCATCACGATATAACCCTACATGACCAACTTTAGCTGTTGGAATTAAACTATTAATTCCATTTACTAGTCCAAGTCCTGCACGTAATATAGGAATCAATACAATATCATTCGCTAATTCTGTTGTCGTACATTTTTGAACAGGTGTTTCAATTTCTACTTCTTTGACTGGTAAATCACGACAAATTTCATACGCCATTAAACCGGCAATTTCATCAAGATTCTGTCTAAAGTCTTTTGTCCCAGTCTCTTTCTTACGCATTTGCGTTAATTTATGCGTAATTAGAGGATGTTCCAATACATATAACATAGTCACAACTCCTTTTCATACATAGTTTATTATACCACTTCTTCAACACATTTCTATGAAAACTTGTTAATTTCTTAGCATAGGAAATTAAGAAAACGAATACAATTTTATCACGTATTATTTTTATGACTACTATGTTTAGTTTTTTACTTTCAAGCAAAATAAAAACTCACAACATTTATTGTGAGCAAGTATCTCTTTAGCGTATATTATTTTTCTGATTTGCTTTTTCTGTAAAACTATCAATTTTTGGTATGTACAAATATTTGCGCACAAAGAATAGCAGTGTCACGGCAATAATAATCAATAAAGCATCAAATGGTTGTACGTGCTCAACCACCATTTGTCGAGCAAGTGCCACGAGAAGAACATCGACAACAGAATCAACGCTGTGACTTGTAATCATTTTTACAAATTCAACCCCGATAACAAAATAACAAATAATATTGATCCATTCAATAAAGTATTCAGGACTTGAAAATAATGATGCAACATTCGTATTGAATATAACACCTACTCCACCAATTCCACAAGCAACCAGTACAAAGACACCAATCACAATCTCAATCGTGGATGAACAAGAAGCTAATACTAACTGTAATTTTCTTTTCACTATCTCACCTCTTAGTAAATTTTACCTTGAACTAATGTTCATGACAAGTAAATTTAGTCAACATTCTTTCATAAGCAAATAAAAATCAAGCAAGTGTTAGTTTGCTTGATTTATTTTACCTTTAATTAAAGAATAATAACCACAATACAAAAATCGTAAGACAGATGCAAAATAGTAAGTTACCTAGACGCATTTCCATGTTTTTGCGTTCGAATTTTTTATCTATTTTAGACATGTGCATGCCTCCTTTCGCTCATCGAAAACTAAGTTTTTCATCTCCGTTTTTCATACGAGCTATGCTTAGCATAACAACATCTCCTTTCTATGATTAAATTACGTAATGCGCACCAAGAGCAAGTGCGAACATCACCAAGAATCCACAGATCATCATCGTTAATGTCGTAGAATAACCTTTGGGTTGTATCATTCCTCGTTGATCTAGTTTAGTAACGATTCCTCGAAGTCTAAAAAAGTAACTCGCAATAGAAATCAATATAGCGATGACACTAAATACTTTTATTTCTTCATTTCCATACATCACAATCACAATCAATAATGCAATAAAAATAAGTTTCGATCCAGCTACCCATGATGTCATGTATTTTGCAAACAAGTGTTCATCCTCGTTTGCTTTTGATTTTTCCCATTGTTTAAATACCGCTACTCCATTACCATATTTGAACTCTGGTTTAAAATATAATATAAGTACGTTTGCACTTTCCATGATAATAAATAAAATAATTGCTAAGTCTAACATATAAGTCTCCTTGTCGTTTAAATTATAACACATCTTACTTCGAATATGTTGATATGCCCTAGCTTTATTTTTACCCACATTAGAAAAGATAACTAAAAAAAATAAAGGAACTTGAGTTTCTTGGAGAATAATTGCTTTGAAAGGGGAATTAAGATGAAAAAATTCATATTTATTTTTTGTATGTTTTATTTTATGTTTTTTACACCAGTTTTAGCCGAAGAAGAGGATGAAATTATCGAAATCGATACAGTAGAGAATTTTACTCAATTACTTCAAAGTGATGTTACACCTCTAGCTACACTCAATAAGATTCAAAGAGTTGCCAAACTAGATAATGGCTACTATGTAACAATGATGGATATTGACGGTACACTTGTGTATTGCTTAGACCCTACGATTATGGCAAGTTTAGGTGAAGGTTTTAGTGTCGATTATAGTACACTTAGTGACCATACTCGAGATACATTGTGGCGGTATGCTTTTTATGGATATGGTTATGCTCATCACCAAGATACGAGCTGGTACGTGGCAACACAAGTTTTAATTTGGAACGAACTTGGTTTTCATGTTAATTTCACAACACTGGATGGACAACCTTATGATGTGAGCATACAAATGAATGAAATCCGATATCTCAGTAACGGTACTACTCACCAACCATGCTTTCATGGACAAACAATTACACTTGACTACATGATTCCAATTACATTAACGGATACGAATGGTTACTTGCAACAATACCCTCTTCCTCACGCAAATGGTATTCAACTTGAAAAAAGTGGAAATGACTTAACACTTACCATACATGATTTAGATTATGATTCAGCACTACATTTCGCAACACAAGGAATCAACTCTACGCTTGTTTACGTAAAACCTGGTAGTCAATCGGTCATGAGTGTTTCTCGCAATCAGCCAGGAAATCAATTTCATTTAAATGTAGAAATGAATACAGGCACGCTTATTATTGATAAAATAGATGAATATGACAAACCACTTGTCGAACCTGTCACATTTAACATTTTTACACATGATGACTTATCAACACCTTTTCTCACTAACCTTGTAACACAAAATAGTAAGTTAACACTATCGGAGGTACTTCCACCGGGAGAGTACATCTTACAAGAAGAGAGTACCCCTATCGGGTTTTTACCCAACGATACACTTACTCCATTTACGATCCTCAAAGACCAAACCACTTCATTAGTCATTGAAAACACCTATCGAAACGAAACACTAACGATTCAAAAAAACGATGCTGAAGTTCTTGAATTATCACTTAATGATGCTTACTTTAGCATCTATGATGTAAGTGATATGTTAGACAAAACTCATACTTACTATCAACTTCAAATAAATGAAGAAATAAATATATCTGATTATTTTGATTATGATGAAATACAAGTAAGTGAGCATTTTACACTAAACAACAACCAACTTGTAGCTAATCGAATTGGTACTGGTACAATTACACTAACTAAGGATGGTGCCCTAAATCAAATTGAAGTCCTTATCTCCTCAGTAGAAACTGTCGGGTTATTACTTCAAGAGACGACTATCGATGAACATCTTTATTTACCTGATTACACTTTATTTGAGGCACTTTTTGAAGGGTATACAGGCATGGATTATTTCCAACTAATTGATCCTTCACAACACAACCTGCCAATAGCGAATAAACTTATATCTTTTTATGCTAATGAGCAGGATACTACACCTTTATTTGAAGCTATAAGCAACGAATACGGCATCATCAAACTGACAAATGATTATGCGAATCTCTATTACCAAACTGATGAAATGCCACAAAAAGAAATCGCACAGGTTGTGTACTCCAGTGAGGGTACACTTGTTCTTCCGCACCTAAAATATGGGCGGACATACAGCGTATGTGAAACGGTTGCACCAGTTGGCTATCAAGTTCAACCTTCTTGTCAATTTATTACACTCAATGAGGAGTTTAATTCTCGCCAGTTTTTTAATGAAAAACTACGTGTAGATTTAACTTTCTATAAAGCAGACAGTGATAATTTAAGCCAAAAATTAGACGATGCTGTTTTTGAATTTGAGATTCATTCAATTAATACTCAAACAACACAAACCGTAACCCTTTTAACTGGACGATTAAATCTTTCAGCAGTCGATGAACATCACAATCCCATTGAGAATGCACAATTCCAAGTAAGTTCAAGTGAAGACTTTACTGCGGATGTCATTGAAATATTTACCCAAGCCGATGGCACTGCTTTTTTAGATCTACCGCATGGAAAATACTATGTAAAAGATATGCGCACTCAACAGATAAGTGTTTACCAAATTAGTGAGGGAGCAATTTACTTTGATGATTTAGTGTATGGTGACCACATTACTGCTTGTGAAATCATCCCCCCATCAGGATATTATGTAGCCGATGACTGCCGTACCATTGAAATCAAATCAATTGACCAAACGCACGCCATTTCATACGATTTTGATAATGCGAGTATTCCAAAATATGAAGATATTCCTAATATGGGTACTTCTGCTTTTATCAATTAGTGGTTGTGCGTCTTTGAGTGCGCAAAGACGTACGACTACTTTTGCCTCCACATCCTTTTCATTTATTGCTCCTATGAATTACTCTTTAAGTGAATTAAATGAACTGAACCCAGATACAATTGGAATTATTACAATAGAAGGACTCTTAGAACAACCAATCGTAAAAAGTGAAAATAATGTAGATTACCTTTATATTGATTTTAATTTAAAGGAATCTCTGGCTGGCGCAAACTTCATGGACTACAATAGTCACCTTGATAGCCAAAATATGATTGTATATGGACATTCTAGCGCAAATCCAAACAGTCTATTCTCACCTTTAATCAAATATTTAGATTCTTCCTTCTTCTATCAAAATTCTACGATTCAATTTGAAAATAAAGAACACACCCATCAATATGAAATCTTCTCAGTTTATTTATTTGATGTAACTCAAGCTCAACGCAATGATGGCTTTATGACAACTTGGTACAATGATTTTCTTTTTCGACAAGCACTGAAACAAATGAGTGCAAATTCATTACATAAAAAAGAGATAGATATCAATCAAATATCCCAAGTCATTACCCTTGTCACATGTCATCAAGACAACTTAAATGAGCGTATTATTATTCATGCTTATCGTATCAATGAATAAACAAAACCTTAGGAATAACCTAAGGTTTTTGTTTATTTGGGCTTACTACATTCTTTGTGATTTTAAATAGTACACCTTCTTCTAAATTTTCAGCGGAAACACGATATCCATAAGTTGTGCATACACGATATACAATCGATAATCCTAAACCAAATTTACCATCTGTCCCTTTTTCATATGGCTTAAACAGTTTTTCTTTACGATCCTTTGAGAGTGGTGGTCCATCATTTGAAACTTCTAATTCATTATCATTTAGTGTAATTACAATCTCACTCTTAGCATACCTTAGTGCATTTTCTAGCAAGTTTTCTACGACGATACGCCAAGGTTCTTCCTCACCATGGAAACACACAGGGTTTAAAATTGTAGTGATATTCACTTCTTCCTTTAAGACTTCCATTGAAAGCATTACCTTTCGAATGACTTCTACCATATCAAGGGTATCCCCTTCTTCTGCTACATCACTTAAGTACCCCATTTTATTTAACATGAGTAAACTGTATACCTTCTTCTCTAAACGATTAGCATGTTCAATAATAACATCGACACTTTTTTCTAATGTTTCATAGGGATAAATTCCATCCTTAATGCTTTCACCATAAGATTTAATCGTTGCGATTGGTGTTTTTAAATCATGTGATATATTTTGTATCATTTCATCTTTAATTTGTTCCTGACGAGTTAGTTCTTCTCTCATCATAATAAGTGCATCTGCTACCTCCCCGATTTCATCTCTTCGATCAATACGCAATTCAATATGTTCACCCTTACGTACTTTTTCAATATAATTTCGAATTAAGTTTAGAGGATGGATCAATGACCCTACCCAAATCATCAAGATGACAAATAACACCCCAACAACAACACTACTCATATTAATAACACTATTTAGTAATGCATTTCTAAACTCTGATTGATATTGTTGCGACATCACTGAAACAAGACAATAATCTTCATCCAAGACTCTTGTAGAGTAAAGCACAAGCTCATCATCCACAGTAAATGTGAAATCTCTCACACCTTCTTTTGACTGAACTGCTTGGTTCAAAATGACTGGTGGAATAGTTTCTTGGTTTCCGTTGTTGGCAACATAGCTTTTCGATTCACGATGTACTAAAAACGAAGTAATAGTAGAATCACTCTGCAACTCCCAATTGTCATATTCTAAGTTCGCTACAATGTTGTCTTGTGTTCGATGGATTGAATTATACATTTCTCCCTCGACAAATTGATCAACTAACTCAGTTAAGTACACAAAGAAAAATAAGGCAAAGAAAGTCACCGACATGAATACAATCGTCAGTAACTGTTGTGAGAGATTAAGCTCCCTTAACCATAGCCTTAGACGTTTCATCCTAAGCGATACCCATATCCATAAATAGTATGAATACTTAGACTAGGCATTTTCTTTCTAAGACGGCGTAGTGTATCATCTACAACTCGGTCAGACCCAAAGTAATTTACATCCCATACTTTTTCTAAAATTTGTTCACGAAGAAACGCTGTTCCACGATTTCTCACAAACAACATCATTAAATCAAATTCTTTTGTCGTAAGTTCAATTTCACTTTCATCTTGATCATACACAATACGCTGATTCTCATCGATTTGGTACCCATCAATTAGAATACGTGTTGTTTCTTCACGATATGTACGCTTCATTATATTGTTTACACGAAGCACTAATTCCTTTGGCGAGAATGGTTTTGTGATATAATCATCACTCCCTTTTTCAAGTCCAATGATGCGGTCAAAATCTTTATCTCGTGCAGACATAAAGATAACTGGCACATTAGATGATCTCATACGAATTTCTTCAATCAAATCAAAGCCACTCTTATCATCCAACATAATATCTAATACCCACATGTGAATATCTTCATCTGTTGTATGGGATGCGGCCTCGTCATAAGTTAAATAGGAGCGAACTTCATACCCTTCTTTTTCTAAATAACGTTTTACTAATTCATTTAAATCTCTTTCATCTTCAACTACACATATTACTTTTTTCATAATAACTATCCTCCATTAACTTTCTAAAAATAAGCTGACTAATTCATTTGCTGGATTTTGGCGACAATTCTCAACTGTATCTAACTGTTGAATTTGCCCCTCTTGAAGTATCATTACTCGCCCACCTAACCACAAGACTTCTTTTGGATCATGGGTAACATATAAACAACTAAACCGATAATTTCGTTGCAACTTTTGTAGTAATTCAATTAATTTTTTCCTTAAAATAACATCTAGTCCATTTAGAGCCTCATCTAGTAACAATAAACGACAATCACGAACAAGTGCTCTTGCCAAGACAACTCTTTGGCGCTGTCCTGCTGAGAGTGTTTTAGGCATCCGTTTCAACATTGTTTCCATTTCTACATCTTGAGTGATTTGATGTACTCGCTGATCAATTTCTTCATTGGTATATCCTCGATACCTTAATCCTAATGAAATATTATCAAAAACATTCAAGTGATCTAACAGTGATTGTTCACCAAACACGACACATACTTGATGTTCGTAAGCTATGATTTCATCTATTTTTTTGCCATCAAACATAATTGTTCCGCTATCTTTTTGACTTAGTCCACATAGACATCGAAGCAACGTACTTTTTCCACTTCCTGAAGGACCTAAGACACTTACAATTTCATCATCAAATGAAAAGCTAATGTGTTGAAGCTTAAATTGTTCATACTGCTTTGTCAAACCATCAATAACAACATTCATACAATCACTTTTCCTTTTTAATTATTCTATCACATAATTCATTTGAGTTAAATGGTAGCACAACTAAAAAGGAATCGATTTCATTCGATTCCTTCACATTAACAAATTCCCTATTACAGAATGCTAATATACTAAACATTAAGTAACTTTAAAATATTGTTTAAGAAACTGACTAACTCCTTCGAAGTTGTAGTCTCCTGCAACATGTGTTGTTTCATCTTTGATTGACTGTTCACTATTATTCATTGCAACACTTACACCTGCAACTTCAAACATACTTAAGTCATTATAATTATCTCCTATGCACATCACATCTTTCATATCTATATCCATCATCTTAGCCAATTGAGTTACTGCATTCCCTTTAGTTGCAAGCTTTGAAGTTATTGTATAAAGATTGCCTTCTGATCGACGAAACAAAATTTCAGGATACTTGGCATTGATATAATCAGCTAGTTTTTGAACTAATTCTATATCATCACTGCCAACAGTTACCTTAACTAATTCACCCATCTTGGTAATATTTTTCACATTAAAATATTCTACTTCACTATGCTTTGACAATAAAGGTCGATACTTTGCGATTATTTCATGATTTGAAAATTGCGAAATTTTATTCATTCCATATAGAATGAATGCTACATTGTACTCCATTAAAAGACGACATACAGCTCCAACAGAATCACTATTCATACCATATACACAAAGCGGATGGCCTTGCTCCATAATGATAGCCCCATTGTTTACGACATATGGAATATTCAAGTCTAATTGATCGACAACAGTTGTAGCTAAATACTGATTTCTTCCTGTTGCAATACTAAATTGAATGTTCTTTTTCTCAAGTTTTTTTATTAATTTACATAAACTACCATCTAACTTACTTTCTTTATTTAAGATGGTACCATCACAATCTGCAATGATCAGTTTAATCATTTAAAAACATCAGTGATGTTTTTGCTTAGAAATTGACAAGAAGATAGACAGTCATCTTTCCAGTTCGGTTGTCCTACATACCAAAATTCACCTAAAAACATCGAAATTCCCATTTCTTTTCCTGCTTTTATAGCTTGAGAAAAATCTACATGTCCCTCACCATAAGGAACTTCACGATAAACATTTTCTTTTGTTTCCTTTAAATGAATTGCCGCAATATGTCCATGCCCCTTCATCAAGTCCTCATATAAAGTCGTTGATGAAGTCAACAGTGCATTTGTGATATTTCCGATATCTGGATAGATTTTAAGATATGGACTATTGATTAAATTGACAATCTTCATCGCTTTTTCAACTGTATTCATGTATTCATCTTCCATTGTTTCAAGTCCTAACATGACTCCACGATTTGCGGCATGATTGACAACTTTTTTTAAATTCTCAACATATCTTTGATGTGTTTTCTCATCCTTTGGCTCAAAATAAACATCATATCCTGGAATTTGAATTAGTCTTACCCCTAAATCACACGCTAAATCAATTCCATTTATGGCAATGTCCATTCCCTTTGTTACTGTTTCGATATGATTTGATCCCAGTGCATATTTAGTAAGTGCACTGATGTTCATCGTATCGCAGCGAATACCTGTCTTTTGCATTAATGCGACAAGTTCTTCACGTTCTTCTTTAGTCCAATATACGCGACTGATTTTTTCTTCTGTTGCATCAATACTTATTTCAATCCAATCATAGTTAGCTTGTTTGGCAAATGTTAATTTTTCTTCCCAACTCAACGTTGAAGGCATTGCCTTTTCATACAAACCTAACCGTGCTTTACTTTTGTCCATAGTAAGCATTAGCTCCATGTTTTCTCAAAAAGTGCTTATCCAATAACTCTTGTTGCATATTTTCTTTTTCAGCATTAATTGTTTTTGTGTTTAGTGCCATTAATGCAACTTCTTCTAGTACTACTGCATTGTGAACTGCATCAAAAGCACTTTTCCCCCAAGTAAATGGTCCATGGCTATGTACAATTACACCTGGCATTTGATCCGGATTAATTTTTCTCTCTTTGAAAGTTTCTACGATAACACGTCCAGTTTCAAGCTCATAATTATTTTTTATTTCTTCATTACTCATTTTTCTAGTGCATGGAATATCACCGTAAAAGTAATCTGCATGCGTTGTTCCTAGTGCAGGAATATCTTTTCCTGCTTGAGCCCATGAAGTTGCATAACGTGAATGTGTATGCACAACTCCTTGGATATTTGGGAAACACTTATAAAACTCTAAGTGTGACATCAAATCACTTGATGGCTTTAAGTTTCCTTCTACCACATTTCCATCCATATCTACGACAACCATATCTTCAACCTTCATCGTGTCATATTCTACACCACTAGGTTTAATCACAACTAATCCCTTTTCACGATCAATCCCAGATACATTTCCCCAAGTGAATGTGATTAATTCATATTTAGGTAATAGTAGATTTGCTTCATATACATCTTGTTTTAATTTTTCTAACATAACTCCCTACTTTCTAACGATATAAATCGCAGCTTCATTTACACTATGGTTTGCCGATAGAATTAAATCGCAGTCCTCCATATTTACTAAATCCAAATTTGCAGGTCCTACACCTTTTTCAACAACAGTGACTTCATATTGACCATCAATATACTGTACAAGTGCTAATTCTGATTCAACACGTCGAACACCAATTAAGAAAGTATTAATGCCTGCAACTTTTCCACCAACTAGTGCATGCGCAAAATCAATCTCTGTTGGATAATTAAATACCTCTACATAACCATCTTCTATAAATTTGTATATTTTTATTATATTTCCATGGAATGGTTCAATGGTCATCATTTCTTCTACACCATCATTATCGATGTCTACAAACGCAATTTCACTAATTGAACCCTCCATAATTTTTTCAACTTGCCAATCTTGTTGAGTTGATGAAGGTGGAGTTAAACGTAGTACTCCTTGTTCACTTGCAAAATAGCCACATTCTTTTCCTTCCCACATACCACGGCAATAACCATGGTTCTTAAAGCAATCATCTACTACTTTAACTAATGCTACGCCTTCCTCTAAATTTTCAGGTATTTCGGCAACATAAATTTGTCCAGGACGACTCCAGTCTTCTTTGTTTTCTTTATGCTCTGCAATCGTGGCACACACAATGTATTCTTTACCTTCTACATGATAAATGTCAAAACGATGTAAAAATGGTAAATGTAAGAAATCTTTAATCTCCCATTTTCCATCTTCTGTATAAGTTCCCCATACAATTTTAGATAAGCTTGGAGATACCTTTAAATAGAATTCCTGCACTGCTAAAAATTGATTCTTACGATTTTTAAATGGCACGATTCCCATACAACCACCAGCATTGTCCCAAATAAGCTCTTTATTTTCAAATTGCTCCCCTGAATAAGCTTTACATAAATTTTGTGGATCTTCACTTGCAAACATTGCAGTAAGCTGTCCATTTATTTCCATATGGCTTGCGCAATAACATCTTCTTATTTCATCTAATTTTATTTTTTCAAATTTCATGTTTTTCTCCTCTTTAAATAAAGGCTACCCTAAGGTAGCCCATTCATTTTTATACTCCGTACCCTGCATCTTTAAGTAATTGCTGAGCTTCTTTATCAGATAAACAATTTTTCATACCGCAAATTGTTACTCCTTTTTTCTTTGCATCATCAAACATACTTGCAAAGTTTAGTGGGCAGAAAACCACATCATATTGCATTGCTGCGCTTTTACCTTCCGATAAAGAACAGTGATGAATCGTTTGTGTTTTAATATTTAAATCTTTCGTTGCTTTTTCAACTCTCATTTTCATCATTAATGATGTTCCCGCTCCATTAGCGCATGCTACTAAAATTTTTAACATAAGTTTTCTCCTACTTTCATTCCTTTTTCTTTACTTTCTTTGATTTCCATATATTTTTCATAATCTTCAACAATTAAGAAATATGTGTCTGGATTTGCACGATATTGAAGTTGTGGAATTGCAACTAAGATAATAATTACAATTGCTGCTCCTGCAAAGCTTAAGAAGCTCATTAATCCTGTAAAGATTGGCCAGATAACTGCCCAGTCCCACATACCAAGGTAACCACCGTATGGTGCTAATCCTACCCATGTCGCAACGAACGCTGATCCAAATACTTGGCATAGACCTGCGATGAATGGCATGATAATTGCTGCTTTAACTCCACCTTTATTATTAGCGAATACTGCAATAGTCGCATTATCGAAGAATACTGGTACGAATCCTGCAATAACAAGTGTTGGTGATTGTAATAAAATTAATGCACCAATTGCTAAGAACTGACCTACAGCACCAGCTAAGAATCCAACTGTTACTGCATTAGGTGATCCAAATCCATAAACAGCTGCACAGTCAATACCTGGAACTGCCCCTGGAAGGAAGCTATTAGAGATACCTTGGAATGAATGTGTTAATTCTGTTACGAATGTACGTACTCCAAGTTGTAGAATCGCTAAATAAACCGCAAAGTTTAAACAAGTTGTTGTAATGTAGAAGAAGAAGTTTGCTGATTCACTTAAGAAACCTGCTTCAATTAAATATGGTTTTCCTAATACTACAAGAATTGCTCCAAAGAAAATCAACATAAGGATCGCTGTTGAAACCATATTTTCATTAAAGATAGAGAAGAATCCTGGGAATCTAATATCTTCTAAACGTTTTGTATCTTTATTTGCCAATTTCTCAGATAATTTAGAGAAAATAAATAATCCGAACATTTGTTGATGGGCAACACAGAAGCCCCCACCCTCAGTTAAATCTTGTGTAATCTCTACTGTTAAGTTTGAACTTACTGACCAATATAATCCTAAGATAACTCCCATTAGAATTAAGATTTGAGTATCTCCTAATTCAGGGAAGCAAAATAGAATTAACCAGAATGCTGTAGATGCTTGTTGCATTTGTACATGTCCTGTTGTAAATACTGCACGAAGTTTTGTATATTTTTTAAATTTTACAAGAAGCAAGTTAATGATGAATGCAATAAGAAGCAACATCATTACTTGTGAGAATGTTCTTCCAAATACTTCACCTAATCCTGCTGAAACGGCATTTTGTCCAAAATATGGATCAATAACCATTGCATCAAGATTAAAACGATCTTTTAATCCTGTTAAAATAGGTCTAAAGTTACTTACTAATCCCCCTGAACCTACTGATAAAATTAAATATCCTACTGTTGCTTTTACGAAACCTGCAAATGATTCATATAGTGGTTTTTTAAGTAAAGCATAACCAATGAATACGATTAAACCTATGAAATATGCTGGTTGTGTTAAAATGTTTGATGCAAAAAACTCCCAAATACCTAATAGAAAATCCATAGTGTTCTCCCTTATCGCGTTTTACGCGTATTTATCCCCAATCAATTTTAAATCTATCATATCTTTTGCTTGTAACAATTGCTCAACTAACTCTTCATCCATCAACATTTCTGAAAGAGCCATCATATTTTGTAAATGTTCCTCATGATCTTTAGATGCCAACATAAAGAACAGTCTTGCGTCTTTTTCTGGATCATTTTCATCAAAACAGACAGGTTGGTTTACTTTCATAAATCCAATCCCTGTTTTGTTTACTCCTGGTGCATTCTCCGTAGAATGTGGCATAGCGATGTTAGGTGCAATTACAATATATGGACCATATTTTTCTACGCATGCGATAACTGCTTCTACATACTCTTGTTCAATATATCCATTAGACAATAGCATTTTTGCATTTGCTTGTATTGCTTCCTTCCATGAATTAAAACCTGATTCAATGTGAACTAAATTGTCTGCCAATAACTTGTTTAGTAACATAATTGTCCTCCCCTACAGTATGCTTCTGAATGGTACGTTTGGTTCTTCTTCAAAACAATCTTCAAATCCTCTTCTATAGTGATATTGGATTTTATCTTTATCATTTGGATAGATAAATTTTCCACCCACATCCCAAATAAATGGTTTGAACTCATATTGTAGTACATATTTTTTGAAATTATATAGCATTAAGATTTCAGCTGGATCTGCCTTAAAGTTTGTCCAAACATCATAATGGAATGGAATAACAACTTTACATTGTAGAGCTTCAGCCATTCTTAGAATATCAACGCTTGTCATTTTATCCTGATTTCCTGCTGGATTTTCTCCATAAGATCCTAATGCAACATCGATTTTATGATCTTTACCATGTTTTGCATAATACGTAGAGTAATGAGAATCTCCACTATGGTAGATGCTTCCTGCTGGTGTTTTGATAAGATAGTTAACCGCTTTGTCGTCCATATTAGTTGGGCAAACACCACGAATATCGAATTCATCAGTTACTAGACATGTTCTGTCAAAGCTATCAAGGATAACAATTTCAGTGTCTTTTACTTTTACAACATCTCCAGGTTTAACAATTTTACAACGTTCTGCTGGAACACCATAGCTAAGCCATTTATTAACACTCTCAAGTGGTCCAATAAATGGTACATCTGGCGAGCAATTCTCAAGTACTGCTGCTGCAAAATAAGGATCGATATGATCATTATGGTAATGAGTACTTAATACAGCATCAACTTGTGTTACTGCAAACGGATCATATACAATTGGAGCTGCACGTAAATTAGGTTGAGTTAATTTACCTCCAGTCATATTTCTCATTTGATGATATGGCGCCATTTCTTTAGCTTTTTTAGTACGTTTTCCGTTTCCAAACCAAAGGTCAATTGCGATGTTTGCATTACCTTCAGATTTAATCCAAAGCCCTGTACATCCAATCCACCACATTGCGAAGGTTCCTTTTTCTACAACTTCAGCATCGATTTCTTCGTTTAACCAAGTTCCCCACTCAGGAAACGCTCCTAAAATCCATGACTCTCTTGTAATATCTTTTACATTTGGCATTTTCTTACTCCTTTTTTCTAATTTATACCTCAATAATACACATATAATAATATAATCACAAACATTTATACGATTATATGAGCGTTTTTATGAACAATTGATTTATATGTTACCGATTACAATTCCATTAACTGAAGTAAAAGTTGACTTTTATGATTATTCAAGCATATAATACATGTGGAGGTACTTTTATGAAATTTCTATCTAATAAAATTTTTTCAATTAAAACCATTCGCTTTATCAATTATATCTTTTACGCGTTATTTTTATTGTTTGCGATTTCTTTAATAACTGCCGAACAGAGCTTAATAGCTCAAGTTCTATATTCTATTCTTGTTGCTGCAATCTTATACGTCGTATTAACTAAAGAACATTTAGATTCACTTGTACAAAAAGCAATCTATGCAATGAATTTTGAAATGGATTATGCTAAAGCAAAAGAAATATATGATTCAGTAGAAAAAAAAGACATTTTTAAGTCTTATCGTAAACAACGCATATTATTTGATGTACTTTGGCACCTTGGAAGATTTGAATCTCAAATCGCGCTTAACTTAATTGAAGCAAACAAAAAATATTTTTCGAGTAATTTAGATTCAATTTATATTAGAAACACTTCTTCTTTTTATGCATACATTCAACTAGGAAACCGTACCCAAGCTAATCGTATGTATCCTGAGATAACAAAACTCCGCTCTGCAAGGCTGAACGGAAAAAAATTATCGGCGCTATATAATTGGGAAGAACTTGAGGCTTTACATCATTTCATCAACAAAGACTACAAAAAAGCAAAAAAATCATTTACTCAAGTGAACACACAAAACATGAATAATAAAGAAACACTTATGGTTTCACTATTTCAATATTTTACACATCTTCAACTCAATGAACCTAATACTCCAGAGTTGTTACAACAGATTAAGCAAAATAACCCGCCTCAAGAGTTATTGAATTATATGGAGCAAAAAAAATATGAAAGTTAATTATGAAATAGTTCAAAAAAGAAGAGATGACATCATGATTCTTATTCAAAAGTTCGGAAAAATAACTGTCGATACTTTAGCAAGAGAGTTCAATACCTCTGAAATTACGATACGCCGAGACTTGCAATACTGGGAGGAAAAAGGTGCGATTGTCAGATTTCATGGTGGTGCCAGATTAGTTCAACAGATGCTACCAAATATTGATACAAACTTTACGAATGAAAGATATAAACACGCTATTGCAAAATATGCTGCACAATTTGTAGAAGATGGAGATACTATATTTATCAATACCTCTTCTACTGCTCTACTTGTTATAAAATACATTCACAACAAGCGAGTAACTGTTGTCACAAATAATGCAAAAGCAGTAAATGTAAAACATGATCCACTTGTATCAATTTTTCTTACAGGTGGCGAATTACGATTCCCTAAAGAAGCCATGATTGGTGACTTTGCACTAAACAACCTTTCAAGGGTAAGTGCAATGAAGTGTTTTATCGGATGTAGTGGACTAGATGTTCAAAATGGAATCACCACCGCTATTCAAAATGAAGTTCCGATTAATGAGACAATGATCAGACGCACAAAAGGAACTGTCTTCTTATTAGCTGACCACACAAAAGTAGGTGAACATCATAGTTTTGTATCTGGTGCATTAGATCAAATCAACTATTTAATTACTGATGTATGTGCACCAAGCGAGGTTATTCAAGAATTAAACGAAAAAAGCAATATTAAAATAGTCCAGCTGAATTCTCTATTCTCCATTGATTAAATTTGTTAATGTATAGTCTTTTTTATTAAGAAAGCATTTACGAAAAAAATCACAATCGAATTGGTTACCCAACTAGGTTGTGATTTTTATAGTTTCATCTTACTTTTTTCAATACTTTTGTAATAATTCATTTGCTAAGATATCATCTATAATCAATGTCGTAATATACCCTTTACGAAGTGCTGCCAATACGGGTATTGCTTTTTTCTTACCATTTGCAATAGTCACTACTTCCTTTGCATCTTTCAGTTCATCTAATTTCATTGAAATAATTTTGTTATCTAAACTAATATCTACAACGTCACCATTATGATTAATGAAGTGAGATAAAAATATACCAATCGCTCCTTTATTTACAAGCTTTCTTTTCACTTCCTGTGATAACAGTTGAGTCCATACCACTTGACTTTCTACGTTAAAATCGCTTATTCCAGTAACAATAATATCTGCTTCTTTCGCCTTACTTAATGTTGCTTGGATAAGTGGTGTTTCTTTTAGCATCTGAGATGTTTGTTCATCTTGAATATATAATGGTGCTGGTAAAGATAAGAACTCTCCTTGGTACTTTTGCGCAAGTGCTCGCACAAGTTCAGTGCCATCATAGTTTTTGTTTTTAGCATTTGCCACAACTCCAGTAAGCTGTACAACTTGAATCTGTTTTTTCAAATGTGGTTTCAATGATCGAATTAAGTATTCAATTGTTGTTCCCCAAGATATACCTACTACCATTTTTTCACGTATCATCTCATCAACATACTTACTTCCAATGTTGCAGACTCGTTCTAACATTCTTGATTCACTCACATCATTATTTTTCACAACAATAACTCGTTTTACATCAAACTTTTCTTGAATTTTAACTTCTAATACTCTTTGTCGATCAATCGGATAATTAACATTTACCTCGACAATTCCAACCTTCTTTGCCTGCTTAAGCATTCTAGACACTTTGCTTCTTGAGTAATAAAGGATATCAGCAATCTGTTGTTGACTCATATCATCTTGATAATACATACTAGCTACAGTTGCAATTGCTTCTAAATCTTCCCGAATGTCATTTTTCATGATTTTACTTTTCATCTAACCCAAGGCGATAATATTGTTCACTTGGCGATTCATTCTCCTTCATTAATTTTATCATTTTTTTTCTAAGAATGTCTTTCAAATTTTCATCGTTTAGATTGTTTTTTTGTTGTGGATCTTCCTTGCGATTAAATAGCATGGTTCCAAATGAGGTAACGTTATACTTTTGTTTTGTTGGTACACGTAGTAATTTACATCCTTTTGTAAAGCTAAATTCATGTCCATACTCAGCATTTTGCAGTTCCTCTGGTGTAAATCTTTTTGTCATATGCATCGGCATAAGCGTGTAATTATAGATTTGATTTTCTCTTTCAGGAATTGCGCCTTGCATCAATGTATACTCTCCATCAGTATAATTTACTTGAGCACTAAACGCACCATACAAAATTCCATTCTGATGGATTTTTTTATCAGTAGCAATGACTTCAAATAAATCTTCTCCCTGCATATCTTTTGGGATTTCTTGTCCAAAATAATTTAATAGTGTGGGAGCCCAATCAATGATTTGCACTAAACTATCACGCGATTGTCCTTTGACTTTAGATCGAGGATCCCAAATGAATAATGGCGTATTAGAAATTTCATCAAAATAAGGCATTAAATTTTTACTCCACCAATCATGCTCTCCCAGTAAAATTCCGTGATCTGTTCCAACAATTAACAATGTGTCTTCCCAAAGGTTATATTCATCCATTTTATCTAGTACTTTTCCTAGATGATAGTCACACATTGAAACTAATGCTTTATATTCATTAATTACATGCTCAATTTCTTCTACTTTTTCATCCGCTCTGCCTCTTGGCCAGTCGTAATGTTTTCCGTCATAGTTTTCTGGATACATATCCCTAAATTCTTGACTTGCAAAAAATGGTTCATGTGGATCAAATGTTTCTAAATGAAGCAACCAATCATCCGATTTATAATTATCATCTATAAATTCGCATCCTAGTTTAAACACTTGATTTTGGGGGAAATCTTCCAACTTATTTATGTACTTTCGATTTACCCAATCAAATTTCCAGTTGCTTGTTTCCTTCGCCCCACTATGTGCGCAGGGAATTTTTACAACATCTGGTATTTCAGGTCGATCAACTCTAGCTTTCCATTTATCGCCTTCCTGTCCTCTGACAACCTCCCAAGTGTTATATTGGGTGTGGTAGTTACAACCACCATCTTCCCAATAGTGAAGGTGGTCACTGATAAGATGTGTATATATTCCATTTTCTTTTAGATTTGTAATTGATGAGTCATCAAAGGGTTCAAGCGGTCCCCATTCTCTATGTAAGAAGTTGTATCTTCCAGTATGTATTTCCCTTCTACCTGGAATACATGGCATACTTCCCACAAAGCTATTTTCAAACTTTACACTGTGCTTAGATAGTCTGTCAAAGTTTGGTGCAATAACTCCGCAATCTTTATTATAACAAGGTAAGTATCTTTTATTTAGGCTGTCATAAAAGATGACAATAGCTTTCATTAATTACTTAACTCCGGGAAATACTCATCTACAACAACTTTTATTTTTTTTGCAATCCCTTTTCCATCCATTATATTAATTACTTCAATAAAATGTTTTCCAGGATAGTTATTTACATCTACCCCTTCAAATAGTTTTTTTGAAATTGCAACAACATCTACCCAATCCATCATTGAATCCATTTCACCAACAGAAGTATGCTTTACCTCTGCTTTAATATTTAATTCTTTAAGTCCTTTACTTACTACCATTTCAGACATAGCGCTGCTTCCTACACCATATCCACATACAAATAAGACATTTAGTTTTTCTTTCATAGATTATCCTCCTAAACCTAACAGTCCACCGATAAATCTTAATGCTTCAGTTACAATCGGCCAGAAAGTACTAAAGTCAAACATCCCTGACCAACCTATACCTTGCGGATAATTCATCAAACCAATTGCCCATACAGTTCCAAATGATTGAATCATTCCTAGTAAAATACAACAAATAATTACAGCTTTATATCCACCTAATTTGTTTGCAACAACTCCGATAGGACCGCCTGCAAAAAACAAAGGAACAAACCCCGGCAATACCATGATTGGACTTTTGAATACTAATAATAGAATCATTGAAATTACTGTTCCAATCGTACAAAATATAAATCCCAAAGTTGCTGCAGTTGGAGAGAATGGTAAAATAGCAGCTACATCGATTGCTGGTACAGCGTTTGGAATGATTTTTTCTTGCACACCTTTAAAAGCAGCAGTCAACTCAGAACACATCATGCGTACACCAGTTAACAAGATTACCATGTACATCGAGAAGTTAATTCCGATATAAATAATGTAATTTAACCAGTGTGTTTTTCCAGCAAGTTCTTGAATACCAGTGATTCCTAATGGACTAATAAATGCCCCAATAAAAATAATCATAATTAAACAAGTTGCTGATACATTATTATTAAAAATTGTGAGCCATCCAGGAAGATTTAAATTCTCCGCATCTTCTGTTTCAGCATTTCCAAATTTATGAGCAAACTTACCAAAGAACCAAATTCCAAGTTGTTGATTATGTCCTACGGTGAACCCACCACCATCGGTTACTTTATCAATCGTTTTAATTGCTAATGTAGTAGAAAATGCCCAATATACACCAACTAAAGTACCTGCGATGATTACACTTATTGCATCATTTGTAACCAACCATGTGATGACTAACCATAAAATCGCTTGACTGTGTGCAATCCCTGCATTCCCTGTTAAGAAGATTCCTTTTGCTTTTGTGTATTTTCCAAAATAGACTAATACCACATTAATTGCAAATGCTATAAGAAATACATATCCAACAAGTGCAAATTTATCTCCTAATGCTTCTTGAGATGCTGCTTTCATTGCATAGCTATCCATCAAGTATCCATTAATACCGAACTTTGCTGAAACTGCTGCAGTTATTGGACTAAAAGCGCCACTAAATTGTGATCCTCCAAATAAGACAAGCTGTATTCCTACCATAGCAGAAATTGTACCTGTTACTACTTTTTCAAAAGGTCTTTTCCCTACAATATATCCAATTGCAATAAGAATCCCAATCATTAATACTGGTTGTGTTAATAAATCATTTAAAATATAATCTAAAAATCCGTTCATATTATCCCCTTCTAATTATCTAATGTAATATTTTGAAATTGCTGATAAATATCTTCAGCGTTTGTTGCTTCTAAAATAGAATTTAATTTTTCTTCATCCATAAGTACAGTAACTAATGTTTGTAGCATCTTCATATGTGTTTCCCCATCCGAGCAAGCAATTGCTATAAGCAGCTTTGCACTTGCTTCTTCATTCTCTTCGAAAAACACCGGCTCCGCTAACTTTAAGATGCTCATTCCAGTTTTAATTACCCCTTCTTCAGGACTTGCATGTGGAAGAGCAATATTTGGTGCAATTACAATGTAAGCTCCCATTTCTTGAACAGTTCTCTTCATTGCCTCTACATATCTTTGTTCAACCATTTTAAATTCGACCATTGGCTTTCCAACAATTTCGATTCCTTCTTGCCAATCTGTTACATTTTTAACACATTGAATACAATTCAACTCTACCATATGCCCTCCCTCATGATTTGTAAGCGCTTTACAACTAAAGTATTAAATATCATTGCACAAATGTCAATATCTATAAAAAATATGCACAATTGTGCATATTTTTAACTATCAATATTATCTTATAATTATTTTTTAAGATCATTTTGTTTTGTTTGCATTCTTTTATTAACTAACTCTTGTGCAAGCTGAACGTCTGTTACAAGACAGTCAATTGTTCTGCTCATCAAGGATGCATAAGTAGCTTTTAGTTTACTTCGTCCCCCTGATATTGCTATTACATGCGGAATATTCCTTAAGTCACCTAATGATATTCCGATTGAATTATTTTCTTCTTCTGTAAGGATACACGCTCCATTTTTATCAATAAGATGTCCGCATATAAATCCAACAGCACCTCTTTTTATTAGTTCTGTTTTTCTTTTTTCACTCAAGTAACCACTCCAGCTAATGCTTGTATTTTCAGATGTAAAATCAGCTATTCCTGTTACAGCTATGTCTACATTTTTAGCTTGCATCAATGCTTTTTGAATAATTTTTTCTTTCAGTAATATTTTCTTTACTACCTGACTCTCCACAAACAACGGTGCGTAGAGTATAACTGCATTCCCTTTATATTTATCCGCAACTTTCCTTACTAGATTTGTAGTATTGTTATCATCATCATAAAGATCTGACGCTGTACCCATTAGTTGCACAATTGACACATCCTTTTTCACTTGTGGCGGAAGCTCATTCACTAGATGTGATAGCGTTTTCCCCCAACTTAAACCAATCGTACTTCCATCTTGTACAATTTCTTCTAAATGTATTGTTGCTGCTTTTGCCAATCTTTTTAACCTAGTTTCAGAATTATGATGTTCTGGATAATCTTTAATCACAATACACTTTTTCAGTTGATATAGTGATATTAACTTTTCTTCTAAAGATGTTACTTGTTCAATTGGATACTTAATATTTACCTCTACTACACCTATTTCTCTTGCTTTCTTTAGCATTCTAGATACTTTAGATTTTGAGAAAAAAGTTCTTTTTGCTATTTCATTTTGCGGAAGAAATTGCTCGTAATACATACTTGAAATCTCTGCTAAAACGGAAATATCCTCATTTTCTTTCATATAGACTCCTTTCTATTTTAACAAAAACACTCCGCATTTAAAACAGAGTGCCTTTGTTTACTTAAAAAAACATTTTACTGCTTTGTTAAGTTTATGCTATGTTATTTTTTTTGTCAATAATTGCTACCTTTAACTTTCAAAAACAAAAGTTATTGTTATAAAAAATCATATTCTTTTTTGCTCTTGGGATCAACACATATAGATTTATTTATTTTCCACATAGATGAAAACTCTAGTTTTCCTTTTAAAAGATAATCATTAGTATCTTCTTGCCATTTTTTTAGTATGTTTTGATACTCTTCAATCACCATAATATACTCTTCATGATTTATTAAATTTACCTTCTCAAATGGATCATTCTCTAAATCATAGAATTGCTCCATTTCTTTATCCATTCCTAATCGACTTAATATAAAATCTTCTTTACTCATTGAATTATCAATATTTGAAATATTTATTTTTTCATGTTCTTGGTCATAATACTTAATATACTTATACCTACTTCCTCTAACACTTCTACACGGTTCATAAGACGTATGGCAATTTATTTCTGAGAATACATACTTTTCTTTATTATTTCTAATTATATTCATTGTTGTCCCTACTTTATCTGGTAATGGGATGTTACAGTTATCTAATATTAGCGATAATAATTCAATATGAGAAATTTGTTCAGTTATTCTCTTTCCCTGTATTTGCCCAGGATATTTGATAATTAGAGCAACAGCAGTTCCTGCCTCCCTTAATGTACATTTACAATTTGGAAAAGCTATTCCATGGTCACTCGTAAAAATTATCATCGTTTCCTCATAGAAATTTGCGTTTTTTAGTTGAGTAATTATTTTTCCAACGTTTTCATCTAAGTGCTTCAATGAGTTTAAATGACCAGAGTAATCCATTCTAACTATTTCATTATCATCTAAATAACCAGGTAAAATGAAATTACTGTCATATTCATAATTTGAATACTCACGATGTGTGCAAAAGAATCCAATTGAGCAGAAAAACGGTTTACTTTCATCATATTTAGTAAGCCACTTTTCAAACGCTTCCACGTTTTGATTATCCCACAGAAATAACTCCTCTTCTTTAAACTGTTCATGACTCGTTGTAATATTCTCACAATATCCAATTATCTCTGCTCCTTTTTGATGCTCCAGATATCTGCCATACTCATGTTGTATTCCACAGAGTACTGTTTTATATCCACTACTTTTTAAAATTTGAACAAGATGCTCTGAATAATTGTTTAATTGAAATCCCCGATTAGCAAGACCTAGCATTCCATTATTATGTGGAAATTGTCCAGTTAATAGGGCTGCTCTACTTGGAGAGCATGTAGGACTTACACAGAACGCAGATTTGTAAAGTGTAGCAGTTCTTGAAAATGCTGCTATCTTTGGTGTTGGCACATCATATCCATATGGGCTAAATACGTTTCCACTATCATGCGAGTGAATATAGATAATATTTGGTTTCTTACTCACTTAAATTCGCTTCCTTAAATTTTATCCGCATCTCAGCCTTTGACATGATGTTTTTTAATCCAATTACTGTTTTTTTACAATTCTTAAAATTTCGCACTAATGCATCTGATACGATAATTACGTCATAATCATTTGCAGAAGACATCGCTTCGTCAACACTCGTGTGATGAATTTGAACCGCAATATTCATTTCTTTAAAAACAGTTTGAGCACTCATTTTCATCATTTGTGAACTTCCCATTCCACATCCACAGGCTACTATTACTTTTAACATTATTCTACCTCCGCTACGTTAAAGTAGTTTTCTTTGTTATTACGATACTGAAATTGTGGAATAAGTAACATTCCAACTGTACATAGAATTAGCCCTGGTACTGCAAGTATATTTATTACTCCACCAACTACTGGCCATAAAGTTGCCCAATCTAGATTACCAACATACCCACCAAAACTGCTTAACCCAAATAAACTAATCGCTACAGCACTTCCTAACACCTGGAATAACCCACTTCCTATACACATAATGATTAGTGCTTTTAAACCACCCTTATTATTGGCATATAACCCAATAGTTGCATTATCATAAAACAATGGAACGAATCCTGGAATAATCATTAAAGGAGATTGGAATATAATTAATCCTAGTATGGCAATAAGTTGTCCAATAGCTCCAAATAAGAATCCCAATGTAATCGCATTAGATGAACCAAAACCATATGTAGCAGCACAATCTACCGCTGGTAAACTACCTTTTAAGATTGAATTAGAAATACCTTGGAATGACTCAACCATCTCTGCAACAAACATACGAACTCCTGTTTTTAAAATTACGAGGTTAACCGCAAATGATGCACATTTTTCAAAAATATAAATTGGAAATGCAAGACTTCCAGGGAACGCACCTGCATCTAGTTCTCTCATGATTGGTTCACCTATAAGAAATAAAATAACACCAAAGAATATCGACATAATGACCGTTGTCGAAACAACATAATCATCAAATAATGATAATGCCCCAGAAAGGTTTAAATTCTCTACAGATGATTCTTTTTTTCCAATTTTTGATGAAAACTTATCTGCGAACCAAACACCCAACATCTGTTGATGCCCAATTGCAAAGCCTGCGTTCTCTGTTAAGTCTTGTGTTGCTTCTACTGTTAAGTTAGAAAACACTGACCAGTATGTTCCGATTAGTATCCCTGTAATCAATATCCCTGTAAAATCCCTAAAATCAGGTAGTAGGAAATATACAATCCATGTAGCGACTGCTGCCTGCTTCACCATAATATGTCCTGTAGTAAATAACGTTCTAACTTTTGTATATTTTCTAAATAACACTAAAATGATATTCCAAATAAATGCAATTAGTAGTGTAATCATCGCAAATGATGTAGTTACTCCAATTGATTCTAGAGCTGCATTTGCAGATGCAAACCCAAAGTTAGGATCAATTACTACTGCGTTTAACTCAAACTTACTTGAAATTCCATTAAGTATCGGTGTAACGCTGTTAAGCAATGCTTTTGCACCACTTTGTAAAATCATGTAACCCACTGCTGCTTTGATAAAGCCAGCCAGAACTTCATACCACTTCTTCTTCATTAGCGAGTACCCCACTAAAACCATTAGCGCGATAAATATTGCTGGTCTAGATAAAACATTGTTGAACATCAATTCCCAAATTTGATTTAGTATCTCCATAATCTATCCTCCTACTCTAATTCTAGTAAAAAAAAAGATCCGTGCAATTAATTTCTCTATTTATGAAATTAATTGCACGTAACCGCTTACAATTTCTTTTTTGTTTGCATTTTATTGCGATAACACTTTAAATTTTACCCCTCCACATTTACTTCTTCATAGTACTCTTGAATGATTTCTATGAGCTCACTAAACTCATCTTCATCTACAAGTTTTAGAGTTTCACGATTAAGTAACTGATTCACATCCAATATTATCTTCTCTTCGTCTTCGTATAAAACATATTCGCTAAGTTCACTAAATGGAATTATTTGTTCATCAAATTTATACATAGTTTGCTCCGTAATTGTCTTTTTCTCGAATAATTGTAAAATAGCTAGCGTTTCATGCTCATCTTCAGAAATATGTGAAATCACATACGCAGGACCACTTGAATGTAACTCTGGGATATCTATGTTTCCATAGTTGCAAGTATGTGTAGGCTTGGTTTCTTCAACGATAATCGAAAGTTCGTCTTCTACCTCAATGTAATCAATTAGCGAGGGAATTGACTTCGCCAATTGAAGTGATGAAATCGCTTGGCTTTCCTCAAAAATCCAATAACTTATCTGGCTTGTCACAATGTCTTCATCCGCATGATACAATCCAACAAAATCATTCATATTCACTAACACATAACTTTCATTACGCCAGATAATGCGGTTTGCGCCTATATCATTATAGATGTCTAGTTCATCAATATGAAATAATTGAGCTACTAAAACCGGCTCATCCTGCTCAAGCCCAAAATAATAGCTAGTGCCACTTAACTCAGTTTCACCAAGCGCTGCACAAAGTATCTCTTCACAAGTTTCATCCATGCTTTGTACAACTTCAACTAATTGATACTCTCCTGCATATTCAACTGGATAAGTTTGTACATACTTCATATTTATATCATCAAATGAAACTGCGGCTGCATCAAATAACTCGCTTTCTACCGTTTCGCTTGTAGGTGTAGCCGTAGGATTCACTGCATTATTCATGTTTGTGGAACACCCAGATAAGATTATTGTATAAAACAACACAATACACACCTTTTTCATATTATTTTCTCCCTGTATTCTTTATAAAATTATACATGAGTCACAATCTCTTTGCAATTTAAAGTCATGTCAAAGTAGTTGTCTAACTAACTTACTTGTCTTCATTATATAAGGAGATATTCATCAACTTCACTGCATCCATCAATGTTTTTTCGTAAGCTTCCATGCCATATTTGTCTACCTGTGTCTTATTTTTAGGACCATGTGTTAGACAACCTGCTCCACCTATACAGCCGTTTACACAAGCCATCCCCTCAATAAAATTACTGTCTGATAGTTTTTTTGATGACTTCAATAATGCAACCTTACAGGCTTCAATGCCATCACATTTTTCTGCTTTAACTTCAAAGTCAATATTTTGTTCCTTGATGGCTTGTAAAACTGCATCTGAAAGTCCACCACTTCTTGCAAATATTCGTCCAAAATAAGAAGCATTATCTAATACATCTTCACTTAAGTTCGCCAAGTTTATTTCTACACTATCAAAAAGTGCTTGGAGCTCTTCAAAAGTAATCACATTATCAATATATGGCGAAACGTGATCTAACTGATATTCCATTTTTTTTGCAGTACAAGGACCGATGAATACTACTTTAGCTGACTCATCCGTTTCCTTGATGTACTTTGCAATACGTGCCATTGGAGAGAGATTATGTGAAATGTGTTGAACTAACTCTGTGAAATTCTTTTGCACATACATCACAAATGCTGGGCAACATGAACTTGTTAAGAATTTTTTCTCTGCAAGTTCTTGTGACTCTTCTAAAGCTACTGCATCTGCTCCTAAAGCAGCCTCAACAACTGTATGAAATCCAAGTTGTTTAATCCCTGAAATTACTTGACCTAGATTCGCATATTGGAACTGACTTGAGATTGAAGGCGCTACTACAGCATATACTTTTTGATTTGTTTTCTTGCTTTGTTTCAAAAGTTGGATGGTGTCGAGGATAAATGATTTATCGCTGATCGAACCAAATGGACACTGATAGACACAGGCTCCACAAGCAATACACTTTTCATTATCAATTTTAGCACTTTTATCAGGTGCTTCTGCGATCGCATTAACCTTACAAGCACTCTCACATGGTCGTTTACTGCGAATAATTGCATAGTAAGGACAGACTCTAGCACAAGCTCCACAATCAACACATTTTTCTTTATCGATTTTCGCTACATGATTTTCATCAAATGAGATGGCATTAAACTTACACGATTCAAAACAGCGATGCGAAAGGCAGCCACGACATGATGACGTCACTGTGTGCCCGGATACCGGACATTCATCACAGGCAATATCAATCACTTCGATCACATTTGGATTTAGCTGATTCCCACCCATCGCAATTTTAACACGCTCACTAAGTATTGCTCGTTCTTTATACACGCAACAGCGCATGGATGCTTCTTTGTTAGGAACGATTACCTTAGGAATGTCTATAATATTTTCAACTAGTGTATCGTTCCACGCATTTTTTGCGACCTCTTTTAGTACTTTATATTTGATCTCTTGAACTTTTGTATCAAAGATTTTCATAATATTCTCCCTTTAAAAATAACTCACTTTGATTCTCTTACCAATTTTACCTAAACATGCTGCAAGCTCTTCAATGAGTTGCATTTTTATATTGAAGCTAATAGGTAAATTAGGATTTTGATGAGCAGGATTAACTGCCTTTCCTACATAAAAATTAATGTCAGTTGCTTCTTCAAATAGTAAACGCGCAATTTGCGATGCGCCATCTTTTTGTGTACTCCAATTGGCATACAAATAATTCTCATCAAGGTAGTCTTTGGCATACGTTAAAACCTTATTGATTGTGATAACTCCTTCAGTGACTAAATCGACTCCCCTTATTTTTGATGTAGGTGGTATTTCATCATCGAAGTAATCAATAGAAGTAATTACTTTCTCATTTAAAAAATTTGCCGCTATACTGGAAGTAGTCCCACCACAGACAATATGTTTTCCTTCTTTTGAAAAAAACAAAGACATCATTTTCTCTGCATCATTGTGATTAGATGGTGGTCCTATGATTAAATTCATTGGTTTTCTCTTACGCATTTTAATTGTACAAGCTGTTGTATCATCCCCAGGTTTTTGATCATACAAATCTTCGCAGGCTTGAAGAAGCATTTTATTTAACGTTTTAGCAGTAAATCCAACTTGACATAACGGCCTTACATACTCAATGATTTCTTTCCTATCCCAACCAAAATTCAATACACTACCTACACCTGCGTGAATACAACCATCGCTCATTAAAAAGAGCGTATCATTCTCATATAAGTTAATTCGTGATGTATAGATTTTTTTACCACTGATAATTGTTTCATTGCAAGGAAATTCAATGTGTTCCTCATTTCGAATCAAAATCACTTTGGGATTGTCATATTGAATAATTTCAGCTTCTTTTTGTCCCTTGAGTATTCGCACAAGTGTAAAAGTTGAATATGCCACTCCTCGAATTGAGCAGATGGGAAGTGTTTGCGCAATAGTTTCTACACAATCACGAAGATCAATCCCCTCCGATATCATTGTTGATAAAATCTTAGAGGTCATAGTCGATAAAATATTGGCCTTTACACCACTTCCTAGTCCATCTGCAAGGACTATCGTAATTGAACCATCGACCCCCTCTACAACATTTACTTGATCTCCACACAACTCTTCATTATATTTATTTAAACTATGATATCCGATTTCTGTGCATAGATTAATCATCGTTCAAAGACTCCTTTAACTTCGTTAAAGCGACTTTTGTTTCTGCTGCTGTTTCCCCTAATAATGAAGCAATTTCATGCACAACACGCATTTGTTTCTGAATCACTTTATCAGTAGTCTCGATTGTTTTTCGTGCCAATTCTTCTTTCTTAGCTAACTCTATTTTTTCTTCACTCACATCTCTTAAAATACAGACTAACATCTTATATATCGAATCATATATAATCGTTTGTTCAACATAGCGATCATACTCTGCCAAATAAACACTTTTATTCTTGATTGATTTTCCACTTGCTTGAACATTCATGAAATCCATTGGTTCAATTATTTTTACAACTTGTTCACCCATCACATCAGCTTCTTTACGCAAATTAAATATGTGTAGAGCTGCTTTGTTGATTCTTTGTATCTCTAGCTTGTCATTTAATACTAGTATCCCATTAATTGAATTGTTTACAATCATGTCTGAGAAAGTCTCCGCCTTGTCACTCAAAAAGGGCAGACACATTGTCATATCGGCCTTTCCAAAATAAACAGCTTTAGCTTTTTCACGACATGTTGCATAACCACATGAGCCACAATCAAGCTCATCTTCGAGAGTATGTTTACCAATCTGTTTCAAGATATTTATGATTTCATTTTCAAGTGGATTACGATTACGTAAGGCTATTGGTGTAAACGTCTTGCTCATATCACTTAGTTTTTCAACTTCAAAGTCAAGTTCACCAGCATTTTTTTCCACAGTAATATAATTAGATAGTGGGGCATTTCGGTATTTTTCCATTACTGGTCCCCCTATACAGCTACCAACACACGCAGACATCTCAATAAAGCATTTTTCGATTTTTCCTTTGTTGATATCATCCAATACCTTCATACAACTATCAACACCATCAATCGCAAAGTAAGTATACTCTGGATTTTTATTTGTAATGGTTTTTAAAATTCCTCCTGTTGTCGGAAAAAAGCGCGCTCGACTTTGCATACATATCTGTTCATCCTTGCTTTCTTGAAGTTCAATTTGTTGAGAGCTTAGCCATTTGGATAGATCTTCAAATGTCAGCGCTTCATCTACAATTCCCTCATAAAAACTAGCCTCATCTTTTTTGGCAATACAAGGACCAATAAAGACAACTTTTGCCTTTGGATATCTTTTCTTGATATCCATCGCATGTGCTTGCATTGGTGACACAACTTGAGCCAAATGTTTCAATAAATTTGGATAGTACTTTTGTATCAACAAATTTATTGAATGACAGGATGAAGTAATCACAATATCTTTCCCATCTCGATCAATCAACTGCTGATATTCATCTTTAACAAGGGTTGCTCCAATAGCTGTCTCCTCGACTTTAAAAAAACCTAATTGTTGAAGACTTTTTTCCATAGATTCTATACCAACACCTTCATAATTAGCAAGAAAGGAAGGTGCTAACGATACAATTACTTGTTGTTTAGAAGCTAATAGTACTTTTACTGTTTCGATACTACTTGTGATTTCTTTGGCGTCTTGTGGACAATTTACGAAGCATTGACCACAAAGTATGCACTCATTTCCAATAATATTCGCTTGCCCACCTGAAAATCGAATTGATTTGACCGGACAACAACGAATACAGCGATAACAATTTTTACAGTTTGATTTCTTTAATTTTAAATACTCAGCCACATTAATCTCCACCTTTTACTTGATTTCATTTTCAAAAAACTCAACTATAGTTTCTGGTTCTACAGAGAATACCTTATCATCTACTTCTACACACACTCCTTGTTGACATTTTGACATGCAAAAAGTTCCAGATAATTCAATATCTTGAGTTAACTTGTTTTCTTCAATTAATGCTTTAAGTTTTTCCACTACTGTTCTTGACCCTTTCAAGTGACAAGAACTCCCAATACAGACTTTAACTTTCATAACGATCCTCCAACTTATCTTGTTAATATTTTAACAAGTGTTTTTTGTAATGTAAAGGTCTTTGTATGAACTATTTAAATCTAAGCGTTTTCATTTGGTAAACAAAAAAAAAGAACCTCCTACCAGTTGGCTGTCCAACTTTCGGGGTCCATTTTATTCGTTTCTTTAAAACTGCTCTTCTGATTCTTCTTCAGCTTGTTCAGACTCTTCGACTTCTTCTATTTCGTCTTCATCTTCTTCAATTACAATTGCATCTAATTCTAGTTTTACATCTTCAAATTTATGGCGTGTTCTCAAATCCCACATGTTATCAGGTAATGAAACGAAGTGATTATCTAACATTAAATCTGAGTAAAAGTTAGCGATTTTATTTTCCGCCTGTGATACTGTATACCCCATTGTTTGACTTACTTCATCCCATAATTTCCCAAATGCTACTGGTTTTTTCTTTTTACTTAAAAGTTCATAAGCTACATCAATCATTGATTTTCCCATTTTAATATTTCTCCTTACATCTTCTCTGGTGCACTTACACCAATTAAACCTAATGCGTTTTGCATTGTTATTTTAGTAGCACAAACTAGTGCAAGTCGTTGTGTTGTCAATTCAACATTTGTCTTATCGACAACTTTGCATTCTCCATAGAAACTATGGAACAGTTGCGCAAGAGTTCTAATGTAATTACACATACGATGTGGTTGGCGCAACGCTGCTGCTTCACTCACAACACCACTAAACTCATTAATATGCTTACACAAATCAAGTTCTTTTGGATGTTCAATTAGATTTGTCGCACTTGCCAACTCTATGCCCTCTGCTTGTCTTAATATAGAAGCCATACGTGCATGCGCATATTGAGCATAATAAACAGGGTTTTCATTTGACTGTTTACGTGCCATATCTAAATCAAAATCCATTTGCGTATCTGCTGCTCTTGAGGCAAAGAAATATCTCACTGCATCAGCTCCTGCTTCATCGATTAAATCTCGTAGAGACACAGCCTTACCAGAACGTTTTGAAAGTTTAAACTCTTTACCATCTTTAATCATACGGGCCATTTGATTGATATCGACACTCAGTTTGTCTGCTGAATACCCTAGTGCTTGAATGGCTGCTTTCAAACGTGCTACATATCCGTGGTGGTCTGCACCTAATAAATCTACTAAACAATCAAATCCACGATCTAACTTATCTAAATGGTATGCGATATCAGGTGTTAAATATGTGTAACTACCATCACTTTTTTGAAGAACACGGTCTTTATCATCACCAAAATCAGTTGTGCGCAACCAAAGTGCTCCTTCACTCTCGTATGTATTGCCTTGAGCTTTAAGTGCTTCTAACGCCTTACCAACTAATCCGCGCTCATAAATACTTAATTCACTTGTCCATACATCAAACTCTACATTGAATGATTTCAAATCATTTTTGATTTTATTTAACTCTTTTTCTGCGCCATATTCTCTAAAGAAATCAATGCACTCTTCTTCATTTACTTCCACATACTTATCTTGAACTTCACTAACTAATTGTTTAGCGATTTCAATTAAGTCATTACCATGGTAGCCATCTTGTGGAATTTGTGCATCAATATTGAATTGTTGTAGGTATCTAGCACGTAATGATTTACCTAAGTTAATCATTTGATTACCAGCATCATTTACATAGTACTCACGACACACATCATACCCAGAAAACTTCATAAGACGTGCAATGCAGTCGCCATTAGCAGCACTTCGTGCATGTCCTGGGTGTAAATCACCCGTAGGATTTGCAGAAACATACTCGATATTATATTTTATGCCTTGACCAACTGTTGTCTTACCAAAATTTTCTTTTTCATTAAGTACTTTCAAAATAACATCGCTCATACTTGCTGAATTTAAGAAAAAGTTAAGAAAACCAGGACCTGCAATTTCTACTTTAGAAATAAATTCATCTTCTTTAATTGATTCCATCAATTGCGTTGCTACTTCCCGTGGATTCTTTTTTAATTGCTTAGTTAATCTCATGGCAACATTACTAGAATAGTCCCCATGTGTTTTTTCTTTTGGAATTTCTATTCCAATTTCTTCTATTTCGATATCAAATGCTGATTTTACTGCATTTGTTATAATTTGTTTTAAATTATTTTCAATTTGATTCATTATAAACCTCCTCATATTCCCATACAACATGCCTCTTACTAACGAGATGCCCTTGTTGGAAAAGACTATACTGTGTTTCAATTTTTGATTCTGATGTTTCAATATACTCTGTCTTTACATCTAAATTCATTACTCCAAAACTTGATGTTACTTTGGCATCACTAATCCTTGTCGTATCACATTTGATTGTTGTGTTATTTTGTGAATATCTTTGTAAATTTAAACAGCAACCTTCTACTTTTAGTTGAACTTTAGTAAAGTCGTCCTCTTGGTATGTGATATTTGCAAATTTATGTTGTACTCCTTCACAGTTTTTTATTACTTCTTTTGTATTTTCAATCAAATCTGTTGTATATATTGTCACTAAAATGCGCTTTTCTTGCATAGAATTTTTATCCTTTTCTATTTGATTATATTGAAATCACATTTATTGTCAATAGCTAGTTTAAACTTTTATAAAATGTTCACAATAACAATGAGGTGTTCAACATGAAAAAAATATACAAATCTTTATTATTTCTATTGATTTTCGGTGTGTTATCTTTATTGTTGTTGATATTATATTGTTCAATCCTTCCAAAACCACTACTGCCTGTTGAGTCTACAATTCGCCTTTTTGATGATGAAATGAATGTTTTTTATACGACAAATTCCCAAGACAGTGTTGAGTGGATTGATTATGAAGACATTCCACAAGCCGCTATTGATGCTATTTTATCTACAGAGGATAAAAATTTTAATTCTCACTATGGTGTAGATTTTTTACGTCTTGGTCGTGCCGCCTATGAGAATATCATAGCCAATGATATTGTTCAAGGAGGTTCAACAATTACTCAACAATTAGCTAAGAATTTGTATTTATCCTTAGATCAAACTTTTGCTAGGAAATTTGAAGAATTGCTTTATGCTATTCAATTGGAAATGCACTATACTAAAGAGGATATTTTGGAGGCCTACATCAACACACTTTATTATGGTCATGGGATCACCGGAATGAACACAGCAGCCCTTTTCTTCTTTGACAAAGAACTACAGGATTGCAGTGTTGCCCAAATCACTTTGCTAGTGGGAATTCCTAATGGTCCAACACATTACAGCCCATTTAATAATTATGAAAATAGTAAGCAAAGGCAAGGCACAGTACTTAACTTAATGGTTGATAATCATGTATTAACACGAGAGGAGGCTGATTCTATTTTCTTGCAAGATCTTCAACTTTGTAGTTATACAATCCAAATAGAGAAAAATATTGCAGGATACTACCAAGATGCTGTCTTTGCCCAGTGTCGTGAGCTAGGATATTGTACGGAGGACCAGCTATCTCAAGGAATTGACATCTATACTTATTATGATGATCATTCTCAGTCAATGATGCAATCTGCAATTGATGAGCACATGGCAACTTCTTCGCAACAAGTTGCCATGGTTATCATTGAACCTTATACTTTTGCAATACATGCGATTGCAGGGGGAACTCACTATACTGAAACACAATACAATCGTGCACTTTACTCACAAAGACAAGTTGGCTCAACACTAAAACCCCTTCTTTACTATCTTGCTCTTGAGGCCGGACTGGATCCCTCCACTACTTTTCTAAGTTCTCAAACGAGTTTTCAATTGACTCAAGCAGTATCTTATACTCCACAAAACTACATGGATGTATATGCAGAAACTGATATTTCTATGATTCATGCCATTTCGACTTCTGATAATATTTATGCCGTAAAAACACATCTTTTTTTAGGCATTGAAATGTTGTATGAAGCTCTCCTTAGTTTTGGAATAGAGCAAACTGAACCCACTGCCTCAATGGCTCTAGGTTCTACTGATTTTCCACTCATTGACTTGGCGACAATCTATGCTACTTTCGCCTCAGAGGGACTCTACATTGAACCCTCCTTCATCAAAATGATATGTGATGCCGATGGTAACGTGCTATATGAACGTGAATTAAATCCAGTACAACTGTTAAATCAAACTGAAACACTTATTCTCACTTCTTTGCTTCGTGCACCCTTTGACATCAAAAACAACTATGTTTCTGGCCCTTCACTTCTTGGTTATGAACCTTATACGACGGTAAGTGCTAAATCTGGTTCAAGTGATTGGGATAGTTTAACAGTAGGCTATAATCCACTAATGACCCTCGCAATATGGACAGGATATGATGAAAATCAAGCTTTCTATGATCTTGAAGAACGTCGTATTTCTCGTAGTATGTTTCAAGATATCTTCAATATGGCATTTCCAAAGGATGAGCCCGGTCCATGGTATCAGATGAACAGTCAATTAGAAGCCCGCTATGTTAATCCAATTACAGGAATTGCGGATCCTCAAGGCTCACTTTATTGGTATAAAAAAGAGTGATTTTCCATATACATCACATTTAAAAACATTTATAATTTTTTTAGAGGTAGATTATGAATGCTATAGCACACGAACTAGCCCGCTCAATCAAAGAGGGTAAATGGGTATACATAGAATACAACAATCGCAATGAAGCTAAAACTTCATACTTTTGGATTGCTATACTCGATGTTTTAGTTCCACAAAAAAAGCTTGTAGTGCATATGTTTAATCAAGAGAAAAGTCTACAAGTTTTAGATGGTGTGCTTTATTTCGATCAAATTTCTAAAGCAGAAATTATTGAAGGAAGTACATGTGATATCCAAGAGAATCTAATTCATAAAATCATTGATCAGCCCTTAGATTACCAATTCTTACAATACAGTGGTATTAATGATCGAATTCTTCAGTATTACTGCGAATGTTTTCAAAAAGATAAAGATGGAATCATTCAAAAATATAATCTTGTCAAAGGAATAGATCAACAGATTTTAGATGGAACTGAATTTGAATTATCTAATAAACAATATGAAGAGTTTGTGTTTAATCTAAAACAACATCTAAAAGTAAAGCAAAAAAAACATAAACCAGAAATTATTAAAATGGCCATTAATGTACTGGCGATTACATCTAATCGTGGTTTATTTCCAATTGTCTATCGCGACTTGTTACTCGACATCAAGAAACAAACACTCGTCGTTAGTGATGACTTACAATTCAATTTGAAAATCATGGCCCAAGATGAAAATCTTGCCTTTGACTTAGCTCGCTATATTGATGGTGACTTACGAATGTTCATGCAAAATTTTAATGAACAAAAAGAAGTCTATATCGAAGAAATGAACACCAACCGTAAACGTGGCGAGATGATTGATGAATTACCTTATGTATTTAAAATGCATATTCCTGTAGCATTCAATATTAAACTAGAATATGCACGCATAAAAGAGCACTTTTATCATGATACACTTACAGGTCCTTTACGTTCTTTCTTTGGTTTAAATGAAAAAGAGCGCAAACGCAAATCAAAGCACTTGTTTGTGAATACAAATCAAATCAATATGGATCAACTCCGTGTTTTGCACAGTGCACTAAATCAAGATGTAACTTATGTGCAAGGTCCGCCTGGTACGGGGAAAACTGCTACTATCTTAAATGTGATCACTTCCTGCTTGTTTAATGATATGAGTACTCTTATTGTTTCCAACAACAATGAAGCAATCAACAATATTCAAAGGAAATGCGAAAGTTTTGTACACCATGGAATTCTCGTCCCTTTCCCAATACTTCGCTTAGGCTCAAACCAAAGCATACAAACAACACTACAAAAAATAAATCTTCACCTCAGTTACTATGAAAGTTTAGCATTTCAATTTGACGACAAAGAACTCAAAAGACTAGAGAAATACTTTATTAACCAATTAACTCCTTTACAAAAAGCAATTACAAAGTATGAGGAAAGTAGCGAGGTTGTTGAACAAATTGAATCACTAGATGAAGTCATAAAGACAATCACTAGTGAATCAGCTATCGATGAGATTTCAAAAAATATGGCCATTTTAGGTATCCGTTCTCAAATGGATCAGTTAAAAAAGAGATTAAGTCATGCTGTTGAGCAAGATGTTTTAGATAAATATGATTTTGATCCAGAGAAAGTCATGAGTTACTTATTTCAAAAATCACTCTCATACCTTCATCGTCTATTTAGTGAAGATGCACAACCCCTGCTTGGTATTCTTCATATTCGTGATGAAATAGAACGCCTTCAAAGTTTTCGTAGTCTATTGAATGATCAGCAAGGAATCAAAATAATCCTCTCCTGTTTTCCAATGATTATTTCTACTAATGTATCCTGCGTTAAACTAAATACTGCAGATCCTCATTTTGACTTATTAATTATGGATGAAGCATCCCAATGTAATAATGCAGTTGCTTTGTTGGCGGTTGCTAGAGCTAAAAGAGCACTTTTTGTAGGAGACCAAAATCAACTTCAACCTGTGATTGTATTGACTCCTGAACAAAATGCTCTACTCATGAAAAATTATGATATTCCCTCAGCCTATGACTACAAGCATAACTCAATTTTAAGTAGCTTACTTAAAATTGATACACTATCTAAATTTATATTGCTTCGCGAGCATTATCGTTGTAATCATAAGATTATAGATTTTTCGAACCAAAAGTACTACGGTGGTGAATTAAAACTTAAATCTACACTACAAAATGTTGACGCCTTAAAATTGATTGAAGTATCTAGCTCCTCACACAATCAAAAGAACACAAGCATGGAGGAAGTAGAAGTTCTTTTGCAAGAAATTAAATTAAGTGAAACAGAGGATGTGGCTGTAATCACTCCATTTCGTCGTCAGGCCGATCTAATTGAGCGAGTATTACATGAAGCTCATTTAGACCATGTCAAAGTCGGTACTGTACATACATTCCAAGGTGATGAAAAAACTAAAATTATTCTATGTAGTGGGATTTCTCAAAACACTCAGTATGGTACTTTTGAATGGCTCAAAAATAACCAAGAACTCATCAATGTAGCAACAACACGTGCTCGTGAACAACTCGTACTAATATGCGATAGCGAACGCGTCGATGAGTTGAGTAGAGATGAGTCGAATGATTTCCAAGACTTAGTTCATTACATTAAGAAAGATGGAGAAGTCCAGATTGCTTCAAAAGAAAATGAACTCTTTGATTCCAAAGTAAAAAACTTTAAGTACTACAATACATTTGCAGAGGAAGAATTCCTTAAAACTATGCTTCACTTAAAAAGTGTTTATGGTCGAATCAAAGTTGTTTCAAAAGTCAAAGTTTCTGATGTCTTAGAGTTAGATTATGATGATCATGAACTTTTCACTTATGGTAATCAAGCCCATTTTGATTTTGTAATCTATAATTTAGCTAAACAGCCTTTATGTGCTATTGAAGTTATGGGAATTGAACATTTCAGTGATGAACTCGTAAAGAGAAGAGACGAGAAAAAAGCAGCAATTGCCAAAAAACATAATATATCTCTTGTCAGTATTCGAAATGACTATGTTCGTCGCTATAGTTTCATCAAACAAACAATTATGAAAGCATTAAAATAACCCGCAAAAATTTGCGGGTTATTTCTTAGTCTAATGAATACTCGTATATTGTATCAAAGTTATTGTTGATAGCGATTTGTACAGTCTTGTTTGTATTATTATATACAGCAGACCACTGTGTAGTTGAGTCACCATCTGTTTGACTAACTGCTTTCAACAAGTCCATCGCTTCATCTTCATTCATAATTCCATCTTTTTCATTGATTGTTGTTTCTAATACCTCATAGCGGTCATGTCCTTTTCCGAATCCATATACTTCTTCTGTGATTAAGAAGTTTGTAAGATATTGATGTTCTCCTTCATTTTTGCGGATAACACTTATTTCATTATCTACGTACTCAATTACGGCACTATTCCCGTTTGAATCTACCACTTGGAAGTGATAAGAAGCATTTGCTGATGCATGCATATCATATGCTTCAAAAAGCGCAATAGCTTCTTCAACATTTGCCGCTTTATCTAATACTAATCGCATCATTGATGTTGTCGTTAAGTCTGGTTTATCACTAACTTGATTCGTTGCTTCGTCTTTAATCAATAAAACACCAATGCTCAAGCCTGCCTCATTCATGCCATCCATCATAGCATAAGGCGCAGCAAGTGACATCGCTTTTTGCATGAGTGTTAAATCACCTTGGTTCGCTTCTACCCCAATTACATTGGCATTCGCAATTGCAATCGATTTGTAGCCATCTTCAGGCTCAGTAAATACGACCATTGATGGTACTGGATCTAAATCATAGTTTCGTGCAAATATCCACTCCCCTTGTTCATTTTTCACTTGAAATGTACTACATCCAAAATCAGGCACATTAAATTCAAGTGGTAATCCATTTAAGATTTCTCCAATTAAAAACCCTGTAAGTTCTGAGTCAGTGCTTGCACCCCCAGCTGCCACCAGTTCATCTAATACATAATCATTTTGAACATGAATCTCGTATAATCCATAGTCATCTATTTGTTTAATTGATAGGATTGTCGCAATTTCTTCACGAAACATAAATCCTAAGGCAGCTACCACTACTACAACTAGAGCTACAATTGCAAGTAATATTCTTGTTACTATTTTTTTCATTTCAATTCTCCCTTTGTATAATACTTGTGTATTATATCAAGTTCTTTTCCATTTGAAAAGATTTGATTATCAAAATATCACATGTAATAAGTGCCCAGATAATTTGATTATCTAGGTACTTGATTTATATTAATAATTTCCCATTGAAATCATAGCTTCAACGACTTTTTTCATACCTGCAATATTTGCAGCTGCAACATAATTTGTAGTAGATAGTTGATATTCATCCATAACCATTATACATTGATTGTGGATTTCTTTCATAATGTTACGTAATCGCTCATCCACTTCCTCAAATGTCCATGATAAGCGAAGTGAGTTTTGACTCATTTCTAAAGCACTCGTGGCTACACCACCAGCATTCGCTGCTTTTGCCGGTCCAAATAAAATATTTGAATTTAGATAGTAGGCTACTGCTTCATTATCACTAGGCATGTTTGCACCTTCTGCTACAAGCATACAACCGTTTTTGATAATGCGTTTTGCACGAGTTAAGTTAATTTCATTTTGTGTTCCACAAGGTAATACAACATCACAAGGAATATCTGCATCAAATAGTGATCCCTCAAAATATTGACCACTTCCTGCTTTCTCAACATAAGTACTAAGGGAACCACGTTCCACTTCTTTAATTTGTTTAACTACTTCAAGTTTTAAATCTTCATCAATAATGTACCCCTTAGAGTCACTCATGGCAATGACATTCATTCCTACTTCACGAGCTTTTTGGGCAGCATAGATTGCTACATTTCCACTCCCTGAAACAAGAGTACGCTTTCCTTGAGGATTAATATTGTGATGTTTCATCATTTCTACGCAGAAATATACGAGTCCATACCCTGTTGCTTCTGTGCGTGCTAGACTTCCACCATAGCCAATCCCTTTTCCAGTGATAACACCACGCTCACTTACTGCTTTTAAACGACGATATTGTCCATATAAATAACCGATTTCACGTCCACCAACACCCATATCTCCTGCTGGTACATCTACATCTGGTCCAATATGACGGTACAACTCACTCATAAAGCTTTGGCAGAAGTTCATGATTTCTTGATCTGATTTTCCTTTTGGATCAAAATCACTACCTCCTTTTCCTCCACCTATGGGTAGTGTAGTTAAAGCGTTTTTAAATATCTGTTCGAAGGCTAGAAACTTCATTATTCCCAAGTTAACACTTGGGTGGAAACGTAATCCGCCCTTATATGGTCCAAGCACATTACTAAATTGAACACGATATCCTCGATTAACATGAACAACTCCTTGATCATCTAACCAAGGAACTTTAAAACTTATTACTCTTTCTGGCTCTACCAATCGTTCTAATATAGCCTTTTTTTCAAATTCTGGATGAGCATCAATGTATTCTTTTACTGATAAAAGAACTTCTTCTACCGCTTGAATGAACTCTGGTAATGCTGCATCTTTTTGCCTTAAATCACTTATTACTCTTTCAATATAATTCATGGTGCCTCCTTTATTTTTCTATGTCTACATTCTAGCATAATTTCATACAATAAAATAAGGTGATTTCATGCAAGAAAACAAACTACTTATTTATCTTTTTCTAGTGTTTCTCATCTGTGCATCTTTCTCGCAGATGGCACTAACCTTTGCTTCTTTTTTCACAATTTTGTCTTTATTATCAATTGTTTATTTAATGATTGTCGCCCTTTTTTTGATTTTTCGTAAATAGCTCTTTAGGATAATATAGTTTAGCATCCTGAATTGCCTTTCCTTTTATTAAGGCCTCTACAATAACTGAAGCCTCCGACAATTCTACAATCTCACCCAACGCTGTTAGTATATGAATAAATGATTTGCTCTGACCTTTATAAGGTGTATATGGTCTTTGTCGAGCTGCGTCTTGCAACAAGTAATATTTAATATGATAGCCATAATCTTCTAGTGATGTACGATAAAACTCCACTTGTGTTTCTGAAATAATATCTTCAAAAGTAAACAAGCGTCGATTCGCTATACGTTGAGACAAATCGCAAAGAATTTCATCACGACATGATTGAAACTGGGCAACTCCATAATCAAAGCAGGGCTCATCCATTTTAAAATGATCTTCAATTGAAAAAGGTTGTTGCATCACAAGTGGATGAAATGGTGGGAATATATCTAAGATTGTCGGGTCTTCTTTTGCCACATCTTTTAATCTCATAAAAAAGCTTTGCAACATCATTTCATAACTTCTAGCAGTGGGGTGATAATATACTTGCCAGTACATATGATAGCGAGCCATAATATAATCTTCCACACTGTGAATCCCACTATACTTTACGACAAGTGTGTTCTCTTTTATGCGCATTGTACGAAGTACACGCTGAATATCAAAACCTCCATATGTTGTTCCTGTGAAGTAGGCATCACGCAACAAATAGTCCATACGGTCTGCATCTAATTGGCCACTGATGATACTTGTAAGTAGTGGATTAGGGTGATTTCCCTCTATAATTTGTGCTACTTGATCACTTAATCCTGCTGAGCAATCTTCCAAAACTTGATGGATCTCAGATGACTCTTTTAATATGCGAGTTGTCATTTCCTCATGATGAAAGTGGGCAATGGCTTCAAAAGAATGAGAATATGGTCCATGTCCTAAATCATGCAATAGTCCAGCTAACATCACGCTTACTTTTTCAACCTCACTTAAAGCAGAGGCAATGCTATCATTCTCTTCTACCATTTTACGCACAATCTCATACACACCTAATGAATGCGCAAAACGGCTATGTTCTGCTGTGTGATACACTTGATATGCCCCACCTAACTGTCTTATCCTTCTTAATCGTTGAAATTCTTTTGCATTAATGCAATCCCAAACAACTTTTAACTTTACACGAATATAACCGTGCACCGGATCACGCAATACTTTCACTTCATCACATTGTTGAAACATGTCCTCACCTATCTTTCAATTATAAATTATACAATTCAGTATATTTCTTAGTTAAGTATTCGATGTAATATTTCGCATCAAATTTTTCGCTTGTCATTTTCAATAAAAGTTCATCCGTATTATAACACTTTCCATATTGATACACATGGTCACATAAATAGGCATAGATTGCTTGATAATCTTGAGCTTGAATTAATTCTGGCAATTTGATGGTTTTTGTCAAATGATAGGCTTGTTGTGCTGCAATTGCACTTCCTAGTGCATAACCCGGGAAATACCCAATCAAACCTACTGACCAGTGCATATCCTGAAGAACTCCCAGTTGATTTGACACAACTTGAACTCCCAAATATTGTTGCATTAGTTGATTCCAATACTTTGGAAGTTCGCTAATCGCGAAATCTTCATCCATGATCGCTTTTTCTATTTCATAACGTAACATAATATGTAGACAATAAGTTAATTCATCCGCCTCAATACGAATTTCTCCTGCTTGGACAACATTGAGTGCGCGATAAAATGTTTCAACATCAACATCACTAAGTTGTTTCATAAACTTTTGCTGAAGATAAGGATATTCTTGTCTCCAAAAATCAAGTGATCTACCTATCATATTTTCATAAAAACGTGATTGTCCTTCATGCATTTGTGCTGATGTACCAGTTGCCAATGGCGTCTTATTGTAATTTGGATTTATTCCCATCTCATATAAAGCATGCCCCGCTTCGTGCATTCCCGACGATATTGAACTTAAATTATCCGCATAGAAGTGATTTGTGAAACGCACATCATATGTACTAAACGAAGTAGTAAAAGGATGTTCACTCTTCGCTACATCACCACGATTAAAGTCAAACCCAAGTCGACCAACAAGCTCCCTTACATATTCTTCTTGAATAGCAATTGGAAATTCTTGTCTCATGCACTGATCATCGATTTTATCAGCATTTCTTACTCGTTCTAGCAAAGGCACAATCGCCTGTTTTAACTCAGCAAAAAAAGTATTTAAAATAGTTGAAGTAAAACCATCGAGCTCTCTTTTGAGTAAATAATCATAACGACTCTCTTCTGGTTTTTTATTCAAGTCAGCAATTTCTTTCTTATATTTAATAACTTCTTCTAAATAAGGTACAAATGAATCCCAATCATCTTGATGTTTCAAAGATGGCCAAATAGAAGAAGCATCATTACATGCTTTTTGATATTTCATACTTAATTCAATAGGTACAAGATTTTGTTCTTTGATCTCTTTTACCCATTCCTCCACCATTTTTTTCTCTTCAAAACTCAACTCTGAATCTGATTCGAGCTCATGAATTACCTCCTGATATTCTATCGAGTTAATCATTTCTATTAGTTCGCGAGTTAACCACTGCATTGACTCCATTTGTTTAGCAACACCTTCTTGTAACCCCACTGTACTACTATCCAGTGACAACATGCCGATAGCGTGTTGTAAGGCACTTCTTTTATCTAAATATGGTCTAATTTTCTCTAAGTTCATTTTGATTTCCTCCATTATATTAAGTATATCATACTCTATTTAAAAGCTAGTGATTTTAGCTAAATTTGATTTTTTATTCAATTTTTGCTATAATACATTTTGTTCGTTTTACAATGAACGGAATAAAGGAGAATATTATGCGTAAAGTTATTCGTAACCTCTTTATGTGTATTGCAATCTTGTTAGCGTTTGTGTGCACTTCTTCACTACTACTAGTACAAGAAATCGACTCTCTTGTCGTACCTCAACCTGCTAGTGACAACACAACACCAACTGAATTTCTTCAGCCTGATTTATTGACATTTACTGAGTATGTGCCAGAGCACATTGATACTGAAAACCTAGCAGTAACCTTCAATACGACACCAGTTTCTGTGTGTAATACTTCAAGCACAAAAACTTATATGCCTTACACTGCAGTAACGAGTCCTTCATCTAAACAATATCAACTTATCCAGAATCATTTAACAGTGGATGAGGAAACTGGTTTGCTATATGATGAGTATGGATTTATTGCAGTAGCTCTAGGAAGTTATTATGGAAATATTGGTGATCGTTTCTTATTCGTACTTGATAACGGTACTATTTTACCAGTAATTAAAGCCGATGCAAAAAGTGATGCTCACACGATGAATGGATGTTCACATAGTGCAGATAGTTCAGTAATTGAATTTGTTATTGATACAAACCTTGCAGCAGAAGCTTTTGGAAGAGGTGGAAATGGTTTAGTTGCTCATGGCAACTTCAACAACATTGATATTTTTGAAGGAAGAATCGCAGAAGTAAAACAAGTCACAATCACTTATACAGAACAATAGAGGAGAAATTCTATGTCAAATCAAACTGTATCAGAACACAAATCAATATTTAATTTAGCTGCGAAATGGGTAGTTATTGCTTTTACACTTGCTAATTTCGTATATTTTGGACCAACATTTTATGCCTATATTATTTTGTTTTGTGTAGTTTTGGTAGAAAAAGAAAGTCAATTTGTTCGCTTTTATGCGGTTCAGAATATGTTTTTCTTTGTAGTATTATTTTTATATCAACTTATCTTAATTTATCTAACTAGTATGTTTAGCACATTAGAAATTGCAGTAATCATTTTAAATCTTGTTTATACTGCTGGATTAGTTATTTTAATGTTAATCATGTTTCTGATTTGTGTTAATGCTTACAATTGGAAAATGTGGAAGATTCCTCTAATTGGAAACTATACCCTCAAGTATATGGAAAGTAAAAAAAGAGCCTAAGCTCTTTTTTTAGTATTCACTAGTTAAACGGAATGTGAATACATCTCCATCACTTACTGTTAAGTTAGATACTCCATCACAATAACCTGCAGCAACACATTGTTCATTGTTTTCAGATTCATATAACCACCATGGTCCTTTATCCCAGTTACCTTCTACTCCCATTAAACCTAAAATAGATAATCCGTATTCTGTTTCTTCTGAAACAAGTTCAAATTGTTCATTTGATGTAAGTAAATCAGCTAATGTTGCTACCTCATCATTAAATGCAACTTGCTCATCAAATAAAACAGTTTCTTCTTCTTGACTCGCATCAATAATTATCACATGAATCGATGATTGTTCTTGTGAAACTTCTACTTCTGGAGTTACCTCTGGTGTTGTTTCTGTTGAACTACAACCAACAATTGTGAACATGATGCTAAATGCCGCGATTAGTTTTAAGATTTTTTTCATTTCGATTATTCTCCCTATTTATTCTTTTTAATACGCGATCCAAAATTGGATATACTGATGTGCAGGCTACAATACTTAATCCTGCTTGAATTGCTGATGCCTTAAGCCCCAAAGTAAGATAAATCAGCGTAACTTTGCTTGATACAAGTAGAAATGGTATTTGCATGAGTTGACCTATCATAAATGATAAGATCCCGCACCAACAAATAATTCTCCATAATTTCTTTGCTAGGAATGGTTTGAACACTGATGTAAGAAGGCTATACATCGGAAATATAACAAGATACATTATTGACCATGTAGTAACACCTTGTTTAAGTGCCATATTCACAAATGCAAATACAACTGATGCGAGTATGGCTTCTTTACGTTTAAAGTTCATCGCAAACAATATTGTAACTAGTGTAATTACTTCTAAGTAAAGCACATCAGAAAAACTCACAAAGGCAACAAACTGCATCGCTCCCATAAGTGATATACGTGTGAGTGTTTTAACATCCATAGCTTTTTGAGACAAATTGTACTTCCTCAACTTTCTCACATCGATTTTCATAAACAGCCATCATGAAGAATGTATTCGACAATAAATTCAAAAAGTCCAATACGATATTACTTACATCTTTACCTTCTTGTTGAATCTTGTAGGCTAACCGCACACAAACTTTGCTTAGCGAGCGTAGACGATGTAATACACAACTACCATGTGATCCCTGTGGTACTACAAAGTAATTTAATTCCCCCACTTGTGTTGCATAGTATTCATATACTTGATTTAACCATTCATAATCTTCACAAGTAATTGCCACTTTTCCACGTATTGAACCATTGCAGTGATAAACTAGTTCTGCTAACCTACCTAACTCTTTAATATGCTTGATCGTGTGTATTGCTAATCCAATTTCACTACTCAATAAATCTGTTTGGATTTCATAATCACACATATGTGATCTCTCCTTCAAATAAGAATAAGCACATGTTCTTGCATCCATTAAATCCACTCCTTCCTAAAATAAAAAACCCGAATATCCTTCGGGTTGACGTTGAAAAAACGCCCTTGAAACTTCACCCAGAAGAAAGGTTCTTCGCATCTAGGCAGGTCTCCCGACTCTACTTCACTTTACTCTCCGCCTTCCCGCTCATGCAGTGGCTTTGGATTTCATCAGTATTACGGTTGCTGGGGCAGTTAGAGTATCTCACTCTATTCCCTATTAAGCTATCTGTAGCACCTATTGCTATAACATTATAACATACATATCAACTAAATCCACTTAATTTATGTAGTAATACACAAAAAGAAATGCTCAACATCTTTGCTGAGCGTTTCTTTTTACTTGCAATTTAATAAAATTGCTTCTGCTTCACTATTCCATAAGCCATTGTGCTTAGCACACGCGACATGTAAACGTTGGAATAATTCATTTGTTTTCCCTAATTCTTCAAAATCTTCAATCGCTGTTAAAGGCATTTCGATATGAGTATAAGTTAACTTTTTCCCACCCGGTACATTTGGAAGATTTGCGGTTGTATCAATAATTGAATCTATTCCTCCGATATGTGTAATCATTACTGCTGTTTTAATTAATCCCTTTGCATCTTTTTCAATTGCTTCTTTCATATCATCAATAGTACCACCTGTACTTCCCAGAATACGTGTACGTGAATAGTGTGAATTATACAAATTCATACTTGCTTTGAAATTTGGATCAGTTGGCCCTGCAAATAGGCTAAGGTTTCCGTCATACGCAAGGATACTATCTCCAAGTTCACATACATTTTGGTAAGCAACATAGACAAATACATCATCATAGCCTTTGCCTTCAGTAATTGACATAAGCTCTGCTTTTTCATCTTTCATTTTTGCAGTGTTCACATAATGCAACTCAACACCTTGTGCTGCAGCGTCTTCAACAGAAATCACTTCTTTAGCACGCGCAATACGCTCATCACTAATATCTGTCACGACAAGTCTTTTTGGCTTATTTTCATATGTAAGCGCATAAGAAATTGCCCCAAGACCCATTGGACCACATCCACCAAGAATAATGATATTCCCATCTGTTTTAGTTCCCATGATATGTTCATAACTATTCGGTACTGTATGATAATTTGTGTGATAGCCACTAATAACACAACACATTGGTTCTGCTACACTTGCTGCAAAATAACTATCTCCTTCAAACGTCCAAAGGCATCCTGCTTCAATGATAGAGTTTGGAAAGATGCAGTAAGTAGCTGCTCCTCCACAGTATTCATATGAATATCCCGGTGACTCCATTTGCCCAGGAATAGCAGGCTGTTGCGCAAACTTTTGCCCGGGTTTAAACATATGCTGCCATTTTGATCCTACTTCCACAATATCTCCAGCAAACTCATGTCCGATAATAATTGGATTATCATAAACATCATTAGGTACGCGTTTATGATTCTTTCCTTGTTTTAGAGTCTTCCATGTTGACATACAGATGCTATCACTTACAATTTTAACTAAAATCTCATCTTCTTTGATTTGTGGTAACTCAAATGTTTCTAGACGAATATCATCTACCCCGTATAATCTAACTGCTCTTGTTTTCATATTAGTTTATCTCCTCTATTTTAACTTGCTTTTTTAACTCTTCTATTCTATTAATTTTTGCAGGAGCTGTTCCTTTTGTCTCAACTGCCCCTGCACTTGTTGCTACAGCTAAGCGAATCATTTCTTCAAAACTCATTTTTTGTTCAAGACCCAAAGTAAGTGCTGCAACCATCGCATCTCCCGCACCGACACTTGAGTGTGCTTTTACTTTTAATCCTTCTACTTTGTATGTTTTATCCTTACTTAAGAAATAAGCTCCTTGGCTACCCATTGATATTGCAACGTACTCAATTCCTCGTTCAATAAAAACACGTGTTTTTTCAATCAATTCTTTGTCACTTATTTCACTTGTTATCTCAAAATATTGATATAGTTCATATTTATTTGGTTTAATCAATGTTGGAATTCCTTGAACCCCTTCATGAAACAAATCTTTATCTGCATCTAAAACTACTTTTGCACCTTTATTTTTACACATTTCTCCTATTACATAATATATTGCTGAAGGCACTCCTTTTGGCGCACTACCGCTTAATACCACAACATCGCCTTGTGTGATTAAATTTGATACTTTACTCATTAACTCCGTCATTTCTTCTGAGCTAATAGTCGGCCCCACTTCATTTAATTCTGTTAAGTTCATATCTTTATCTAGAACTTTCAAATTAACGCGTGTATTTCCATTTGTGTTTGTGAAATCATGACGAATTCCAAGTTCATCTAAAACGGTTGTAATAAATGTACCATTGCTTCCTGCTATAAATCCTGTAGCAACTGATTCAGTATTGAGATATTTTAATGTCTTTGAAACATTGATCCCTTTTCCACCAGCATGTGTAACAATATTCTCTAGGCGATTTAAACCATTCACATGAATTTCTTGTACTTCTGCTGTTTTATCTACAGCAGGGTTTAATGTAACTGTAATAATCATATTAATCTGTCAAGATACTATAGATTTCATTTATATCTTGACACTTTACTAAGTATTCTACAGTTTCCTCTTCCATTAATTTTATTGCAATATTCGATAAGATTTCCATATGTTCATTTTCTTTCGCACCTATACCAATGATTATTTTTGCTTGTTCTCCATGCCAATCGATACCTTCAGGATAAATCATGACCGCTAATCCTGTTTTACATACATATTGACTTGCACTAGCCTCTCCATGGGGAATTGCTAATTGATTTCCCATAAATACACTTAAGTCATGATCGCGGTTGAGCATCCCTTGAATATACGGTTCACTAACACACCCTTTGTTCACTAGTTTTTGACCGATTGCTTTAATTGCAGCATCACTTGAACATGATGTACAGTTAATTACTATATCATTAACACTTAATATATTTTCCATTTTTTCTCCTTAACTCATTTCTTTTATGAGCTTTTTAAATTGTTGCGCAAGTTTTTCTTTTATTTCCTCTTCATCACGATCCATTGCTTGAAATAGTTCATCATTTTCTATCAATGATGAAGATATATATGACATTAGCTGTAGAGTACTTGGCTTCTCATGTTGATTCACAAACATAAGCAATATAAATCTAACTTTCAAACTAGAGCCTCGAGTTGGTTGCAATATTTGAACAATTTCTTCTTTTATTAATTCATCAGCTAAATGTACTATTCCAAAGTTAAGTTCTGGATAAATCATAGAATCTTTCATTTCACGACTTTTCAGTTTTTCATATATTTGCTCATCTGCATCATTGAATACATGTTCTCTTAAAGCTTGAAGAATATCTTCGAAACTATCTAGTTGAACACGAATAACTCTTAATCGTTCAATTATTAGCTTCATTTGAGCGATTGCATTTGCTATTTCTTCAAAACTCTTTTTTTGAAAAGCAGGCTTATTTTTATGTTTACTTTTTCGGGCATCGTTGATGCATTTAATAATTTGTTGAATGTCTTTTTCATTCAACAGATGATTTACTTGTATAAACTCTTCAATCATATAACTCAAGTCAAATGTAGATACAATTAGATCAAGACTATCTTTTTGTCTTTCTAAATCTTTGAGTGCATATGATTTCACACTTACATTACTATCTGTAATACGCTCAATTTTAGCGCGAAGTAATGCACTAACTCCAATACCTGAACTACATATAACTCCAATTGTGATAGGTAATCTTTCTAGGTTACGTTCACGACATCTCTCAATTGCAGCTCCAAAGTGCATAGAAATAAATCCAATCTCATGATCATTAAACTTTACTTTATAGATTTCTTCAATCTTCTCACACATTACTTGGGTTTGATTGAAGATAAGTGTATGACTTAATCTTATATCTTCCAATAGTGGATTATATATTGGCATTTTATTGTTAATCCTCACCATTGTTGGCTTTAAATGCGCTAATAATCCTCGATACAGATCTTTATCTTGTGTTAAGTCATATTCACAATCATACTGGTTTATCATCGTATTGCATAACTCAATTAATTCTTCATTTTCTTCTCTTGTTACTTCATCAATCATGATAAGTTTTGATCCTTGTAGATGCATGGCAATATAGGCTATTTCAGAGCTTGGAATTATTATCTCAAACTCCTTTTCTAAGTATCCTGCCAATTTTTTGGCAGTCTCATAAGTTGACTCATTTCTCATTAATTCGATTGCATATTCATAGTTATGAATTGTTTCATTACGTCTAATTCTGGCAATCGAAAGTGTCAAGTGAATGATTAGCCCTACATATGCACTATGTACGTACTTATCAAGATTTAACTGTCTGTGGTGTTTCTCAAACACATCAAGAACCCTCTCAGTAATCTCTCGATCCAACAATTTCATAATACTATCATCATAGCCTGAGAATAGTTGTTGAAATAAGTCACTGTGATTTACTGTGTTATTGCGGATATTGCTTGGAAGCAATCTAGATAACAATGCGCGAATATTTTTTTCGTTTCCTACTATCCTAGATTCTTCTGCTGTTCTATTAATTTTTACCTGTTGAGTAAGAAAGTTTTTCTCTATTTGTATTAGATCATTACTAATAGTTCCTTCGCTCACTTGATAGCGTCGTGCATAGACTATAATTTTATCTACTACCTTAGTTTGTAGTATTTCAAATGAAATCAATGCCTGACGTTCCTCTTTAGTTATATAGGAGTTCGTCGACTTCTCAACAAGTAAAGATAATTCACGTTTTGCACCAATGTCACCAATTATTTGTATTCTCCCTTTTGAGTTTAAAGTTAATTGATATTGTAGTAGTAAAGCTTCCAGTTCCTTTAATTCTCGAAAAATGGTTCTTTTACTAACACCTAATTCTTTTGCTAGAGATTGTGTTGTTACATTTGTATCGCTTAAACATATCTTCACTATCTTTTGTAATCTAGATGATAAAATCATAAGCTACCTCCATTAATTTGTGGTAAATTCTTCTACAATCTTATCATATTCTTTACTAGCCATGAAGTTTTGAATCGTATAAATTTTTGCATTTGGCAGACGGTCTCTTACACGTTGTTCAAATGAATGTTGTGTAACAACTGCTTGAGTCTCTAATGGTAATACATCAATAGCACAGTTGTTTACTTCAACTTCAATCGCCGCATCCTTAAATTTTTTTCTTAACAAAGATGCCCCCATAGCACTCGACCCCATTCCTGCATCACAGGCAAATGTGATTTTAGTTATTGTTGCCGTAAATGGTGTATTAACTTCTTCTTTTTTTATTTTCATATCTTTTGATTTTTGAGTTGCTTCCTCTAAATCAGCTGATTTATCATCACTTAAACGAATAATGATTGAGGCAATAACAAATGTAACAACCGCTGCAACTGCGATACTCAACAATACACCTGCATAGCTATTACGCTCAATTAGAGGAATAATTGCCAAGATACTTCCCGGGCTTGCTGCAGATGTTAGTCCTGAATCAAATAAAACGTTTACGAACACGCCGCTTGCACCACCTGCAATTAAGGCAATTAGTGTTAATGGATTCATTAAGACATATGGAAAATAAATTTCATGAATTCCACCAAAGAAGTGGATGATTGCTGCCCCAGATGCACTAGATTTTGCCATCCCTTTTCCAAATATGACATATGCTAGCAATAATCCAAGACCAGGACCAGGATTAGCCTCGATAAGATAGAATATTGATTTACCAGCATCTAGCACTTCTGCACTGCCTAATGGTGTAAATATTCCGTGGTTAATTGCATTATTTAGGAATAATACTTTTGCAGGTTCAACGAAGATAGATGTGAGTGGAAGTAATCCATTGTCTACGAGAACTTGAACACCAGCCGCAAGTGCATCTGTAAGCCCAAGTGTAATTGGATTAATTACATAAAGTCCAATACAGGCTAGTATCGCACCAATGATTCCTGCTGAGAAATTATTCCAAAGCATTTCAAATCCTGATGGGATTTTGCTTAATAACTTTTTATCGATTTGTTTAATCGTCAATGCAGCAAATGGTCCCATTGCCATACAGCCAATAAACATTGCGATTGGTGCACCCACAATAACACCAAAACTACCAATTACACCAACTACAGCTCCTCTTTGTCCATAGACCATATGCCCACCTGTATATCCAACTAAAAGTGGTAATAGATAGATAAGCATTGGAGATACCATTTCCGCTAATTCTTCATTAGGAAACCATCCTGTAGGTATAAACAATGCAGTAATTAATCCCCATGCAATAAATGCACCTATATTAGGCATAACCATACCACTTAAAAAGCGGCCAAATCTTTGTACTGACTCTTTCATATAAGCCCTCCCTTATTTACAAATTCAGTATAATTCAAAAAGTAAGCGTTATCAATTTATCTCAATTTAACTTTGTCACTAATCAAGTGTGCCAAAGTTGATAAAAAGAAAACACCCTTTCGGATGTTTCATTACTTTTTAAAGTTTAAGTAGTTTGCAATATTTGCATCTTCAACAATTTTAGGTTTTAATAATGTTTTTGAACTCGACATAAGCACACATACTCCAGGTCCATGCCCTGTAGAAAAGCTATCACTATGTACAACAACACCTATTGTACGTGAACCTTTTAAGTAGTCAGCTCCTACAACACATGTATGATCTTCAATCATCACAATATCACCAAATCGAAGTGTTTCAAGATTGAATTCTTTAACAGCTTCTGGATCATGAGTCATGATATCATAGTCCCCACTCTTCATTGTGGTACTACCTAGCCCTGATCCCATTAAGTATGCAGGAACTATATGTGTTACAGGTACAGTCAATGTGCCATCTCCATTTTCTTCAATATTCATCTTTTCTAATAAATTAGGATCTATATTCATAACTTCAATTTCTGGATAATCTATTAGTTTTAAACCAAGTCCAAAACTTTTTATTAAAAATTTATCCTCCATTGTTAGTTTATGAAGTGTATCTTCACTAAAGGCAATGATCACATGCTCAATACCACCATGAGTTCCACTCACAACACCTTTATCACCTTTAGCATCCCCACTAATCACGGTAACTTCATTCCCTACAGACGCAAGAAAATTGTATGCAGCATTTTCTGCAACATCTGGATTCTTTGAACTCACACCTGGTTCAACATGATCTCCCATAATCCCCATACAGCAATCACCAATAAAGTAATTGTATGTAATTCCTGCTACAGCGGGAACGATACGCCCTAAACCATCAAATCCAACTCGAGCTGCACTTGAAGTCATTTTCGGATGATTCACTTTTCCCTGGATACTCATCATGACACACTTATCACTATTTGTTTTTAACATATTTAGCCCTCTTTTCTTTTTAACAAGACTACCGCTTGTGCTTGTACACCTTTTTCTTCACCGACAAAGCCTAACTTTTCTCCACGTGTCGCCTTAATATTAACTTTATTATAATCACATTCAAGTGCATTCGCAACATTGGTTACCATCTTTTGAATATGTGGTGCCATTTTCGGTCTTTCAATCATAATGAGAGCATCAATATTTCCAATTTCGTAATTATATTCATTCATTTTTTTAGCAACTTCATTTAGGATATATAATGAACTCACACCCTTGTAACGCTCCTCAGTATCTGGGAAGTGTTTTCCTAAATCACCTAGTGCTAGTGCTCCTAATATAGCTTCAGAAATGGCATGAAGTAATGCATCTGCATCACTATGACCAAGTAATCCAAGCTCATGAGGAATCTCAACCCCCCCTAAAATTAATTTTCGTTCAGCTACTAAAGCATGAATATCTGTTGATTGTCCAATTCTATACATGTTATTCCTTCTTTCTCTACTTAATTATAGCGTTACTATTTAAAATTTGTATAAAATTTTGTAAAATATACTTTATAAGGATATATATTTATCGAGTTGTGCATTATCAAGCCCAGTCATGCATAATTTTTAATGGGCTAGAAGGAAAATTATGAACTAGATACATCTCATAACTAGGAGTTTATATGAAATCAATTACAATTATAGGCACTGTTCTTTTTGATGAAGTATTAACATCAAATAATAGCTATTTACCAACAGGATGTAATAAAATGAATCTCACCACAAGTTTTGGAGGATCAATGCATAATGTCGCTTGGAATTGTTCGACACTAAAGGTACCTTGCCATTTTTTTTCTAAATTTGGTAATGACGCGTTAGCCTATCAAGTAAGAGAAAATTTGATGAACCGTGGTGCAATGGTATATGGTCCTACTATCGACTTGCCCACACCTCGATTTTATACCATTTCGCATTCAAATAAACAGCAATTATTTAGTACAATCACTCCTGACTTTTTCTTCAATAAGCATGATACAGTTGATGAAACGATTCTCCATCATAGTGCTTATATTGTTAGTGATTCTACAAATTCAGAGTTTATTGCAAACCTGATTGAGTTTAATCCTGAGGGGAAATATATCTTAAGTGGAAATATTCCACATCCTGTATTACTGCCATACATTCAAGGACTTGTTCTTAATGAACAGGAATTTAATAACTATGCACAAACACAGAATGCAGATGACTATGCATCGAAAATCATCAAAGCAGGAGTAAATTGGCTAATCATAACATTAGGTGAGCGTGGTTGTATTTACTACTGTGCCAATAAAAAACGAAGTTTTGATACAGAACCCTCGAATAGTCAATATACATTAGGTTGTGGTGATGCATTCCTTTCAGGTATACTCTATGGACTTGCACTCAATTTGCCAATTGAGTCTACAATACCTCTTGGATTAAAAGCCGCAAGTGAAGCACTCCAAAGCCCTAGTGCACTAAGTGAAACAATTTCAAAAATAACCGCAATGTAAAAAACGAAGAGTGACATTAATGCTGTCATTTCTTCGTTTTATTTTATCTCTTTAATCGCCTTAATACTTAAAATAATTAATTCTGGACGATTGAAAATGCGGGGAAGCCAAAAGAATTTAGCTAATCCGCGACTTACAATGTGAATACCACGTGGCATATCATACTGACCACCTGCCCGCTTTGGAAAGAATCCCTGCTGTGGCGCGTACAGTCCGTTTAGCAAGCCTGGAAATCGTACTTGTCCGCCATGAGCATGCCCTGAAATCATTACGGCCACAGGATAGTCATCAAATAACTGTGCATGTTCTGGGCGATGCATCAATACAATATTCAATTTATTTTCAGGTAAAGCTTTAAAAGCTTCCTTTATATTTTTCTTTTCTTTTTCATCTCGTTGATCTTGATGATATGCTACTTTATCTTGAAATCCAATAATATTCAACTCTTCATAAATTTCAAAGTCATTATCTAACACAACAACATCTCGGTCGACAAGAAATTTCTTAATTTCACGATACTTCATTTTAGGGTGTTTATGTTCATGATTGCCACTCACATAATAGATTGGCCCATGCTTTTGTAATCCCTCAAGTAAAAAATCGCATCCATCTAATCGTCTACGTTCATCAATAAAGTCACCAACAATAAAACTACCATCTAATTCTTCATCTAATAACTTGCCAATAATCTCTTCCGGTCGACCACCATGAAAATCTGCAATTACTACAAAGCGGTAATCTTCTGTACAATGCTTCGTATAAATTTCAATATTTATTTTCTTTACTCGCTTATCTAAAACAATATAGATAAGTATTAATGCTAAAATTAGCCCCACTGTTTGCATATAAATTCTCCTAATAAATATAGTGTACCATAGAATAAAAAAAGATACTCATAAGAGTATC
>CAYJEY010000006.1:0-113859 GCA_964369385.1 uncultured Holdemania sp.
AGAAAGGAGTGTATGATCTTACGTTTGCAAGGTACGTTAATATCATACAAGAAAGGTTATGTAATCGACAAATGGTGTCTATTAAGAAATAGACAATATAGTAAGAGAATTGAGCCTCCTTAAAAAAGAGGAAGAGTAACAAGATTAGAAAGTGGGGAAGAAAGATGAAACAAATTCGTTTTATTAATCGATATTTAGGTCAATATCGATCGTATTTATTTTTCGTGCTTCTTATCGTAGTGATCTACTCATTCTTAAATCTTTGCACACCATTAATCTTTAGTTTTGTAATAGATAATGTCATTGATTTACAACCCATCGATAACGGAGTATTCCAGTGGTTTGTCGATGTAGTTGGTGGAATTGAGGTCATTCGATCTAATTTATGGATCGGGGGAGCAATGGTACTTACAGTGAGTTTTGTGATTTGCATATGTATGTTTATTCGAGGCTATGGGACAGGTAAAATATCTGAATCGCTTGCTTATGAACTGCGTAATGAATTATACGAACATATACAACATTTACCTTATAAGTATCATAAAGGCGTTAAAACTGGTGATTTGATTCAGCGATGTACAAGTGATGTTGAAACAATTCGCCGATTTATTGGAGCACAACTCTCAGAGATGTTGTATTCCATTTGTACTGCTACAATTGCAAGTATTGTATTATTTCAAATTGATGCAAGAATGGCATGGATTGCCATCATGATGATGCCAATCTTAGTATTTTTTGCGTATCGTTTTTTTACCAAGGCACAAAAATTATTTTTAGCCTCTGATGAATCTGAGGGAGATATGACTGCTTTGATTCAAGAGAATTTATCAGGAATACGTGTAATTAAGGCATTCAATAGTGAACGAGTAGAATTGCATAAGTTTGAAGAGAAATCAAAAGATTTTCGTGATAAAACTTTTTTACTAATTAAACAATTAGGTATTTATTGGGGGGCATCTGATTTCTTTTGTCTACTTCAAATATTACTAGTTGTTGTATTTAGTGTGCTGAGTGTTCGTTCAGGAGAATTTAGCGTAGGGAATTTCTTCGTGTTTGTATCTTATGAAGCGATGATTTTATGGCCAGTACGTAATTTAGGTAGGATGCTGGCGGATATGGGGAAAATGAATGTTTCAATTGGACGTCTTCAAGAGATTTTAGATGAACCACGTGAAGATTTCGAATCAGGGAGTTTAGATGAAATTCATGGAGATATTGAATTTTCTCATGTTGGATTCAAATATGATGATGGAACAGAAAACGCTTTGTATGATTTAAACTTTAAAATTAACAAGGGGCAAACAGTTGCCTTATTAGGACCTACAGGTAGTGGGAAGAGTTCACTTGTAAATTTATTAACACGACTATATGATACAAGTGAGGGTGAAATTTTAATTGATGGAAAGCCGATTAACGGATTTCAGCGCAGTCATTTAAGAGAAAATATAGGATTGATTTTACAAGAACCTTTCTTGTTTTCGAAGACAATTTACGACAATATTCAACTAGCTAATCATAAAGCAGAACGTGAAGATGTTGTTCGAGTTGCTAAGATTGCTTCTGTACACGATGTTATTGAAGATTTTGATCGAGGTTATGATACGATTGTTGGAGAGCGTGGGGTTACTCTATCTGGTGGTCAAAAGCAACGTGTTGCGATTGCTCGTACAATCTTAAAAGACACACCAATTTTAATATTTGATGATTCATTATCAGCAGTTGATACACAAACAGATGCAGAAATACGATCACGCCTAAGAGAAGTTCAACATGATCGTACTACTTTCATTATTACACAAAGAGTTTCTTCAGCAAAAGATGCTGATCTAATTTTAGTGTTAGAGCATGGAGTAATTACACAACGCGGAACGCATGATGAACTTCTTCAACAAGACGGCTTATATCAAAGAATCCATACGATTCAAACGGATAAAATGGAGGTGAGTGATCATGAGTAATTATGAAGAACAAGAGTATCAAAACACATCTTTTGATGTGAGTATTTGGAAAAAAATTGCAAAATTGTTGATTCCATTTAAAAAACATGTGTTTTTATTAGTGATTATTAATATTTGTATGTCAGGTATTGATGTTTTATTTCCAATGCTTAACCGTCAAGCAATTGATTACTATGTTTTGGATACTGTAGCAGAAAATGAAATTCTTCAATTTTCCATGATTTATTTCGTTTTTGTAGTAATTCAATCGTGTGCAGTGTATGCGTTTTTCTATGTAGTAGGTAAAATTGAAATGGGAGTTGGCTATAACGTTCGAAAAGTATGCTTTGAAAAACTTCAATCATTATCTTATACATATTTTGATAAAACTCCAATAGGTTGGTTAATGGCACGTATGACTAGTGATATTACTCGTCTAAGTGAAATTATCTCATGGGGATTGCTAGATATCTTTTGGGGTGTATTTGTCATGATTGGCATTACGATTGTTATGTTTGTCGTAAATTGGCAACTTGCTTTATTGGTACTGATGGTTGTTCCATTCTTAGCTGTAGCGAGTGTATATTTTCAAGTTCGTATTCTAAAGAGTTATCGAGATGTTCGTAAACAAAATTCTAAAATCACGAGTGGTTTCAACGAAGGCATCACTGGTGCGAAAACAACAAAAACGCTTGTTTTAGAAGGACGTAATTTTGAAGAGTTTAACGGATTTACAACATCAATGCGAGAGTCTTCTATTCGAGCTGCTAAGTTGTCATCTTTGTTTATGCCTATTGCAATGGGACTAGGGTATATTTCTATTTCGGCAATTTTGGTAGCAGGAGGGCACCAAGTATTAGTGAGTAGTCTTGAATTTGGAACTTTATTGCTGTTTTCGCAATATGCAACACAGTTCTTTGAACCAGTAAGACAAATTGCGCGCTTAATTGCTGAGTTTCAAATGGCTCAAGCAAGTGCTGAGCGTATCTTTACATTAATTGAAACTGAAAATCCAATTGAAGATCGTGGAGAAGTTATTGAAAAATATGGAAGTTTATTTACTCCTACTAAAGAAGTAGTTGATCCAATCGTTGGGAATATTGAATTCAAAGATATTGAATTTTATTATAATAAAGAAGAACCGGTATTGAATGATTTCAATTTAAAAGTAAATGCAGGGCAAACAGTTGCGCTTGTTGGTGAAACAGGATCTGGTAAAAGTAGTATTGTTAACCTGTTATGCCGCTTTTATGAGCCAATCCAAGGACAAGTATTACTCGATGGAGTTGATTATCGAGAGCGCAGTGTAGGATGGTTACATCGACAAATTGGTTATGTATTGCAATCACCACACTTATTTTCAGGGACAATTAAAGATAACGTTAAGATTGGACGTCCAGAGGCAAGTGATGAAGAAGTTATGGAAGCATGTAGGATAGTCAATGCTCACGATTTCATCATGAGTTTTGAAAAAGGGTATGATACAGATGTGGGTGAGGGTGGATCAAAGTTATCAGTTGGTCAAAAACAGTTGATATCCTTTGCTCGAGCGATTCTTGTGAATCCAGCTTTCTTTGTGTTAGATGAAGCAACAGCTTCAATTGATACAGAAACTGAGCGTATCGTACAATATGCAATTGATCATATTTTAAAAAATAAGACAAGCTTCATCGTAGCTCATCGTTTATCAACAATTGTTAATGCTGATATGATTCTTGTAATCAAAAAAGGAAAAATACAGGAACAAGGAACTCATGAGGAATTAATGAAGCTTGAGGGTTACTACTATCGTTTGTACACAAATCAATTTTATGATGAATTAGAAAAGAATGCTTTAAAAGGAGATGAATAAAATGAACATTGAACCAGGAATTTATATTGAATTTACACAAGGAATATTCGAAATAGCAGTTGTAGATGAAGTTTTTGTAGAAGAAGAACTTCAAGCTTTAAAAAGAAATAAAGGACATTTATTTTATGTTTCAAAGGGTTTAGTTGATTTATTTTTAATTCAAATTGAAGATTCATTAGAAACAAGTGATATTCCTTTTAGTGCACATGATTATCAAGATGATGCACAATTCAAACAATTCTTGGATTCGAGTGAATGTGTTGATTTAAAAATCTCATACCGTAATGTAAAAGGAGAAGTCTTAGGAAATCGCCAAACGACGATGACACTTGAATTTTGCCAAGAACTTCGAGAGCGCTTTAAGGCAAACCTTGAACAGATGGCTGATGAAGAAATATTTGAAACTGCACTTGCAAAAATTCAAATGAAGTATCAACCATTTGAATTAGAAGAGCATGCAGTTGCATCTATTTCATTTTAGTATTAAGATGTAAAAGAGTTAAGGGAGTGTATTACTGTAAAATGCATGGGTATACTCCCTTTTTATTATGTTAAAGTGAAGGATATGTGAAGTATGAAAGTTTACGTTTTTATTTGAGATTCTTTTTGTTATAATGTAGTATATGAATTAAAAAGGAGTATTTAATGAAGAAAAGAGAAATTGCCTTATTGGCTATTTTATTAGCGTTTGATTTAGCTTCAAAAAGTGTAATTGAAGCATCAATGCAACTAGGAGATTCAATCCCAGTAATACCAGGTTTTTTTAATATAACTTATGCAGTAAACAAAGGTGCTGCATGGAGTATACTAGAGGGAGAAATGATTTTCTTCTATATTATTACAACAGTGGCTATTGGGTTTATTAGTTGGATGTTCATAAAAACAAAGAAGCATCATACTTTTACACGAATTTCTTTAATTTGTATGTTGGCAGGGACAGTTGGTAACTTTTATGATCGAATTGTTTATCAACATGTCAGAGATTTTTTAGATTTTATTATATTTGGATATGATTTTCCAATCTTTAACATTGCTGATTCAGTATTATGCATTGGCGTGTTTATTTTGTTTTTGGTAATTTTATTCAACAAGGAGGAAGCAAATGAGTTATTATAAATGGATTGTCGAACAAGATGATCATCTACAACGTATTGATAAATATGTAATTACACAACAAAGTGATTTATCACGTAGCTATGCCCAACAGTTAATTGATGAGGGTCATATTTTAGTGAATAAAAAAACAGTTAAAAACAACTACAAAGTAAAATTAAATGATGTGATTGAATGTCAAATGCCTGAAATTCAAGAATTAGAGGCAGTTCCTCAGGAGATGGAATTAGATATCATCTATGAAGATAGTGATGTTATTGTGTTGAATAAACCGAAAAATATGGTTGTTCATCCAGGTGTAGGTAATCCAGATCATACACTTGTAAATGGAGTTTTGTTTCATTGTAAAGATTTATCTGGTATCAATGGTGTATTAAGACCAGGAGTTGTTCACCGTATTGATAAAGATACTACGGGACTTCTTGTTATGTGTAAGAATGATAAAGCACATGAGTCATTATCACAACAGTTGTCAAAGAAAGAGGCTTCACGTAAGTATATTGCGTTAGTACATGGGGTTATGCCACACGAATATGGAACGATTGATGCACCGATCGGACGTGATCCTAAAGATCGCCAAAAGATGGCTGTAGTAGAACGTAACTCTCGTGATGCACTTACACATTTTAAAGTACTAAAACGTTTTAAAGATTATACATTACTTGAATGTAAACTTGAAACAGGTCGTACTCATCAAATAAGAGTTCATATGCAGTACATTGGTTATCCTATTGTAGGTGACCGTAATTACTCATATCGTAAGACAATGGAGACAAATGGACAAATGCTACACGCATTTGAGTTGTCATTTATGCATCCATCAAAGGAAGAAATTGTTACTTTTGAGGCACCATTGCCAAAAGAATTTGAAGAAATATTGAGCGAATTGGAGGTTGAATAGATGGAAATTAATAATCGTCGTGTTGAATTGATGATGGTAGCGTCGTTTTTGATAAAGAACCATGGCTATAAATTTATTACAACTCAACAAACTGAAGATGAGTTGTGGGTTGCTAATTCAAGTAATATGGAGTTTCCAATCATACGTATTTCGACTACTACATGCGATTCAATTCGTTTTGATAGTGGGCGTCTTATTCAAATTCATCAGACACTTCTTCGTTCTATGAAACGAGAAGGGCGATTGCTTGATTTACATATCAATGATGAAACTCAAGTTTTATCTCACGCTGATATTGAACAATCAATCTTGAATCAGGGGGTTATTTATGGAAAAAACTTAGCTCATTACTTTCCACTGATTAAAAATGCAATTGTTAAGGTGAGAGACCCACAGGTAGACTATGCAAGAATCACAAAAGATCTTGAACAATATCAGTCTGAGCGCAAGAAACAAAAGGTTCGAATAAAAAAAGCGAAACAACAAGATTTTTATGTAAGTTATATTATTGCCGGGATTTGTATCTTGGCATATACTTTGATAAATTTTATTTGGGTTGAATATGGAGCACAAAATGTTTCAATTGGACTAGGGGCATTTTATCGTCCAATGATTGTGATTAGTCAACAATACTGGCGCTTTCTTACTGTTGGATTAATTCACATTGATTTGTGGCATCTATTTATGAATATTACGTCCTTATTAGTGATGGGACCGATATTAGAACGTATTTTTGGTAAACGAAAATTTTTACTTCTATTATTTTTCTCAGTGTTAAGTGGTTCACTACTTGTGTTTTTACTTGAAGATTCAGCCTTGGTTGTTGGATTAAGTGGTGGATTATACGGGTGTATGGCAGCATACTTCATGTATGCTTATTCAAAAGGGATGTTTAGTTCACCAATGTTTAAAAATACAATTATGCGTATGCTAATGGTTAATCTATTGATCAACCTGATGCCAGGTGTATCTGTAATGGGGCACTTAGGTGGATTTTTAGGTGGAGTACTTATCTCGTTTATCATTATTGAGCATAAGCCATGGAAACAAATGCGAATAAATGCACTTGTTGCTACTGTGGCACTCACTGGGTTTTTATGTTTTCAGGCATATCAAGTAGATGAAGCGAAGATTTATACCAACGATCAAATTGTGATACAATTTTACAATAATATCGGATTAAGTGGATTAGCGCAAGATATGGTGGAGCAATATACATACTATATAGATACAGGAGAACGCCGATGAGACGAGAAGGAATATTAAATTGGGATGAATATTTCATGGGGCTTGCCCATTTGTCGGCAATGCGCTCAAAAGACCCATCAACTCAAGTGGGAGCAGTGATTGTAGATGAGTTCCATAAAGTTGTTTCTATTGGCTATAATGGATTCCCTCATGGATGCCATGATGAAGAATATCCTTGGCAAAAGGTTGGGACAATGCAAGAAACAAAATATGCATATGTTGTCCATGCTGAGTTGAATGCGATTTTAAATAGTCCAAGAAGTCTTCAGGGATGTACGCTTTATGTTTCTTTGTTTCCATGCAATGAATGTGCAAAGGCGATTATTCAAAGTGGAATCAAGTGTATTGTATACGAATCAGATAAACATGCTAAAACTGATGCTGTAGTGATTAGTAAGCGTATGTTAGCGTCTGCAGGAATTCAAACAAAATTATTAAAACAAACGATTGAAGTTCGAATAGAAAAGAAAATCAATGAAGAAATTTAACCTAATAAAGGATTAAATTAAAAAAAGCATTATCGATTTACTTCTTAAGGTAAGATAATGCTTTTTCTGTATTTTTGAAATGTATTTTTGCAATATGTTTTAGTTCATCCACCCCATGTTGTTGGATAAAGCTGGCTGCTTTTTGATCGACTGCATCACTTGCTCCTTTTGGTAAGGTGATATTGTAATGTTTTTCAATTGATTGCCATGCCATCAGAAATGAATATCGCGCAATCATTGATGCGCAGGCAACGGCGATATATTTACTTTCTGCCTTGGTTTCAAAATGGAGCTTACGAAATACATCGTTTTCATATTCTAGATAACGGAAGTAAGATGCACTTGGTGTAAATTGGTCAATAACACATAAATCAGGTAAGGAAGTTTTTTTATTTAAGTTAATGTATGCTTGATTATGTAACTTCGCCTTGATAGCGTTCATGTTGTTAAATTGATTTACTTCATTATATTTAGTGTTATTTAAGATAAGTTTGCTGTGTTCTAATTTTTCAATTAAGATGGGGGCAACTTCTAAAATAACAGCGTCGCTTATCTGTTTAGAATCAAAGATAGGTAGCTTTGATAACCACTGTAAATCTTTTTCACGTACGATACAAGCACAGACACAGACTGGTCCAAAATAATCACCTGTACCAACCTCATCACTGCCAGCCATATCTTGATTAGTTGGATAAGATACTAGTTTCTTCTTTGCCTGAATGGGAGTGCTAGAGAAGCTTGCGCTGTAAACTTGAGCGTCTTTTCCTTGAAAGACAACTTTTCCCGATGTATATGCTGTGATTGTGCAATTCTCAACTTTGAGTTGATACTCGACATAATTCATGATTTTATCAACGCGAGAGTCCTGGAAAGTCGCCAAGAGCTTTTTTCTTTGTGTATCGGTTAATTGTAATGTAATGTTATCCATAGTGTACCTCGTTCTTGTGTATCATATCATAAACCAATTTATTTGCAAAATAATAGTTTTTTGATATGATAGTAGGGAGGTGAAAATTATGGATAACAATACAATTTATTTAATAGTGAATGTAGTTCTTGTTTTAGTTTTAGCATTGAATATATTCAGATCGTTCAAGAAAGGGTTAATTTTATCACTGTGGGATGCGTTAGGTACGCTTTTTGCACTTGTAGTGGGATGGTGGTTAGCTAACATTGTCGCTGAATTCATTCGTATTTACCCAATGGATTGGACACCACTAAACAATACGCAATATGCTGTGTTAGTAAATCAAATATTTAATATTTACTCATGGACATTAGTGTTGTTTATTTTGATTCGTATTATCATGTTTTTCTTTACACCATTGGTTAAGAAGATTCGTACAATCCCAGGACTTAAACAAGTTGACCATTTACTTGGAAGTGTTTTTGGAGTTGTGGTGACTTGGCTGTGGGCGCTTTTAGCAATTTTCTTCTTCTCTATCCCTTTGTATGAAGATGGGGATGCAGTAATTGAAAATACAATGTTAAGTGTTGTATATGATACTTCATTTGAAATGATTGTTGAATCATCAGAATTGCTTTCTGAATCAGATTTGATTGCGCGACTATTAAACCAAGAAGAATTATCGCCAGAGGATCAAGCACGTATCGATAGTTTAATGCAAACATATGATATCGATAGTGATTGGACTGAGGAGTAGTATTTATGGAGCGCTACGTTGGACTACAATTTGATGAATTACTTACAAAGGTTGCGTCGTACTGCGCTTTCTCAAAAGGAAAGGAGCTTGTGCTAAATACACAACCTTCTTTTCAACGTTTGATGATTAGTCAAAGATGTGCCCAATCTCAAGAAGCACTTCAATGTGTGTTCCGTTATGGAACAATGGGTTTTGATGGTATTCGAGATATTGAACAAATGCTAAGTATGGCAGGGCGTGATGGAACATGTTCTGCCTATGATTTTTTACATGTCTTAGATCATGAGCGAGGGCTTCAATCGATTCAAAACTATATGAGCAAGGTTGAAGAGAATATTCCTATTTTAAGAGAATTAGTTGGTTTATTGATACAAAATCCAAAGTTAGTATCACAAATTGAATCGTGCATTACACCATATGGTGATGTAAAGGATAGTGCATCTCCGCTTTTGATGTCAATTCGAAAGCGATTAAGTACGATTGATGCTGATTTAAATAAAGAGGCACAACGATTTATTTCAAAACATGCTTCACAACTTATGGATACAGTAGTTACTCAAAGAAATAATCGCATTGTGGTCATGGCAAAGATTTCAGAAAAGAATGCACTTGGTGGGATTGTTCATGCTGAGAGTGCATCAGGACAAACTGCCTATGTTGAACCAACTTGCTTACTACATTTGAATAATGAAGCACAAAGTTTAATTTCTGCTCAAATTGAAGAAGTGGAACGTATTTTATACGAGTTAAGTCAAGCTTTGAAAGAACATGCACACTCATATACAACCAATATGGAAACTTTAGCTCTCTTAGATAGCATTTTCGCAAAAGCTCGCTATGGAAAAGATGTTAATGGGATTGTTGCAAACTTAAGTGATCAAAAGCAGTTGTATTTTAAATTAGCACGTCATCCTTTTATTGATGCGAAGGAAGTCGTGGCAAACACATATACAATGAAGGATCCAATTCATTTGTTAATGATTAGTGGACCTAACACAGGTGGGAAATCAGTGAGTTTGAAAATTATTGGTCTATTTGTATTGATGACATATTGTGGGATTCCAGTTTTGGCTGAAGAAGCAAGTGTACCATACTTTGACGATGTGTTTATGGATTTGACTGATGATCAATCAATTGAGCAATCACTCTCTACATTTTCTGCCCATGTAAGTAAATTGGCTCATATTACGCGATGTGCAACAAGTCGCTCTCTTGTATTACTTGATGAAATCGGCTCTGGTACAGATCCTAAAGAAGGAGAAAGTCTTGCGATTGCCGTACTCAATTTCTTGAGGCGTAAACACTGCATGTCTGTTGTGACAACTCACTATGGTAGATTGAAAGCATATGGAAAAAAACATGACGATATTTTATTGGCATCTGTTCAATTTGATATGGAGTTGATGAGACCCACATTTAAATTTATTGAGGGACTAAGTGGCTCCTCTAATGCGTTCTCGATTGCAAAAAGATTTAATTTGAGTGAAGAAATCGTAAAAGAAGCTATACATTTACGATCACAAGTAAAGAGTAGTGAAGATGAGTTGATTGAACAACTAGAACGTCAGGTTCAAGCACAACTCGAAGTGAATCAAGCACTAGATTTAAAATTGAAGGAAGCAAATGAGTATGCAGAGAAGTTAAAATCTGAATATGCAGCTGTTGAGTTAAAGAAAGCAAAACTAATTGAGGCAGCTCAACTTGAAGCTAAACAGCTTGTAGAAGATATTCAGCTTCAGGCAAGTATTTATATGGATGAATTAAAGCAAGTTCAAGATGTTAAATTGCATACTTATAATGAATTCAAAGCAAAGACATCAGGGCTAATTATGGATGATAATCAACCATTACCAGAAGAGGTTGAATTTAAAGTAGGAATGAGTGTTTCACTTACTAGTTCAAATCAAGTAGGTAAAATTCTCTCGATTCAACAAGATAAAGTAGTCGTTGATATCAATGGAATGAAAATCACTACGAAAAAAAATAAGCTTGTTGCAAGAAAACAAGTAGAGACAAAAAAACGAACCACAAGTAAGAATATCGTACATACAAAACCACGTGTGACAATGGAGTGTCATCTTATTGGTATGCGTGTTGAGGAAGCATTAGTAGCCTTTGAGAAATACATGGATGATGCACTTCTTTCTAACTTGAACCAAGTTCGTATTATTCATGGAGTAGGAACAGGTGCACTTAGAACTGCGATTCATGAGCGATTAAAGCGAAGAAAAGGGGTAGAATATCGATTAGGAGGGCAAGGTGAAGGTGGCGTAGGCGCAACAGTAGTCACTTTTGTCACAAAGAAATGATGAATGAAACATTAAAGTCTAAACTTGTCACGTTACCACTTGAACCAGGCTGTTATTTAATGAAGAATCGACATGGTGATATTATTTATGTTGGTAAAGCAAAGAAATTAAAAAATCGTGTGAATCAATATTTTATTGGTGCTCATGATTATAAGACAACAAAGTTAGTATCGCAAATTGTAGATTTTGATTTTATAGTGACGAACTCTGAGAAAGAAGCACTACTTCTTGAGATTAATCTCATTAAGAAACATCGTCCTCGTTTTAATATTATTTTTATGGATGATAAAACTTATCCGTATATTAAAATTTCAAGTGAAAAATATCCTACTTGTCAGGTCGTAAGAGATGCTAAGAAAGATCGTAAAGCTAAGTATTTTGGGCCTTTTCCTGATTCAGGTGCAGCTTATCAAACAATGAAACTTTTGAATGAGCTATACCCACTAAGGAAATGTAAAACGATGCCTAAAAAAGTTTGTTTGTACTATCACATTCATCAATGCTTAGGGCCATGTGAATTTGATGTAAATGAGCAGGAGTATAAACAAATACTTCAAAAAATTACAGCGTTCTTAAAGGGGGATGTCAAAGATTTACTTAAAGACTTAAGTGAGCGTATGCAAATTGAAGCTGAGAATTTAGAATTTGAAAAAGCCGGAAAAACCAAGGAATTAATTCAGTCAATACAACATATTGTCGATCGTCAAAATGTTCAAATAAGCGATAATAAAAATCGTGATGTGTTTGCTTATCATGTTGATAAGGGATATATTGCAATACAAGGATTATTGATTCGTGATGGGAAGCTGCTGGAAAGAGAGTTTGTAGCCAATGTCTTGGATGAAGATGCAATTGATAATTTTTGTAGTTTTTTATCTCAGTACTACGATAATCATCCGCTACCAAGCGAAATTATTGTCCCAAATGAGGTTGACGCACAAGTTTTAGAAGAGATACTGCAAGTAAAGGTTGTTCAACCACAGAAGAGTTTCAGGCACAATTTGTTAAAGCTTGCGCAAAAAAATGCAATTCAATCACTTAAGAATAAATTTGAACGTCTTGAGTATGAAACTAGTAAAAAAGAGTCGAGTATTACGCAACTCCAGGAACTATGCCAAATTGAACAACTTGATCGAATTGAAGTGTTTGATAACTCCCATGTATCAGGGCAGTTTACTGTAGCCGCAATGGTTGTTTATCAAGATTATCAATTTAAGAAGAGCGAATATCGACTTTATAAACTACAAACTAAAAATGATGATATAGCGTCAATGAAGGAAGTGTTGTATCGTCGACTCTTTAGAGCGCTCAAAGAACAGGGACGTCTACCTGATTTACTTCTTGTGGATGGTGGTATTACACAAATTAATGCTGCTAGAGAAATTTTAGAGTCGCTAGATTTGGATGTTCCACTCTTTGGTTTAGTTAAAGATGAACGCCATCATACATCTGATTTAATGGATATGAATGGTAATTTAATGCAAATAAAAAAGAATCAAGACTTGTTTTTCTTTTTAACGAACTTACAAGATGAAGTACATCGTTTTGCAATTTCATATCATCGAAAACTACGATCTAAAGCTCAAACGCAATCAATTCTAGATGAAATTACAGGTGTTGGACCAAAGCGCAAGAAACAGTTAATGAATCGATTTAAGAGTTTTAAACGTATTAAAGAAGCTAGTGTTGAGGAGCTGAGTGAGATTGTACCCCATGAAGTTGCAAAAACTATTTTTGCACAACTTCGTGAAGAGGAGTAGTTCAAAACGAACGTATAGGGACATTCTTGTTTTCACCGCATATCCTAACAGTAAAAGGAGGGATAGCATGAAGAAAATCTTAACTACAAAAGAAAAAGAAGTTTTTGAGCTCTTGATCGATAATTGTGATACAAAAGAAATTGCACTTGTACTTGGAATAAGTGAAAAGACAGTTAGAAATCATATTTCAAATGTAATTTGCAAATTAGAAGTAAAAGGTCGTGCGCAAGCTGTAGTAGAATTATTGCGATGTCATGAATTAGAGCTTTAACCCTTGATGAAAATTCAAGGGTTTTTTCAAACTTGAATGTGTTATAATATGACAAGGAGTTTTATGGAAAGGGGTAGTGTACATGGGTGTACACGCAAATATACTTTTGAGAAAAAAAAGAATTGTTTTCTTGTTTGGAATCTTTTTAATAGCTGCAATATGTATAGGAGTGATGAATTTAAATTATAATCGGTTATCACGATATGCACATCTGGAGTATATGAGCTTTCAAGATCAAGAATTGTTTAATGAATACTTAAGTGATAAAGATATTGACTACATCATTGAATGGAGTATATCCCCGCATTTGATTATTGATTATGTAGATAAAGAAGGATTTAATGTTTACCACTTACAACAATACAATGAGTTAGGGAATTATCACACTCGACTAAGTGATGAAAATGTTGTGTTGCTTGTGGAACAAACATTCAATTTGTTTTCAACAAGTGAATTAATTAAGTGGCTAGAGCACTATGATGAACAAAGTGTCATTAACTGGTTAAGAGATGGAGATGTATATAATCCTCAGGGGGCGATCGTGAGTTACCCTGATATGACATCCACCTTCTTAAGTGATGATTTAGGGGTCTCTACTCGTATTCCGTATGTACTTAAAGAAATCACAACTGTTCCTGTAGCAGATGAAACACGTCCACAAATTTTAGAAGAGGTTATTGGGCCACTAGAGAATATGTGTGTGGCAATAAGTGCTGCACAATTGAACGACATAGCTTGTGGAGGTATTGTAGTTGAACAAGGGTATGTTTCATACCAACAACAAGTAGCAATTTATGAGTCTGCTTTACTAGAGTACGGACAAGATGTACTGCGCTATGAAGACTATCCTGGACATAGTGAGCATCAACTTGGATGGACTTTGGATTTTGGAAGTGTTACGGATGAAGATTTTGCTAGTTCGCCTCAATATGATTGGTTAGTTCAAAATGCACATTTGTTTGGGTTTATCCAAATGTATTCATTAGATGATGAGCAAATAACTAGTAAAGCCCAGCGAGCGAACCAGTGGCGTTATGTTGGTGTTGAAACAGCTACTTCATTGTTTGTGAAAAATCAAGATTATAAAGAAATAGAACCATAGAGGTTCTTTTTTTTACCCTAAAGCATAACATTGAAGTGGGTGAGAAGATATGAACAAAAGAAAATTTTTCCAAATTGTTTCAGCAGTATGTGCGATTGTATCAATGATTGCGTATCAAATAGATGATCAAGATGAGACAATTAGTGTGACTGCAAATGTTGAAAACACTAGAAATGTTGAAATCGTCTTGATGAATCAGATGGGATTTAATGTCCCGTTTTCAGTCGAAGTATCTCAGGGATTGGAATGGGTTGATTTATTAAATCAAATGGTTGCTCAGATGAGTGATGCATCGCAAAATGAAGGATATCAAGGTATCTTCCCAAGTGGTACAAAAATATTGAGTGCTTATGCTGATGCAGAAGTGCTTTATGTTAACTTTAATGACGCACTCCTATATGTTAATCCTGCTAATGAGTTGCAACTTGTGGAAACAATACGATATGTTTTTACTCAGTTTGAAGGGATAAATAAAGTTGAAGTTAAAGTAAATAATGAGCTTTTAGAGCAAATTAAATTTGGGAATATGAAGTTAGAACAGCCACTAAGTAGATCACAGGTACTTAATCCATTCATAACATATGAAGCATTATTCCATCGTTCTAATCAATTTGTAGCAGGAATAACTTATCAAGATGTGCATACAACACAACTTGTAAGAACAGATTTAAGTGTCGAAGAAGCAATAGAATTGCATTATACAAGTCCTAGTTCGATATTTGTAAGTGAACATAACTTGTTCGAAAAGTTAGATATCGTGATTGAGGATAGCGTTGTGGTCGTTCATGTCAGTGATGAAATTCTTAGTTCACAAAATATAGTGGATGAAGATAAATTAGCATCATTGATTTTGTGTCTTAGATCAAATTATCAAGTTGATTTATTTATGTTTTATGTCGATGGTGTACAAGTTTATGAAATTAATCCTGAGGATTTCGTGATTAATAAATTATAGCTTTTTTTTAAAATGAAAATAGGCTATAATTTCACTAGGTGATAATATGAGAATTGTAGTTGCAAGTGATAATCATGGCGATCAACATGTATTACAAGAAATAAAAAATAAATATAAACAAAATGGTGTACTTTTCGTACATTGTGGTGATAGTGAAGGAACATCAGATGATGTAGAAGGGTTCATTGCAGTACGGGGCAATAATGACTATGACTTGCGTGTGCCATATCAACGTAATTTTGAAATTGAAGACAAAGTTTTTTATGTTACACATGGTCATAAAGAAATTATGTTCAATGATGTTTTACCTTTATCTATTATGTTAAAGGAATACGGAGTAAATATAGTGTTCTTTGGACATAGTCATGTGTTTTTTAATCAAATTGTCAATGGTGTGCATTTCATTAATCCTGGTTCATTGCACTATAATCGAGACAGAACACCGCCATCATATGCACTTGTGGATATTGATGAAGAGGGTGTACGTGTGACTCGATGTTCTTTAGATGATTTTTAAGGGATACTGAATTTGTCGGTGTCCTTTATTTGAACTAAAAAGAAGAATGAAAAAAACTTGCTTTTTATTAATATGTTTGATATTATGTTTAAGCGTTAGTTGTCCTCGTAGCTCAGTCGGATAGAGCATACGCCTTCTAAGCGTACGGTCGAAGGTTCGAATCCTTTCGAGGACGCCATTTAAAAATTACACTCTCATGAGTGTTTTTTTATGCCTAAAAGTGAATAAGAAGAATTAAAATACTACATTCTTAAAGCATTAATGTGTTAATATATTATTACGGAAGGAATTTATGCAATGAAAAATGATTATTACCAAGAGATAATACAAGATATTGAAGAGAAGATGCAAAGTAATCCACAAGAGGCAAAAAGGCTGATTGAAAATGAATTAAGTATGCCTTACATTCCTATGGACATTGAGCATAGATTATTAGAGTGTCAACGTAGTTTAAGAGCACTTATGAATAATAATTCTTTTCATATTAATCTAGAGTGTATAGAGGAATACTTGTTAAGTGATGACCAACATAAACAACTTAAAGCGATTGAAACACTCAATCGTTGTAATGCGAGAGAGTATAGCGAAGCTATTCAAAAATACTTTGATTCAAAACCACATTTGAATTTACAAGCACTCATGATAGATACTTTGATAAGCCAGCAGATTCGAGATGAATATCAAGTGAGTCATCAAGGGCAAGAAATTCACTTTATACCATGCTACATTGAACGTGCAGATGAAACCGATGGATTTGTGCAAGCAGAAATACTTTTAAATAAGTGGTATGGAAGTGATAATCCTAGTTTTTATAAGTTGTGTATGCAGATTGTTATGCAAAAAACGTTTCTCATGTTACCATTAGCATATGAAGACCAAGAGGCGCAAATGTTAGCGCTGAGTGCTGTTCATGAAGTATCAAATAGTATGGATGACGGGGAATCGTTTAAAATACTGTTAAATCAGTTAGGTTTAACGGATTGTGTGTTATTATGTTAATCAAATAAATACATTGTATTTTATTATTAATTTGATATAATTAAAAGGCTGATATTAGGAGGACGAAATATGTCAACTTGGACAATTAAAGAAAAATCAACTGGAGAATTAGTGACTACTGTTGAAGGAGAACAATGGGAAAAAGCAAAAGAGAAAGCTTTTAATAACCTTGCAAAAAATGTAGAAATCGAAGGATTCAGAAAAGGTAAAGCACCTAAAAAGCTAATTGAAAAACAAATCGCTGAACAAAGTGTTTGGATGGAAGCTGCAGAAGTTGGTGCACAAGAAGCATTAGAAGCTGGAATCGAAGAGCATAACTTATGGTTAGTAGCTCGTCCAGAGTTAAAAATTGATGAAATCAATGGAAATCAAGTAACTTATAGATTTATCGTAACTGTAAAACCGGAAGTAACTCTTGGTGAATACAAAGGGTTATCATATAAAGTAGAAGCTGTTGAAGCAAGTGAAGAAGAAGTAACTGCTGAATTAGAAAAAATTCAACAAAATTTCGCGGAACTTAGCGAAAAAGAAGGAACTGTTGAAAATGGGGACACTTCAGTAATCGACTTTGAAGGATTTAAAGATGGTGTAGCATTTGATGGTGGTAAAGGTGAAAACTATCCACTTGAAATTGGTTCAGGATCATTTATTCCTGGTTTTGAGGAACAAGTAATCGGAATGGCCAAAGGGGAAACTAAAGACATTGAAGTAACATTCCCAGAAGGATACCAAGCTGAAGAATTAGCAGGACAACCTGTAGTATTTAAAGTTACTGTACACGAAATTAAAGGTCGTACATTACCAGAAATTAATGACGAATTAGCAAAAGATGCAAACATTCCTGATGTAGAAACATTAGAACAATTAAAGGCAAAATTAACTGCAGATATTACAGCTAAAAAACAAAATGAAGCTGAAGGAAAAGCTCAAGAAGAATTGTTAACTGCATTAGTAGAAGGTACAACTGTTGAAGTGCCTGATGCAATGATTGAATCAGAAGTAAATACAATGGTCAATGAATATGCAGGACGTATGCAACAACAAGGGTTTAGCTTAGAACAATTCATGCAACTTACAGGACAAACAATTGAAATGATGAAAGAACAAATGAGTCCTGATGCTGAGCGTCGTGTATTACTTCGTTTGGTACTTGAAAAAGTTGCTGAAGTTGAAAATGTAGAAGTAAGCGCTGAAGAAGTTGAAACTGAATACAATGAAATTGCTACTGCTTATAACATGGAAGTAGCTAAAGTTAAAGAAGCTGTTTCTGAAGATAGCATTCAGTATGATTTAAAATTGCGTAAAGCAATGGATTTAGTAAAAGAATCTGCAAAATAAGACGGGCACGTCTTTTTTGCCCTTTTAAGAGGAGGTAAAAAATGAGTGAAATTAAATTAGAAGTAAGTGTACCGGTAATTTGTACACGTGGAATAGTCATTTTCCCAAACCAAGATATCACAATCGAAGTGGGGCGACCAAAAAGTTTAGCAGCTGTTGATGTTGCACAAGAAGATTATGAGGGACATTGCTGGTTAGTTACGCAAAAAGATGTAACGATTGAAGAACCTAAAGAAGATGATTTATATACGGTTGGAACACTATGTAAGGTAAAAGCAATTCGAAAAAAAGATAACTTTTATCGTGTGACTTTCCGAGGGATTGAGCGTGCAGAGTTAGTGGAATTCTTGCACACTGAAGGATTTTTTGCGGCAACAGTGTTGCCTAAAACTGAAATTGTTGGGGATCAAATGGAAGAAAATGCGTTAGTTAGACGTATTTCAAAAGAATTTGAGAACATGACACTAATGACACATTCATTACCAAATGAAGTGATAGCACAGTTAACTCGTGGAGTTTCTGCACCAGTACTAGCAGATCAATTTGCCCAATACTTTCCATGCACAACAGAATTTAAGCAATCTGTACTTGAGACATTGAATGTGAATGAACGTTTAATGATGATCATTACATTGCTAGAAAAAGAGAAGCAATTATCAGTGATTGAAAGTGATATCAATGATAAAGTAAAAGAACGTATGGAAGAAAATCAAAAAGATTATTACTTGCGTGAAAAATTACGTGCGATTAAAGAAGAGCTTGGAGATGTATCGAGTTCAGTTGATGATAGCGAAGAAATGCGTAAGATGATTGAAGAGAACCCTTATCCACAGAACATTAAAGATAAAGCGCTTGAAGAATTAGCACGCTATGAAATGCTTCCACAAGCAGCAGGAGAATCTGGGGTTGTGAGAACTTATCTAGATTGGCTACTAAAAACACCATGGTGGCAAGAATCAACAGATAACGAAGATTTAACTTTGGTACAACAACGTTTGGATGAAGATCATTATGGATTAGAAAAAGTAAAAGAACGTATTATGGAGTATATTGCCGTAAAACAAATGACAAATTCTTTAAGTAGTCCAATTTTATGTTTAGTTGGTCCTCCAGGGGTTGGTAAAACTTCACTTGCGAAGTCAATTGCACGTGCTCTTGATCGTCGTTTTGTGAAGGTATCACTAGGTGGAGTTAAAGACGAATCTGAAATTCGCGGGCATCGTCGTACTTATCTAGGAAGTATGCCAGGACGCTTTATTCAAGGAATGAAGAAAGCAGGTGTTATTAATCCGGTTTTCCTTATTGATGAGATTGACAAGATGGCGTCTGACTACAAAGGAGATCCTTCTAGTGCAATGCTAGAGGTGTTAGATCCTGAACAAAATAAACTTTTTTCAGATCATTATCTTGAAGAACCATATGATTTGAGTAAAGTTATGTTCATTGCAACAGCAAATTATCTAGAAAATATTCCTGAAGCACTTAAAGATCGTTTAGAAATCATTAATCTTTCATCTTACACTGAAATTGAAAAATTAAAGATTGCAACAACTCATTTAGTTGCTAAGCAATTAAAAAATACAGGTTTAGTTTCTGAACAGTTTCAAATATCACAAGAGAGCTTGAGTCACTTAATTCGATACTATACGCGTGAAGCTGGTGTACGACAGTTGGAGCGTGTGATTTCTGCATTATGTAGAAAGACAGCACTTTCTGTTTTAAAAGAAGGTGAAAAAGCCGTTGTAGTTGATGTGAAAAAAATTAATGAATGGTTAGGTAAAGAAAAATTTGAATATGGTAAACGTGAAGAAAAAGATCAAGTTGGGGTAGTGACAGGTCTTGCGTATACATCTTTTGGTGGTGATGTATTACCAGTAGAAGTAACGACATTTGATGGTAAAGGTAAACTTATTGTAACTGGACAGTTAGGAGACGTAATGAAGGAAAGCACTTCTATTGCACTCAATTATGTTAAGAGCAATGCAAACCGCTATAACATTGATTCTAAATTCTTTGAAAATCATGACATTCATATCCATGTTCCTGAAGGAGCTGTGCCAAAAGATGGTCCTTCTGCTGGAATTACCTTAACGACAGCCTTGGTATCAGTATTAACGAATTGCCCTGCAAAAGCTAATTTAGCAATGACAGGGGAAGTAACATTGCGTGGAAATGTATTAGCGATTGGTGGGCTAAAAGAGAAATCTATGGCTGCTCATCGTTGTGGAATTTCTACAATTGTAATTCCTAAAAATAATGAAAAAGATTTAGAAGAATTGCCGCAAATCATTAAAGATTCAATTCGCTTTGTCCCTGTTGAAACAGTGGATCAAGTAATTGATGAAGCATTGGTGAAGTAATATGAATTTTCAAATGATGCAATTAGTTGTGAGTGCTCCTAGTAAGGAGCACTGGCCTGCTAATGATAAACCAGAAGTTGTATTAGCCGGTAGAAGTAATGTTGGAAAATCAAGCTTAATCAATACACTATGTCTACAAAATAAAATGGCTTATGTAGGAAATACGCCAGGTAAAACACGTATGCTAAATTTCTTTGATATCGATGGTAAGATGAATTTAGTTGACGTACCAGGATATGGGTTTGCCAATTTATCAAAAGCACTTCTTGTACAGTTTGGTGAGATGATGGAAGATTATTTCTCAGCGCGACTACACATCAAAGCACTAGTTATTTTATTAGATGCACGTCATCGCCCTACATCTGACGATTTAGGAATGATTGAATTTGCAACATATCATGAAATTCCATTGATCTATGTGGTAACAAAAGTAGATAAATGTAGTGGAAATGAGTTACGCAAAAACTTAGTTAAAATTTGCGAGACATGTGATATTACGCAAGACCAGCTTATTTTGTTTTCAAGTAAAACAAGAAAAGGAAGAGATCAACTTATTGCTCAAATTGAAAAGAGCGTTCAAGGTTAATAGAACACTTTCTAATAGAAGGTGTTTTATTTTAGAATGAAAACACTTACATTTGTTCATAAGTTCAATTTTACTTGAATAACTTCTATAATAGTGATAATATTATAAAAAAATGGACAGTAGTTAATAGATGTGCTAAAAATACAGCTTTTACTGGTAACAGCAAATCCGTGTATGTAGATATTTCTGCCTGTACGGATTTTTTTAATGATTAAAAGGAGATATGGGGATGTTTATATTATTATTTTTATTCTGGATAATACTTAATGGAAAAATAACACTTGAAATTTGTGTAATTGGAGCAATCATTTCTGGACTTGTGTATGCATTTATGATTCGTCACCTTGAGTATAGGCGTGGTGGAATTCGAGCTATGAAAAATATAGGAAGGATATTGATCTACTTGTGTGTACTTGCCAAGGAGATTTTTGTCGCTAACTTGACGGCAATTCGATTTGTGTTTAGTAAAGATGAAATTCAACCACAAATAGTGTTCTTTAAGGTTCCACTTAAATATGAAATATCTAAGACAATCCTTGCTAATTCAATTACGCTTACACCAGGGACGATTACGGTTAATATCGACAATGATGTGTTTTGTGTACATGCATTAGATTACACATTAGCAGAAGACTTTGAGAATTCTATTTTTATTAAACTACTTATGAAAATGGAGGAAAATTACTAATGATTGAAGTATTGTATGATAATTTATTTATTGTTTCATTAATTGTTTTGGCTTTTTTTCTACTGCCTTATTTATTTAGGTCAATTATAGGACCTAGTTTCTTTGATCGAATTCTCGGTGTAAATAGTATTACAACTATCGTTATATTAATGATTTGTATTATATCTGCAATTCAAGGGGAACAGTATTTAGTTGATATTGCATTGATTTATGCTGTGCTAGGATTTGTGACTGTTGTTATTGTATCAAAAGCATACTTGAGAAGCCACAAAAAAGATCGAGCACATGATTTTGAGAATTTAAAGAAGGGGAACAAACATGATTAGTTTTATTTTTTCATTCATTTTTATGATATTGGGGTTCTTTATGTTGGGGGTTTCTATATTTGGGAATTTTAAATATAGTTTTGTATTAAATCGTATGCAAGTAGCTTCAATTTCTGATACATTAGGGGCGTTGTTTATCATCATTGCCCTTGTAATATACACAGGATTTTCTATACTTGGGATTAAATTGATTTTAGTTTTAACTTTTATGTGGTTTGCAAATCCTGTAGCATCACATTTTTTAGCGAAATCTGAAATTATATCTGATGACAAAATACAAGAGAAGTGTGAGGTAGTTGATAATGATCTTATTTGAGACAATTTTGCTTACATTTTTACTTGTGTGTGCGATTGCAGTTTCACTCACAAAAAATCTATTATCTAGTGTCATTATATTTATGTCTTATTCATTGGTAATGAGTGTCTTGTGGTTATTATTGAGATCTCCTGATCTTGGAATTACGGAAGCGGCTGTTGGAGCAGGTGTTACATCTACACTGTTTTTTATTACTCTGCAAAATGTAAATCGTTTAAAAGAAGACGGGGAGGAAGCTGATGAAGAATAGTATTCTTAAATTATTAGTAGATTTCGCTAATGGAGAAGTTCAACTTACTACAAAACGAAAGTCGAAGATAGTACGCAGGGAAACAACACACCATGAAGAGTCAGTTCATGAACGTTATTTGGCATGGCATGATGCAAAGGCTGAGGGAATTTTTTCAAGTATTTATAAAGTAGCTTCCGGATTAATTTGTGCTGTTGTAATCATCGTTCTTTTAATGACAGTTTCATTTTTACCGGAGTTTGGTAATCCTGACAATCCAGTAAATAATGAAGTAGCGGAACGCTATATTGAAAAAGGTTTAGAGGAAACAGGAGCAGTTAATATTGTAAGCGGAATGATTCTTGATTATCGTGCATTTGATACATTCGGAGAAAGTGCTGTTTTATTTACAGCATCAGCATGTGTTATGTTCCTAATGCAGAGTGATCGTAAGAAATCTCAAAAATGGGAGATGGCTAAGCAGGACTATAAAGCAATACCACGAGACATGATTGTAAAAAATGTAGCCAAGTTTATTATTCCAATATTATTTGTGTTTGGAGTATATCTTGTGCTTAATGGTCATATTTCACCAGGGGGTGGATTTAGTGGTGGAGCATTGATGGGAGCGAGTTTAATCTTGTATTCATCAGCATATGGTTATAAAACAATACAAAAAGTAATCACTGAAAAGCTTGTAAAGGGAGTAATATTTTGCTCATTATCATTTTATGCAATTGCAAAAGGATATTCATTCTTTACAGGGGCAAATCACATTCCAACTGGAATTCCACTTGGGAATCCGGGAGATATTATATCTGCTGGATTAATATTGCCGCTTAATATTTGTGTTGGTTTGATTGTAACGTGTACGATATATAGTTTTTATTCTTTGTTTACAAAGGGGGAAGTATAAGATGGGACCAAATTTACTTAGTAATTATTATGAAACAGTCGCTATGATCTTATTTGGTATCGGCTTTACAAATTTGTTTTTACAAAAGAATCTAATAAAAAAAGTAATTGGATTAAATATTATGGATGGTGCAGTATACCTTTTCCTTGCTGCAAAGGGATATATTGAGTCAAGACTAGCACCCATCATTGTAGATGGAATTGTAGACGCAGAGGTTTATATTAATCCAATTCCTAGTGGCTTAGTATTGACGGGAATTGTTGTATCTGTATCAATCACTGCTGTTGCACTCTCGCTCATTACTAAACTTTATAAAGAGTATCACACACTTGATTTAGATGAAATTATTACTAAAGTTGGAAAGGAGGCTAGCTAATGCCTTTTGTTGCTAACTTCCCATTTTTTTGTATTTTACTTACAATGGCAGGAGGAGTAATTAGTAGTATTCTTAAAGGAAAACATGCTTATTATTTAAATTTGTTCATTGCTGTATTATGCACAATTATGAATATTTCACTGCTTATTTATATGACACAAACACCAGAGATGATATCTTATCTTATGGGACATTTTCCGGCACCTTGGGGAAATGAGATTCGCTTTGGTCCAATTGAAGCTTTGATTGGAACAGTACTCAGTATTGTGATGTTGCTGATTATTTTTGCAGAAAAAGAACGTGTTTTCTTAAATGTTAAAGAGAAAAAAATTCATTTATTTTACTTAATGATGAATTTAATGTTATCGAGTTTATATGCTTTAACATTTACGAATGATTTGTTTACTGCTTATGTATTTATTGAAATTAACACTCTTTGTGGGTGTGGTCTGATTATGGCTAAAGAGAATGGTAAAACAATTGGTGCTACAATTAAGTACTTATTGATGAGCCTACTTGGCTCTGGTTTGTATTTAGTGGCAATTATTCTTTTATATGATTTAACTGGACATTTATTGATGCCAAATGTCAATGAAACACTTCGTACACTTGTAGCATCTGGTAGTTATGTTCTACCGATTACAATGATTGCTGGTCTTTTATCAGTAGGTATCGCAATTAAGTCAGCACTTTATCCGTTCCACACATGGATGTCTCATGCTTACAACAATGCAATGAATATGTCAAATGCTATTTCATCTGGGCTAGTTGTAAAGGGTTATGTAATCCTGTTGATTAAATTTTTCCTAGGTGTATTTGGCTTGGATATTATTAAAGATTTACATGTAGGAAATGTATTGCTTGTATTGGGAGTTTTAGGAATTATTGTCGGGAGTGTTGATGCACTTCGTGAAAAAAATGCAAAGCGTCTTCTTGCATATTCTTCTGTAGGTCAAATGGGTTACATTTATGTTGGGATAGGGCTTGCAACTTATGATGGATTGCTTGCTGCTATTTTTGTAATTGTTTCACATTCATTTACTAAATCAATGTTATTTATAGCACTAGAAGGTTTGATGGTATGTTCGGGGAATAGTAAGTATATTGATGATATGAAAGGGGCAGCATATCGTAATCCCATTGCTGCTATCGCATTTACAATTGGAGCATTTTCAATCATTGGGTTACCATTATTTTCAGGGTTTATTGCAAAGTATACTCTGTCCATTGCTGCGATTAATGAGGGAGTAATGACTTTCATTATTTTAGGGGCATTATTAATCAGTACCGTGTTAAATGCAGTGTATTTTTTCCGTGTGCTTACTAGTATTTATACTAAAGATGATACGCGTACAGTACGTTTTAAAAATGGTGTAAATTATACACTTGGAATTCTATTTTTCATTGCGATTAATTTATTACTTGGAGTATATTATCAACCAGTTATTGAAGTTATTAGTTCAGGAATTTCACTGTATTAGAAAGGGGATATTATGATTAGTCTTATTTCAATATTTTTCCCTATTTTAGTAGGGGGAGTGCTTTGCTTCAAACCACTTGAGGATTGTAAAAAAGTTCATCAAGTGACATTAGTGACTATGATTTTTACGCTCATAGTCGTATTCATTGGAAACTTTTCTATGTTAGATTCAAGTGCTCAATTGCTTCAATTAGTTTATAATGTATCGATTAGTTTTAAAGTTGATACATTGGCTGTGTTTTTCACAACAATTGCAGTTGTTATTTGGCTGCTTGTCGGTATCTATTCATTTGATTACATGTCTCATTATAAAAATGAAAGTCGTTATTTTGCTTTTTACTTAATTAGTTTAGGGATGTTACTAGGTGTGTTTTATGCTGAAAATTTAGTTACTTTGTATGCCTTTTTCGAAGGGTTATCTTTAAGTGCTTATATGCTTGTAATACATGAAGGAACACAAAAAGCTCATTTAGCAGGACGTAAATTTATTTATTATTCTATTTTTGGGGCATCACTTGGCTTGATTGCAATTATATATTCATATGCCTATATGCCAGATGTTAGTTTTGTAGCAGGAGGAATATTGAGTCTAGAAAGTATTAATGATTTGCCAGGATGGCAACTAGTTAGTTTCTTGGCCATTGTTGGATTTGGATGTAAAGCAGGATTATTCCCATTGCACGCATGGCTTGCTGCTGCTCATCCTGTTGCTCCTGCACCGGCAAGTGCAGTATTGTCAGGTCTTGTCACCAAAGCTGGGGTAGTTGCTATCATTCGATTAATTTTTTATTATTTCGGGATTGAGTTGTTTGTGGGAAGCTGGGTTCAAAGCTCTTTGATTGGATTATGCCTACTAACTATCTTTATGGGATCAATGTTAGCAGTTCGTGAAAAAATATTGAAGAAACGTTTAGCTTATTCTTCAGTTTCTCAAGTTTCATATGTCTTGTTAGGGTTGTTTCTAATGAATGAAATCGGCTTTGTAGGTGCACTACTTCAAGTGTTGTTCCATGCAAGCGCAAAGTGTTTGTTATTTCTAGTTGCAGGGTCAGTTATTTATCAAACGCATCATACACATGTAGATGATTTAATTGGTTTAGGTTACCGACATAAATGGATATTTATTTTGTTGCTCATAGGTGGTTTATCATTAGTAGGGATTCCATTAACAGGAGGATTTGTATCTAAGTGGTATTTAGCTCAAGGTGCTTTTAGTTCTAGTTATGGATTAATTAGTGTAACAATTATTATGTTATCTGCTCTTCTTACGGCAATGTATTTATTTACACCCGTTACAAATGCATTTTTTGTGCCTACTGAAAAGATTGTAAAAGGAAGTCAAAAACTATGTAAAAGAATGTTGTATCCAATGCTTTGCTTAGCTTTAATTGTTATTGTATTAGGGATATATCCACAACCTATCATTGCATTTTTAAATGAGATTGCAATGAGTCTAGGAATGTAATAGGGGGAAGTAATCATGAATATATTAATACTTTTGCCTGCGGTTCTAGCAATGGGATTTGGGCTACATATATTTCATCTAAAATCAGATGAAATAAAAAAAATTACAAAAGTTAGTTTAATTTATACAGTAGTAATTTCGATTTCGGTTATCTTAGTAATGACACTATTATATGATCAATCAGTCTACTTATTTTCGTTTAATGATGTATTGAGTTTGCATTTTAAAATAGATGAGCTATCACTTGTTTTTTCACTACTCGTAAGCTTTTTATGGCCAGCTGCTGTAATCTATGCAAGTCAATACATGACTCATGAAGAGAAGCATCGCAAATTCTTTGCATTTTACATATTCACATTTGGAGTAGTTTATGCATTTAGTATTGCTGCAAATATGTTGACTTTGTATTTATTGTATGAGGTCTTATCGTTTATTACCTATCCACTTGTTATTCATGGAGGAAAACCGAAAGACATTTATGCAGGAAAAAACTACATTGCTTATTCTGTGACAGGGGCTGCCATTTCTTTTGTAGGGATGATGATTTTCATGTTTTATACGAACACATGGGAGTTTAATACTGGGGCTGTGAGTTATCTAGCACATGATAATATGCTGCTTATTTCTTATGTTTTCATGTTTGTAGGTTTTGCAGTAAAAGCAGGATTGTTTCCATTTCATCGTTGGTTAATAGCAGCAGGGGTTGCACCAACGCCTGTTACTGCTTTACTTCATGCCGTAGCAGTTGTTAAGGCCGGGGTATTTGCTACTATGCGTGTAACTTACTATTTATTCGAACCAAGTTATTTGCAAGGAACATTTGCTCAAGTAATTGTGATGAGTCTTGCTATTGTTACAATCATATTTGGATCATCGATGGCCGTAAAAAACAAGTACATGAAACGTCGCTTTGCATACTCAACAGTAAGCCAGTTATCATATATATTATTGGCAGTAACAACAATGAGTACATTTGGTTTAGAAGCGGCAATGTTGCATCTTATTTTTCATGCCCTTGTGAAGATAGTGATCTTCTATACTGCAGGAAATGCCTATTATGTAAGTCACCATTCTTATGTTAGTGAAATTGAAGGATATGGCTTGAAGATGAAGACAACATTTATATGTTTCACAATATGCTCATTATCACTCATTGGAATTCCACCATTGGGAGGTTTCTCTTCAAAATTTGCAATTGCTCAAAGTGCCATTCAAGCAGGGGATTTACTTGGTTTTCTTGGAGTGTGTGCTCTGATGATATCAGCATTACTTACTGCAATTTATTTGCTTCAAATTGTCGTGTTGGCTTTTGTACCGCATGACGATTTTGAGTATTCAAGAATTAAAGATGTACAAGAAGCACCAAAGGCGATGAGTCTGGTACTTGTATTGATTACAATTGTCGTTATTGTTTTATCATTGAATGTATCAACTCTTGCAGATTTGCTACATCAATTGTTTTCAGGAGGAATTTAATCTATGAACATTAATATGTTATTAGGATTACTTGCTTTGTGTACATTGATTTTTGGATTTGTGATTACGCAAATTAAAAATCAAAATGCAGCTTGGCAAACAAGTGTTGTAGGGATTGCTTTTGTGTTTATAATCAATATTTGGGCATTGCTTAGTTTCAATGGATCAACTTCAGCTATTTCTTTTCCACTGTTTTCAGGTTTTGGTATTAGTTTTAAAATTAATGAGTTTTCTATTGTTTTTGCAACTATTGCAAGTTTTCTGTGGCTAATTAGCTGCGTTGAAACAAAAGAGTATTTTAAAGACCATGCCCATCATGTTTCACGTTATTATGGCTCTTTGCTAGTTACATTTGCTGGGACGCTCGGTGTGTTTTATGCGAGTGACTTGTTCACACTGTTTGTGTTTTTTGAAATCATGTCATTTGCTAGTTACTTGTGGGTAGTACATAACGGGGATGAAAAATCTTATAAAGCAGGGAAGAGTTATTTAAGTTATGCAGTTTTTGGTGGATTATCATTGTTGTTTGGTATTTTCATCTTATATTCACTATCAGGAAATTTAGATATTGCTAATTTATCTGATAGCTTTGCTGCTCATCAAAGTGATACTCAATTGCTTGTTGCTGGTGTGCTTATCTTTGTTGGTTTTGGTTGTAAAGCGGGAGCATTCTTTGTGCATGATTGGCTAGCTTTAGCTCATACTGCTTCTCCTGCTCCAGCAAGTGGACTATTGTCAGGACTTCTTACAAAAACAGGCGTGTATGGTATTATTTTACTTATTGTAAAAGTTTTATCTTTTCATGAATATTTCATTTATGGGGTCTTGTTTATAGCTGTTTTGAATATGTTAATAGGAGCTATATATGCGTTCTTCAGTAATGATTTGAAACGTACTTTAGCCTATTCTTCGGTATCTCAAATTGGTTTTATTTTATGGGGAGTATGTTTTAGTGTGTTGCTGCATGATCATAATACATATGCAGCTTACGGTACTGTGTTTCATATGATTAATCATAGTTTAATCAAAATTTTATTATTTAGTTTGAGTGGTGTGATTTACCAAAATACGCACACTTTAAATTTAAATCAGTTAAAGGGGTATGGTCGAGATAAACCTTGGCTAAAAATTTGCTTTGCAATTGGAGCACTTTCATTAATGGGTGTACCTTTATTTAGTGGATATATAAGTAAGACACTACTTCATGAAGCTGTTGTTGAACTGATGCATTTTGGTGCTAGTGGAATGATATGGCCGATGCTAGAATGGTTGTTTCTTCTTGCAGGAGGATTTACTTTTGCTTACATGCTTAAACTGTTTATCTGTTTATTTATTGATAAAAGTGGAAAACATAAATCAAATAAATCATATGTTACTCGTAAAACTCAAATTTTGTTGAGTTGTGTGGCTGCACTACTTGTGGTTTTGGGGATTACACCTAATATTACGTTTGGAGCAATTGGCGAATTTGTTGCACATTTTATGAATACTCATGCCAATTCAGATATTCATTACTTTATTTGGATTAATTTAAAAGGAAGTTTAATATCAATAGCAATTGGATTACTTTTATACTTTGTTGTAGCAAGAAAAACAGTTGTTACCAAATCTAAAGGATATCGTGATTTCAATACATCTAATTTAACAATTGAAAATTTAGTGTATATTCCACTAGTTAATATGATTAGTTTAATATGTGCACTTGTAATGCGTGTGTTTGACGTTAGTTTAGATTTAATTATTGTTATCGGGAATCGTTTGTTTTTTAAAGCAGTTAATATTCCAAAAACATTCTTTGATGGAAAAGAAAAATCTCCATATATTAAAGAATCAAAGTTGCATATTACTTATTCACTTGAGTATAGTTTATTGTTGTTTGGGATTGGATTACTTGTTACATTAGTGTATTTAATAATGGTAAGTACAGGGGCATAAGATACTATTTTAGTATCTTTTTCTTTTTTATGCATACAATGAATTGAAAGTGAGGTATGTATATGAAAGAAATGACGATAGAAAAATGGGTAGAACTACAAAAAAGTTATGATCGAATTGAACAATTGCAGTGTGTATGCCACTTAAACTATCAACATGAGCAAACAGGTGTAAGGGCAATTGGAGGCATTCAATTAAAAGGAGTAGGCTATCATTCAGACGTGCAAGATGAGATCAATGAGTTTATTGATTTAGATATCCTTGCGCCGTTTGATAAGCTTGATTATAACTATGAATTCAACGTTGATTTAGTTCGTCATGAATATAATCATAATGGTGAAGTAATTCAGATGAAATTTGATTTTGAAGTCATTGGTTTAATTGAAGAACAAATTCAAACACCTGTAGAAAAAAAAGAGTTCGATATTGTTGATTCAAGTGAAGAAAAAGAGGAGTCTGCTACATTAGAAGACTTGTTGGATGATAGTGACAACATTAAAGATGTAATAAAGTATTTTGTAGTAAGTGAGAATGATACTTATGAGAGTATTGCAAGAGCAAGACAAATTCAAGAAGCTGAATTACGTAAGAAAAATGCAAATAAGTTATTACGTAAGGGGGTAGTGCTTTTATTACCAAGTTAAGCTTGACTTTTATTGCGGGCTTTTCTATAATTGACCTAGATACGAAGAATAGAAGGAAGTAATTTATTTGTGACATTTAGAGAGGTTTTGGTTGCTGAAAGAAACCCGTAGAATAAATGAAAAGTAGTCTAGGAGTAAGTTTGCTGAAATTGTAGTAAGTAAACTCGCATGCAGCGTTAAAGCATAAGTGCATATATGATGAGTATATGAATAAAGGTGGTACCGCGATTTTCGTCCTTTTTAAGGGCGTTTTTTTATTATAAGGAGGCAATTTATGCGTAAAGAATTAAGTTCTAAATATGAACATAGTGCAGTAGAACTGCAAGAAAAGTACCAAAATTGGATTAAAGAGGGTTATTATACTGCAGGAGATGAAGGAAAATATCCTTTTTGTATTGTTATACCTCCACCAAATGTAACAGGAAAGCTGCATTTAGGTCATGCATGGGATACAACATTACAAGACTTGATTGCTCGTTATGAACGTATGAAAGGCAAAGATATGTTGTGGTTATCAGGAATGGACCATGCGGGTATTGCAACACAGGCAAAGGTAGATGAGCGTTTGAAAAAAGAGGGGATTTCTCGCTATGATTTAGGGCGTGAAGGATTTTTAGAGCGTGCATGGCAATGGAAAGAAGAATATGCTTCTCATATTCGTGAGCAATGGTCTAAAATGGGCCTATCACTTGATTACTCAAGAGAGCGTTTTACGCTTGATGAAGGACTATCAAATGCTGTTAAAAAAGTGTTCGTTGACTACTACAATGATGGATTGATCTATCAGGGAGAGCGAATTATTAACTGGGATCCAAAAGCTAAAACAGCTCTAAGTAATATTGAAGTAATTCATAAAGAGGTTGAAGGTGCTATGTATACTTTTAACTATCAAGTAAAAGATAGTGATGAATCATTCCATGTAGCCACAACACGTCCAGAGACAATGTTTGGAGATGTTTGTGTTGTCGTTCATCCTAAGGATGAACGCTACCAACATTTGATTGGGAAAAAGGCAATCAATCCTGCAAATCATCAAGAAATTGATATTATTGCAGATGATTACATTGACGTAGAATTTGGAACTGGGGCAATGAAATGTACTCCAGCACATGATCCTAACGATTATCAAATTGCAGAGCGTCATAATTTAACTAGAATTATCTGTATGAATCCAGATGGAACAATGAACGAATTAGCTGGTGATTTTGCTGGTATGGATCGCTTTGATTGTCGTAAAGCACTAACTAAGCGCATTGAAGACGAAGGAAACTTAATTCAAATTGAAACACATATTCATCAAGTTGGACACTCAGAACGCACTGATGTTATTGTGGAGCCGTATTTGTCAAAACAATGGTTTGTAAAAATGCAACCGTTGGCTAATGACGTACTTGATGCGCAGGGAAGTGTAGAGGAAAAAATAAATTTCTATCCACAGCGTTTCGAAAAAACTTTCACACAATGGTTAGAAAACATTGAAGATTGGTGCATATCTCGTCAACTTTGGTGGGGGCACCGAATTCCGGCTTGGTATCACAATGAAACAGGTGAAATTTATGTTGGTATGGATGAGCCTAGTGACATTGAAAATTGGACACAGGATGATGATGTTCTAGATACTTGGTTTTCAAGTGCGCTATGGCCTTTTGCAACTCTTGGTTGGCCAAATGAATCAGTAGATTTTGAGCGTTTCTTTCCAAATAATGTTCTTGTGACAGGATATGATATCATCTTCTTCTGGGTTGCTCGTATGGCATTTTCAGCACGTTATTTTACTAAGAAAAAAGCTTTTAATGATGTGTTAATTCATGGACTAATTCGTGATGCGCAAGGACGTAAGATGAGCAAGTCACTAGGAAATGGAATTGATCCGATGGACGTCATTGAAAAGTATGGTGTTGATAGCTTGCGGTTCTTCTTAACTACAAATTCTACACCTGGACAAGATTTGCGTTATAGTGAAGAAAAAATTGAAGCTTCTTGGAATTTCATAAATAAGATTTGGAATGCATCTCGATTTGTAATGATGAATCTAGAAGATGACTTCAATGAGACAAAAGTTGACTTGAGTCAAACATCACTTGTAGATCAATGGATATTAACTCGTTTCAATGAAACACTCAATAACATAAATCAAAATATGGAAAAGTATGAGTTTGCACTAGTTGGAAATGAATTATATAACTTTGTATGGAATGATTTCTGTAGTTGGTATATTGAATTATCTAAAGCAGGATTACAAAGTGAAGATGGAGCAGTTAAAAAAGCTACACAATCTACCTTGTTTACTGTACTTAACGGCATTGTTAAGATGATTCATCCATTTATGCCGTTTGTGAGTGAAGAAATTTATGAAGCGTTGAATGACGAAGCGTGTTGTGTTGCCAATTGGCCGCAGGCGATTGCAAATGTTGATGCATCTCGTCAAGAAGAAATGCAACAGATTTTATCTGTTATTTCGACAATTCGCGAAGTAAAAGCAACGTATAATTTAAAACCAAGCACACCAGTGAACTTTGTATTAGCAGATTTGTCAAATCAAGTAATTGAAAAAGATGAATATTTAGCTAAAATACTAGAGCGTATGGCAAAAGCTGCTTGGGTTGAAACACTAGAAGGAGAATTATTAGTTCGACCAATTCATAATGGTTCTATCTCAATTCCTATGGGGGAGATTGTGAATGTCGAGGAAGAAATAAAGAAATTGACTTTAGAAGAAACTCGTCTTGAAAAAGAAATTCTTCGTGCTAATGGAATGCTTGCGAATACTAATTTTATATCGAAAGCACCACAGGCAAAAGTTGACGAAGAGACAAAAAAGAGAGATAATTATGTTGCACAATTACAAATTGTGCAAGAACGTTTAACACAATTAAAAAAATAATACCTGGAGGGTAAATGTATGAAAAAGTCTAACAAAGCATTAAGCTATTTGATTGCGACCGGAGTAGTAACATTGAGTGGATTAGGAATGAAAAGTTTTATGGAGTACTTTTATGACTATGCGATTCGTCGTAAAAGTACCCCGTATTTTCGTATCGAACAAGATGAAAAATCACCAATTATGCAAGAAGCATTATCGTGGTTTGTCTCATGTGAAAGTGAGGATTTACATCTGCAGGCTTTTGACGATGTCGATTTAAGTGCTAAAATTGTAAGAAACAAGCAGTCCAATCGTTGGGTGCTTATTGCCCATGGATATGGTGCAAACTACAAAGAAGAACTTGATGTAGCACATCGTTTTTTTGACCAAGGATATAATATATTTTTACTAAATTTAAGAGGTCATGGACAAAGTGGGGGAGAGATAGTTGGTTTTGGCTGGATTGATCGGCTCGATATACTTACATGTTTACATTATTTAACGGCGGTAGATCAAGATATTAAAATCGTTCTTTATGGACTCTCTATGGGCGCAACGACAATGATGAATGTAACAGGGGAACAACTTCCATCACAAGTTGTCGCATGTGTTGCTGATTGTGGGTATTCATCTATGGAGGGTATTATTAAGGAGATGCTAGCTCAGAAGTTTAAATTGCTTCCGAAAGCTATGCACAATAGTTTTTTACTTGGAATGAATCAGCTTATCAAAAAGCGTTGTCATTATTCTATTTTTGATAATAATTGTATGAAACAATTAAGTAAAAGTAAAACACCTACCTTATTTATTCACGGTGAACAAGATGATGTTGTACCGTTTTCTATGGTATTTGATAACTATTATGCTTGCCAAGCAATGAAGGAGTTATATACTGTTAATGATGCAAAGCATGGGTTAAGTAATCTTAATCCTAGGTATTATACGAGAGTTTTCCAATTTATTAACCGATTATTTTAGTAAAAATAATGTAAGCGATTACAAAAAAGTGTTGTCATTTTAAGTTTAGATTTGTATAATTAAGATATGTAATTCATAGCGAAGAATGGAGGAAACTTTTATGAGTGATAAATTTGTGTTCATGTTTTCTGAAGGAAACGGGACAATGAAAGAAATACTTGGAGGAAAGGGTGCTAACTTGTCGGAGATGACAAGTCTTGGAATGCCAGTACCACAAGGCTTTACAGTATCAACTACAGCTTGTAATAAGTATTATGATGATGGTGAGAAAATCAGTGAAACCGTAATGGCGCAAATCTTCGAGAATGTTGTAAAGCTTGAAGAATTAAGTGGAAAGAAGTTTGGTGACACTGAGAATCCTCTTCTGGTATCAGTAAGATCGGGCGCAAGAGCTTCGATGCCAGGGATGATGGACACCATTTTAAATTTGGGAATAAATGACGATGTAGTAGAAATTATCGCAAAAAAATCAGGAAATGAAAGATTTGCATATGATTCATACCGTCGTTTCATTCAAATGTTTTCAGATGTAGTTATGGGATTAAGTAAGGCAAAATTTGAGGTCATTATTGATGAAATGAAAGAAGCAAAAGGAGTTACAGAAGATACAGATCTTGATGCTGAAGACTTAAAAATAATGGTTGAAAAATTTAAAGCATTTTATCGAAAGAACTTAAATGATGATTTCCCTAGTGACCCTAAACTTCAACTTGAAAAAGCAATTGAAGCCGTGTTCAAATCTTGGAATAATCCACGTGCGATTTATTATCGTCGTATGAATGATATACCAGGATCATGGGGAACAGCTGTAAATGTGCAAATGATGGTATTTGGTAATATGGGTGATGAATGTGGAACAGGAGTTGCCTTTACGCGTAACCCTTCAACAGGAGAAAACAAACTCTTTGGTGAATTCTTAATGAATGCTCAAGGAGAAGATGTAGTTGCAGGGATTCGTACTCCAGAATCGATTGAACAATTAAAGAACGTGATTCCAGAAGCATATGATCAATTTGTAGAAATTTGCGGGAAACTTGAAAAGCACTACAAGGATATGCAGGATATGGAATTTACTATTGAAAATCGCAAGTTGTATATGTTACAAACTCGTAATGGGAAAAGGACGGCTTCAGCTGCATTAAAAATTGCATGCGAGATGGTAGATGAAGGACTCATTACAACGGATGAGGCACTTATGATGGTAGATCCTAAGCAATTGGATGCGTTACTTCATCCACAGTTTGATGTAAGTGAACTGAAAAAAGCTAAGGTCATTGCGAAAGGGCTTGCAGCATCACCAGGAGCTGCTTGTGGACGTGTATACTTCAATGCAGCTGATGCGATTAAGGCAGCAACACTAGGTAATGCAGTTATTCTAGTTCGTCTTGAGACCTCACCTGAAGATATTGAAGGGATGGATGTATCTCAAGGAATTCTTACAGTACGTGGTGGTATGACGAGTCATGCAGCAGTAGTGGCAAGAGGAATGGGAACTTGTTGTGTATGTGGTTGTGGTGATATTGTCATAGATGAAGAAGCGAAAACATTTTCGGTAGGAGAAAATAAATTCAAAGAGGGAGATTTTATTTCTCTTGATGGGTCTGTAGGAAATGTTTATGGTCAAGAAATTAAAACTGTACCTGCTCAAATTTCAGGTGATTTTGAACAATTTATGACATGGGCAGATGCACGCAGAACACTGAAAGTTCGTACAAATGCAGATACACCTAAAGATGCGCTACAGGCAATAGAATTTGGAGCTGAAGGTATTGGACTAGTACGTACTGAACATATGTTCTTTGATTCAAAACGAATTATGGCTATGCGTGAAATGATAGTTTCTAAATCACTGGCGCAAAGAAAAGTAGCGTTATCAAAACTACTTCCAATGCAACGAACTGATTTTGAAGGAATTTATGAAGCAATGAAGGGGTTACCGGTTACTATTCGTTACCTAGATCCGCCTTTACATGAATTCTTACCTACTTCTAGTTATGATATTGCTACATTGGCACAAGATATGAGAATTGATGTTAATGAACTAAAAATTATTATTTCATCATTACATGAGTTTAATCCGATGATGGGACATCGTGGGTGCCGCTTGGCAATAAGTTATCCTGAAATCGCTGCGATGCAAACACGTGCGGTAATTGAGGCTGCAATTAATGTAACAAAACGTCATCCTGAATATAATATCGTTCCTGAAATTATGATTCCTCTTGTAGGAGATAAAGCGGAATTAGATTTTGTTAAACGTGTAGTAGATGAAACAGCTAAAGAAGTTATTACTGAAAATAATATTGAGTTAAACTACTTAGTTGGGACGATGATTGAGATTCCACGTGCTGCATTATTAGCTGATGAGATTGCTCAATCAGCACAATTCTTCAGTTTTGGGACAAATGATTTAACACAAATGACTTATGGATTTTCACGTGATGATGCTGGTTCATTCTTGAATTCATATTATGAACAAAAAATTTATGAACAAGATCCATTTGCACGCGTGGACCAAAGAGGTGTTGGGAAACTAATTGAGATGGCTGTAACACTTGGTAAAAAAACACGACCTGATATAAAATTAGGAATTTGTGGAGAGCATGGTGGAGACCCTAGTTCAATTGAATTCTGTCATCAAGTTGGGTTATCTTATGTGAGTTGTTCACCATATCGTGTTCCGATTGCTCGATTGGCCGCTGCTCAAGCTGCAATTAAGTATCCAAAGAAATAGCTTTAAAACAAACTCCGTGATGGAGTTTGTTTTTGTGCATAAGCAAATTCATTTGAAGGAAGGTGTGTTAAACTATGATTTATAGTGTTGAAAGGAGTACAACTATGCAAATTCATCCTTTATCTCCCATTATGGATATAAATACCAAAATTTTGATTTTAGGGAGTTTTCCTTCGATTAAAAGTAGAGGGGAAGTATTTTATTATGCACATCCACAAAATCGTTTTTGGAAGGTACTGGCAAAAGTAGTGGAGGATGAGCTTCCAATCACAAATGAAGAGAAGATTAAGTTTCTTTGTCGACATCATATTGGTTTGTGGGATATTGTCCATTCCTGTGAAATCAAAGGTTCAAGTGATGCAAGTATTCGCGATGTGAAAGTTAATGATATTCAACAATTAACTAGGGGTTCATCTATTGAATTGATTGTCTTACACGGGAAAACTGCAGCAAATTTATTTAAAAAATATGTAAATCTCGATGTAAGAACAGTTTGTGTTCCTTCGACGAGCCCTGCAAATGCAGCTATGAGTTTAGAGAAACTGACGATTGTTTGGAAAGAAAATTTAAAATCAAGTATAATTTAATTTAAAATCAAGTATAATTTAATTTAAAATGGTGCATCATAGGGAAGAAGGAGGATGTAAAAAATGAAAATCCTAACAACTTTACTCTTAACTTTCCTATTAGCAGGATGTAGCTGTGCAGTAGTTGATGAAGAAAGTGAAATAACACCAACCCCCAGTGAAACTCCTGCAACTAGTGAAGAAACAACGGCAAATTCCTCAAACATGGATAGTCAAGAAACTGAAAATGATATGGCGAGAGGAAATACAAAAGATTACGTTGATTACTTAGCTAGTGAATACAACATCGAAAGTCCTGAGATGTTAGAGGACTTCGATGAGAATGTATTAGATGGTTATAGTTTCCTACTAAACGATAGTACTTACTACTTAGTTCAACTCGACCCAAATAGTGATCATACAAGTAAATGGATTGATAATATTAATTCATCTGGTCAGATCGATGTGGATATAGATGGATTACCACAGACGATGTATGGTGTGATTAATGGTAATTATGCTTTAATTAGTGACACAGGTCAACATATGGATGGATTTAAGGATTATTATGGAGCATATGATGCTTCTAATACAACAAGTGATTCGATGAGTGAAATGAAAGAAAACCAAACAGAAGCAAGCTATGAAGAAGAGTAATCCATAATGGATTACTTTTTTGCTTTAAATTGTATAATTATAGACAAAAACTACTCAAAAATGTTATTATATATCTATAAATAATACACGTATATATATTACTATTTCTTGGAAAGTTGAATATAATTGTACTTTTCTTTATATTGATTAAATTGATGGTTCAGGAGGTGAAAGAGTTTTTTAGTATACTTGCATCCACAAGTTTCATACTAATTGGATTTACGATGTTTTATTCAAATTCAAGGAGGGTAACTATATGTATGTTGAAAATCACATGATGATCAATCCGTTTTGTATTGATCAGGATACATCATTAAGTACAGTTTTAGCGATTATGGATGGTCGAGGCTATCGACGTATACCTGTTGTCGAAGGAAAAAAACTTGTAGGATTAGTAACAGAGACGACAATTTCTGATCAAATCCCTGTTCGCGCAGTGGATTTATCAAAAAACGAACTAAATTTTCTTTTTTTAAAAAAGAAAGTTTGTAATGTGATGGTTAAGGATGTCATTACAATACATCCAAGAGCGACACTTGATGAGGCAGCAATGTTGATGCGACGACATAATATTGGTTGTTTAGTGGTCATTGAAAAAGATGGTGAAGTAGTAGGACTAATTAGTCAAAATGATATATTTGAAGCTCTTGCAGAACTGATGGGATATCATCAATCAGGTTCTCGCTTTGTGATTCATGTTGAAGATGATAAAGTTGGAGTAATTGCAGATTTATCATCTGCGATTTCAAGCTTGGGTGGATTTATTACAAATTTATCAGTTTATCATAAAGATTCATTTACTGACGTAATTTTACGCACAAGTAACATTAATGAAAACGATGTTGTGAATATTGTGAGGGATTTAGGGCACCATTTGATAGTAGAGTGAGTTAAACTAGTTGACAATCAATTGAATCACGATATAATTAAAAATGTAAAAGCGTTGATCAAGACACGATTACTCAAATGACAGAATATAGCGAGATTACGGTTGGTGAAAGTAATTGAATGTTAGAGTGATTACTACTTGGGAGTTGACTTTGTAATGAAGTTCCGGCGACAACCGTTATTGTAGAGTGCATTTTATAAAAATATAAAATGAAGTAAGGTGGTACCGCGTTTTAACACGTCCTTTATGGATGTGTTTTTTTATTTATCTAGGAGGAAATAAGATGATTGATATTAAACAAGATGAGCAGTTAAGTATTCTCAACCATAGTTGTGCACATTTATTAGCACAGGCTATAAAACGAATTTATCCAAATGCATTATTTTGGGTGGGCCCAGTAATTACTGATGGTTTTTACTATGACATCGATTTAGGTAATGAAGTTATTCGTGAAGAGGATTTTCCGAAAATCGAAAAAGAAATGAAAAAACTTGCAAAAGATGGGAAGCGTATTGATCGCCGTGAGATTTCTAAAGAAGAAGCACTTGAGCAGTTCAAAGATGACCCATATAAAATTGAACTAATTCAAAATATGGATGAAAATGATACAGTAATAAGTATGTATACACAAGGGGATTTTACTGATTTATGTCGTGGTCCTCATGTTGCAACAGTAAAAGAATTAAAACACTTTAAACTACTAAAAGTATCTGGAGCCTATTGGAAAGGTGATGCTAAAAATAAAATGTTACAGCGTGTATATGGTGTGTGCTTTAATAATGAAGAAGATTTAGCACATCATTTATATTTGCTTGAAGAAGCAAAGAAACGTGATCATAAGAAATTAGGTCGAGAACTTGAAATTTTCATGATGAGTGAATATGGACCTGGTATGCCATTTTTCTTACCTAATGGAATGATTATTCGTAACTTGCTTGAAAATTTTTGGTATGAAGAACATACTAAAGAAGGATATGAATTTATTAAAACACCAGTGATGCTTTCAAAAGAATTGTGGGAGCTGTCAGGCCACTGGCAAAACTATGCAGAAAATATGTACACAACTGAAGTCGATGATCGTGCATTTGCGATTAAACCAATGAACTGCCCTGGAGGAATGCTTGCATATAAGAATGGGTTACATTCTTACAAGGATTTACCTATGCGAATTGGGGAATTAGGATTAGTTCATCGTCATGAAGCAAGTGGTGCACTAAATGGTTTATTTAGAGTGCGTACATTTACTCAAGATGATGCTCACTTATTTATGCGCGAAGACCAAATTGAAAGTGAAGTAGTAAGATTAATTCAATTTATTGAACGTTTTTATCAAGTTTTTGGATTAAGTTATCATATCGAATTATCTACACGTCCTGAAGATAAGTATATCGGGGCAAAAGAAGTTTGGGATGTTGCTGAAAAGACATTGGAAAGTGCGTGTGCTGCAGCTGGGAAGCCATGTAAAATCAATCCAGGTGATGGTGCATTTTATGGACCTAAATTAGACTTTCAAATTAAAGATAGTTTAGGACGTATTTGGCAATGTGCGACAATCCAATTAGATATGAACCTACCTGAAAGATTTGACTTAACATTTATTGATAGTGATGGTAGCAAAAAACGCCCGATTATGTTACATCGTGTAATCTATGGTTCAATTGAGCGATTTATCGGTATTTTGATTGAACACTATGCAGGTGTATTCCCACTTTGGTTGGCACCAAATCAAATTACAATTGTACCAGTTCATCATGAATTACACCTCGAATATAGTGAAATATTGCTTGAAAAGTGCAAAAATGCTAACTTTAGAGCTAAAATTGATGCACGAAATGAAAAATTAGGTTATCGTATTAGAGAGGCACAAACAAAAAAAGTTCCTGTGCAAGTTGTGATTGGTGATGGAGAAGTTGAAAACAATACTGTAACTATTCGACGTCATGGTAAAAAAGAATCTTTAACTGTACCGATGGATAAATTTATTGAAATGATGTCTTTAGAGATTGAGGAGAAAAAATAGTGAAAAAATTATTACTTTGTTTGGTTTTTGGTTTCTTAATGGTTGGATGTTCAAGTAATGCAACACCTGAAGCAACACCAGAGGTAACACCTGAAGCAACACCTGAAGTTAGTGAGGATGTGGATTTAACATTTTCTATTATTGCACCCACAGGAGCACCATCACTTGCGTTATTAGGTATGTATGAAGATTATGGTAGTGAATACAATTTTGTAGCGGGTTCTGATCCATTACAAGCTGCTTTTGTAAATCCGACACCAGAGTATGACTTCATTATTGCACCAACTAATTTAGGAGTTAAATTAGCAACTACTGGGGCTACAACATATGAACTTGCAGGAATTGTGACATGGGGAAATTTATACATTGTAGGTATTAGTTCTGATGACTTACAAAATCCAGATAAAAAACTTGCAGTGTTTGGTGAAACAGCTGTACCTGGTTTAGTATTTGAAGCGATTAAAGAAAATTTAAATATTCAAGCAGAGATTGAGTATTTTAGTTCAACATCTGAAGCTCAAGCAGCATTACTTGCGGGTACTGTAGATGCTGCGTTGATTGCAGAGCCATTAGTAAGTGCTACTCTGGTAAAAGGTGCAGAAATAGAAAAAGAATTTGTTGTGATTAGTGATATTCAAGAGGAATGGACAACTACACATGAAGGTGAGCGTGTTGGGTATCCTCAAGCTGCGTTATTTGTTAATCCAAGTATTATGGAAGAACGTGGAACGGATGTAGAAGCATTCTTAAGCGAATTAGCTAGTTCAATTGAAACGTTAAATCAACCAGAATCTAAAGAAGAAATTGCCACAATGATTGATTCAATTGGTGCAGATGTATTTGGTGTACCTGCAAGTCCAATTAGTTCAACAGCATATCCAAAAATGGGATTAAATTATATTCCGGCTGCCGATGCGGTTGGGGATATACAAAGTTTCTTAGAAATCTTCAATATTGAATTTAGTGAAGAAATATTAGTTAAATAAAAAGCCGAAAGGCTTTTTATTTGTTTGGTGAATTGACAAGTGGAGTCATCTTAAGATACGATGGTAGATATAGAATTATGTGAGGAGAGTTTATGTTAAATTATGTAAGAATAGCGTGTAGTGTACCAGCGATGCAAGTTGCTAATCCACTATTTAATACAACACAAATGATTGAGCGTGCTAATGAGGCACAATCACAAAATGCAGATATACTAGTATTTCCTGAATTGTCTGTTACAGGATATACATGTGCCGATTTGTTTCTTCAAGATACACTGATTGATGGGGCAAAGAAATCGATTCAATGTATTGTTGATGCATCTAATTCATGGGACTTAAGTTGTATTGTTGGCGCACCAATTCTTATTGATCAACAACTTTATAACTGTGCTCTTTTTATTCAAAAAGGGAAGGTGTATGGAATTGTACCAAAGACATTTTTACCTAATTATAATGAGTTTTATGAAAAACGATGGTTTAGTTCTGCTACACAAATTCAAACAAGTGTAGTTTCTTCCCTTGAATTAGGTCTTGAAGATGACTATGATATTGCGATTGGAACAGATTTAATCTTTCATACATTGAATGGGGTTAAAGTTGCATGTGAGATTTGCGAGGATGCATGGACACCAATTTCTCCAGGGACACTTGCTGCAATGAATGGGGCACAAATTGTCGTGAATCTATCAGGGAGTAATGAACTTATTGGTAAGCGTAGCTATCGCCATTCTTTGATAAGTCAGTTATCTGCTAAAAATATTTGTGCTTATGCATATTGTTCAACTGGTGAAAATGAATCTACAACAGATTTGATTTTTTCTGGTCATTCAATGATTTATGAAAATGGAGTATTGATAGAAGAGAATAAGAAAATAATTGATGGTGATTACATTATTTTTGCTGATGTTGATTTAGATAAAGTTAATTGTGATCGCAGACGAAATAAAAGTTTTCATGATGCCGCAAGTATTTATGGTGGAATCATTAAACCACGTATTATTCAAACTACAAATCAAAGGTTATACCCCAGCGTTCAAGGAGAGTATGCACACGTTCAACGCTTACCTTTCGTACCATCAACAACTGTTGGAAGAAAGGAGCGTTGTTTAAATATTTTCCAAATGCAAGTTTCTGCACTAAAAAAACGTATTCAAGTAACTTCTGGGAAGCTTGTGATTGGTATTTCTGGAGGTCTTGATTCAACACTAGCACTACTTGTGTGCGTTGAAGCGCTTCGACAGTTAGATTTGCCACTGACAAACTTACATGGATTGACAATGCCGTGTTTTGGCACAAGTAATCGTACATATACAAATGCTTGTGAATTGATGAAACAATTAGAGATTGTAAGCAAAGAAGTAAATATAAAAGATGCTTGCATATCACATTTTAATGATATAGGACATGATGGAAATACACCTGATTTAACTTATGAAAATACTCAAGCTCGTGAGCGTACACAGGTTCTTATGGATTATGCTGGCCTAGTGGGTGGCTTTGTAGTAGGCACGGGAGATTTGAGTGAACTTGTGTTGGGGTGGTGTACCTATAATGCAGATCATATGAGTATGTATGGAGTTAATGCAAGCATTCCAAAAACACTAATTCGATGGATGATTCAAAGTGTAATTGATGAAAATATTTTTGAAAATTGCAATGAAGTGCTGAAAGACATTGTTGATACACCAATAAGCCCTGAGTTGTTGCCACTTGATTTAAATGGTGAAATAGCACAGGAAACGGAGAGTATCGTGGGGCCGTATGAACTACATGATTTCTTCCTGTATTATGTATTGAGATATCATTTTAGGCCTAGTAAGATTTATGCTTTGGCTTGTCGTGCCTTTTTGAATGTCTATGGTCAAGAAACTATCTTAAAGTGGTTACAAGTATTCTATCGTAGATTTTTTTCTCAACAATTTAAACGAAGCTGTTTACCTGATGGAGTAAAGGTAGGGAGTGTATGTATATCTCCTCGTGGAGATTTACGTATGCCATCTGATGCCAGCGCACAGTTATGGCTTAAGGAATGTGAAAACATTTCTTTGACTGATTAAAAAGACAGGAAGTCGTAGAAATGGTGATTAAATGACTAAGTTTATCTATATAACAAATTATAAGGAAGGGGAAGCAGACTTATTTCGACTTGAGATGACAACTTTGTTTAATATGCTTCCAAAATATCAAGTTTTACAAAGTGAGGTCGACTTTGATGTGCATCGCTCAATCTTCATAAAGAAAAAAATCACTGTTTTACAAAAATCAAAATCATTCAATGATTTACTTGTTCAAGTTAAGCACGATGAATATGAATTTGAGCAGTTCCGTGTGAATTACATTAAACATGAAAAAAATGAAGTTCCTTATTCTGAACAATTGTATTTCATGAGAGAGATTGCTGAACAAGTGGAAGGTGAACCAAATATACATTATCCTAAAACTTTGCTGGGAATTACGAAAATAGAAGATGACTATATTTTTGGTATATTAGAGTTAGGGAAAACTGGTGTTGAATTAAGACAGAATAAGCAACATTCTTATTCAATTTCTTGTAGTACACGTTTAGCGAGAGTGCTTGCTAATTTGGCAATGGAGCATGATTTAACTCGTGAAGTTATTGATCCCTGTTGTGGTGTAGGCACAATTGTATTAGAACTATTAGAAATTGGTGCAAAACCGCAATCGAATGAAATTAATTCAAAAGTTGCACAAATGGCGATGGAAAACATTCTACAATTTGGTCATAGGCACCTTGTACAAGTTGGAGATATGAATTTGATAGAAAAATTGTATGATGTTTCAATAGTTGATATTCCATATGGTCATTTTACTTCTATAGAAGATGGACTTCAACATGACATTATCAAATCAAATGCGAAATTTGCTAGGAGGCTCGTGTTGCTTTCTCATATACCTATGGATGACTTACTAGTTAGTGTTGGCTATGGAATCCTTGGACATGCCTATGTAGATAAGGGAGTAGAGAAGTTTCGCCGCTATGTAACTGTATGCACTATGAGTAAGCCTTTATTATAAGTTACTATTTAAATTGACTAATGTTAGACGATTGTTTAGTTCTTTGTTTGATGTAAAAAAGGATTGATTTCTGTATGAAGTGTACAGAGTCAATCTTTTGTTTTATTTAAAATGGTCTTCAAGTTGTATCCCGTAATTAAGTGTGACAAGATGACTTTCAAAGTATTGTTCTTGAAAATCGACATAATCTAGTATTTCTTGATCAGAAAAAAGAGAATTTGGTGGAGCAACAATCCATTTTGTTTCCTTATCATTCTGGCGGAATATAATGCCAATAACTACTCCTGAAAAAGTAATACATGGATAATCTATTCCTAGTAGATAGACATCTTGTGGTTCACCATCACCACCAATTACACCTTCAACATAGCCATAATTGATTGGGTAAATTAGCGTAGTAAATTTTGGGTGAGATGTGCCAAGTGGTCGATCAATTTGTCCTTGGACGATTTGTCCAAGGTAACTTAAGTTTTGTGCATACTGAAGTAATGAATCTTTTTGATTCGGTATGTATTCGAAAACATGAGCATAGAGTAATTGCTTTAGTATAGTTCCACATACTTTACCATGTATGCCGATTTTGTTTAAATCATATCCATTCACATCTAATTGGCTTACTTGTATGCAATCTTTTTGTTCAATAATAGATTTTATACAATCTAATGCTTTTAAATGCTCAGAGGTAGGGTCAATGCTTGCTTTAAACAATACTAAATCATGGGCGTTATTTGCCCCTAACTTTGCACAAAGTAATCTTAATGTCAATCGATCGTTATAAATTATGTAAGAAGCATGTTCAATAATGATGAGTATTTTTTGTTTTGTCTTGGTAGGGAATTTTAATCGTTCCAGTATTTCCTTAGCGCTATTAGATAAAGGAATAAGCAGGGCAGCCACCCTTAAATGAAGTAGGGCGGGTAATAAAACAACATGTTTAGCTATATCATGGTATTTGCTTACGCAGAGCGTTGATAATTCTGGCAAAAACTGTTCGATTATATCTCGATACTCATGAAATAAATCATCTTTAGTAAGTGCTGTGAGCGTTTTGTTGAATTCACTTGTAACACGTTCGATTGATAGATATTGAACCAAATGTGAATTTTCATGAATGGCGATGGAGGTGTCCTTATCTATTGTAAAGTTAAGTGTTGTAGAAAATCGTAATGCTCGCATCATACGAAGTGCATCCTCTTGAAATCGTTGCTGAGGATGATTCACAGTTCTGATAACTCTGGCTTCAATATCACTTTTACCATTGAAATAATCAATAAGACCTTGTTCTGGATGATAGGCCATAGCGTTTATAGTAAAATCACGACGACTTAAGTCATCAAAAAGGTTCGTACAAAAATTGACCTTAGATGGACGGCGGTGATTTATGTACTTTCCTTCTGTACGAAATGTTGTAATATCGAATATTTCATCTTCAATACAGATGATAATTGTACCTAATGAAATACCAACATCATAGCATTTCTGATCGTAGAATACTTCAATAATTTGGGAAGGTGATGCACTAGTCGTTATATCAATATCATGGATCGGTTGATTCATGAGTATATCGCGAACACATCCACCTACAACATATGCGTCATAACCAGCATCATTGAGTTTTTTTAGTACATAACAAGTTTTATGGTCTAATTTCATAGTTGTCTCACTTTCTTAAGTCATTATAACACATGGGTTTGTATGTTGTATTCTAGCTTTTAACTATGCTAAAATAGATGTACGAGGTGGCACATGAAAAAAAATAGTTGGTTAAGTGTTTTACTCTTATTTATATGCTGGACAATTTTGGGGAGTCAAATAAATAATATGTATTTACTTCCTAAGTTACCTGATGTAATTATGTCACTAGGACGCTTGATGAGCGATGTTGAGTTCTATGGAGTAATACTCATTTCACTTTATCGGATGCTGGAGGGATTGTGTGTTTCGTTTGTTTGTGCAGCGATACTTGGTTTATTACAAGTTAAGTATGCTTGTGTTAAAGATTTTTTTCTACCAATAGAAATAATACTTAAAACGATACCTACAATATCCTATGTAATCTTCGCTTTATTGTGGTTGGGTGCAGAACAAAGTGTAACTGTTGTCGTATTTTTGATTTTGTTTCCATCATTTTATTCAAATATCTGTTTAGCTGTGAATGATTTTAAGATAAAGACGGGTGATTTGATTGCGATATATCCAGTTTCTTCAAAGGAATTGTATCTTAAACTTGCATTACCTATGATGTTGCCATATTTTGTACAAGCAATAAGTTTATCGTTTGGTCTTGGATTAAAGGTATCGGTAATGGCTGAAATTTTTACGCAGGTTAGATCGGGGATTGGACGAGAGATGAATATCGCAAAGTTTAATCTTGAAATGTCAGAGCTTCTTGCCTTAACGATTGTAGTTATATTAATTTGTGCATTAGTTGACTATATTTTTAAGGTTTTAATGAATAAACTTAATCATAAAATTTATGGTGTTAGTAAATAAAAATCCAAATATAAAAAGTGCATCTCTTAGTTTATTACTCAAACTAGAGATGCACTCACTGTATTGGATTTTTTTATTTCACTAAATTATTTAAATGTTCGATAACATCTTGAATATTGATATCTTCAGATTTTCCATCTTTACGATGTTTAAACTCTACTTGGCCTTCATTAATTTTTTTGCCAACTACTACTCGATAAGGTATACCAATTAAATCCAAGTCTTTGAATTTTACCCCTGGACGTTCATCACGATCATCTAAGATTACTTCGATATTAGCAGCTTTGAATTTATTGTATAATTCTTCGGCAACTTCACATTGTTGATCATCTTTTGTTGAAATAATTACTACGGCAACTTGATATGGAGCAACACTAACAGGCCATACTAATCCGTTTTCATCATTATGCTGTTCTGCAATCGCTGCCATAACTCGAGCAGGACCGATTCCATATGAACCCATCCATACCGGATTTAATTTATTTTCTTGATTTGAATATTCTAGTCCAAGAGCTTGAGAATACTTAGTACCAAGTTTAAATGTGTTTCCAATTTCAATTCCTTTTTTGAAGTTAACTGGATTTCCACAAACTGGGCAAGCATCATTCTCACATATATTGATGATATCTGCTGTCTTGAAAGCTTCGAAGTCTTCAAGGTTACAATTTAAGTAGTGATAGTCAGTTTGATTTGCACCTACTACAAAATTGTGCATTGTTGCTACTTCATCATCCATAATGATAGGGCATTTGATATTGATAGGGCCAGCAAAACCGACTTGTGCTTCTGTTACAGCTAAAACTGTTTCAGGGCTAGCAAGTTCAACTTCAGTTGCGCATAGAAGTTTGCGAAGTTTTGTCTCATTAACATCTCGATTCCCACGTACAAGACATGCATACGGTTCTCCATCAATACTATAAATCAATGTTTTTACAAATTCACTTGAAGATTTATTTAAGAATTGAGTAACTTCATCGATTGATTTTGCGTTTTTTGTTTCAATCAATTTTTTTTCAATGTGCTTAACATCCTCTGATTTGTGTCTTGTACATGCGGCAATTTCAATGTTTGTAGCAAGATCACAATGATCACATAGAACAATAATATCTTCTCCAATAGGTGTAATAGCTTGGAATTCTTCAGAAAGCAAACCTCCCATAACTCCTGTGTCGGCTTTTACAATTTTGTAGTTAAGTTTCATCTTGTCAAATGAATTCACATAAGCATCGAACATTTTTTTATATGATTGATCTAATCCTGCCTCATCAGCATCAAATGTATATGAATCTTTCATGATAAATTCGCGTACACGAATTAATCCAAAACGTGGGCGTGGTTCATCACGGAATTTAGTTTGAAATTGGTATAAGCTAAATGGTAAATCTTTATATGATTTAATTTTCATTTGAGCTGCCATTGCAAACAACTCTTCATGAGTTGGGCCTAATACAAAGGGTTTGTTAAAGCGATCATTTAAACTAAACATACTATTCCCAAAACCTTCACGACGCCCTGATTGGATATAAACATCTTCGCTTATAAGAGCAGGCATGATTAGTTCTTGTGAACCAGCATCTTCCATTTCCTTTCGAATGATATTTTCTATATTCCTTAATACTTTAAATCCAAGTGGTAACATCATATAAACACCAGCTGATGTTTTCTTGATCATACCAGCTCGACTTAGTAAATTTCCACTTGTTGAATCTTCATCTTTTACATTTTCTCTTAATGTGTAAAAGAAACTCTGTTTCATTTTCATACTTTCACCTCGATAATTGAAATTATAGCATAATTTTAAAAAAAATGTAGCAAGGAGTCTAACTTTTATATGCAAATCATACATTGTATTGAGGTGATTTTATGAGGAATAAGCAACGAGTTCGTATTCATCAAAGACACGTTGATGATGAGCTACTAGAAGTTTTGGGTTATTTAGGATTATTTGAGGGGCAGTGGGTTGAATTGATTTCTGCGCCAATCGATAATGAATTCATGGTGATTCAAATACATGATAAGTTATTTGCATTTTCAAGTCATTTAATAAAGCATTTGGAGTGGGAATGTTAAAGAGAGTAGTATTTGTAGGGACTCCCAATGTAGGCAAGAGTACGTTAATAAATCAAATGTGCAACGAAATGTTATCTGTTGGTAATTGGGCTGGTGTAACAAGTGATTATAGTTTAGCCTATTATACTGAGCAGTCTTGTAAAGTGGAGTGTGTTGATTTGCCTGGAGTGTATGGTTTATCAAAATACACTCATGATGATTTAGTAACTGTGAACTACTTTGAAAATCATGAGGTGGATTGTATTGTCAATGTTATTGATGCTACATGTCTTTTAAATAATTTAAATTGTACACTCATGCTGAGGGAGTTGCAAATACCCATGGTAATTGTCTTAAACTATGAGTCTGAATGTTTAAAGAAAGGAATAATTATTAATGTAAGAAAATTAGCTTATGAATTAGGGATTCCAATTATCTCACTAGAATGTAACGAAAATTCACGAATCACTGATTTAAAAAAAATAATACATAAACAAGCAAATGCGAAGGTTGTCTATTATCCCTTGTATTGTGACTACTTAAGACAAAAGTTCATCTTCTTTTGCCGTGTTCGACAAGATTCGCTTAAGAATAAAATTAGTAGTTTTAATGTTTTATATAAGCACCAAGTACGAAAAGATCGTCAAGAAAGAATAACTAAGTTTTCAAAGATAATTACGATTGAATCTAAAGATAGATTCAACATGACACATAAAATTGATCATTTTTTATTATATCATCGTTATAGTTGGTTATTAGCTCAACTAATTCTTGTGGTATTTCTTATGTGCTCATTGCAAATATCTCAAATTATACTTGCGTTTGTACAACCCTTTTTCAATGGTTTTATTACAAAGCTTGAAGGATTAATAAGTGGATTACCACCAATGATGATAAAATTTATCTTGCAAGGTGTAGTAGGAAGTGCGTTTTCAATTTTATCACTTTTATTTATGTTGTTTGTAGTATATCTAGGATTATCTCTCTTTGAGGAAAGTGGATATATGGCAAGGTGTGCGTTATTGGCAAAAAAAAGTATGAGACGGCTCAATTTACCTGGGCGAAGCATGATTGCTTTTATTCTAGGGTTTGGTTGCAATGTAGCAGCACTGGTTTCAATTGAAGGGATAAAAGATATAAAGGTAAAAAAGCGTTTGGCTTTAATTATTCCTTTCTTGTCTTGCAGCGCTCGATTGCCGATTTATTTGTTTTTGATACATTTAGTATTTCCGCAACATGCATATCCAATAATACTTATCCTGTATTTAATGAATATTTTACTTGTCGTTATTTTCTCTTTAGTTCTAGGTTCTGGGTCAAAAATAGTGGAAGAAATATTTGTGGAATTACCACCATATCGTATGCCGAAGTTGAAAGTGCTTTTAATTAAAGTTTATAAACAATGCAAATTATTTATAATAAAAAGCTTTAAAAGCGTTTATTGGGTTATTGTGGCGTTGTGGGTGCTGTTACATTTTCCAAGTGGAGATATAATGAACAGTGTTTTGTTACAAATTATTAATCATATTCAATGGATTTTTAAACCATTAGGATTTGGTGAGCATTGGTTTTTTGTTGTAGCACTTTTACCTGCAGTGATTGCAAAAGAGAGTGTAGTCGCTTTTTTTCTAGTTTTGCCGCAAGATTACTTTATTGATGTGAGCACGATACAAGCATTTTCATTTATGGTGTATTGTCTATGTAGTACGCCATGTATTATGACTTTATTTATGATTGCTAAGAAGTACGGTAGAGTGCATGCGATTAAGTCTTTTCTACTTATGAATGTGAGTGCGTATCTCTTATGTTTTATCATATATCAAACATTGTATAGGCTACATTATTAAAATATTTTCAAAAATTATTGTTTTATCTTTACAAGTTAAAATGAAATGTCTATAATACAAACAATAAATATAGAAAAAGGAGTAGATTTATGGCATTTTATTACAAAGAAGCTTCGCATACTTTTAGTGAGTATTTACTAGTTCCAGGTTACTCAGGGGAAGATTGTACACCGGATAGAGTAAAACTACATACGCCACTCGTAAAATATCGAAAAGGGAAAGAAGAACCAGCAATTTCATTGAATATTCCGATGGTTAGCGCAATCATGCAATCTGTTTCAGGAACAAATATGGGGATTGCTTTAGCAAAAGAGGGTGGAGTGGCCTTCATTTATGGTTCACAAAGTATTGAGAGTCAGTCAGCTATGGTTGCAAAGGTAAAAAACTATAAAGCAGGATTTGTGCCTAGTGATTCAAATATGACACCAGATACGACAATTGAAGAAATGATCAAGCTTAAGGAACAAACAGGTCACAGCACAATGGCAATTACTGAAAATGGAAAGCCAAATGGTAAATTACTTGGTGTAATTACTGAACGTGATTATCGTTCAAATCGTGTAGATATGAGTGCGCCTGTATCTGAGTTTATGACTCCATTTGAAAACTTGATTACAGGACATGTGGGTCTAACACTTACAGAGTGCAATGATCTTATCTGGGATCATAAGCTGAATTCATTACCAGTAATTGACGACCAACAAAACTTATGTTACTTTGTGTTTAGGAAAGATTATGACTCTCATAAAGAGCATCCTTGCGAGTTATTAGACGAAGACAAACGTTATATTGTAGGAGCAGGTATTAATACTCGTGACTATGAGGAACGTGTACCTGCGCTTGTTGAGGCAGGAGTAGATATTCTGTGTATTGATTCTTCTGAGGGATTCTCAGCATGGCAAAAAAACACAATTGCCTGGATTCGTTCTAAATATGGAGACACTGTAAAAGTTGGAGCAGGTAATGTTGTTGATCGCGAAGGCTTTAGGTTTTTAGCAGAAGCAGGAGCTGATTTCATTAAAGTTGGAATCGGTGGTGGTTCAATTTGTATCACTCGTGAAACTAAAGGTATTGGAAGAGGGCAAGCAACATCGGTTATTGAAGTTGCAGCAGCTCGTGATGAATATTTTGAAGAAACAGGAATTTACATTCCAATTGCATCAGATGGTGGAATTGTATATGATTACCACATTACGCTTGCATTGGCGATGGGTTCTGATTTTGTAATGCTTGGACGCTACTTTAGTCGTTTTGAAGAATCTCCTACAAACAAAGTGATGGTAAATGGAAGTTTTGTTAAAGAGTATTGGGGAGAAGGAAGTAATCGTGCGCGCAACTGGCAACGCTACGACTTAGGTGGAGACAGTAAACTAAAATTTGAAGAAGGGGTAGATTCATATGTACCTTATGCTGGTTTACTTAAAGATAATGTAGTGATTACATTACATAAATTAAAATCGACAATGTGTAACTGTGGAGCACTTACAATTGCAGAATTACAAGAAAAAGCACGATTAACACTTGTTTCTTCTACTTCTATTATAGAGGGTGGAGCACATGATGTTATTGTGAAGGATCAAAGTAATACTGATAAATAAGAGAGTCAACGTGTTGATATATCTTCTATTAAGGAGATAGTAATTTTTAAAATAAATTGATATTAGTAAACGATCATACAATATTTATTGTGTGGTCGTTTTTTTTTGTTTTTGTTTTGTTAACAGTTTCTTAACAATCCATTCATATTCTATTTACAATTAGTTAGTATTATAAGCAAGTAAATACGGAGGGAAACCAAAAATGAAAAAATTACTATTATTATGTTTAGCAACATTAATGTTGATGTCAGGATGCTCATCAAATACAACTGAGCCTGAAGCTACAGCTACTCCTGAGGCGACAGAAGAAGCAAATACTGAAGCAGCTACAGAAATGACAGGAACAATTACTGTTTATACTCGTGATGCATCAAGTGGAACAAGAGAGGCATTTGAAGGTGCTATCGATTTAGAAGAACTAACTGCAACTGCTGTAGAAACAACAGGAAATGGTGATATGGCAACTAAAGTAGGTGCTGAAGAATCAGCAATCGGTTATGTATCATTAAGTACTGATTTTGAAGCAAACAACATTGTACCATTACAATTTGAAGGAGTATCTCCTACAATCGATACAGTTCTTGATGGGTCATATGCAATGCAACGTCCATTCTCATATACTTCTCGTACTAGTGGAGAATATACAAGTGATGAAGTTGAGCAATTAGTATTAGCGTTTTTAGATTTCTTAAATAATTCTGTTGAAGGTAAACAAGCAGTTGAATCAGCTGGTGGAATTGTTGATTATACAAATGCAACTCCATGGGCTGAATTATCAGCGAATCATCCAATTGTTTCTCAAGACAATAGTGCATTCACAATTAGAACTGGTGGATCAACTAGCGTTGAAAAATCAATTGCAGCTGCATTAGAATCTTTCCAACCATTAGCTGGTAATGTTCAATTCACAATGAATCACACAGGATCAAGTGATGGACACAAACGTACATTGGGGTCAGAGAAAGACAGTGCAAATGCTATCGATATTGGATTTGCATCTCGTGAATTTAAAGCTGAAGAAGATAATACAAATGCTTTAGAATCTGGAGTTTACTGCATTGATGCTGTAGTTGCTGTTGTAAATGCTGCAAACACATCAGTTACAAACTTATCACAAGCTGATATCAATGGTATTTATAGTGGTACAGTTTCTACTTGGGATTCAATTGGCCAATAAATAGTAATTGAAGGGTCAAAGTAGCTTAGCCTAAAGGCTAAGCTATTATTTATGAAAGGGATGTTGAAGATATGGAACCAATACTAAGAGGAAAAATTGATTCGAAAAAGATAGAAAAAAAGCTAAAGACAGATAGAATAGTCAAAAATATATTCTTTACTGCTGCATTATTATCGAGTATGACTATTTTATTGATTGTTGTATTCATTTCGATAAAAGGAATTCAACCATTTTTACCAGGATATGAATATGGGCAAGTAAGTCTTGTGGATTTCTTATTTGGAACAACATGGAGACAGGACCAAGCTGTTTATGGTGTTGGATACATTGTAATTAATACATTAATTAGTGCATTCGGGGCTCTCATTATAGCTTTTCCTGTTTCTGTTTTAACAGCACTATTTATTGCAAAGATTGCACCTAAAAAAGTAGGGTTAGTGATGACGACGGTTGTTGAATTACTTGCATCTATACCAAGTGTTGTGTACGGAGTATTTGCAGCAGGAACAATAGTTTCTCTTGTGAAAGAGATTGCTAGTTCAATGGGGGTAGCGACAGCTGGTGGGAACTCATTACTTGCGGTAATCTTGCTTTTAGCAATCATGATTTTCCCTACAATTACATCTCTTTCGATTACTGCTATTAATGCAGTGGATCGAGATATTGAGCTAGGTTCTCTAGCGCTTGGGGCAACAAAAACACAGACAAACTTTAAAGTTGTGCTAACAAGTGCGAAATCAGGAATCTTTGCAGGAGCGATCTTAGGTATTGGTAGAGCTTTTGGGGAAGCAACAGCAGTAAGTATGGTTGCCGGAAACAAATTGTTTGGTCCAACGTTTGATATATTCGATATTACACGCACACTTACTTCAACAATGCTTTCAGGTTTAAAAGAAACAACTGGGCTTGATTATGATATTCGCTTTTCAGTTGGTATTGTGTTGATGTTTGTTATCTTGTTTTCTAACTTGATCCTCAACTATATTAAAAAGAAAGTGGGGAACTAATCATGCCAAAGTACAAAGTAGATTTAAAAAAACGTAAAATTACAGATAGTATCTTGAATGGATTAACTTACTTATCGAGTGGGTTAGCTGTGTTTGTATTGCTAGCACTATTCACATTTGTTTTTAGCAAAGGTTCAAGTTTACTCAGTTTCGATCTATTGTTTGATGATTATTGGTCTACAAACGTCGTTGTTGCACCTGAAGTTGCGACAACTTCACAGGCTTATCCACGACCAGAGGACTTAAGTGAAGAAATTGCTTGGAGTGAAGAGTGGGGGATTGGTTTTGTTGATGCGACAAATAATGCTAAAGAGGATTTAATTTTAGTGGAATATATTGATCCAGCTTCAGTTTTTGCAAATATGTTAAATACAACAGCTGGAGAAAACCTTGGAAAACCATACACTTTGAGTATAGGAATTGAAGTTCATAAAATTGATTTTGTTACTGAGAGAAATCCATATGCTTTTGGAGGATCAATGGCAAAAGATACTGCCCAAAGTCTTGTAGATAAACTAGAAGATGCACAATCAGTAACTTCAGTATTTGCAAAAACGTCAGGTGGAGGAATTCGCGGTTCGCTTATTGCAACGATGTATCTTATTGTAATTTCGCTTTTAATATCACTTCCGATTGGTATTGCTAGTGCAATTTACCTAAATGAAGTTGCAAGTAAAAATAAACTAAATTCACTTATTAGATCAGGTATTGAAACATTGACAGGGGTTCCATCAATTGTGTATGGTTTAATGGGAGTGAGTGTTATCTTTCCAATCACGGCATTTTTCGGAGCTACAACGACAAATGTTTTACTTGGTGGGATTACTCTTTCGATTATCCTTCTTCCGACAATTATTCGTTCTACAGAAGAGGCGTTGATTGTTGTGCCAAAGGGTCTTAAAGATGCTTCTTTGTCTCTTGGAGCAAGTGAAGTTCAAACGATTTTTAAGATTACATTACCTAGTGCAATTCCAGGGATTTTAACAGGTGTATTACTGTCGATAGGAAGAATTATCGGTGAATCAGCAGCACTTATTTATACAATGGGAACGTTCATTAATGATACGCCAGGATTGCTCACACAAGGAACTTCTTTAGCTGTTCAAATTTGGTCAGTGATGGCAGGGGAGCAACCAAACTTTGAATTAGCATGTGCAATATCAATTATCATTTTAAGTATTGTATTAATATTAAATATCACTATCAAATTGATTAGTAAAAAACTAAGTAAAGCTTGGTATTAGGAGGATAAATCATGGAAAATTGTTTTAAAGTAGAGAATTTAAATTTATATTATGGAGAAAAACATGCGTTGCATGATATTAATATAGAAATCAAACGCAATTGTGTAACTGCACTTATTGGTCCATCTGGATGTGGTAAATCAACATTTCTACGTTGCTTGAACCGTATGAATGATTTAATCGATAGTTGTCGCATTGAAGGGAGTATTACAATTCATGGTGATGATATTTATGCTCCGAAATCAAATGTGGTAGAACTACGCACTAAAGTTGGAATGGTATTCCAAAAGCCAAATCCATTTCCAATGTCAATTTATGATAATATTGCGTATGGACCTCGTTGCCAAGGAATTAAGAACAAAAAAGTGTTGGATGACATTGTAGAAAACTCATTAAAACAAGCAGCACTATATGATGAAGTAGCTGATCGCTTAAATGATTCTGCTATGAGTCTATCTGGTGGACAACAACAACGTTTATGCATTGCGCGTGCGATTGCAATGGAACCAGAGGTTATTTTAATGGATGAGCCTACAAGTGCGCTTGATCCAATTGCTACTGCTAAGATAGAAGAATTAATTGAAAAACTTAAAAGTGAATATTCAATTGTTATTGTAACTCACTCAATGCAGCAGGCATCGCGTGTATCAGATTATACTGCCTTCTTCTTGATGGGGGATTTGATTGAATTTGATACAACAAGAAGTATTTTCAATAAACCAGCACATAAGAAAACAGAAGATTACATTACAGGAAGATTTGGTTAGGAGGAAATCATATGCCAAAAATAGATGACGCTTTAAATACTTATCAAGCTTTAATTCAGGAGATGGCTCTTAAAGTTAGAAAAATGCATGAAATTGGATTAGAGGTAATTGAGACAGGTGATCGTGAAAAAGCACTTCATATTATCAAATTAGATGAATTCGTAAATCATTATGAAGAAGAAATTAATGATCGTGCTCAAGAAATCTTGTCTTTGCTTTCACCAGTTGCAACTGATTTACGTATTGTCATTGCCGGAATCAAAACAGCAAATGATTTAGAACGTATTGCAGACTATGCAAAAAACATATCAAAATATGTAATTAAATCAGGACAGATTGATGAGAAGTTAGCAAAAAACGCACAAAAAATTGGTGAAGCTTTTTTAACGATGTTCGATAAAGCGATGAAAGCTTATGCTGAACGTGATGTTAAGTCAGCTTTAGAAATTCCAAATGATGACATGGTAATTAATGAATTGTTTGCATTAATGATTGAAGATTTACAAAATGCATTAAATCAACATCAAATGCTATCGGAGGTAATTCCAGTAGTTCGTTTGTTACGTAACTTTGAGCGCGCTGGAGATCACACGAAAAACATTTGTGAGCATTTAATTTTCTTAGAGAAAGACCAACATATTGACTTAGATTAAGACTGGGTAAAATCAGTCTTTTTATTTATTTGTTTTCTGATTAAAAAAAGAAAAAGCATTGTCAAGAAGTTAAAGGCGAAGTGCGCATAAGCAATCTGAGTCGGGTAATGATTTGTTAGAGTACTAATGAAATAAGTTACAATTGGCATTGTAATAAATCCTAAAATTGCTACAAGAATATTGAATGAGGTATGCATTTGAGCAAGTATTTTGGCATTTTTATCAAGGGAAAGACTTGCAATATGAGCAGTGATGGTTGTCCCAATGTTTGCGCCAAGAATTATAAAAAATGTTGAGTTCAATGAAAAAGTGCTTTCGAGTTGCTGTAAGATACTTAAAACTGCAGATGAACTCTGTAGAAGTGCAGTGAGGAGTATTGAGAAAATAAAAGGAAATGATTCAATATAATATATTAGTGAAATGAAGCGCTCATATGTTGTCAAGGCTTCTAATAATGAGTTTAAAAGGTTCAAACTGTAAAAAAGAAGTGCGAAGTAAAAAATTACGTATGCAATTTGTCTTTTTGGGTGTTTTAATAAGTGAATAAGTACTGCGCAGAAGAAAAGTAGGAAAGGGAGTATGTCTTTAATGTCGAGTAAAAGAATAAACAATGTTGATGTAGTTGCGACATTAGAAGCCACCATCATCCAAAAAGCTTGGTATAACTTAATTTGATTTGTCGATAGTAAAATGAGAATCAAAGTTATACTCGCAGAGCTCGATTGACATAACAGGGTAATAATGAAACTAAGAAGAAAACTATGTGAGCTTTGTAATTTTTGTAAATACTTTTTGTTAATGCTGATTTGTTCTAGTGAAACACTTAATTGTTGGATACTAAATAAAAATATGCCAAGTGCTGCAAGTAATGAAATAGCCATATTGGGTTCTCCTTGTTAATTTAGTATATGAATGATTAAAAAGACTAGACATTCATTTTTAAATAGTAGTGATTGTGCTATAATATGTGGACAAGGAGTATGATTATGAAATGTTATATTAAAAATAAAACTAAAGAACAGCAATGGAAACAATACTATCCGATGTTGAGAAGTATTGCTAAACAATGCGCAGAATATCATGATTTGGCGAAAAGAACATTGGTATCAGTGATTTTAGTGAATGAAGAAGAAATCCACCAGATTAATAAACAGTATCGAGGGGTTGATAAACCGACGGATGTCATTACTTTTGCTGCAATGGAAGGTGATGTTTTCCAGTTTGATGAAATTCAAGAACTTGGAGATATTTTTATCAATACCAATGCGATTGCCGAACAAGCTAAAGAATATGGACATAGCGAGCAACGCGAGTTTGGATTTTTGTTCGTCCATGGATTACTGCACACACTTGGCTATGATCATATGAATAAAGAAGATGAGTCGAAAATGATTGCTGTACAAAAAGCAATTTTGGATCCAATTATAAGCCGATGAATAAGTTTAAGAACGCATTTAATGGAATTGTTACTGCAGTTCATGATCCCAGTGTGTTGATCCAGTTGTGCTTAGGTATCGGAGCGATTGGGCTTGGTGTTTGGATGAAGTTAAGTGTGGATGAATGGGGAATATTTATATTGTGTATAGGGATTGTGATTAGTTTAGAGATTTTCAATACCTGTATAGAGCGAATTTCGGATATTGTTCAGCCAAAATATCACAAAAAAATTAAAGAAATCAAAGATATGTCAAGTGCTGCAGTACTTATAATGGCAATATCTTCATTATTAGTAGCGATAAGTTTTTTATTAAAAAGAATAGATTGAGAGGATAAATTATGAATTATCAACATGTAGTAGAGGCGGCGTTTGAAGCGATGGAAAATGCCTATGCACCATATTCAAATTACCATGTAGGAGCATGTGTTTTGTGTAACGATGGGAATATGTTCAAAGGGTGTAATATTGAAAATGCTTCCTATGGGGCAACAAACTGTGGGGAACGTAGTGCGATTTTTAGTGCTTATTCAAACGGTTATAGAAAAGAAGATATTGAAGCCATTGCAATTGTAACAGATGGTAAGATTGTAGGTGCACCGTGTGGGATTTGTCGTCAAGTATTATCAGAGCTGATAAATATGGATACGCCGATTATTTTATCAAATGGAAAAGAAACAATTATAAAAACAATGTATGATTTATTACCAATGCATTTTTCTTCAGAGGATTTAAAATGAAGTCTGGGTTTATATCATTTGTAGGAAGACCAAATGCTGGTAAGAGCACGTTGTTGAATGCTCTTTTAAAACAAAAAGTTGCAATCATATCATCAAAAGCGCAAACGACTAGAAATAGTATTCGTGGGATTTATAACGATGAAGATAGTCAAATTATATTCATTGATACGCCTGGTATCCATAAACCACAACATCGTTTAGGGAACCAAATGAATAAGGAAGCTTATTCAAGTGCTAGAGGTGTAGATTTGGTTTATTACATTGTGGATGCAAGTAGTGAATTTGGAAGTGGGGAAGAATTTGTTTTAGATGTTGTTAAGTCGGTTCATTGTAAGAAGTTCTTAATTTTGAATAAAATGGATTTACTTAGTAAAGATCAAGCTATGCAAACGCTTATTGCTTGGAATGGACGTCATCAGTTTGACGAGATTATTCCGATTTCTGCCCTCAATAGTGAAAATTTAAATCAATTACTAAAGGTAACAAAAAACTATTTAGAAGACGGTGTCCAATATTATCCAGAAGGTATGGTTTGTGATTATCCTGAACAGTTTATTATGGCTGAGATTATTCGTGAGAAAATCTTAGATTTAACAAAACAAGAGATTCCTCATAGTGTCGCTATCGTCATTGAAAGAATTTTAAAAAAACGTGGTAAATACATTATAAATGCCATGATTTTAGTTGAACGTGATTCACAAAAAGGAATTATAGTTGGAAAACAAGGAAGTATGATACGTGAAATCGGAACAGCTGCTCGGCTTGAGCTTCAAGGTATTTTAGGAGAAACCATTTTCCTAGAATTATTTGTACGTGTTGAAAATGATTGGCGTAACAAAGAGGCGAAGCTTCGACAGTTAGGATACATTCAAACGGAGATTGATGATGAATGACCTAATAAAAGGAATTGTCTTAAAGCAACAAGAATACCGTGAAAATGATTTGCTGATTCAAGTTTTGTGTGAAGAGATAGGGCTTGTGTCTCTTGTTGTAAGAGGTGCGCTTAAAGCTCAAAGTAAGAATCGTAGTTTGTGCATGCCATATACTCATTGTACTTACGGAATAGATGTGCAGGATGGAAAAACAATGTATACACTTAAAAATGGTCATGTTATACAGTCTTATCCAAAAGTTAAACAAAACTTGACGAGTTTAGCTGTATGTCATGTGATCGCTGAAATCACTTTAGCCCTTATTGTGCCAAATGATCCAAATGAATCTACATATGAGCTTTTGTGTTTTGCGTTGGGAGAATTACAAAATGGAAGAAATCCACATTTAGTGCTTGCATTATTTATTGCGCTCATACTCAAGGAAATTGGACTTGAACCAAATGTTGATGAATGCGTTGCCTGCGCAAGCCAAATGGTGACTTCTATTGCGTTGAATGAAGGTGGTTTCGTATGTCAAGAGTGTGCAAGTCAAACTGCTGTACTTAAAGCGGATGTGAATACGCTTAAAGCGTTCCGTTACATCAATAAAGCTTCAATAGAAAACATGGAAGCTTTAGATAAATCAATTGTAGTGAAGTCAGAACATGTAAAAATCTTCATGGATTTCTTAATGATACATACAGGAATTAACTTAAAAAGTAGCCAGTTTTACTTAGACGCTTAGTTGACTAGAAGCGTTGTTTTAGTGTATAATTAATCAGTTAAGCAGGAAGGAATGTGAAGTAAAATGTCAAAATTAGATTTTGAAACAATCGTAAGTCACGCTAAGAGTACAGGATTTGTATTTCAAGGTTCGGAGATTTATGGTGGGCTTAGTAACACTTGGGATTTTGGTGCTTTAGGTGTTGAATTAAAAAACAATATAAAAAATGCGTGGTGGAAGAAATTTATCCAATCAAACCCATACAATGTTGGTATTCAAGCTGCAATATTAATGAATCCAAAGGTTTGGGAAGCAACTGGACATTTGAAGTCATTTAGTGATCCATTAATGGATTGTCGCGAATGTAAAACACGTCATCGTGCTGATCACTTGATTGAACAGTTTTCACGAGGAAGTGTTAACCCAGAGAGCTGGTCAAATGAAGAAATGAAACAATATATTGAAGATAATGGAATTGTGTGTCCTAATTGTAAGTCACAAAATTTCACTGACATTCGTCAGTTCAATCTTATGTTTAAAACGTTTCAAGGAATTACTGAAGATAGCAAAAATACGATTTATCTTCGTCCTGAAACTGCACAAGGGATGTTCGTGAATTTCAAAAATGTTCAAAGAACATCTAGAAAAAAATTACCATTTGGAATCGGGCAAGTTGGTAAGAGTTTCCGTAATGAAATTACTCCTGGAAACTTCATCTTCCGTACACGAGAATTCGAACAAATGGAATTAGAATTTTTCTGTATGCCAGGAGAAGATTTAAAATGGTATGCTTACTGGCAAGAATTTTGCATGGATTGGCTAATTAGTTTAGGATTAAACAAAGAAAATGTCCGTATCCGTGAACATAGCCAAGAAGAATTGAGCTTCTATTCAGTAGGAACAAGTGATATTGAATATATGTATCCATTTGGATGGGGTGAATTGTGGGGGATTGCAGATCGTACAGATTATGATTTAAAACAACACATGGAACACTCTAAGTCTTCACTTGAGTATTTAGATCAAGCTACAAATCAAAAAGTTGTGCCGTATTGCATTGAACCAGCTGTAGGAGTAGAGCGTTTATTCTTAGCTTATGTATGTGATAGCTATGAGGAGCAACAACTTGAAAATGATACACGTATTGTAATGCACTTACATCCAGCGCTTGCGCCGTTTAAAGCTTGTGTATGTCCATTATCTAAACAACTGTCACAGGAAGCGATTGCCGTTTATCAAATGTTAAGTGAAGATTATAACTGTGAATATGATGAAGCAGGAAGTATTGGGAAACGCTATCGTCGCCAAGATGCAATTGGAACTCCATATTGTATTACAGTTGATTTTGAAACTCAAAACGATGGGTGTGTAACTGTACGTGATCGTGATACGATGCAACAAGAACGTATCGAAATTACAAAACTACATGATTTCATTCATTCAAAAATTAAGTTTTAATAAATTATAGGAGGGCATATGAGAATTGCAGAAGAAGATATTAATGCGATACGCTCTTCAGCAGACATCGTCGACATCATTGGTCATTTTCTTCCGTTAGTAAGAAAAGGGAAAGGGATGAGCGCTGTTTGTCCGTTTCATGATGATCATGACCCCTCACTGAGTATTTCGCAGGATAAACAAATGTATAAGTGTTTTGTTTGTCAAAAAGGCGGGAATGTATTTACATTTGTACAAGATTTTGAAAAAATAAGTTTTGTAGAAGCAGTTGTAAAAGTCGCTCAAATTATTGACTATCCACTACATGTAGAAGTGAAAGAGGTTATTCATGATCCGCGACAACATGCTTTGCACAAATGCATGCAAGAAGCAATCTCATACATGAGCTTTCAACTACACGCAAGTGAGGGAGCGAATGCCTCAAGTTATTTAGTAAAGCGTGGATTAAATAAAGAAATTATGGAAATGTTTGAAATTGGATTCAACGGCCCAAACAATCAAGTCGTCAAATTCTTACAAGCAAAAGGATTTAGTGAAGCTGATATTGTAGCCTGCAATATTGGAAGATGGAATGATGTTGGTATTGCTGATGTTTTTTTCAATAGAATCGCATTTCCAATTCATGATGCGCGCGGGAATCCTGTCGCATTTAGTGCTAGGACTATGGATCCAAATGTTCAAAGCAAATATATTAATTCAAATGAAAATGAATTATATACAAAAGGTCAAATTATCTACAATTATCATCGTGCAAAACAACATGTAAAACGTGCTGGATATATTATATTATGTGAAGGTGTTATGGATGTTATTGCCTTTGCAAGAGCAGGGATATACAATGCTGTTGCGACACTAGGAACAGCGTGTACGCCTGAACAAATACGATTATTAAAACAAAGTAGTCGTCGTGTAGTTCTATGTTATGATGCAGATAACGCAGGACAAAAAGCCACACTTAAGGTTGCCAAAGAGATTATTGCGGTTGGTTGCGAAGTAACCATAGTAAATAATGCTACAGGATTAGATCCAGATGATATTGTAAATAAATATGGACCTGAGGAACTGAAATCGATGCTAGATCATCCATTAACATGGATCGAGTTTGTATTCGAACAGTATAAAAAACAATTTAATTTGGAAAACTACAGTGATAAAAAGCAGTTTACACAGTTAGTTAAAACAGAAATTGATTGTTTAAAGGATGATTTTGATCGCCAAGAATTCACACATCGATTAAGCCAACTTACTGGATTTAGTCTTTCTCAGTTGAAGTCTGATGTGTCAGTTGCAAAGCAGGTGAAATCTGTTGCTAGAGTGCGTCTTAAACCTATTGAGAGTGGAAAGATGAATGCAGAAAGCACGATTCTATCTCAAATGCTGTTGAGTAATCAGGCCTGTGAGATATTTAAAAAACAACTCGGTTTTCTTGCTAGTGACTTAGGGCAACAGTGTGCGATTTTGATTGTTGATCAATATCGAAAAAATAATCAGCTCAATGTTGCAGATTTAATTAATCAATGTACATCAGACGAACAAAGAAGAAAAATAATCGCTCTTTCAACAGATGAAATGTATGTAAGTAATTATGACGAAGATTTATTACGAGGTGCAATTCGAAGATTTAGAGCAGCATTGTTAAAAGAACAAATTGATGAAATGCAGACACAGATTAAAACAATCACTAATTTAGAAAGTAAGGCAGCATTAATTTTAGAAAAAACACAACTTCAAAGAGAATTGGGGGCATTAATGAATGAAGAGTAAAAAAACATTAAAAGCATTTAAAACATTAGATGAATGTAAACAACAGTTTAAAGACACTTATACAAACGAAGGTGTATTGTTACAAAAAGATGTAATGGAAGCAGTAAAACATTTGAGTTTTTCTGATACTGATATGGATGAACTTTTAGAGTGGTTTAATACTGAAGCAATCACAGTAAGTGAAGATGCTGAGTTAGAAATTGAACCTACTTTAGACGAGGCTAGTTTAGCAGAAGGAACACTTGATGACGATTTAGGAATCTTAGGTGATGAAGTAGAAGTTGATTTAATTGATGATGTAGTTCAAGAATCAATGGCTATTCCATTTCATGAACTGTACATGGGTGGAACAGGAAATACAAAAATAAATGATCCGGTTAAAATGTATCTAAAAGAAATTGGCCGTGTAAGTCTATTAACTCCAGATCAAGAACCTGACATTGCACGGCGTATTCAAGCAGGAGATGAAGATGCAAAACGTATTCTGATTTCTGCGAATTTGCGTCTTGTGGTTTCTATCGCAAAAAAATATGTAGGTCGAGGAATGTTGTTTCTTGATTTAATCCAAGAAGGAAATATGGGGTTAATTAAAGCAGTTGAAAAGTTTGATTATACAAAAGGGTTTAAGTTCTCTACTTATGCAACTTGGTGGATTCGTCAAGCAATTACTCGTGCTATTGCAGACCAGGCACGTACAATTCGTATTCCTGTACATATGGTTGAAACAATCAATAAATTGACTCGTATTCAAAGACAGCTTGTTCAAGACTTAGGTCGTGATCCTACTGCTGAAGAAATTGCAGCTAAAATGGAAAACATTACTCCTGAAAAAGTACGTGAAATTCAAAAAATTGCACTTGATCCTGTTTCATTAGAAACACCAATTGGTGAAGAAGATGATTCTCACTTAGGTGATTTTATTGAAGATAAAGATGCATTATCACCTGATCAATATGCCAATAACCAACTTTTAAAAGATGAAATTAATATGGTTCTTCAAGGATTAACAGAGCGTGAAGAAAAAGTTCTTCGTTTACGTTTTGGATTACAGGATGGACGTACTCGTACACTTGAAGAAGTAGGTAAGGAATTTAATGTTACACGTGAGCGTATTCGACAAATCGAAGCTAAGGCGTTACGAAAACTTAAGCATCCTACTCGTTCAAAACGTTTACGTGATTTTGTAGATAAAAACTAATGAAAAACAAACGTCTACAAGCAATAGTTAATCTTATTCCTGAAAATAGTATTGTTGCTGACATTGGTACTGATCATGGATACTTGCCATGTGAATTAATTCAAAAGAATATTGCAATCAAGTGTTATGCATGTGATATTGCGAAAATGCCACTTGAAAGTGCAAAAGAGACGATTGAGAGATCGAATTTACAAAATCAAATTGAAACGATTTTATGTCCTGGAATTGAACTAGTACCAAATGATGCGAATGTTGTCGTGATTGCAGGGATGGGCTGGGTAAGCGCGAAGTCAATTTTAGAAAATGATTTTGATAAATTATCACAGTTTGATTTAGTGATTGTACAAGTTAATCGTGAAGTTGAAAATCTTCGAAAATGGATTGATCATCACCAATTTCATATTGAATATGAAGAGGTTGTATTGGACCGACTCTATTATCAAATTGTTGCATTTTCACCAAAAAAACAGGCTAAACACAGATTGACTAGATATGAAATAGAATTTGGACCTTTATTAATTCATAAAAAAAATGATGCAATGAGAAGTTATTTTGAACACATTTTAAATCGTAATCAAGAATTACTAAGTAAAATTGGAGAAGATAGTGAAAAGTCCAAAGAGGTTAAGTCCAAAATAGAATTTTTGAAAAAACTATAAAAGAAGGGGAAACTCTTCTTTTTTAATGCTTTTAAGGTTAAAGTTTGCTAATATAATTAAGTATGGAGGATTATATCATGAAATATTTAAATATAAATGAAAAATCTGTTCTTTTTATAAATGCTATGTATACATTTGCATCTGCCTTGTCTGTTGTGTTTGTGAATGTATACTTATTTGAGTATACAAAATCTTTTGTAGTGATGGTGATTTATACGATGTTTCGTGTAATAATGATTCCGATATTTTTTGCCTTTGGGGCTAAGAAGATGCTAAAACGAGGGTTCTCATTACCGATTGCACTTGGGTTGTTTTTGATCATTTCACAGTTGATATTTATTTTAACATGTGGAGATATTATTGCATCTAGTGTATATGCTGTATTTTTTGCAGCAATATTAAATGGATCTGGGGAAGGTTTTTTTTGGTTAAGTATCAATAGCTTAAATCAATATATATCTACTCCAGAATCAAGAGGAAGATATTTATCAATTTTAGGTATTTTTAGCAATATTATGAATATTTTAGGTCCATTAATTGCTTCTTTTATAATAACTCGTTCCACAAGTGATTTAGATGCATATCAATTTATATTTCAACTCGTGATTGCCATATATATTATAATGACCTTAGTTTCATTTAAAATAAAAGTGAGTTATTCACCTAAACCTGTAAAACTTCGACACTGCATTATGCTAGGTAAAGATCCTCAATGGAATTATGTGCTGTTGAGTACTATGTTTTATGGGATAAGAGAATCAGTAACGATGACTTTAACAGGTTTGCTTGTATACGATGCAACCTCAAGCAGTGGAAGCTTATACAGCCAATTACTTGCGTTATTTGCCCTTATCACAATTGTTTCGTATCGTGTAGTTGCGCGTAAGATGCAAAGACATAATCGGATGAAGTGGTATGTCTTTGGCGCATGCGGAGTCGCCTTGAGTACTACATGTTTAGTTTTTATCCCTAATATTATAGGGGCAATACTTTTTGGAGTAATAAATGCTATAGCGCTCCCAATGTATGCGAATGCATGGCAAATTATTATTATGAATGCGACTACGGATTACATGGAATCAGAGAATGTAGTAAATCGAGTAGTTGTGCGCGATATTTATATTGCAATAGGAAGAAATATTGGGCTAGTTAGTATCGTGTTGTTTTATCTGCTATTTCCCGACTATTATCTTGTGATTGGTGTGCTATTTACATCATTATTTGCGATTATACTGGTAACGTATTCGACTATATATCATCGGCAAAGAGATAAATTAAAAAAGTCCTAAGACTTTTTTGGTTTGATTAATTTTGCAGGACTTCCAACTGCTGTGTAGTTATCAGGGACATCAATAAATAGTGTTGCATTTGCACCGACTTTTGCGTTCTCACCGATGGTGATATTCCCTAAAACTTTAGCACCAGCGCCAATAACTGCATGATTTTTTACAGTTGGATGTCGCTTTTCATTTTTACTACTGACACCACCAAGTGTAACTTGGTGATACAATTTTACATAATCATGAATTACTGCTGTTTCTCCGATTACAACACCCATCCCGTGGTCAATGAATAAACCAATTCCAATTTTGGCACCGGGATGAATTTCAATTCCGGTCATAAACCTAGCAAATTGAGAAACAAATCTGGCTAGAAATTTTAGTTTTATACAATACAGCATATGAGCTAAGCGATAGAGTAATATAGCATGTACACTTGGATAGAGTAATAGAATTTCAAATATATTTCGAGCTGCAGGGTCTGTTTTTTTTATGTGCTTGACTTGTGCACGTATATCTTTCATCATCATTATTTACCTTCAATCTATTAATATTATAGAATTGCTTAAGGCGTTATGCAAGAAATATGATTTTCAGTATGCTATACTTTGGCTAAGGAGTGAATTTATGTTAATTGAAAATATAATCGATACAATCGGAGAGACACCGCTTCTAAGGTGTTCACAATTAGAAAAGAAATACAATTTAAAAGCAAATTTGTATGCAAAATTAGAGATGTTTAATCCAGGAGGTTCTATTAAAGATCGCCCTGTTTACAACATGTTAGTTCATGCAATCAAAGACAAAGTCATTGAAAAAGAAGGAACCGTTATTGAAGCAACAAGTGGGAATACAGGAATTGCACTTGCAATGTGTTGTGCGTCACTGGGACTTAAGTGTCTTATTGTAATGCCAGAATCAATGAGTATGGAACGTCGAAAATTGATAGTACAATATGGGGCAAAGCTTATCTTAACACCGGCAAAGCTTGGGATGAGCGGGGCTATTGCCAAGGCGGAAGAAATTAGAAAAGAAATTCAAAACTCTATGATTCTTTCACAATTTTCAAATCCAAACAATCCTTCGATTCATCGATTAAGTACGGGTGTAGAAATTGCCCATGATTTGGATGGTGCGGTTGATATTTTAGTTGCAGGAGTTGGAACAGGTGGGACAATTAGTGGGATTGCTACAGCATTTTCACAGTTGAAAATTGATGCTCACATCGTTGCAGTTGAACCGAGTGAATCACCTGTTTTATCTAAAGGTAATGCAGGTCCACATAAAATTCAGGGAATAGGAGCTGGATTTGTACCAGAAAATTGTAATGTTGAATTAATTAATGAAGTGAGGACTGCTTCCTATCAAGAAGCCATAGATGCTTCGCGGAGTCTTGCAAAAACGGAAGGTGTTCTTGCTGGAATATCTGCAGGGGCATCATTGCATGTTGCTTTACAGTTTGCTACAATGAGTGAAAATGAAAGTAAAAATATCGTTGTAGTTATTCCAGATACTGGAGAAAGATATATTTCAAATGAATTGTTTGAATATAAAGAAGAAAGCTAATCGCAAATTACGATTAGCTTTTTATAAATAAAAGACGAATAGCTATCTATTCGTCTAATTATTTGTTGGAATCATCTATTGATTCATGCCTCTTTAGTAATTAAATACTATTTACTGCTTTAGAAAGGCGTGATTTTTGACGAGCAACATAATTTTTATGTTTTAAATGACTTGTAATTGCGCTATCAAGTAATGAAGCAGCGTGATTATAAGCTTCTGTTGCAGCAACTTTATCTTTTGCTTCTACAGCTTTAACTACATTTTTGATTGCAGTTTTTAATGCAGATTTCTCAGCGTTTTTTGCTGCATTTTTCTTTAAGTTAGTGATCGCTCTCTTTTTTTGTGATTTGATATTTGGCATGCCTACACCTCCTACTAGTTAATACCTTTTGAATTATACCAAAGCATCGAAGAAAATGCAAATATTTCTTAACTAAATGCACATACTAATGTTAAGGAGGTATTTATGAACTACCGTACTGATATTGCATATGATGAAATTCATCAATTAATTGACCAAAAAACTGTTGTTTCTCATCAAAAAAAATACAATGATGTTATATCTCACCATATACAAGTTCTACATCAAGATAATCCACTTGAAAAAGAAGTAGGTGACTACATTACAGTTGAATTGCCGGACTTGTATGATGCACATAAGAGAGATGAGTGTAGCATCGTTGTGGAAGATGCTTTGAAAACGCTATTGCCACAAGATGCTAAAAAAATATTAATTGTAGGACTTGGGAATGAACAAGTAACCTCTGATTCACTAGGACCACAAGTGGCATCGATGATTTTTGTAACTTCACATCTGATACGACTTGAAAAAATTGAAAGCTCGATAAATGATGTGAGTGTAATCGTACCAAAAGTGATGGGACAAACTGGAATTGAGACGGCTGAAATTGTGCATGCCATATGTCATCAAATTAATCCTGATTTAGTTATCGCTATTGATGCATTAGCTACAAATTCTATTGAAAGAATTAATCGTGTTATCCAAGTGTCTAATACTGGAATAAGACCTGGTGGAGGAGTTCGTAATCATCGAAAGGCGATTCATTATGATGATCTTCATATTCCCGTTATTGCTATTGGTGTTGCGACAGTGATGAGTGTACAAAGTTTATTCCAACAAATATTAAGTGAGACTCAAGTCGATAGTGACGAAATTGCATCGTATTTCAATTCACAGACAAAGTTTGATATGGTAATGACGCCAAAAGAGATGGACGAGGATTTGCATCATTTAGCACAAATTATTGCGTTAGCGATTAATCAAGCACTTTTCCCCCGTGTCGAACAATTTTAGCATATATTCAGGTATCTTTTCATACAGTAGAGTAGGAGGAGATACCTTTTGAAAAACAAGTTTAAGATTATGTTTAAAATAGTGATTATAGTTGTTTTAGTATATATGCCAATCAAAATTATAAATCCTCAAGTGGATGGATGGAACGTCCAGATGATGATTTCCAATTGGTTAGTTAATCCTCAAGTTGAAATAGATACAGATAATCTTACATACCTGATTTCCAATATTCCAGATCTCGATTCAATTCTAAGCAAAGAAGAACAAATCGAAATTATTGAACCTATAATTCCTACATTTAATCCTCATCAAAGTGAGTCACCTCGAATTTTACTTTATAATACACATCAAACAGAATTGTATGCTGATGGAATCTCAATTTATGAGGTTACGATTGCTTTTGTACAAATGCTTCAAGATGAGGGATTTGAAGTAGTCTTTATTAGCGATGATTTTAGTCAGGTTGCGAATGAAGAAGGTTTAGATTATAGCCAACTTTATAGTATATCACGCCGTTTTGTTAATGAAGCATTTGTAAACTATGGTGGTTTTGATTTAGTGATTGATGTACATCGAGATGCATGTGATCGTGATGTTAGTCTACACTTAAATAATGAAATCAGCTATGCACGATTAATGTTTGTTATTGGAATGAAATCAAGTAATATGGACGAAGTATATGAATTGTCTTCGTACTATACTGACAAAATGCAACAAATCAGTAGCGGTATAATGAGAGAGCCATTTGAAAGAGCATCTATCTATAACCAAGATATGTTTTCTAAGATGTTATTATTAGAAGTAGGTGGTCATTTAAATACATCATCTGAAGCTCTTCGCTCGCTTGAATTATTTGCTAAAGTATTGAAGGAGGATTACCAATGAAACGATTTCTATTTGATGCTCTATTGATTTTTATGGTTGTATTTATGGGACGTGTGGCTATTACGATGAATGAAGAAGTAGATATTAATCAAAGGATACAATCATTTAACTATCAAGTTGAAAGTAATGAAATTATAGAAACACCAAAAATACACGTTACACTTAATCAAACAGAAGAAAACTGGGCAGGGCAATTTGGCGAAGATTTAAGCGGGATGTGTGTTGATTTCATTGATGGTTCAATTAAATTTGTGTCAACATTTTTTAGTGAAAATCTTTTTGAACCGTGATATAATTTGTCAAGAAATGAGTGATTATAATGAAAAAAAAAGTTGTATTTATGGGAACCCCAATATTCGCGACAGCGATTCTTGAAAGTTTATTAAAATTGGAAGAAGTTGAAGTTATAGGAGTAGTTTCACAGCCAGATAAAAAAGTAGGAAGAAAACAAGTACTTACTCCGACTCCAGTAAAGGCTTTAGCTCAAACGTGTAATATAGATGTTTTTCAACCAATTTCTATTAAATCAGATTATCAACAAATCATTGATTGGAATCCTGATTTAGTTGTGACATGTGCATATGGTCAAATCGTACCTAAAGAAGTGCTCTATGCATTTGAGTTTCCTTGTATTAATGTTCACGCCTCTCTTTTACCAAAGTATCGTGGAGGTGCTCCGATTCATAAGGCAATTATTGAAGGCGAGAGGGAAACTGGAATTACATTGATGCAAATGGTTGAAAAGATGGATGCTGGCCAAATGTATGCAAAAGAAGTAGTAGCGATTTCAATTGATGATACAATGGCTACTTTACATGATAAATTAATGTTGGCAGGAAGCAAATTAATTAATGAACAGCTTCCAAAGTTTTTGACAAATCAATTAGTTGGTGAAGCACAAGATGAAAGACTTGTATCATTTGCAAGGAATATTTCTAAGGATGAAGAGTTGATTGATCCAAGACAAGATGTATTAAAGGTGTATAATCATATTCGCGGACTCATCTCATGGCCAGTAGGGTATATCATTGTAAATGATAAAAAAATTAAATTGCACGAAGTTGCTTTAACTCATCAAAAAATCAAAGCAACTCCTGGAGAATTAATACAACATTCGCATTGTTTATATCTATGTTGTGAAAATGGATTGATTGAGATTAAACAACTTCAATTGGAAGGGAAATCTCGCACTACTGCACAAGATTTTATTAATGGAGCAAAAAATTATATTGCCAATACTAACTAGGTGAAATCTTCACCTTTTTTTCTTTCTAATAGTAAACTCATACTAAAATAACTAATTATTTAGTCTAGTTCATAAAAAGAAGTACTAAAGTTGTTGAATTTATCTTGGATTTTGATTTTTTTCTTTAATTGAAGGGTGGTATTTGTTATAATTGTGTGAGTCAAGGAGGTAGGTTATGAAACAAGAGAACATACGAAATTTTTCAATTATTGCGCATATTGACCACGGTAAGTCTACCTTGGCAGATCGTATTTTAGAATTAACAAAAACAGTTCAACAAAGAGAGATGATGAATCAAATATTAGATTCACTCGATTTGGAAAGAGAACGAGGGATTACAATTAAATTAAATGCGGTTCAACTTAATTATATTGCAAATGATGGAGAAGAATATATTTTACATTTGATTGATACGCCAGGGCATGTCGACTTTACGTATGAGGTATCTCGCTCACTTGCTGCATGTGAAGGAGCAGTACTTGTAGTAGATGCCGCACAAGGAGTTGAAGCTCAAACATTAGCTAATGTATATTTAGCTTTAGATAATGATTTAGAAATCATTCCAGTTATAAATAAAATTGATTTGCCAAGTGCAGACACAGATCGTGTAAAAGCTGAGATAGAAAATGTGATTGGATTAGATTGTACTAATGCTCCGTTAATTAGTGCGAAAAGTGGATTGAATGTCCAAGATGTATTAGAATCAGTAGTTAAAAATGTTCCTGCGCCAACAGGAAATAAAGACAATCCACTACAGGCTTTAGTTTTCGATAGTTTATATGATACATACCGAGGTGTAATTGCATTCGTGCGTGTACAAGAAGGATGTATTAAAGTTGGTGATAAAGTGCGCTTTATGGCAACAGGAGCTGAATATGAAATTCTAGAATGTGGAATTCGTAATCCAAAAGAAGTGAAGAAGCAATCATTAGAATGTGGTGAGGTTGGATGGTTTGCCGCAAGTATCAAATCGGTAAAAGATGTTCGTGTTGGGGATACTGTTACAAAGTGTGCTAACCCTGCAAATGAACCGTTACCAGGATATCGTAATATGAATCCAGTTGTGTATTGTGGACTTTATCCAACTGATTCAAATAAATACAATGATTTAAGAGATGCATTAGAAAAACTACAACTTAATGATGCAGCGTTGACGTTTGAAGCAGAGACATCGCAAGCTCTAGGATTTGGATTTCGATGTGGATTCTTAGGATTACTACATATGGATGTTATTCAAGAGCGATTGGAACGTGAATATAACTTAACATTGATTGCGACAGCACCAAGTGTAATTTATCATTGCTTCCTTACTGATGGAACGATGATTACAATTGATAATCCATCACACTTACCAGAGGCTCAAAAGATAGAACATCTTGAGGAGCCATATGTACGTGCTACAATTATTGTACCGCAAGAGTATATTGGAGCAATCATGGAACTTTGTCAAAATAAACGTGGGATTTATGCTGATATGGAAATGCTTGATTCTACTAGAAATCAAATTGTCTATGAATTACCACTTGCAGAAATCGTCTTTGATTTTTTCGATAAGTTAAAATCTGTTACAAAGGGGTATGCATCATTTGATTATGAGTTAATTGGATATAAGACAAGTAAACTTCAAAAGATGGATATATTACTTAATGGAGAAATTATTGATGCGTTGAGCATTATTGTACATAGTGATTTTGCATATTCAAGAGGAAATGCAATTACTGTAAAACTAAAGGATTTAATACCAAGACAGCAGTTTGAAATTCCAGTACAAGCTGCAGTTAATGGTAAAGTTATTGCCCGTACAAACATCAAGTCATTACGTAAAAACGTTTTAGCTAAATGTTATGGTGGGGATATATCGAGAAAGAAAAAATTATTGGAGAAACAAAAAGAAGGTAAAAAACGTATGAAAGCTGTTGGATCTGTAGAGATACCTCAAGAAGCATTCATGTCAGTATTATCTATGGATGAAGATTAGGGTGAATTTCACCCTTTTTTAAATGAAAGGAGTGGTTGAGAATGATTGAAGCAATGTATGTACATGTTCCATTTTGTAAATCAATATGTAGTTATTGTGACTTTACACGTGTCGGTTGTAATGCACGCTTGATTCAACAATGGCTTCAAGCTTTACAAAAGGAAGTTGATCATAAAGACATAAATCCTAATTTAAAGACGATTTATGTAGGTGGTGGAACACCGAGTGCACTTAATGAAGAAGAGCTGGAATGTTTACTTGAGCTGTTAAGTCCATATGCTCATAATGTAAAGGAATATACAATTGAAATTAATCCTGAAACGATGACTCCAGTCAAATACTTACTGCTACAAAAATATGGGGTTAATCGTATTAGTATAGGTGTACAATCTATTTCGGAGCGACTTTTAAAGCTAATGAATCGCTCCCACAGTTGGACACAAGTAATTGATGTAATCAATTGCTTACACGATGTTGGAATTAAGAATATTTCTTTGGATTGTATGTATTCTCTTCCTACACAAAGTTCACAAGAATTATTGCAAACACTCCAAGCTTATATTGATCTTGAAGTAAGTCATATTTCTATGTACAGTTTAACCATTGAAGAGAATAGTCAATTTTACCGTGAACACTATGAAAAACTTCATGATGAGCAAGAAGAGGATTACTATTTTAAGGCAATTGAATTACTTGAAGGTGCAGGATATTTTCAATACGAAATCAGTAATTTTGCCAAACCAGGATTTGAATCTTTGCATAATCAGGTGTACTGGAGATATGAAGATTTCTATGGTGTAGGATTAGGTGCGAGTGGAAAAGAAAACCACAAGCGATATACACAAACAAGTAATTTCCAAGATTATTTTTTACAAAAAGGACTGAAAGAGATTCACTTAAGTGAAGAAGATGAGATGTTTGAATTTATAATGATGAATCTTCGTTTGCGTTCTGGGTTTGATATCAATCGATTTAATGAACTGTTCGGGCATGACTTTCTTATGAAATACAAGCATGTCATTCAAAAATTGACTCTGCAAGACTTAATACAACTAGATAATCAATGGATAAAATGTACAGAAAAAGGATATCCGCTTCTACATTCTATTTTGGAAGAATTTATTTAACTCTTGGAAAACAAGAGTTTTTTTGTTATGAAAAGTGTGATGCATGAATAGAATTAACTAGGTGATAAAATGAAAAGAATACTCATATGCATTTTGATACTGTTGTTAAATATACAAGTTGTACATGCAGAACCCTATATTATTGTGAATGTCGATGATGATGAAATTATCGAATCTCAAGATTTACACGAAATACGAAGTATTGCCTCAACGACAAAAATCATGACTTGTCTAGTTGCCCTTGAATATGGTGATTTTAATGATGTGCTGGTTGTAGATGATGTTGTTGATCAAGCATGGGGAAGCAGTATTTATTTAAAAGAAGGACAAGAAGCTTCACTTCGCTCTTTATTGTATGGTTTAATGCTAAAGTCAGGAAATGATGCCTCATTAGTGATTGCCCAACACGTTGCAGGAAGTGAGGCTGACTTTGTAAAGTTAATGAACGATAAGGCTGCTGAACTTGGTATGTTCAACACAACTTTTAATAATCCACATGGACTTGATGTAGGTCAGAAAGGAAATTATTCTACAGTTTATGATATGGCTCTTTTAATGAAAGCGGCACTTCAAAATGAGATGCTAGTTGAGATTATTTCTACTCATGAGTATACGAGTGAGTGGGGAGACAAATGGCACAATTCAAATCAATTACTAGAGTCTTTTACTTATATGATTGGGGGCAAGACTGGATTTACTAATCTTGCCGGCCGAACATTTGTAAGTGCGGCGCAAAAGAATGGTGCTCAATATATTATTGTGACATTTAATATGGAAAATCGATTTGAATTTCATCAAGAAAAGTACATTCAAGTGATGAATGAACGTGAAAAATATACATTAATAGGAATACAAGATATTGAATATGATGAACAATATACAATTCATATTGATAAACCATTTGAAATTGTTGCAACCCAAGAAGAGTTTGAAGAAGGGGAACTCACTACTTATCTAAGTAAGTCGAGTTTAGAATATATTGTACAATGGAATCATCACGAACATCAGGAAATTGAAATTTATGATGTATCTAAGAAGTTCTGTATCTGGGGGTGGTGTTTTGAATAGGATATGGTGTTTGCTTATTCTCATTGCCATAGTTTATGGCAGTGCTACTCATGAAATTTCATCACTAAATGAAGTCATCATAAATGTAGGGGAAGAAACACTTGAGTTTGCAATTCCACTAATGATGGCTACTTGCTTTTGGAATGGAATGATGTGTGTTGCAAAAGAAGTGGGATTACTTCGTGCTATGGAGCGAGTCATTCATCCCTTACTTAGTCGTTTGTTCCCAGATCTCAAGTCAAATCCTGAAGCACTACAATACATTGGTGCAAATGTTATTATCAATATGTTTGGGTTAGGTTTTGCAGCGACACCCAGTGGCTTAAAAGCTATGAAGTTAATGCAAGAAAGAAATCCCGATAAAAAAGTTGCAACACGATCAATGGTTACTTTCCTGGTGTTAAATACTGCAGGGGTTACTTTATTGGCTACAAACATTGTCACTCTTAGAAATCAAGCAGGAGCACAAAACCCAACTGACTTTCTACCTTATGCAATATGTGCAACAGTTTGTGCATCAATAGCCGGATTAAGTTTAGATAGGTGGTGGAACTATCGCAAGCGTTAGTTATTACATACTTCCTATGTGTGTGTTTGTCATATTTTTAAGTGCAACATTAAAAAAAGCTGATGCATATTCTAGTTTTATTTTTGGAGTTAAAGAAGCGTTAGGACTATTTGGTGATATATTTCCAACTTTGCTTGCCATGTTACTTGCGGTAAGCTTATTAAGAGAAAGTGGACTATTTGAAGTGTTAGCAGCATTACTTCAACCTATATTTAAGGGAATACCATCAGACATATTTGCGATGTCGATGTTTAGGCCGATATCAGGCGGTGCTTCTATGGCAATCATGATTGACATATTTAAATATAGTGGAGTAGACTCATTGGCAGGTAAAATGGCAAGTGTCTTACAAGGATCAACTGATACAACACTTTATGTAATTAGCCTGTACTTTTCTTCGGTGGGAATTACTAGAATAAAAAATGCAATATGGATTGGATTATTCGCTGATTTTGTAGGAATATGTATAGCGATTATCTTAGTTTCATTATTTATGAGCATTTAATAAAAAAACACTATCCAAAAGGGATTTTTCTTGTTAGAATAAGTTGATTAAGGAAGTGATATAATGGATCGATTACAAAAAATTATTGCGGCAAGTGGATTAACATCTCGTCGTAAAGCAGAAGAAATGATAAAAGAAGGGCGAGTTAGCGTAGATGGTAAGGTTGTTACAGAAATGGGATGCCAACCTCGTAAGGGAGCACTTATTGAAGTAGATGGTAAACCAATTATTCGTGAGTCAAAGGTTTATTTCTTAATGAATAAACCTAAAAGTTCACTATGTACATTAAATGATGAACATAAACGACGTACAGTTGTTGATATGATTGATGTCAAAGAGCGTGTTTTCCCAGTAGGCCGACTTGATTATGATACAACTGGAGTGCTAATACTAACAAATGATGGTGAATTTGCCAACGAAGTTATTCACCCACGCTATCATATTCCAAAAACTTATGATGTGTTTATTGATGGAGTTTTATCTACAGAACAGATTAAACAATTAGAGCGCGGTGTTGTATTAGATGATGGAATTCAAACATTGCCAGCGAAAGTATGGGTTACGGATAAAGACTTTACAAAGAAAACTACAAAGTTTGAGCTAACTATTCAAGAGGGTCGTAATCGACAAGTAAAGCGCATGGTTGAAAGTCTTGGATACTCTGTAAAACGACTTCATCGTAAAAAACTTGGTTTTTTGACAGTAAATGAACTTGCTCAAGGCGAATATCGTTTATTAAAACCATTTGAAGTAAAACAATTAAAAAAATTAGCAAATGAAGGAAAGAAACATCGATAATAAATATGCCAGAATATAATTATTCTGGTTTTTTATATACTTTCTTGGGCATATCGTTTTATTTTTCACTTGAAAACTATTATTATAAAAATGACTTATGAATAGAGGAGGAAAAGTCATGACTAAAATAGTAGTAATAGGAGCAAATCATGCAGGAACTGCTGCAATCAATACAATCCTTGATAATTATTCCGGGAATGAGGTTGTTGTATTTGATGCAAACTCAAATATTAGTTTTTTAGGATGTGGTATGGCGCTTTGGATTGGTAAACAAATTGAAGAGCCTGATGGGTTGTTTTATTCAGGTAAAGAAGCATTAGAATCAAAAGGTGCAAAAATTCATATGGAAACACGCGTAACTTCAATTGATTACACAAACAAATGTGTATATGCAGAAGGTGTAGATGGAACTAAACATGAAGAATCATTTGATAAATTGATTCTTGCGACAGGTTCACTTCCAATTATTCCACCATTTGAGGGAATTGAATTAGAAAATGTGCAAAAAGTAAAACTTTATCAAAATGCACAAGAAGTGATAGAAAAGTTAGAAAATAAAGACCTTCAAAATATCATCGTAGTAGGAGCTGGATATATTGGTGTTGAACTTGCAGAAGCATTTCAGCGTATTGGGAAAAATGTAACATTGATCGATTTAGCGCCAGGTTGCTTAACAACTTACTATGATCAAAAGTTCACCAAAATGATGGAAGAAAACCTTGTAAAAAATGGGGTTAAAGTTGCGTTTAATGAAAAAGTTGTTGCGATTAAAGGTGACAAAAAAGTAGAGGGTATTTTAACTGATAAAAATGAATACCCTGCTGATATGATAGTTATGGCGGTTGGGTTTAAACCTAATAACATACTTGCAAATAATGTATTAGAACTTTATAAAAATGGAGCAATTCTAGTAAATAAAAAACAAGAAACATCAGTTTCTTGTGTATATGCAGTAGGAGATTGTGCAACAGTATATGATAATGCACTTCAAGGTGTAAATTATATTGCATTAGCTACAAATGCTGTACGCTCTGGAATCATTGCTGCACACAATGCATGCGGGACATCATTGGAAACAATAGGGGTTCAGGGATCAAATGGAATAAGTATCTATGGTCTACACATGGTTTCTACAGGAATGACAAAATCTCGTGCACTTGCTGCAGGATTCAACGCAGTTTCAACGTCTTATACTGATCTTCAAAAACCTGGGTTTATTAGTCCAAAAGATAATGCTGTAGTATCAATTGAAATTGTATATGATGAGAAAACGCGACGCATCTTAGGTGCTCAACTTGTTTCAAAATATGATATTTCTATGGGGATTCATATGTTCTCAATGGCAATTCAAGAAGGAATAACAATAGATAAACTTAAATTATTTGATGTATTCTTTTTACCTCATTTCAATCAACCGTACAATTACATCACAATGGCAGCTTTAAGTGCTAAGTAAGACTTAAATAATAAAATTTATGGTAAGGAGATTTTTGCAACAAGCAGAGATCTTCTTTTATTAAAAAGAACGCTCTATTTTTCGTTGAAAAATAGAACGTTCTTATTAAATTCAATTAATTTTTACCGATTTTACCAGAAGGTGTACGCTTATTTGCGGTGTTAACTTGATTCATGAAATATGCGATAAATTCTCTATATTTTACAATTTCATCTTTTTGAATAATATTTACATGACATGTATCACTAAATAAGTTTTCTTCTGTAGCAATAAAACTTACAATTTCTTCATCATTTTTATCGATAAGTGTCATCCAATTACCTTTGGGGTCACCGTTCACCATATTTAAATCAGCAACTGTAAATTTAAAGGCTTGCTCATAACTAATGTTTCCTTTGGTTGTAGATAAAGGAATAATAACTAAATCATTTTGACTAAAACATACCGCATAGTATGACATCTTAGTTAATGCTCTAATTTTACTTCCACCTGCTTTGATTTCTGTGTTATCCCACCATGCGTAGATTACTGTATACTCTTGTGCATTCGGTATGAGCTGTGCAGCGATTTCCTTGACTTTTGAATAGTCCTCACTTTTCAATGCTTTTTTTCGATTGATTGATTCAGTAACTAGTACAAACACTACGATACCTGCAAGAACAATTCCTCCAATTACAAATTCCATTTTTATCCTCCTAAATTGTTTTCATGTAAGCTTTTTGATAAGCTGCTGGTGCATCTTTAACATAAGTAACATCAAATACTTTAACATTTGTCCTCATACGTGTACGAGGGAAAAACTCATAATTTGTTTTTCCTTTTACGAAAACAAGGTCCGTTATTTCTTCGAATGTCCATGACTTTCCTTTAAAAGTAAAGCCATACTCATGAAAGGCTAACTCATACTTAAAGTAAGTCAGTGGTATAATTGCAATTAAAAATGTAATTGCGATAAGAATTCCAACACTCAAATTAATACCTGAAGATGCAAATGCGAGAGTAAACATCGTTGCAAATGCGAGCCGTATAACGAGTGCAAGAATAATAATAGGAGTGTTTGCCTTTGCAACACACAATACTTGTCCAATATCTTTTTGCATATTTTTTCCTTTCACTTGAGTTCCATGTATTTTTATCATAGTTTCTATATCAATTCAATTTCAAAGTCATCAAATACATATTTAAAAACATTAAATACAAGCATATGCTTTTAAACTGAAATCAAGTATAATAATAAAAGAAACGAGGTAGACAGTATGAAATGTATTCGATGTGATTATGATTATCCTTACGAAGATGGAGATAAATACGTATGTCCAGATTGCGGACATGAATGGCCAATGGTTGAGGTTGAGCAAGTAAAAGTAATCAAAGATGTTAATGGTAATATCTTACAAAATGGAGATTCAGTAACAATTATAAAAACATTAAAAGTTAAAGGTGCAAATAGTGATTTGAAGATTGGTACAAAAGTAAAAAATATTCGCTTAGTTTTAGATAGTAGCGATGACCACGATATCGATTGTAAAATCGACGGTTTTGGCTCGATGAAGCTTAAATCAAGTGTTGTAAAGAAAGCTTAAAGTTCTCGTTTGAGAACTTTTTTATGATATGATAAATGAATAGAAAAGGAAATGTGCCGTAATGCACAGTGGTTAAATTATGAATGAAATAAAATGTCCAAATTGCGGTGAAGTATTCTGTGTTGACGAAACGGGCTATGCTGCTTTATTGAGTCAAGTAAGAGATGCAGAATTTCAAAAAGATATTCAAGATAGAGAGAAATTTTATCAGGTTGAAAAGCAAAATGAACTTAAAATATTGGAAGCAAAGTTACAACTTGAAATGGAAAGTAGAATGGCTTCTTATAAAAAACAAATTGAGAGTTTAAACGGAACAATACTCAAAGAACAGACACAAAAACAATTAGAAATAAATCAGCATGAAACACAAACTAAAGAACAACTCATTCAAAAAGAAGCTTACATTAAAAGTCTAGAAGAAAAAATACAAGCAATGGGCGATCAAAGTTTAATGGAACGTGAGTCTGCTGTGCGTATTATTCAGGCTGAAATGATGATGAAACAAGAACAACAGCTTTCTTCCCTAAAACAAGAAATTGATCGTTTAAATGCGATGATTTCAACAAAAGATGTTGAAAAACAAATGGCATTACTGAATGAACAAACAAAGGCAAAAGATGTTTTAGTAGAAAAAGATATGTTGATTTCACAATTAAAATCAACTATCTCGAATGAACATACGGGAAATGAATTAAAAATCAAAAGTCTACAGGAATCTTATGATTTAAAGCTAAAAGAGAAGGATGAGGTTATCGATTTTTATAAAGATTTGAAAACTAAACAGTCGACTAAAATGGTCGGTGAAACGCTTGAACAACACTGTGAAATTGAATTTAATAAAATACGCTCAACAGCATTCCCTAATGCATATTTTGAAAAAGATAATGATGCTCGCACAGGAAGTAAAGGAGATTACATTTATCGTGAATCTACGCAAAACGGTGCAGAAATTGTATCGATTATGTTTGAGATGAAAAATGAAATGGATACAACAGCCACTAAAAAAAAGAATGAAGATTTCTTAAAAGAGTTAGATAAAGATAGAAGAGAAAAAAATTGTGAATATGCTGTATTGGTTACATTACTTGAAGCAGATAACGAATTATTTAACAGTGGTATTGTCGATTATTCGCACAAGTATCCAAAGATGTATGTAATACGTCCACAATTCTTTATCGCATTAATTTCTTTATTGCGAAACGCTGCACTTAATGCTATTGAATATAAAGAACAATTGGTGGAATACAAAAATCAAAATATTGATATTTCCAATTTTGAAAATGACATGCAAGATTTTAAAGATAAGTTTAGTTATAACTATGATCAAGCAAGTAAAAAATTTACTCTGGCTATCAGTGAGATTGATAAGAGTATTGATCGTTTAATTAAAACAAAAGAGAACTTGTTATCTTCAGAAAATAACCTTAGGCTTGCCAATAATAAAGCGCAAGATCTATCAATTAAAAAACTAGTGAAAAATAATCCTACAATGGCTAAAAAATTTAAAGATCTTAAGGACGATAAAGAGAATGAACCTAATGAATCTGATGTTTAAACTTCATGCTATTTATTCTGTTTATTATCTTTGTGATGTGTAGTTAATAGTGCAAACTAGATTAAACTCAAAGAATGATGTATTTTTGCTATTCCTAAGCGTGTAATCGTTTTTAGCTACATGGAATAAGTGAGAGAAATCTTATTTTCTTGTTACTATACTAGAATAAAAATAGGTGGAAATTTATGAAAAAGTATTTTATAGGATTACTGTTGTGTCTATTAAGTGTAGGTTGTATGAAAAAAGAGGGTGAGAAGATGGTAATTATACATGCTACGGATTTGCATTTTATTTCTGATGAAATTACCGATGATGGTCAGTATTTTATGGAGATGCTTGCTCAAGGCGATGGTAAAGTTTCTCATTATTCAGTAGAAATAGTAGATGCGTTTATCTATGAAATGTTGCAGCTAAAACCTGATGTGATTATATTATCTGGTGATATTAGCTTTAATGGTGCAATTGCTTCCCACGTTGACTTAGCGAATCGCCTTAAAGTTTTGCAAGAGGAAGGAATTCAAGTTATTCTAAACACAGGGAATCATGATGTCGATTATTCGATGGCCGCAAAATTTCATGATGATTCCTTCGCGAGAATTGAATCGCCAAGTAACGAAGAATTTTTTCTTATTTATCACGAATTTGGATTTTCTGATGCTTCAAGTCATGACGAGTATTCCTTAAGTTATATGATTGATATTAGTGATGATGTTGCACTCTTGATGTTAGATACAAATATTTATCAAGGAGTTGATGAGGTAGAAAAGACTTATGAGTGGGTAGAGGCACAGCTTCAAATTGCAGAAGATAAAGGTCAAACAGTCATTGGGGTTACTCATAAAAATGTCATTGCTCATCATGAGTTGTTGGAGTATGGAAGCACACTTTCAATGAATGATAAACTCTTAGATATTTATCAAAGAAACGGCGTTAAACTCAATTTAACCGGACACATTCATGCTCAACACATTTCATCAAATGATGATTTTTATGAAATTGTTACTGGTGCACTTTGCTCTAGTCCGCACATTTATGCTGTCTTAGAATTAAGTGATGATCAAATAATTTATACAACGAAAAGTGTAGATGTAGAAGCGTGGGCAAAACATGTTGGAAGTAAAGATGAAAATTTGCTCAACTTTAGTGAATATAGCGAGAATTACTTTAAGACAATTGCAACTAACAAATTTATCCAAAGTGGGCTTTCGCCTGATGTGGCTGTATGGATAAGTGATGTGAATCACAATTACTTCAGCGGACGACTAGATAAGATTGAGCTTAGTGGGGAACACTACTTGGAAGCAATTGAGAGTAATGATTTTGTTTCTTATTATTTAAAAGGCATGTTCAATAATACAATAGAAGACCACACTACACTTACACTTGATAGATAGGACACGAATATGAAAAAAAACATAGTTGATGATATTTTTGAAACTTCATCTTACCTAATACACTTATGGGAATTTGATGACTTAGATGTAATACAAAACTGTTTAACGCATTTAAATAATCTAGAAATAAACCACTACATTAAGCAAAACCAAGGATTTATAGCTAAATGTAAAGAAACTGGATTAATTATTGGGATGATCTATTTTAAAGAAAAATTATCGAGTAAGAAGAATTGTATGTTCTGTTCATTAATGGAGGGGAATTGGAGTCGTGACATGCATTTTGATATCATTGATCATATGTTGTGGTATTCATTTAATGTACTTGATGTAGATGAGATAATGTTAGAAAATAGTTCCTATTATCTTATAGAAAGACTAGGATATAAAATAAGTAAAAGTGATTTAGAGAATCCAATTAAGCGTCAACATCAAACACGTATAATGCATGTTTCTAAAAAATATTCATCAAGACTATTTAAGGTATCTGATATCCCTAAAATCCTTCAGTTTTACCTTGAACAGCCAGTCTATTTTGAACATTGTCCACCAAAGCCTAGTAAAGAAGTTGTCTGGAAAGATATGTTTGGTTTGCCACCACGCAAGAGTTATGGAGATAAGTATTTTTTCGGACTATATACAGATGATGAGTTGATTGCGGTTGTTGACATAATTCATGGATTTCCAAATGAAGAAACATTATTTTTAGGCTTATTTATGGTGTGTGCTCATCATCAAGGTAAGGGACTAGGAAGTAAAGTGATTGACGAATTGGTAGCATATGCAAGAAGACTTGGATTTACTGGGATTCGCTTAGCATATGTGCTCGGGAATAATCAGTCAAAAAATTTCTGGTTAAACAACCAATTCAAATCTACAGGAATAATTTCTAAACAAGCATTATACTCTGTTGAGATATTGGAGCGTAAAATAAAAAATTAGCATACGCTAATTTTTTATTTTATCATGTATTTCATCTTCGTTTGGATCGATATAGATGGTTTTGTAGTTTGTTAAAGAGACAAAACCAAGAGGCATTCCTGGAACTCGTTTCAGTTGTTTTATCTGACAATAATTAACTGGAACAGAAGATGAGTATTTACCTTTAGAATAAACAGCAGCAAGATTTGCACCAAAACGCAATTCATCTTCACTTGGTTCAGGATTTTGAATAATGACATGTGCTCCATGATAATCCTTACAGTGGAGCCATATGTCTGTTTTTCGAGCGTATTTAAAGGTTAAGAATTCATTTTGAATATTATTTTTACCATAGGCGATGATGGTTCCGTTTGGCATTTCGATGATTGTAATATTGGGGTCATCTTTTTTCTTTTTCTTACGAATCTTACTAACTTGACTCTTGCAATAACCAAGACTAGCGAGTTCTTCACGTATTTCTTTTGCATCATTGAAGTTTGCGAGTTCAAGTTGTTGTTCAATTGCCTCGAAATAACTAATCTCTCGCTCACAAATTATTATTTGCTCTTGCATATGAATTTGTCCTTTTTTGCCTTTATTGTATTTTTGAAAGTACTTTTTAGCGTTTTGTAATCCATCTAATTTCACATCAAGTGGAATTGTAATTTGTCCTTCACCATCATAACGATCAAGAGTAATAGTGGAATCACCCTTTTTTATAAGATAATTGTAAGGTTGCAGATAGTCACCAAACTCTCTCCATTTGTCACAATCGAGTGCCTCTTCAAGAGAACGATGTAGTTTAGGGAGCTTTTGTCGTAAATGTTTTAATTCTCGACGGACTAAACGGAAGAGATCTCCAGTCATTTGTTTGATTCGATCTTTTTCTTCTTTATGAAAATAGATTGCATCAAGTCCATTCATAATTGTGTATTGCTTAAAGTTTTGATGCAAGTGGGTAAGTGGAATGCAATGCACTTGTTCATCTAAGTTAGGACTGACATAAAGAGAGTTGCTCAGCTTAATTTGCTCAATAATCGATTCGAACTGTTCTCCGTTGCTTAAACGATACTTGACCTCTTTAGATAATAGTGGCGAAAATCCTTGTAATTGATGTGTTAAATCAGTGCCTACATCAATCTGAGTTGCATCAAAAGGATTTTGTTTATGAGGCTGAGCTTCAGGCTTAGTAAATCTTGCACCTGGTTGTAAAACACGTCGATTATTTTCAAAAGGTGGTATACGTTTTAATAAATCAAGTATTCTACCATCTTCATTATATAAAATGACATTCGCGTATTTTCCCATAAGTTCCACACTTAAAAATAAAGTGATTTTATCACCAATTTCATTGCGTGTAGCAATAGAGAATGTTAAATAGCGATCGAATTCATCTTGTTCAATTGCAAAAATTGTTGCTCCATCAATATGTTTTCTTAAAAACATAACAAAATTACTCGGTTCCTCTGGAGTAGGATAGTCTTTTTGAGTTAAATTAATACGATTATAAATAGAATGGCATGAAATAATTAAATTTTGTTTTCTGCCTTCTGCTCTTAATTGAAAAAATAACTCTGTTTTTGATATTTGATATATTTTGTTTATTTTAGCTGGTAATATTTCAACCAATTCTTCTTTTATCTTATGTAATAATAATCCATCTAATGCCATATTAGTACTCCTTTAACCTCAGTATTATAACATAGAGTCATAGATGTTTTCATAATTAAAAAATCCTTTTATATTTTAGTTCTTTTCACTATAATTATATGTAGATAGAAATGAGGTCTTTATGATAACAAAACAGCAAGCCCAAAAATATTTAGAGGAAGCCTTAAGTCAAGGTGGAAGTTTCGCTGAAATTTTTATTGAAAGAAATGCAAGTACAACTTGTTCAGTGAATACAAATGAAGTAGAGGATATTAATACAGGTGTTACTCTTGGACTAGGAGTTCGTATTTATGTAGATACGCAATCAGTATATGCTTATACAAATGATCTTGGAGAAGAGTCAATTTTAAAGATGATTCAAAATTTAGCAAACTCAATTGATAAAGCAAAGATGAATGGAATTAAAAAGTTGGAAGAGATTACTTTTGAAACTCGTCACCCTATTTTACAACCAGTAGAAGAGGTGAGTATTGATCGTAAGGTTGATGTGATGCTTCGTGCTAGTAGAGCAGCACTTGCATATGATGAATGTATTCAAAAAACAATAGTGCGCTACTTAGATGAGCATCGCACAATTTGGATTTTTAATAGTAAAGGAAAGATGATCAGCGATGATCAAACACGTGTTCGTTTACTTGTTTCTGCAGTTGCAATCGACGGTGATATTATGCAAGATGGATATTATGCTCCTGGAGCTCATCAAGGATTTGAGTTCTTTGAGCAGAATGATGTAGAAGAATTTGCGCATAAAGCAGCAAGTAGTGCTGTTGCAATGTTACATGCGAAGGATTGTCCAAGTGGTGAAATGACTGTCGTAATCGATAATGGTTTTGGCGGCGTAATTTTTCATGAAGCATGTGGACATTCACTTGAAGCGACAAGCGTTGCGAAAGGGAATTCGGTGTTTTGTAACAAAATTGGACAACAAATTGCCAATACAGTTGTGAGCGCGATGGATGATGGAACAATCCCAAATGCATGGGGTTCAAATAATATTGATGATGAAGGGAATTTCACACAAGCTAATCTATTGATTGAAAGTGGAATACTAAAATCTTATTTAGTTGATCAATTTAATGGAATGACGATGGAGTGTGAATCCAATGGTTCAGGCCGTCGTCAAAGTTATGCATTTGAGCCAACATCTCGTATGAGCAACACATTCATTTTAAATGGAGATTCAACATTTGATGAAATTATTGCTGCTACACAAAAGGGGATTTATGCAAAACGCTTAGGTGGAGGATCGGTATCACCAGCATCAGGTGATTTTAACTTTGCGTGCTCAGAAGCATATTTGATTGAAAACGGGAAAATTACTACTCCTGTAAAAGGGGCAACGCTAGTAGGAAATGGAGCACAAATTCTACTTGATATAGATATGGTTGCCAATAATGGCAGTCGTGATCAAGGAATGTGTGGTTCATCAAGCGGTACTATTCCAGCAGATGTAGGTCAACCAACAATTCGAGTGTCTAAGATGACTGTTGGTGGAAAAGGAGGATCATTTAATGATTAAAAATATGTTAAGTTTAGTAAAAAAAAGACATGTGAATGAAGCAGAAGTTTATTTCTCAATGATGCAATCACTCTCTTTTTCGACATTTAATGGAACAATTGATTCATACAAAAATTCAATTCATCAAGGTTATTCACTTCGTGTTAAACATAACGGAAAAGTTGGTTATGCTTATAGTGAAATGATGGATGATAAAAGTCTTGAGAAGTGTGTCGAATGTGCAATTGGTAATGCTGCACATATTTCAAAATTAAGTGATATGAAATTTGTTGCACCACAGGAATATGTTGAAATTAACAATTATAATCCAGTATTATTTGATGTTTCATTTCAAGATAAAAAAAATGTATTATTAGCAATTGAGCAAGAAGTAAGTGCAATGGATGAGCGCATCCATCGTGTTCAGTTTTCTTATTATGAAGGAACGAGTGAAGTTGCGATTGGCAACACTTCAGGATTAGACTTACATTCAAAATCAAACTTTGGATATGTTGTCATGACACTTATTGCCCAAGAGTCAAAAGAAACAGTCGTTGATTATGATGTCTTCGTTTTTAGAGAGTTCAGTAAATCTAAAATTTTAGTACGCACAATAGAACTTAAAGATAAGGTGTTGAGTAAACTAAATGCAACTAAAATTCCTTCAGGCAATTACAAGTGTATTATTGATTCTACTGCTATGTCTGATTTATTTGATGTTTTAACAAGTCAATTTTATCAAGATCGCATCAATAAAGGATTATCTAGCTTAAAAGGGAAGTTAAATGAACCTGTTTATAGTAGTAAAATTACTTTGGTTGATGATCCTCATTTAGTTGACGGATTTAACTCATGTGGGTTTGACCATGAGGGAAATGCTACCAAAGTAAAAGAAATTGTTAAAGATGGAGTGTTAATGTCGTTCTTTAATGATCAGGTGAGTGCAACCGAAGCCGGGGTTACACCAAGTGGAAATGGATTTAAATCATCATATGCTAGTAAAGTTAGTGTATCACCGACTAATTTCTATGTAGTGCCTGGAACTGAATCATTAGAATCGATGATTGAGGAAATGAATGAGGGAGTAGTAATTACTTCATTGGGAGGATTGCATGCAGGTGTTAACCCGCTCACATGTGAGTTTTCACTTGAAGCATCAGGGTACTATGTGAAAGATGGTAAACGTATCAAGTCTATTAATTTAATTACAATAGCAGCCAATTTTAATGAGCTAATGAATCGAGTAGTTACTATTGGAAAAGATTTTGAATTCAACTCTAGCGGTGTAGGAAGTCCTGCTATTTTATTTAGTTCTATTGCTGTTTCAGGAGAATAATGAAAAATATTTCTTTTTTCTTGAAAAATTTCAATTCGCAATGTATAATTACATTTGTAACGAGGTAAGACCAATGAAAACAATTAACTCAAACTTGCATAAAGCTTATTACTTTTATTTTATTAACTAGGGCATAACCGTACGGTATTGCCCCTTTCTTGTAAAGTAATAGGCGATACTGCAAAGAGTTAATTTCAAACCATGCAGAGCGCTGCATGGTTTTTTATTTATTAAGGAGATTACGATGAAAACAATACAAATGAATCTAAAAGATAGAAGCTACCCAATATATCTTGGTCGAGGAATGATTCAAAATGTCTCAAAATACATTTCTCTAGAACGCAAAGTGTGCATTATTAGTGATGATGGCGTGCCACAAACTTGGATTGATCATGTAGTGAGACAGTGTCCACATGCAATTGTTCACATTGTGAAACAAGGGGAACGTTCTAAGTCAATGGGGACATTTGAATCCTGTTTAGAAGTTCTTTTACAACATCAGTTCGGAAGAAAAGACTGTATTATTGCTTTAGGTGGTGGTGTAGTTGGGGATCTTGCTGGATTTGTAGCAGCAAGCTACATGAGAGGGATTGACTTCATTCAAATTCCAACAACTACTTTATCACAAATCGATAGCTCAATAGGGGGTAAAGTAGCAATAAATATGAATAAAGTAAAGAACTGTGTTGGCGCATTTTGGCAACCTAAGGCGGTATTTGTTGATCCGGATACATTAAGTACATTAAGTGCTCGACACTTCAATAGTGGACTCGTTGAAGCAATTAAAGCTGGGTGTTTAGGAGATGAGAAACTTTTATCTTACTTTGAGGATGTTGAACAAAACTTAGTGGAAATCTTGTATCGTAGCTTATTATTTAAAAAGCAAATTGTAGAAGAAGATGAAACAGAAACAGGTATTCGTAAAATATTGAATCTAGGCCATACATTTGGACATGCCTTTGAAAGTCATGCTCAACTTGGAGAATTATATCATGGTGAAGCGGTTGCGCTAGGGATGCTGATGGTAATACAAGAACAACAAATTCATCAACAATTGTATTTATTGTTTCGAGAATTAAATATTCCGCTTAATTATAAAATTGATGTAGAGGCAGTATTTCATTATATTCAATTAGATAAAAAAGGAGTTGGAGATGCAGTAAGTTTAATTACTTTAGATGAGTTACAAAAACCAATGATAAAAAAAGTTGCATGGGATAAAATCTATCAAATGATTCAGGAGGCTAAAAATGAAGAGTTCAATTGGAAATAATATCGAATTAAGTATATTTGGAGAAAGTCATGGGATTGCGATTGGAGCAATACTAAATGGTTTACCGGCGGGTATTCAAATCAATGAAAGTGTAATCAAAGCACAAATGGAGCTAAGAAAACCTAAGGGAACAATTTCAACGCAAAGAAAAGAAGCTGATGAGATTGAGATTGTGAGTGGAGTCTTTAATGGCACAACCAACGGAACTCCACTTACCATACTCATTAGAAATCAATCACAACACTCAAAAGATTATGATGCACTAAAAAATGTAATGCGCCCATCACATGCCGATTATACTGCACAAGTAAAATATCAAGGACATCAAGATTATCGTGGAGGAGGACACTTTTCAGGAAGACTAACTGCTCCCATTGTTGCTGCAGGAGCGATTTGTATTGAACTGTTAAAACAAAAAGATATTCATATTGCGAGTCATATTGCTCAAATCGCTGGGATTAAAGATGATAGTTTTTCAATGAATGATGATGAGTGCAGAAAACAAATGCAAGTTTGTAATGAAAATTATTTTGCAACAATTAGTGAATCTGTCCGCCAACAAATGCAAGAGAGCATTGAACAAGCACGTCAAAACCAAAATTCGGTGGGTGGGTGCATTGAAACAATTGTAACTGGCCTGCCCGCAGGAGTCGGCGAGCCCTATTTTCACTCTATTGAAAGTACATTAGCGCATTTATTGTTTAGTATAGGTGGAGTAAAAGGTGTTGAGTTTGGACTGGGTTTTGGCTTTGTGCAAGCTACTGGTCAACAACATAATGATGCCTTTGAATACATAAACGAGAAAGTTGTGACAAAAACAAATCACAATGGTGGAATTAATGGAGGAATATCAAATGGTATGCCTATTCTTGTACGCTGTGCTATGAAACCAACACCAAGTATTTATAAGTCTCAAGAAACGATTAATATTCAGTCAAAAGAAAACACGATGCTTGAAATACAAGGACGTCATGATCCATGCATTGTTCATCGTGCACGTGTTGTGATTGATAGTTTAGTTGCCTTTGGATTAGTCGATTTATTACTTGAATGTTATGGACCTTCATATTTCCAAGAGGATAGTCATGATTAAGGGGCTACTTGGAAGACATTTGAGCCACAGTTACTCTAAATTAATTCATGAAAATTTATGTGATTATACATATGAGTTGATTGAACTAGAGCCTGATCAAATTGAAGAATTTTTAAGAGCTAAACAATATGATGCTTTAAATGTAACGATTCCATATAAGCAAGCGGTGATGTCTTGTTTAGATGAGATTGATATCAAAGCCAAACAAATTCAAGCTGTAAATACCATTGTAAACTGCAATGGAAAGTTGGTTGGGTACAATACAGATTACTATGGATTTCAATATACACTTGTCCATCACAAAATTGATGTGAAAAACAAAAAAATAGTTGTCCTCGGAAATGGAGGAGCAAGTAAGGCTGTTGCTGTAGTTCTCCAAGACATGGGAGCACGTGAAATTATTTTTGTGAAACGAAATATAAGTGATCAAACAATTACTTATGAAACATGTTATGAGTCACACAATGATGCAGATGTCATTGTGAATTGCTCACCAGTAGGGATGTTTCCAAATATTGCTGAATCTCCAATTGATCTTACAAAGTTTCAAAAACTCAGTGCTGTGGTTGATTTAATATATAATCCAAATAGAACTCAACTACTCGCACAAGCGCAACTTTTAGGAATTAAGATTGCTGGTGGATTACTTATGCTTGTCGCTCAAGCAGTGAAAGCAATTGAATATTTCAATGGAACAAAAATTGATGAGCGAACACTTATTCAACTTGCAACTCAGATGGAATTAGAAAAAAACAATCTTGTATTGATTGGGATGCCAGGATGTGGTAAATCAAGTGTTGCAAGAGAGCTTGCAAGACAGTTAAATATGCAACACATTGATACAGATGAACTGATTGTAAAGCATATTCAAATGTCCATCAAAGAGTATTTCAATATGTATGGCGAAAGTGCATTTCGTCAAGTAGAATCAAAAATTATTCAAGAAGTTTCAAGTCACCAAAATTGTATTATTAGCTGTGGTGGTGGAGTTGTAAAAAATCAACAAAATATCGTAGAATTAATGAAAAATGGAATTATTATTTATGTTAATCGACCATATGAAAAACTAGTGATGAGTAGTGATCGTCCACTGAGTCAAAATAGCCAACAGTTACAAGCACTCTATAAAGAACGATTACCACTTTACAAGAAATATGGTGAAAAAGAAGTTATAAATGACTCATCAATTATGGAAGCTGTGAATCAATGTATTAAAATAAAAAAGGGAGAGAATTAATTATGATTATTACACTAAAAAAAGGAACATCACAAACAGATATTGAACAATTACGATTAACGTTAGAAAATCAAGGTGTTAAAGTTAATTATATTTCAGGAGAAAACCATGATGTATTTGGTCTAGTTGGAGATACTGCATCATTAGATGAACGTAAAATTCAAGCTCATGAATGTGTTGAAAATGTAACACGAATAGCTGCTCCATATAAACTTGCCAATCGTCAATTTCATCCAGAGGATAGCATTATCAAAGTGGGGAATCTAGAAATAGGTGGAAATAAACCAATTGTGATTATGGGAGGGCCATGTTCAGTAGAAGGCTTAGACCAAATTACGACAATCGCGTGTGAAGTGAAAGATGCTGGTGCAAAGATGCTACGAGGTGGTGCTTATAAACCGCGCACAAGTCCATATGCTTTTCAAGGAATGCAAACGGAAGGGATTCTTGCAATGTGCTCAGCGCGAGAAAAAACAGGAATGCCAATTGTATCTGAGTTAATGAGTAGTGATAAGATTGATGAGTTTGAGGAACATGTAGATTTAATTCAAATTGGTGCAAGAAACATGCAAAACTTTGAATTGTTAAAAGCACTTGGGCGCTGCAAAAAACCAATATTATTGAAACGCGGACTTGCCAATACAATTGAAGAATGGATTATGTCTGCTGAGTATATCATGGCAAATGGAAATCCAAATGTCATTTTATGTGAGCGTGGAATTCGCACTTATGAAAAGTATACACGTAATACACTCGATTTAAGTGCTGTTCCAGTAATTAAAGAGCGTACGCATTTACCTATCGTTATTGATCCATCTCATGCAACAGGCGATTGGAAGCTTGTTGAATCGATGAGTCTTGCGGCAGTTGCGGCAGGCGCAGATGGATTAATAATTGAGGTTCATGATAAACCAGAGTGTGCATGGAGTGATGGTGCACAAAGCTTAAAGCCTGCAAAATTTAAAAAATTAGTTGAAAAAGCACGTATTGTAGCATCTGCGGTAGGGAGAGAAATTTAATGAAAGTTCAAGTTTTTCCAGGACGAATTCAAGCTAATACGATTAAAATACCACCAAGCAAATCAATGGCTCATCGGGCAATTATTTGTGCAGCTTTAGCACAAGGAAAAAGTACGATTACAAATGTCGATTATTCTGTAGATATTAAAACAACGATTGAAGGAATGCGCTCATTAGGAGCAAAAATAGATATGTTTGATGATTATGTAGTTGTGGAAGGAATTCCAGACTTTAATCATTTAAGCGCGCGAGAAATTCAGTGTAATGAATCCGGTACAACATTGCGCTTCTTCATACCTATCTTTTCGCTTTGCGACCAACCCGTACGATTTGTTGGAAAAAATAGATTACTTAAACGTCCACAATCTTTATATGAAGAAATCTTTAAACAACAGGGTTGTCGTTATATGCATAATGAACAATATATTGAAGTTAATGGGGCAATAAGAGGTGGGGAGTTATCTATACGCGGTGATGTATCTAGTCAATTCATCTCAGGTTTACTGCTTGCATTACCACATTGCAAAGTAGATTCACGCATCCATATTAGTGCTCCTTTTGAGTCAAAGAGCTATGTTGACTTAACAATTCAAATGATGAAAAAATTTGGTGTTCATGCTTACTTCGAGGATGATTTAACATTAGTCATTCCTGGAAATCAAAGATTTATTGCCCACGATGAGTGTGTAGAGGGTGATTATAGTCAGTTGGGATTTTTTGGAGTATTAGGGGCTATTAATCAATCTTTAAGTTGTACTGGTTTATCACATGATTCACTACAAGGAGATAAACAGTTGTTAGATATTTTTAAAGCAATGAATTTAAATGTAGAATCAATTGATGGTGGGTACCATTTTCACCAATCAAATGCACATGCGACAGTGATGGATATGAATAATTGTCCAGACTTAGGTCCTATTTTAAGTGTTCTTGCCTCATTTGCTCATGGGAAAGTGAAAATGATCAATGCAGGACGTCTTCGCATTAAAGAAAGTGATAGAATTGCTGCAATGGAGAGTGAACTTCAAAAGGTAGGTGTTCGCATCTCGAGTACTTATGATGAAGTATTCATTGAAGGTCCTTCAGTTTGGAAAGGAAACCTTGAAGTTAGTGGTCATAAAGATCATCGTATCGTTATGGCGATGGCGATTGGTGCAACTATGGCGCAAGGTCCCATTACAATTAGTGAAGCGGAAAGTATTTCTAAAAGTTATCCTGGATTCTTTGATGATTTAAGAAGTTTGGGTATTCGTGTTGAGGTACTTGATGATGAAAACTGATTTTAGTGTATTAATTGTAGGCTTAGGTTTAATTGGTGGTAGCTATGCGCGTGGATTAAGTGAAGCAGGAGTTCACGTTGAGGCAATTGATATTAATCCACAAAGCATTCAGTATGCCCTTGAAAAGAAATGGATAAAGAATGGGGCTACTCATCTGGAAACAAAGCTACTTGAAAAGGCAGATATCATTATTTTAGGATTATATCCATGTGATGTCATTGACTGGGTAAGAAATGCGTTGCCGCTCATAAAGAAAGGAACCATCATTACTGATGTGACCGGGATAAAAGGGGCGATTACAAAAGATATACAAGAACTTTTAGATGGTTATGCAGAGTTTATTGCCTCACATCCAATGGCGGGGAAAGAAGTTAGTGGAGTGGAGTATAGTGATCCTTCAATATTTAAAAATGCTAATTTTATCATTACACCAACCGATGAAAATACGTTTAAAGCGATTGAAACTATTAGAAACATAGCTAAAATACTTAATTTCAAGACAGTTTCAACTCTAAGTGTAGATGAACATGATGAAATGATAGCCTTTTTATCACAATTAACTCACGTAATAGCAGTAACGTTAATGAATACAAATGACAATACTCATTTGGTCGATTATACGGGGGATAGTTTTCGAGACCTTACACGAATTGCCAAAATTAATGAACATTTATGGTCTCAGTTATTTATTATGAACAAAGAGAAACTGCTTGTACAAATTAGCGATTTTCAGCAAGAACTAGCTCATTTTAAACAAGTATTAGAAACTGAACAAATAGATGAAATGAAAAGATTGTTTGTGCAATCAACAAATCGAAGAAAAAGATTTGATAAGTGAGGAGATAATGAAAATATTAATACTAAATGGCCCAAACATTAATATGATTGGGATTCGTGAGACAAATGTTTATGGTGTAATGACATATCAGAATGTAGTTAAAACACTAGAAGATGCGGCAAAAGAGAGAAATCTTGAAGTAATTATTCAGCAAAGTAATCATGAAGGTGTACTTGTCGATAAGATTCAACAAGCATACTTTGATCAAATAGACGGAGTCATTATAAATCCGGCTGCTTATACTCATACAAGCGTTGCAATTTTAGATGCTATTAAGGCCATTGCACCTATTCCAGTTGTTGAAGTGCACTTTTCAGATATTCATTCACGAGAGACTTTTCGACATCATTCATACGCTGCAATGGGATGTGTTGCGCAAATTGCAGGCGAAGGTGTCCAAAGCTATGTTAAGGCAATGGATTACTTGATTCAAATCTTAGCAGATAAAAACTGATGAAAAAAACAACACTTCACATTGAGTGTTGTTTTTTATTTTCTTGGCCCGCATGATTCACGTATCACTAATTCACAAGGAATAACAATTTTTCTTGGGTATACTTTTTTAAGAGAACGCATCTCCAATAAAGTCATTGCAGCGATTTCACCCATTTTCTCACTTGGTGCATTCACTGTAGTAAGTGGCGGGTTACTGAATGCGCTGGAAGGATCATTGTTGAAGGCGATAATTGAAATATCATGAGGAATGATCAAATTGTATTCTGATAGTGCTCGCATCGCACCTAATGCAATGGGGTCACTAGCTGCAAATATGGCAGTAGGTAATTCACCGCTCGTAATCATTTCTTTCATCATTGCGTAACCTGACTCTAGCGTGAATTCAGCTTGTTTTATAAATCGTTTATAACTTATGCTATTTTGGTTGCAATAGTCCTCGAAATATTGACGACGTTTATCGATGTACTCCTCATTGTCAGAAGTAGATTCTATTCCACCTAAGAATCCTATTTTGCGATGCCCAAGTCCTACTAAGTGATTCATGATGTCGATTACAGCATTTTTAAAATCCAAACAAATTGTGTTTACATAAATACGTTCCATATCCATGTCAACAAAAATTAAATGCTCTGTCGTTTTTCTAAATTCTGCAATCTCTTCTTTGGAAAATTTTCCAATACAAATCAATGCATCCAATGAATTTAAATCTAACTTTTGTCCATCATTCTTGAAGAAACGCACAATTTCTACATTGTTTTTGTTTAGGGCGTTTTCCGTACCGATACGTATTCCTAAGTAGAATGGGTCTCTTAACTCTCGTTCCATTGAATACCATTGAACAATTCCGATACGAAGTGGTTTATAGTTGTTGCGGCGATTGAATTTTCTTTTTATGTAACCTAAATTTTTTGCTTCTTCAAGGACACGATTACGTGTAGCCTCGGGGACTTTCAAAGTAGGGTCGTGATTGAGGATTCGTGATACTGAAGCAGATGACAAACCAGTTTTTTCTGCGATATCTTTGATAGTAATCATGTTTTTTCCTCGGCTTTCTTTACTTAAATTTACTTTTTTTTTACTAGAATGTCAATTATTTAATCACATTTTGAAAGGGTTTTCTATGTATTTGTATATTAAAAGTGTATACGCTTACTTTTTTCTAAATATTTTTAACTCTAAATTTTTTATGATATAATAAAATGTATTGAGAGGGGATCAACATGAAATCAAGTATTATATTTTTCATTATTGTCGGATTATTCTTTTTTAGTGGTCCGCTTAACTTAAATTTTAGTGATATATTTGTGTTTTGGCTTCTTGCTTCAATTCTAAATTCTATCTTTAAAAAAACATTAAAAAAATGGAAAAGTGATCGCGAGAAGGAAAAAGAAATGAGAGAGTTAAGGAAGCGGAGAACTTCTTTATCAAAATCACAACTGAGTCTTCTTAAAAGTGTTCTACAAAGCACAATCGATAAATATGGAGAAGTAAAGATAACACCTGAAATTTCACTTGAGGCAAAGGATAATCAATTTACTAATTTTGATGACTTGACTGTGTCGTACTATGAGGAAACAATATGTAGTGTAGATGAACTTGGCTTAAAGTATGTTGACTATTATAATAAGTTATTAGAATTTGTTATTGTTAAGTATACTCAAACAACACAAGCACAGCAAAAGCCAAGTGAGGTTGCACCAACCCCAAGTAGCACTAGCAAGGTTGAATATTTTATTAACTCGTTATCTGCATCAAGTCAGTTAATTAAAGATGTTAAGGTAAATCAAGATTTAAGTAAAACGATTGAACATTTAAAACAAATTCAATTCTTACAAAAGCATTATCCTGATTGTGAGGATAAACTTAAAAAGTTATTCTCTTATTATTTACCTATTTTAGTTGAAATACTAGCTAGTTATGCCACACTAGAAAAATCAATGACTCATATGCAGGAATTAGAATCTACGCGTGAGCGATTATTAAAAACTATTTCGCTTATTCAACAGGCAATGAAGACAATTTCAGCTTCTATTTATGAGGAAGATTTAGATAACATGAGTGCTGACATAAGTACTTTAGAAGCCATCTTAAGAAAAGATGGCCTTATTGAAGACGGCTCAATCCATAGTTTCAAAGAGGAGGGTAAATAGTGGCTAAGAAGAAAGATTATGAATTTTTAGATGACTTATTTGATGAAAAAGTAAGTGATAAGTTTGAAGAAGGCATCCAAGGAGTGAAAAAGAATTTTAAGGAGACAATTCATGAAAAAGGATATGATTCAACTGCCGATTTTATTTATGGTGAGTTTAATCGAGCATTTAATGATAAAGAAACAAAAAAACAGCACAATGATGAAATTTTGAGTCATATTAGCAAAGAAGATGCAAAGAAGAGTCGACTATTTTATGTGCTTTATCAAATTAGAACATTCAAGTATACTGATCGTAATCGTGGAAACTATCGCAAAGGTCATCAAGCAGCTATTATGCTTATTTTACCGCAACTTGAAATTTATCGATTAAACATTGATAGAGTGATTGAAATTATCGCAAAGATGAAGACAAAAGAGGGGACTAGTCGATATCGTGATGGATATCACGATGCCTGTAAACATATCATCAAGTTGATACATGAATCAAAGGATGTCTTATTGCAAGAAGTTGTGCTGCGACTATCAAAAGAGAAAGAGTTCGAATTATGAAAAAAAAGAACAACAGACAATTAAAAGAAGACTTATTGAGAGAAGTGTTAAGTACAAAAAAAAGAAATGCTCGCTTAGTTGATCCTTCTTATGATTTTAATCAAATAAGTGATGTTGCAGAAACGCCTGTGATGAGTGAAAAAGAATATTTACAGTTTGAAGAAGATATTACGAATGATTATATAAAACCTACTCAGAAACATCAATTATCTAATGAAGAAGCAATTGTTCAGTTATCTTCAATTCAAGAACAAGCGTCACATTCGTTTGTCGGATTTGAAAATCAGGTTGAGCAAATTAGTCATGTTATTATGCGGCAGTATTACTCAAATCAAAAGGAAACAATAATTGGAAGATTAGTGCTCAGTGGCCAACAAATTAATCATCAAGAACGTATGATCGAATTTTTCGCAAAGAAGTTATCTGAATCTAGACTCATAATTTCTCCTCATGTTGAAGTCATCGACATGAGTAAATATGTAGATAGTACACAAGAGACTTTGTTTGTTCAAGATATGTATGCAATGGCACAGAGTGATTGTACAATTGTACTCATTAAAAACTTAGAACGAGCTCATCAAAAAATTATCGATCAACTATGTGAAGTGATGATAAGTGGTAAGTTAGAACTTAATAAACGATATCAAATTGCGAATCAACAACTCAAAGAAGTTACAAGCTCACTAGTGAAACAAACGATAAAGACATTGTATATACAAGATAAATTGTTTGTGATTCAAACTGATTCAAAAAAATCTCTTGAGAAAGTCATTGTAAATGATGTGTTAGTTAAATTAGAGTTTATTGATTCATTTGAAGCATTAAAGAGAAAACAGATTGAACACTATGTTCAAGAATTCTTTGTAAAGTTTGAAAAACGCATCAGTGAACAACTGCAACTAACTTTAGTATTTGATCAAAAAATCAGTGATTATCTTGTAGATTCACTTAATCAAGCAGAGATATTGAGTGATTTATCTCGGATAGAAGAAATTTTACACAATCAGCTCGTTGACTTAAAATTACATGAGGCTACATTGCCTCAATTAATTTCATGTACATATGATAACCAAGTGCTACTTCATTCAAAAGCGCTGGAATTATTTCAACCAAAAGATATGTATGATATAAATGATTTAAAGAATGACTTAAAAAACATCGTTGGATTAGATGAGGTAAAAGATTATCTGTGCTCCCTTTATGATTTAATGCAAGTCCAGCAGTTTAGAAAAAAGCGGGGGTTAAAAGTCAGTGACATTAGTAAGCATATGATTTTCTTAGGAAATCCTGGTACTGGAAAAACAATGATTGCTAGAACAGTATGTAAAATATTGAAGTCACTAGATATTGTTGAAAAAGGACAATTAATCGAAGTTAGTCGTCAAGATTTAGTAGGTAAGTATGTAGGGCACACTGCACCTCTTACTATGGAAAAAGTAAATATGGCATTAGGGGGTGTGCTATTTGTTGATGAAGCCTATGCACTGCACCGAGGGAACGATGATAGTTTTGGTACAGAAGCAATTGATACACTTGTAAAGGCAATGGAGGATTATCGGGACAAGTTCATTGTAATACTTGCAGGTTATTCAAAAGAGATGGGAATATTCTTGGAAGCTAATAGCGGTCTCAACTCAAGATTCCCAAATAAAATTGAGTTTGCTGATTATAATGCACAAGAATTATTAGACATCTCTCACATTATGGCTAAGTCTCAAGATTATTTTATTGATGTTTTTGCAAATCCGCGTTTATTAGCTCATTTTGAGGCTATACAAAGCCAAAAAGACTTTTCTAGTGGTAATGCCCGTTATGCCAGAAATCTTGTTGAGAAAGCGATATTGAATCAATCTCGACGCATTATGAGTAATCCAGATGCTGATTTTTCACAACTATTGTATGAAGACTTTGAACTACCTGTTGACAGTCATTAGAATTAAGATAAGATATTATTGTATGGAAAGAGAGAATGAATATGAGTGAAGAAAAAATTACTTTGAGTTTAGAACCGCAAAAAAATGAGGAAGAACAAATAGAAGAAACACCAGTTGTAGAACCTCAATTGACAGATGATAATTTATCTGAAGAAGAAAAAAGGACTGTAGAAGAGTTTGCAAAACAAATTGATATTACGTCAAATCACATCGTGCTTCAATATGGATCGCAAGCACAACAAAAAATCGCTGATTTCAGTGATAATGCCTTAGAAAATGTTCGCACAAAAGACTTAGGTAAAGTTGGAGATGCACTAACAGATCTTATTGTTGAATTAAAAGGATTTTCAGTTGACGAGGAAGAAGATAAAGGATTCTTTGGTTTCTTTAAAAAAGCAGGAAGTAAAATTGAAAACCTAAAATTAAAATATAACCATGCTGAAGTAAATGTTGAAAAAATTTGCGAAATACTTGAACAACATCAAATCGTACTATTAAAAGATATTGCTTTATTGGATCAATTGTATGAAAAGAATTTAATTAACTTCAAAGAATTATCTATGTATATACTAGCAGGTAAGAAAAAACTTGAGGAAGTTCAAAAAACTGAATTAGTTACTTTACAAGAAAAAGCGAAAGCAACAGGATTACCTGAAGATGCACAAGCTGCAAATGATCTTGCCAATGCAATAAATCGTTTTGAAAAGAAAATTCATGACTTAGAATTAACTCGTATGGTTTCAATCCAAATGGCACCACAAATTCGTTTAGTACAAAATAATGACACATTGATGACTGAGAAAATCCAGTCAACATTAGTTAATACTATTCCACTTTGGAAAACACAAATGGTGTTAGCACTTGGTGTTTCTCATTCACAACAGGCGATGGAAGCACAACGTGAAGTCACAAATATGACAAATGATTTGCTTAAGAAAAATGCAGATACTCTGAAAATGGCTACAATTGAAACTGCAAAAGAATCTGAACGTGGTATTGTAGATATGGAAACATTAACTCATACAAATCAATCATTGATTTCTACGCTGGATGAAGTGTTAAAAATCCAAACTGAAGGTAAAGCGAGACGTGAAGCTGCGGAAAATGAGTTAGCAAAAATTGAAAAAGAATTAAATGAAAAATTAATTGAAGTACGCAAATAAAAAAATAGTCTATCCAACTGGATAGGCTATTTTTCAAAGAATAATCGTTTAAAGCGTTCAAATAATGTAATAGGAATATGAGTGTCTTGATGTATTTGAAATTGTGCTTCTTCAATAAACTGATTTTGAGAATCAATATTAATCGAACTACTAATTGGATAATATAAACCATCACTCATTAGTTGTGTTCCATTAATGTTATCGTTCCATAAAACTTCCATATGATGAATAATAGCACTACGAACTTGAGTGTCTAGGATTGGACAAGCAACCTCAATTCTACGTTCAGTATTTCTTGTCATCATATCTGCAGAAGAAATGTATAGTTTTTCTGCTTTTTGTCCAAAACAATAAATTCGTGAATGTTCAAGGAACCGACCCACTAGACTATGAACTTCAATGTTGTCACTATATCCCTTTACTTTTGGAAGGAGACAACATATGCCTCTTACTATAAGTTGAATTTTGACATTTGCTTGAGAAGCCTCAATGAGTTTATCAATAACAGCACGGTCTGTAAGTGAGTTCAATTTAAAAAATATGTAGCCATTTTCTTTTAGTGCGATTTGTTCATCAATCAATTGAAGTACTTTTGGCTTAAGTGTAGTAGGAGATACTAACAGCAAGTTAGTTTTTATTTGTTCTACTCCCTTAATAATTGAGTCAAATACTTCCATCGCATCATGTGCTATCACAACATTTGATGTGATATAACAGTAATCGGTATACTTTTTTGAGGTACTTTCATTATAATTACCAGTTCCAACTTGAGTAATGTATTGATTATTTGAAAAACTTATCAAGCACAATTTTGAGTGTACTTTAAGATCTTCGAATCCATAGCAGATATGACACCCAGCATCTTCTAACACTACAGAATAGTCAATGTTATTTAGTTCATCAAAGCGTGCTTTTAGTTCCATGACTACGGTAACTTGCTTATTGTTTTCTGCAGCTAATACAAGTGCTTCTACTATTTTACTAGGGTTGCTAATACGATAAAAAGTAATTTTGATTGATGTAACACGTTTATCTTGAGCAGCTTCATGAAGCAAGTCAACAAATGAATTGATGTGTTCAAATGGATAAAATAATAGTAAATCTTGTTTGAAAATTCGTTGAATGTTCGTAAGTTTTGCTGGCCTTAATGCAGGGGTATGAGGTTGGTAGTACATTTCTGGTACAGCACGCTCATACTTTGATATTACTTTAAATAAGTGGCGACACTCTAGTGGTGTTGATGTAATAAAAACTTGAGATTCGTTTATTTTTGTATGTGATAACAAGAAATTTCGCGATACATCACTTATTGCATCCTTAAGTTCTAAGCGTACCACTGACATACGTAAACGTTTTTTTATGAGTTTTTTCATTCCCATGCGAAAGTCAGTATTTAATAGGTCAATTTCATCATCAAAATGTAAATCCGTACTTCTTGTAAGACAAAATTCTACTTTCTCATTGACAATATAATGCTCAAAAAAACTTGAAGCATATTCATTTACCAATTCTTCAACAAGGATGTATTGCTGATGAAATCCTGTAGGTATAATGCGTGGGATATTTGTTGGAATAGAAATCAAGCCATAAGTGGATTTATTTTTCCTTTGTAGTGCTAACAAAACACAGAGCTGTTTTGAGTGAACATTTGGAAAAGGGTGGTGAGAATCCAGAACTTGACTATGAATGAGTGGGAAAATATGGTTAGTAAATTGTTTTATTACAATATTTCGCTGTTCTTTGGTTAAATCAGATAACTGCACTTGCTTATATTCAAAGAGCTGAGGATGAGAATTTAATGATTTATAAATTTCATCTCTAAGTTCAATCAATCTTTGAACTTGAGGATAAATCTTATTTAATTGTTGAAGTGAGGTCAAATGTGACTTCGAGTCAAGGTGTTGTGGTTCAATTATGTTCATATCAAGTAATGCACCTACTCGAACCATAAAAAATTCATCTAGATTATTAGAAAAGATTGCAAGAAAATTCAATCTTTCCATAAGAGGAATGGTACTATCATAACTTTTCATGAGAACACGTTCATTGAATTTGAGCCATGATAATTCACGGTTTTGTGTATAGATGGGTTTAACTGCAGATGATTTCATGTTATTTACCCATAACTTTCTGTTGGAAGTATCCTTCACGCACACCAAACTCACTAATACAAATCATTTCAACGTTAAATTGTTTTACAATTGTTTCCAAAATAATCAAACCTGGAAGTATTGTATGAATTCGCTCAGGGGAGTTTTTTAGTAACTTACCTAATTCTTGTTTTGAGCAATTCTTAATTTCTTTAATTAGTTTTTTTAGGTGACTTGAAGGGTAGCTCTTTGTTTCACTAATTTCACTAATTAGCGCACCATAATGACGATAAGATGCTCGAATTGTACCTCCTACACCTACAACTTTTTTTACATCAACGCTTGTGTCAAAATGAGAATCTTTGAATAATTCTTTAATCACTTTTTTTATCTGATTCTCTTCATCTTTGGTAGGGAATAATCCTTCAACATATTTATGAAATAAACTTAACGAACCTTCATTTATACTTACTGCTTGAATGATTGCTCCATCTTCATAATAAACTACTTCTGTACTCCCTCCACCAATATCAATGATTAACCCAGACTCATCTTCAATTGTGCTCTTTGCACCAAAGAAATCTAAGCGTGCTTCTTCTTCGCCAGAAATGGCATCAACGCGAATATGACACTCCTCATAAATTCGTTCGATAATTTCTTGAGTGTTTGTAATATTTCGAAGTGGGGCAGTGGCAAAAACATGAACATCTTCGATATGGAAGCCAGATAAAATAGATTGAAAGCGTTTGATTGTTTTGCAGGCTTTTAATATACCATCTTCACTCATTTTCTTATTGTCAATATAGCTGGCAAGTCCTACCATTTCTTTTTTACTCATTAAATGAGTAAATGAACTGTTTTTCCACTCATAAATCGAAAGTCTAACTGTATTTGAACCTAAGTCAATAATTGCTGATATCATAACTTACACCTCTTCTTTACTAAAAATATTATACCACAGGAGAGTTTAGACATTTGATAAGTTTTCATTAATTCATATCATTATTTTAGTAGGATTATGATATAATATAAAACAGGTGAAATTATGAAAAATTTATTAACAAACTCTCCATTAAATGTAAATTATTTTAGTCAGGAAACAACAGCGATTCTTATGAATGCCCGCATTATAGACAAAGTTTTTTACAAGAAAAAAAATGCTTTATCGGCAAACGAAAATCGAATATGTATTTCATTAGAGGTGGATCAAGCATTGCCTTTTTTTGTCTATAATGAACTTACAAGTTTTTTTACTGATCAATTTTTAGGACAAGTTGACTTATCAATCACAAGCATAGCTTGTGAGTTGGATGAGCGTGAAATAAAAGAGTATGGTAAATTGTTTGATGCTACAAAACATCAACAGATCTTTTCTAAATGTAATGTTATTGTTGAACACCATCGAGTTACATTACTAAGTGGTGATCAATATGTAATTGATAGTGGACAATCACAGGTAGCGGATATTGTTGCGTTTTTTTCGAAAGCTGGTATTTCATATCAAGTCTTGTTTAAGTATCATGAAGTTACAATTAAAATGAATGAAATTCAGTTAAATGTAGTTGAACCTCCTCAAGTTAAACAAGTGGAAGTTCCTAACAAAAAATCTTATCGACCAACTGCATATAAAAACTATACGATGTGTCCTTTATATGCTTGTAAAGAGGAAATGACAGAAGTCAAAGTAAGGGCAACTGTTTCTTCTAAAGAGGTAAGAGTATTAAGAAATAATAAAACTCTCTGTACTTTGATTGGTTATGATGAGCAAGATGCACTCAAATTTAAAGTTTTTGAAGGAAGAGCAATATCAATTGATGAAATAAACGGCTTTAAAGATGGCCAAGAATACGAATTTTATGGAGATTTGAAAATAGATCATTATTCTTTCGATAAAGAAATTGTATTTGAAGTTCGACGCTTTGAAAAAATTGACTCTTATGAGGCTGAAATTATCGATGATGCCAAAGTTAAAAGAGTTGAATTACATACTCATACAAATAAGTCTGAAATGGATGGTGTTGTGCCTGTTGAACAGTTGATTAAGCATGCTTTTTCTTTAGGGCATCGCGGTATTGCAATTACTGATCATGCTGTTGTACAAGCCTTTCCAAAAGCACAGGGATGTGCAAGAGGGTTACTTAAGGCAAATCCTGATCGTGATTTTAAAGTTGTGTATGGAGCAGAGCTATATGTTGTTGACCAAGAAGATTACATTGTATATCAACCAAAACCAGCACCTTTGTTACAATCACGCTATTGCGTATTTGATATTGAAACAACTGGATTAAGTGTTCGACATAACGAAATCATTGAGTTTGGGGGAGTTATCATTGAACATGGCGAGGTTGTAGATCGCCTTCAATTATTCATTGATCCGCAATGTAAAATCCCAATGAATATTACAGAATTAACTGGAATCAGTACCAAAGATGTAGAAGGGCAACCGCTATTTAAAGATGTGGTGAATCAAATACTAAATTTCATGGAAGGAAGTATTTTAGTTGCTCATAACGCAACATTTGATGTTGATTTCATTAATGAAAAACTACAAAGAATTGGAATGGATAAACTTCAACATCCTATCATTGATACTTTAGCACTGGCAAGGGCACTATATCCAAATCGTAAGAGTAATCGATTAGGTGCTATTGCTCGTTTCTTATCAATTAGTTATGATTCTGAAGGGGCGCATCGTGCCGATTATGATGCAGAAGTACTTGCTCAAGTGCTGCAACCTATGTTTACTGAATGTCGTAAGAGAGAGATTGATTCAATTGATCAACTTAATTTACTTCAGACAAAAGAGATTCAACTTAAAAACTTTAAACAACATGTCTGTGTCTTAGCAAAAAATCAAGCAGGACTAAAAAATTTATTTGAATTGATTAGCCTGTCTCATACCGATACATTACTAGTAACTGGTAAGGCGAACTCAAAAGAAAGTGATTCAGAGAATTTAGCAGTACCTTGTGTGTTCAAACAAACACTCAATGAATACCGTGAAAATTTATTGATTGGCTCGGCTTGTTTAAATGGGGAAGTGTTTGATACTGCATTCACTAAATCACAAGACGCTTTAGATGATGCAGTAAGCTTCTTTGATTATATTGAAATTCAACCACTAGAAAACTATCGTCAAATGGTGGATGAAGGTAAAATCGATTCTATGGATCACTTGCGTAAAATTTTAACATGGATTATTGAGTCTGGTAAAAGACAGGGTAAAATCGTTGTGGCTAGTGGAGATGTTCACTATGTACATCCTAAGCAAAAGTTATTACGTGATATCTTCATTAATACTATGGGGATTGGTGGAGCTCGTCATCCACTTTATATTATGAATGATGTGAAACGTAAAAATATCATTGCACCAAATCAACATTTTTATACAACACCAGATATGTTGAAGGCTTTTTCTTGGCTTGATCCTGACTTAGCTTATGAAATTGTCGTTACCAATTCGAATGCTATTTTAGATGATTGTGAAGTGACTAAACCAGTTCATGATGATTTATATCCTCCAAAGATAGAAGGAGCAGATCAGTTGTTGACAGATATCTGTTATAAAACAGCACAAGATAAGTATGGTGATTTCTTGCCTGCTATTGTTGAAGCACGATTAAAAAAAGAATTAGACAGTATTCTAGGTAATGGTTTTGGAGTAATTTACTATATTTCTCATCTCCTAGTAAAGAAAAGTAATGATGATGGTTACTTAGTAGGTTCACGAGGGTCGGTTGGTTCTAGCTTTGTAGCGACGATGAGTGGAATTACTGAGGTAAATCCACTTGCTCCACATTATTCTTGCACTCAGTGTAAGTACAGTGAATTCATAACTGACGGATCAATAGCATCAGGATATGACTTAGTGTCTAAAGAATGTCCAAAATGTGGCTTTATGATGAATGGAGAAGGACAAGATATTCCTTTTGAAACCTTCTTAGGGTTTGAAGGAGATAAAGTTCCGGATATAGATTTAAATTTCTCTGGGGAGTACCAAGAGCGTGCATTTGCCTACATTCGAGAAGTACTAGGAGAAAAAAATGTTTTCCGTGCTGGAACAATAGGTACTGTTGCAGAGAAAACAGCGGTAGGATATGTATTAGGCTACTTTGAACGAAAAGAAGTTATTGGACTAAATAAAGCTTTCTCACAACACTTAGCAAAGTTATGTGAAGGTGTAAAAAGAACTACTGGGCAACATCCAGGTGGAATCATTGCTATTCCAGATTACATGGATGTGCATGACTTTACACCAGTCAATTTCCCTGCGAACAATACAAAATCTGAATGGCTAACAACTCACTTTGAGTTCCATGATATTCATGATAATGTATTAAAGTTTGATATTTTAGGGCATGTAGATCCTACAGCGATGCGAATGCTTCAAAATATTTCGGGAATAGATCCAAAGACAATTCCAATGAATGACAAAGAAACAATGTCACTTTTTTCAACTTCTTATGCACTTCAAGCGGATCCAAAGTATTTTAATGAGAAAACCGGGGCAATTGGACTACCTGAGTTTGGGACTAATTTCGTAAGAAAAATGTTAGAGTTGACAAAGCCTGCAACATTTTCTGATCTTGTCATTATTTCTGGATTATCACATGGAACTGATGTTTGGTTAAATAACGCAAAAGATTTAGTTGAGAACCAAATTGCAACACTACAAGAAGTTATTGGGTGTCGTGATGATATTATGACTTATTTAATTCATAGTGGACTTGAACCTAAGCAAGCCTTTACTATCATGGAAAGTGTACGTAAAGGGAAGGGTGTTCGAGATGAGTGGATTGAGTCGATGAAAAGCTGCAATGTGCCAGATTGGTATATTGAAAGTTGTCGTCGCATTAAATATATGTTCCCTAAAGCCCATGCAGTGGCTTATGTAATCATGGCTGTACGTATTGCATGGTTTAAGGTACATCATCCACATTATTATTATGCATGTTATTTCTCACTACGATGCGATGCATTTGAAATCGAGACAATGAGTGCTGGCTATCAAAAAATACAAGCAAGAATGGATGATATTGCATCACGGATGAATGCAAAAGAAAAAGAATTGCGTCCTTCTACAAAAGAAATTCAGTTAATTTCAACTTTTGAAAGTTGCATTGAAATGCTAGCCCGCGGATATCGCATGGGGAATATTGATTTGTATGAATCTGACGCTGACAATTTTACTGTTAGTAAAACAGATAAATTTACAATTGTTCCACCATTCACAGTAATTGATGGTCTAGGATACAATGTTGCAAAATCAATTGTAGATGAGCGTGTAAAAGCAGAATTTTTATCAAAAGAAGACATTGTGAATCGTACTGCGTTAAGTACCACATTATTGAATAAATTGGATTCACTTGGTGTTCTTGCAGGAATGCAAGATCGCAATCAAATGTCATTGTTTTAATTTAGTTTGACACACTATGAAAAATTATTTATTATAAATTAGGAAAGAGGTATACTATGGGAATTAGAATTATTGCAGATTCAGCAAGTGACTTATTAAAATCTGACGCACAACAGTTAAATGTGCAAGTTGTACCATTAAAGGTTATTTTTGGGAGTGAAGAATATCGTGATGGTGTAGATATCACGATGGAAGAGTTTTATAGTAAACTATCAAAAGCAGATTCTTTGCCATCTACATCGCAACCAACACCAAATGATTACATTGTATTGTTTGAGGAAGCAAAAGCGGCAGGGGACGAAGTTATCGTAATTACTTTATCTAGTCAATTAAGTGGTACATTTCAAAGTGCAACTTTGGCAAAAAACTATGTTGAATATGATAACATTTATCTGATTGATTCATACAATGTAACAGTTGGGGTTCGTTTATTAATCGATATTGCATGCCAACGTCGTGACGAAGGGGTAGCGTGTGTCGATATTGTAAATGAAATCGAGCAATTGAAACCACGTATTCGCTTAAAGGCTATGATGAACACACTTGACTACTTAGTAAAAGGTGGAAGACTATCGAAAGTTGCTGGCTTTGCTGGTTCATTATTATCAATCAAACCAATTATTGAAATTAAAGATGGTAAAGTTGCGCTGGTAGCTAAAGGTCGTGGTAAAAAAGCAGCAATGGAAGCATTATATAAAGAAATTGAAAATGATACTGAAATTGATTCAACTATGCCAATTGCTGTTGCTTACACTCAAGATGAAGATGGGGCTGTAGCATTAAAAGACTTCTTGGCAACTAAAGGTATTAATGCAGGGAATATATATCCGATTGGTAGTACTATTGGTACTCATGCTGGCCCTGGGGCAAGTGCAATTATTTATTTTTGCAAATAGGTAAATATTACTTTAATAATTAAACTCCTAGAAATCAAACTATTGATGAAAGGAGTTTTTATTTTATGAAATTCAAAATTTTACTTATATTAAGTCTATCTTTTTTAACTCCAATAACCGTTTTAGCAGAAGATGAAGAAGTAATTTTAGGTGGTGATACTGTATCTATCGTCGCAGATTATGAAGGTGTTGTTGTGACAGGAATGTATGATTTTGAAATTGATGGCGAATGGATTACTACTATCAATAGTACTAATCTACAAATTGGCGATAAAATTATTGCGATAGAAGATCATTCTATTGAATCATTGAATGATTTATATCATTTTTTATCGCTTAGTGAAAAATCGAACCACACATACGAAGTAACAATCATTCGCTATGGAAATACACTAAAAAAAGAATTGAATGTATATTATCTTGAAGATGAAAAAATATATAAAACAGGATTGTATGTTAAAGACCAAGTAAAGGGTATCGGTACTGTCACTTATTACAATCCTGAAAATAAAACATATGGTGCTTTAGGACATGAGATGATGGAGCAAGACCTTGGGATCATTGCAGAAGTGAGTGCAGGGGAGTTGTTATTGGCATCTGTATCACATATCTCAAAAAGCACACCAAGTACTCCTGGTGCCAAGTCATGTATGAATACAAATATTGTATTAGGTAATTTACAACTCAATACACCATTTGGGATTTATGGAAACTATGTAACACTTCCAGATAATGCTAAAACTGTACTGGTAGCATCACAATATGAAATAACACCAGGCATCGCTCACATGTACACAGTAATACATGGGCAATCTATTGAGATGATTGAGCTTCGAATTACACATATCTATAATCAATCATCTCCTAGTATTAAGGGTTTCAAGTTTGAAATTGTGGATCAACGTATTATCGACATTACAGGTGGAATTGTACAAGGTATGAGCGGAAGCCCTATAATCCAAAATGGAAAACTCATAGGAGCTGTAACACATATGGTTACTAATCAGCCAACTGTAGGATATGGTATCTTTATTGAGAATATGCTTGA
>CAYJEY010000007.1:0-85936 GCA_964369385.1 uncultured Holdemania sp.
AAAATTAATACATCACTACTAATCAAGTGCAAGTTCAACTCAAGTTCGAATTGATGTGTGCATCTATATTGGACAGTCATGCCAGAAATAATTAAGGTAGATACACTCTGAATAGTTCAGTGTGTATTTAATTTTATAGTGGTGAAAAATACATAGATATAAATTGTTAAATGCAAAGTAGGAAGTTAACGCATGGTAGATCAATGTTGTTTTGAGTACTTTAGTGTATTATATAATTAGCAGGATTAAATTTCTAATAGAGTAACATAAGCCCAAATCCATTTACTTGACGAAGAAAAATAAATATGTTAGATTTAATTAGTACTACTAAGTAATTGAGGTGTTGTGATGAAAGATATAAATATGTTAGATGAGAAACTAAATGAATTACAGAAACGCATGCAAAAACACAAAAAAAATATGATTAAAAATGATGATTATCTCCATACAGGTGAAATCTCATTAATCAGATTTGTACATCACTATAATAAAAAATTCGATAAAGATCCAACACTAGTTGTAATGAGTGATGTTATTGGGATTTCTCAAGCCACAGTTACTACGCTTGCTGATCGACTAATAAAAAAAGGATTGCTTACAAAGATAGTGTCACCCATTGATAAACGCGCAAAGCTCTTATCGCTTACTGATTTGGGGAAAACTTACTTGGAGTTAAATCACATCCGACACCTTGAATTTCTAAGTGATTTGTCTGAAAGTTTAGGCGATAATGATACCAAAGAATTAATTCGATTACTTGATAAAGTAAATATATATTTAAAAAATAAAAACTGTTAAAAAGTGTGCATCTTTAAGATGCACATATATTTTACGAAAAAATACTTAGTATAGCTAAGTAAATGAAGGAGAAAAATGAGAAAAATTGCAGTTAATGGAAAAGGTGGAATAGGAAAATCCACAACGACTTCAAATCTATCAGCTGCATTGGCATTAAAAGGATTAAAAGTAATGCAAATAGGTTGTGATCCAAAAGCTGACTCTACAAAAAATTTAATGAATGGAAAAATAATACCATCAGTACTTAGTATGCTAAAAGAAAAGGGTGATGACTTAAATCTTGAAGATGTGGTTTTTGAAGATTTTGGAGGAGTACTATGTGTCGAATCCGGCGGGCCAACTCCTGGAATCGGATGTGCTGGTCGTGGTATTATTTCAGCATTTGAAAAACTTGCAGAACTAAATGCTTTTGAGACATATAAACCAGATATTGTAATCTATGATGTATTGGGAGACGTTGTTTGTGGTGGTTTCGCAATGCCTATAAGAGATGGATATGCTAAAGAGGTTTTCATCGTATCATCAGGGGAGATGATGGCATTATATGCTGCAGACAATATATCAAGAGCAGTTAAAAACTTTGAGAAACGCTCTTATGCTAAGTTTTCAGGAATTATTTTAAATTCAAAAGATATAGAGAATGAGAGAGAAATTGTCGAAAAAGCATGTTTTGAGATGAATACTGAAATTATTAAACAAATACCAAGATGTGCAGATATCCAATTTGCCGAAAATTTAGGAGGAACAATTTTTGAATTTGTTGAACAGTCAAGTATGATAAAAGATTATATTGAATTAGCTGATGAAATCTTAACAAGAAGCACAAATGAATAGGAGGGCTTATGAGAAAATTTATGGATATAGATAACGGAATGTGTAAATGCCCATTAATGGGGGCATCTAGTGCAGTATCAATGATAGATGGAGCATACATGCTTGTGATTGGTACAGAAGAGTGTACTACTTATACTAAAGCAACACAAACATTAAAAAGTGGAGGGAGAATTGTTTTTCAGTTGTCTTAGATAATCACGATGTAACATTTGGTAGTTGTAGCAAAGTAGAAAATGCAATTGATGAATTATTTTTAGAATATAAGCCAATAACTCTATTTTTAATTACTACATGTATTGTTGAAATCATTGGAGAGGACTTTACTTCAATCGCAAACGAAGCAACTCGAAAATATAATGTACCTGTTGATATTGTACAAACCAATCATTTTAAAGGTCATGATGAAGAATATGGGTTTGAGCAAGTATCAAAAGTTGCAAACGTTAAGATGCCAAATAAATTTGAAATGATTATGAAAAAAATGAAACATGGAAAAAATAAAAGCTAAAGACGTTGTCATCTATGCAGAATATGACAAAGCGCTAGCCTTAAGAGAATATATGTTAGAGTGCGGGATGAATGTTACTCATGCAATCTGTAATCATAAATTATCTAAAATTGAAAAGGCATCAACTCATATTGTTTATATGAATACAGAAAAAGACAAAATAAATCTATTTAAAAACTTAAAAAACACTATGATTTTAGGAGATGATATCTTTGCAAACTTAGCTGATAACAGTAATATTAAAGTAAACATATGTGGATCATTTTTAAATTTTAGACGGGATGAAAACACAATATTAGGATTCAGTGGTATAAAATTTCTATTGCATAGTAAATGATAAAAGCTCGATCGTTCCTTATTTGAGTATATCATCATAATTGAAAGACCCCATCATTGCTGTATAAATCGCAATGATGAGGTCTTTTTGTATATACACATCAAGATAAAGTCTAAAGAATCATTAGATGAAGAATCAATGTCTATTGGGTCTTTGGAATTGACCAGTAGCTTGCGCTAGTTGGCTAATTTCTTCTCCATTTTCATCAACCACTGTACCACCAGAAATACTATAGATACCTGTTACGTCGAGCTCGCTATCACCACCCGCGTATATAGCATCAACATCAATGATGATTTCTCCACCTTCTATGATTAAATCACCATTAGAATCAATTCCATCGCCGCGGGCTTGGAGAGAAATTGAACCAGCAGTAATTTTTACAAATCCGGTTTCACTGCCAGCATTTATTGCATCATCTAGTACATTCACTGAAATGTTACCACCGTTGATTGTGACTGTGGATCCTTCTATGCCTTCATATGCATTTTCAACAATTAAATTGATATCGTTAATTAACAAATCAATGTCAGCGTGTAGTGCATCATCACCTGAAAGGATATTGTAAATCCCACCGTTGATAGTTAAATTTCCATTAGAGTGTATGGCATCTTCATAGGAAGAGATAATAAATTCACCATCATTTAAAATTAAATTTAAGCCTTTTAGTGCTTTCATGCTGTATTCAAGTTGACTACTTACAGAAACAGTGTTACCAGATCCCTCTCCTTGTGTGATTTCATTCAAAACTTCAACAAAACCACCACCACTTGTGATGTCAAATGTTCCACCATTAATTTGTAAAATTTGTTCAGAACTAATCCCGTCATTCTCGGATACGATTGTAAAGTTACCACTTGTAATAATCAGATTTCCTTTATCCACTTCTTCTGAGTTCGATGTTTTAAGTCCATCTTTTCCTGAAGTCACAGTAATATCACTATTTGAGATTGCAAGAAGATCTTTACCTAAAATTCCATCTGCAACAGCATATACTTTAATTGTCGTACTGTCAATAATAAGGTCATCACGACAGTTAATTCCATCATTGTATGCAGTAGTTATCGTTAGATTACCATCACCAGTAATCACGGTATCTGCTTTTGAATAAATGGCACCTGAAGGAAATTCTTCATCGGACGTGGTGATTTCACCCTGTGTAATAGTATTTTCTCCTTGAAGGACAATAACAACATCTTTAGCTTCAATGATGTTAATCGGTGTTGAGTTTTCACTTGTAATATTCGCATTGTTCAATACAAGGTAAACAACTCCTTCATCAGTTTCTTTGTTTACGTTGACACTAATTGTGCTTGTTGAGTAATCTCCTGTAAATTCATAAGTACCACTTTCAGTGATATAGATATCATCTCCATCAGAAAAGGTGAGGCTTGATCCTAAATCACTTAAGTAATCATCTGTAGGAAATTCAATTGGTTCTGTATTCATTACAACTTCGGTATTTATATCATTTTCAAGTTCTTCGGTATAACTTTCATTATTTTGCTCTGATTCATTGTATTCTATCGTATTTGAACTCTCGCTTACACTGCAAGCAGTTATAGTTGTGGTTAAAATTGCTAAAAAAATTGCAATATATTTTTTCATATTAATCCTCCTTCATTAAAGACCGTTAATGAATAACTCATGTTTACCAATAATAATTTCAAGGTTTCCATTACGTGTTCTAATTTCATCAATGAATTCTTTCTCTTTTTTAATATCACGAAGTTCTATATCATAGCTCAGTTTAAATAAACTTCCCATATTTGTAGTTTTTGCAGATAATAATTTTGCGTTTAAGGTAAACTCCTCAAAAATATCATCAAAGACATTCGTATAGTTTAAGTTTTCAGGTATTGTAACTTGTAGAGTACGTTTTCCATTCTCTTTTTCCTCACCAAATTTTGTGGTGTTTAGTATTAAAGCAAAAAGACAGGCAATGATTGAAAATAATACTGCATAAGCAATGTATCCCATACCTATTGTAAGACCAGCACACATTGCAGTAAATATTGCCACGATTTCTTTGGCAGTCCCTGGCATAGAACGAAAACGTACCAAACTGAATGCACCTGCAACTGCTACTCCAGCACCAATATTCCCGTTTACCATGATAATCACCATTGTAACTGAAATTGGTAAAAGTGCTAACGTTACAATAAATCCTTTAGAACTTTTTTCTTTAAATGAGAATATTTTAGCCATAAAAATACCCAAAAGTATTGATGTTAGCATACATATGAAGAAATCTTCAATCGAAATGTTCATGGTGGATGTGGTTTCAAAAATTCCACTAAATAATTCGTTAAGCATTTGCTGTTCCTCCTAAACTGTTGATGAATTGGGTTGAAAAATAAGTTTGATAGGCTGTACCATATTTGGAAAAGGAAGTTTTATAAATATTATATTTATTTATAAACTTCAAAAACCAAATTGGTAAACCTAGTACTGTTTTAACTTCAAGAAGGACGAAATCATCAGATAATACTTTTTTATCATCTTTACTCTCATAAAAGCCTACATTGTTGTCGCGTGTTTTAATATTAAAGTCAAATGTTAGCCGAAAATTTTCGTCCTTTGTTGAAAAGAATGCTTCTCTCTCATAAGATAAATAAACTCTTGGTTTTATATTTGTATAACTGCGTTTAAAATAATCAATTTCTCTTAAAATTTGTGACTTCTCTATTGTGTCAGAATTATTGCATAAATAGGCTAGCACATTTTTTTGATTATCATATACTCTTCTTTTATATACGACACCATTAAATTTCTTTTTTAGTTCGATAAAGGTTATACTTTCTTCCGACGGAGTTCCATAACACCGCACTCTTAACTTTTCTTTATATTTGGGTTTCTCTAAGGATTGCCTTATAACTCTAAAGTCTTCAGTATCGAAATATATATTGCTGATTTTATGTCGACCATATTCATCTAGTTGCATGTCATTTGTCATATTCTTTAATAGCAATTCGTATTGCTTTATTGTTAATTTATATTTAAGCTCATGGCGTTTGAAATTTGTTTGCATCTTTGTCTCCTCTCAGGTACTTTTTCGACCGTGTTTGAATTATAGAAGAAAAACCTTAAACTTACTTAAAATTTTTAAGTAAGTTTAGTAGATTATTTTTTATGATTGAATTGATCTATATCAAAAAAAGAAGTTCTTAATTTTTAAGGACTTCTTTTTGATGGCAATATTGTTCAATTTATAATGAAATTAGATATTTGATTATACAGCGTACTAAAAAACAACTGTGACTTTGATTTCTTTTCCTGTTCTACTGTCAATATTGATTTTAGCTCGATGTTTATCACAAATCGATTTTGCAATTGATAAACCTATCCCAAATCCACTTTTTATGCCATTCCGCGATTCGTCGGCTCGATAAAAACGCTCAAACCAGTTGTTATGATTACCAATTTCAACATTCTCACATGAGTTCTCGATTACAAAAACTTTTCTGTTTCTAGAAACACCAAGAGTTACTTTTAAGGTGCCTTTGCTATATTTAATTGCGTTTTCAACTAAAATAGACAGTAATTTTTTTATGAATACTTCATCTCCGCAATAATTTAAACTTTGGCTTATGTTAGAAGTGAAGCTTAATTGAGCATTTTTTATGGCTGGTGTAAAATCGTTCAAAGTATTATTTACTGCATCAGAGAGTGAAAAGATAGTTTTTGGAACACTCAATTTTTGCTCATCGAATCTAGCAAGCGAGATTAAGTCTTCAACTAATGTATTTAATCTTGTGATTTGTGATTTTACACTGTATGTCCATTCACTTTCACCATGATCAATCTCAATAACATCACAGTCGGCTTTTATTATTGCAAGTGGGGTTTTAAATTCATGGCTGACATTAGTTATGAATCTTTTTTGCTTTTCATAGCTCTCAGCTATTGGGGAAACGGCTTTTTTTGAAAGTAAACAAGCCAAAATGAAAATAAAAATGATTGCAATTCCAACAATTAAAACAGAATAAAGTAAATAATTCTCAAATCCAATGATGTCTTCTTCGATATCTAGAAATATATATTCATATCCTGTTAAGATTTCATTTTTTATATATCTGAAATCTTTATAAGTCCCTCCAGTCTCACCAAGTGCATATATTTCTTCTGTATATGTCATGGCATCCTCTGTAGAAATTGAACTTATATTTTTCGTATCAATATAAACAATTTCATTATTTTCATTCGTTTGTACTATAAAAAATCTTGTTGTAAATGTGAACTCTCTAGGTACTCTATGTGGAGGTGGTGTTTCTGAATTTGTACCAAAGTTATCATTAATTAGAATTTCTAAAACCTCATCTGCATAAGATATGATCGAATTGTAATTTATGATGTTAATTGCAAAAGCGATTAGTATCATAACTATGATACTAATAAGCGTTGTTAAAAATATAAATTTCCAGCGAAGTTTTTTAAGCATTTTAAACCTCCAATGAATATCCAGTGTTGCGCATTGCTTTTATTTTAACTGAGCTATCAAGTAAAGTTAGTTTTTTTCGAAGATAAGAAATGTGTACCCAAACAACGTTTATTTCAACATCACTATCATAGCCCCAAATCTTTTCCATAAAGCGTTCTGTTGGAATGACATGAGTAGTATTCATCATGAGCATTTCCATTATTTGAAACTCTTTGTTTGCAAGTTTAAATGAAGTTTTATCTGAATAAAGCTCGAATGTGCTACGATTTAAATGAATGTTACCAATAGTGAGGATTGATGATGTACTCTCACTAGCCGTTCTTGTAATCGCTCGAATTCTTGCGAGCAGTTCTTTTGTTTCAAATGGTTTTGATAAGTAGTCATTTGCGCCTAAATCTAAGCCAGCAACCTTATCATCTATTTGTGATTTTGCTGAAAGCATAATTACAGGTACAAAATTACCTTTATCACGAATTGTTTTTAATACAGTAAGCCCATCAATTTTTGGCATCATGATATCTAATATCACAGCATCATAGTTTTCAGTCTCTAAGTAGAGTAGTGCTTCTGCACCATCAAAAACTGCATCAACTGAGTATTTGAAATGTTTTAGTATCTTAACAAGGGCATTTGAGAGTTCTATTTCATCTTCACATAATAATAATCGCATAATATCACCTTTATACAAAATTATATCATAAACCTTAAACTTACTTAAAATAAGTTTAAAATTCGTTTAAGAATGCAACATGAAATTAATCATTCATCAAGTGCAGGGGTTGAATTTCAATTTGATTATTCATAATAATAAAACTATTTTTTGAAGACACAGGAAACAAGATAAACAAATAAAAGGTATAGATTTAAGTTTTTTTTAGTCTACACCTTTTATTATTAGTGATTTATTTTTAACTAATCGTCTTGTTCAATATCATACTCCCTAATAGAACCATCAATAGCGTCAATAGTATACTCATACTCTGTTCTTCCAATGCTCCATTCGACCTCATATTCAGCGCGTCCATCATCGTAGTCAAACTCACATTTCACATACTCTGCATCTTTTTCATTTATGGATGCTGCAGCAAATGCGATAGACTTTGCTTGATCCTCACTGATATAGTCTTGATTTGTAGCGGTATCTTGTTGAGATGGAGTAGTAGTTGGCTTATTTTCCATGTCAAAGTCATAACTTCTAACCTCACCACTAATTGCATCAATCTCGTAATCAAACTCAGTACTGTCACTATAAAATTCTACTTCATATTCTGCAATACCATCATCTAAATCAAATTTACTAAGTACGAATGAAACTTCATTTTCACTCACTCCGGCATGTTCAAGTGCAATCGCTTTTGCTTGGTCTTCACTGATATAGTCTTGGTTTGTAGCGTTATCTTGTTGAGCAGGGGTAGTAGTTGGCTTATTTTCCATGTCAAAGTCATAGCTTCTAATCTCACCACTAATCGCATCAATCTCGTAATCAAACTCAGTACTGTCACTATAAAATTCTACTTCATATTCTGCAATACCATCATCTAAATCAAATTTACTAAGTACGAATGAAACTTCACTTTCACTCACTCCAGCATGTTCAAGTGCAATCGCTTTTGCTTGATCCTCACTGATATAGTCTTGGGTGTTGTTGGAAGTTGATGTACATCCTGTAAGAGTAGCTATACAAACTCCTAGGGCTAATAAATTAAATATTTTGTTCATCTTCATAATGAATTACCTCTCTTTCTTCTTTTGTAGTACAACATTACTATAATGTAGAAAAATTAAAGTAAGATTAAAACATTTAATTTTATTTTGGAAATATAACAGTGAATGTACTTCCTACACCCAATTCACTTTGTAATTCAATTTTTGCATGATGTAGTGTTGCGATTTGTTTTACCATAGAGAGACCTAAACCCATATTTGAATGCTCATTTGAAGTTCTTGAAGTATCTACCTGATAGAATCTTTTCCAAATTCTATCTTGATCTTCTTTTGATATGCCAATGCCGTTATCTTTTACAGATAAGATGATATCGTTGTTCTTTTCATATAGTGCAATCTCTACTACACCATTTTCTTTTCGATATCTAAATGCATTACTTATTAGGTTATTTAGCAGTCGTGCAAACATCGGTTCATCAAATTTGCCTTTAATGTTTGGTGATATTTCATCGTTAAATGTAATCCCATCAGGGGCAATCAGTTTTTGTTCCATACATATTTCTTTTGTAAGTTCACTTAAATCAATTTCATTGAACTCAACCTTCTCGATACCACTATCTAAACGAGTAAGGTTTAATAAAGCAGATATGAGTTTTGAAGTTTTATAAGCTTGCCTTTGGATTGTATCAAGTGCATCCTGCTTGTCTTCCAATGAAATATTTTCTTCAATAGCGTATTCGCACTGTGCTAAAATTACTGCAATTGGCGTTCTTAGTTCATGTGAAACATCTGATGTGAACTGTCGTTCATTCTCAAAGGATTTTTCTAATCGTTCAAACATATTATCAAATGTATCGGCTAGTTTTTGAATCTCAGGACTCTCATTGTCTAAATTAATACGTAAAGAAAGATTTTCATTTTCACTAATTTCATCTGCTGTCTTTACAATTTTATCAATAGGCTTGAACGTTCTTTTTGCAATAAAATAACTAGTGAACGCGCCAAACAGGATTATTACAGGAAGTAAGAATAATGCTATTAGTAAAATATTGTTGGTGGCATTTGCTACTGCATCTACTGCAATGACCCCTCTAACCCACATTGGGTGTGCATAGTCTTCAACAGGTGACAACATGTCATATATATAATATAGTGTATTATCTACTGTTATTTCACTTACCTGTTTATCATTAAAAGGGGGGACAGTAATAAAATATTCAGGAAAGCTTCCCGACACAAGTTCGCCTTCTTGTGTATAGATTAAGGTATATACACCTTCTTTAAAGAAATCAATATCGTCTAGGTCAAGTTTTCCATCATCAAATTCAAGTTCTTCTGCATTGTTGCTTACAATTTTTGAAAGTTGTGTTTTACTACTTGATAAAACGATATTTTCACTCAAAGAAAACATCAAAGTCATCAAAATTCCAGCCATGGACAACATAAGTGATGTAGTCCATAAGGTAAGTTTTAATTTTGCTGATATTTTTTTCATAAAGCCTCCCTAATGACGTAGCCACTGCCGCGTACTGTATGAATGAGTTTATTATCAAAATCATTATCAATTTTCTTGCGAAGGTATCTGATATATACATCGACCACATTGGTCCCCCCCTTCGTATTCGTAACTCCAAATGTGATTTTCGATTTTTTCTCTAGTTAAGACAATTCCAATGTTATGCATCATGTATTTTAAGATTTGATATTCCTTTGCAGATAGATTAATGATAGTATCCCCACGTTTTACGATATGAGAACTCATATCCAATGAAAGGTCTGCAACAACCAAAAGGTTTGTGGACGTGCCTGCTTTAAGCCTTGTCATTACACGTATACGTGCCATGAGTTCATCAAAGGAAAAGGGTTTAATCAAATAATCGTTGGCACCTAAATCAAGACCTTTAACGCGATCTGACACAGCATCTTTTGCAGTCAGAAAAATAACGGGTGTATCAATCTGTTTTGTCCGTAATTTTGTAAGAACTTCGTATCCATTCTGTTTAGGCATCATGATATCAAGGATGATGACATCGTAAACTGTATTCAAAATGAAGTCCAGAGCTTCCTCTCCATCAAAACAACTATCTACAACATAACCATCAGACATGAGCTTTTTTGTGATAATTTTATTCATATCTTTTTCATCTTCAGCAAGTAGTATTCTCATATAAAAGTTCCCCTTAGATTTTTCAATTATATTATACTATACAATTATTAAAGCTTGATTAAAACCCTTATCTCAAAGAATATACTGATGGAAAGATTGAACTGTGCTAATTATTAGATCACAAAAGGTAGGATAAGCAACGACAATATGATATGATAAAGTTAACTAGGGATAACAAATTAATGAGTAATTGAAATAACTTAAGATTAAAGGATGGGATTTTATGAGTTTAATTACATTTTTTCAAGAATGCATCAAGCCATATAAACTAAGGGGAGCAGGAATAATTAATCCAATAAAGACTTCAATTATAAATGAGAACCTTAGTTGTATTAGGCAAAATGACGTTAACCTGTTTATATATACGAAAAACAACACATCAATTGCAATTGATGCTGGATATAAAAATGACTTAAATCTACTTAGTGAGCTTGAAGAATTGAATATTAAGAATGAAGGTATACAGTCAGTATTTATAACACATGGCGATATTGACCATGTGGGCGGATTACTTTCAAAAGAGCGATTTGCACCAAAGGCATGTGTTTATATTCATGAATTTGAAGAAGATATGATTCTTGGTAGAGAGAAGCGATTCAAGTTTGGTATTTTCAAGCTCAAAAATCCTGTAATTTTTGAGGGTCGATATACTAAACTAATAGATAAAGAAGTGATAGAAATATCAGGTATTAAGATTGAATGTTTTCATACACCAGGGCATACAAGGGGACATAGTTGCTATTTAGTAGATGACCGTTATTTATTTACAGGGGATAGTATTGCAGTAAATGAAAATGGAGGCTATTGTTTTTTCGATTTTTACAATATGAATACTAAAGAGAACATTGCTTCATTGAACTATTTAAAAACTACAATAGAGGATAAAAATATAGAGGTGTTCACATCACATAATGGGACACAAGAGGCAAAGAGGGCATTTTTAAATATCAACAAAGTTGCAAAAGGCACTAAGAAATTGCCGTTTGATAGTGCTGCGCCTCATGACCCCTTTGTAAAATAGATTAAAGAAAATAGTAAAATGAGGTAATACTACATGTAGTACTACCTCATTTTTATGGAGTTCTCTTGAATACATATGGTTAAACACTAGGCAAGTTACTTGGAGATTGAAAACTACTAATAGAATGCTTTTTTAATACTCTATTTTGCTAAGTAAAGTAGATCTAAAAAAGTAAACTTTGCAGAATTAAAACTGCTAAAGGAGCTTTAATTCATAATATCTTTCTTTGTGAAGAAGTAATGACCAATGGTGCTGATGGCTAGTCCAAATAGAGTCATTGTAAATGCACCAATTTGTAAGTTTAAATTGATGCCTTGTCCCCAAAAACTATTACTTAAATCAGGTATTAGGCGAAGCAGACCTACATTCAAATAAGGTAAGAAGGTATATTGCATTATATTTGTATTTGCCAATATTGCACTGAGTGGGGCGGCAACACTATATAACATCATGATAAAACCTACTGTGAACACAGTACTTTTAGTGAGTGTTGAACAAGTCATAAGCAAACCTACAATAACTACAAGACCACCGAGAGACACAATAATTTCTCCGAATAGGTAGCTAAAATAATTTTGAATGACAACGGATTCATTTGTGATTGAGGCAACATCAATCGAGTAACTATTAAACCCAAACATAAGGCCACTTACAAACATACTAAGTAAAGTGCTCAATAGAATGAGCGATAATCCACTTAGAATTAGCATACTCATTTTTGCAAGAAAAATTTTACTTCTGCTTACAGGTCTTGCGACTAACATGCGAATTGTTCCATGGCTATATTCACTTGCAATGGTTCCACCACCAATGAAAATGAGTAAACCACAAACTAAAATTACTATGACTTCACTTGAATAATATACACTTTGTCTTGCATCAAATTCGATTCCTAGTGCGGGTTGGTTGACTTCTAGTGAGAATTCTAGGAGTGCAATTCGCTCACTTCGTTGATTCTTCTTAATTTCTACGGATTTAACATAATCTTCATAAGTGTCAAAATTACTCACACCGTAGTGGTAGAATGAACTTTCAGTAATGATAGTTTCATTTAATTGGGCATTAATATATTGCATTTCTAAAAGTGTGTTGCTCTTCCAATTAGTAGCATCATATGCAATCTGGTCATCAATGCGAGTTTGAAGAATATCATTGTCGCCCATTAGATTTTTGATGGATGATTCAAAGCTGCGAATATCTAATTGATTTGATTCAGTAGAATCCTCTAATTGAAGTTTATTAATTTGTTGTTGCTGAATTTCAATCCTCTCTAAGTTCCACTCAATATAGAGAGCTAAGGCCTTTTGGTAATCACTTTCTAGAATGATTGTTTCGTATTCTTCATTGATGAGTGCATAATCATTAATCTTCATTTGGATTTCTTCCAATGTAAGTGTTTCTGTTGTTGCTAAATCATCGTGATGATAGTTATATCCATAATCCAAAATATCTTGAAGATCGACTCCATCAACTATAAGCTGCATGTATTGCATCGTCACTTGGTTGAGTTTGTATTCATCGATGAGTAATCTTCGCCAATCAGAAGTTTCAAGTGAGATATCTTTGGCCATTATTAAGTAAGATTCCTCTACTAAATAGTTAATTCTTCTGATTTCCTCTGATAGGGAGGAGGGAGTTTTGGCTAATTCTTCTTGAACTAACTGCAAAGAATGATGAGTTTCTACATAATCAATTTGTGAACTCTCCTGTTCAGATTGAATTTTTAACCCGACAGGAATAATCATTGCACATAAGAGAATGCACCCAATCGCAATTAAAACACCAATATGTTTAAATTGTTTTATGATTTCATTTTTTAGTAGTTTTATAAACATATGATCACCTTTATCTAATTTGGTTTTTAGAACCTTGTGTTTTTTCCATGTAATACTGTTCTAACTCACCTTCTTCAAAATCATCTTTATGTCCCTCAAAAATAATTTTTCCGTTGTCAATGATACAAAATTTATTACAAACTAATTCCATTTCACCTAAGATATGACTGGAGATGAGTACTCCAGTTTTTTCTTTGTGTGCTAAATTTTTAATCATTTCGCGAAGTTCAATGATACCCATTGGATCTAAACCGTTTGTAGGCTCATCTAATATGAGTAGTTTTGGACGATGTAATAAAGCTTGTGCAATACCAAGCCGTTGTTTCATACCAAGGGAATATTTTTTCACTTTATCGTGGATGCGATTCTCTAACTTAACAAGGCGGACAACATGTTGAATACGCTCTTTCGTAATACCTGAATGCATATTCGCACAAATCACTAGATTATCATAACCACTTAAATACGGATACATTTCTGGATTTTCGATTACAGCTCCGATGTATTGTAAAGCTTGGTCATGATGATGACTTAAATCAATGTTGTTAACTAAGATGTGACCTGAATTAATATTATACAAACCGGTAATCATCTTAATTAGAGTTGTTTTTCCAGCTCCATTGGGGCCAAGAAAACCAAGAATATCTCCCTGTTCAATGGATAGGCTTATATCTTCAATAATTGTTTTGCCTCCGATTACTTTTTTAACATTTTGAACATCAAGAATTTTTACCATCTTATCCCCTCATTTCATTGTGAAAAATATAAATAAAATAATATTAAGTATTATGTTAATTATACGATTTAATTCTATTATCGCACAATTTTTATAAAGTAAACATATTAAAATTAAGTTCAAAGTGACTACATTTCTAAACACCATCAATAAAACAAATAATTCATAACTTATATGAAAAACATAGTGGACGATAAGTGCTTAAGTGAAATTTATTTGGCTTTTTTTCATGTTTCAATAGTAGCAAAAATAAAAACAAATTAGTCTAAAAATTTATTTTTTCAAAATCGGACTAAATATATAAATCCATATAAGTTAAACTTTTCCAGTTACAAATATTATCATTTATAACTGAATAATATGTTGTTTTCCATATATTGTATGCAAATTACATAGTTGGAAAATATTACTAGAAAAAAGCGTTGTATCGCAATTGATTCCAATATTGAGGCATGGTAAACTCGTTTTCGGTATAGACGAATATTCTGTATTTATTCAAAAAAATATTGTAAATATGATCTACCGCAAAAAGAAATGAGAGGGATAAAAGCATGAAACTATTTGACTACAACTTTAAAATATTTAGGAAAGCACTTATAATTTTATTAGTTGGAACACTGTGTTTTCAGGTGATTAATTTGCCAGTTGATGCGAATGAATCAACTACGCAAACATCAGAAGAAACACAAGAAGTAACGAGTCATGAAACAACAAGCACGATATCTAACACAACAATTGAAGTTAGTGATAGTAATGCACTGCACACGCAAACAACACAAAATAGCGGGAGTAGTGAGGATACAAGCACTACATCTAAGCCGACAACTGAGGGGAGTGATAGTAATGAGCAACATGTACAAACAACACAAAGTGCTGGAAGTACTGCTCTGTCAAGCACAACCTCTACACAAACTGAAACAACATTGAGTGAAGATGCACTAAGTACACAAACAACTACACAGGTACAGGAACTACAGACTGAAGGTTTCTCGTTTCATTCAGATGAAATAAGAGGAAGTGGAACTGCATCTGATCCTTATGTCATGACTGCAGGTGAAACCAAAACAGTCACGTATAACTTTGGATATGCACCAGATAAACGTGAACATACTGTGTTGCGTTTTTTCATGAATACTACCGCTGGTGTGTCATCATCTGTTGCTAAATTTTCATCACCAGATGGAAGATATGTAGGTGTAGGTTTTACGAACATGTTTTTACACTATGCTTACGATGAAGAAGATACAAAAGCAACAGTTGTAGTTGAGGCAAAAGAAGCAGGTATTATCGAACTAAGATTTGAACACAATTATACGGTAACTTCAATTTATGTTGTAGTAGAAGATGATAGACCTAGTGATGAGGTAATCCCTCAACCATCTGAAGATGGTATTGAACCGGGAACAGTATCTATTGATAAGAAATCTGCATGGGTTGATTCGACTAAAGGTCAAGCAGATATTACTTTCGCACTATCAGGGATACCCGTGGAGACAGGAACTGATGTTATCATTGTATTGGACCGCTCAGGAAGTATGGTAGAAAATCCAACTAACTGGGAAACGGCAAAATCATCAGTAAATACATTAATTGATGGCCTATTAGTAGAAGGTGCAAACAACCGTATAGCTTTTGTCCCGTTTACCGGAGAAGGAGAGGCTTATGACCCCAATACGTATGAGCTAGATGTTGTTGGAAGTAGAGCTTTTACTTATGATGCAACAAGTTTAAAGCAATATATCACCAATATGGAAGCAATAGGCGGAACAAACTATACTTCTGCTCTTACAAAAGCGCTTGAATATGCACATGAAACTACAGGAAACGGAAGAGCACTTCATGTAATTATGATTTCTGATGGGCAACCAGGAATTAGTGGAAATGGAACAGGAGATACGAAGTGGAATGGGACTATCCAAGCAGCAGAATTAGAAGAGCTTGGAGCAGTAGTTCATACTGTAGCGATTAATGTAGGTGGTGTAATTTCAGAAAGTGGGCAAAACCTTCTGAATAATAAGATCAAATCTACTGAAGGACTTTACTTTATTTTGAATGATGTAGGAGAATTGTCACAAGTATTGGATCAAATAGAAGATCAGATTAAATTTGCTGCAACAGATGCAGTATTAACTGATGTTATTTCAGAAGAATTTGAAATCGATATGGCAAGGTTTCCAGATGGAGTACTTCCAGAGGGAATTACTATTGAAGGTAATACTGTAACAGTAGATATTGGAACGATCAGCTCTGATGAAAAGACTGTTACAATTCCAATTAAGTTGAAAGATTTATCGCTTGCCGAAGGAATATACCAAACAAATGATTCTGCCAAGTTAAATTATATTGATGTAGACGGAAATCCAGCTAAGAAAGATGATACAACACCTATCGATAATCCTGATATTGAAAAACCAAGCTTACCAGTAGGTAAAGGTTATATCAGTATTGAATACTATCTTGTGAATGATAGTGGTCAGTTTATAAATGTAGATGGTATTGTAGTTTCAAAAGAATTTGCCGTGAAATTTATACGTGAGTTTGCGCATGAGGGATCAACGAAGTTAAATATGGGAACATATACAGTGAATGGAGACGATTTTCTTCCAGTAGGTTATGAGATATATACTGAAAGTTTAAGTTTTCCAGTAAGTTATTCTCGAGATATCACAGATGTTGAAGTAATGCATACAGTTCAATTTTTAGTGACTGAGGCACCGATTGTAGAGTATACGATTCAATATTTTGATGAAAATGAAACTCAGTTCACAGAACTATCGCCAACAACATATATTGTAGGTGAAACAACGCACTTACCACAAGCAATGGATATGGACAAGCTTAGGCCTGGTTACGAATTCTTAGGATGGACAATCACGAATATGCCAGAGGATGTGGATTATAAAACAGAGATATCGAATACGCAAACGGGAAATCAAATATTCTATGCAAACTGGCAAAGGGATTTGAGTCAGTGGCATACATTAAACTACCGAGTAGAGTATTATGTAAATAATGAAATGGATAGTAGTAAAGATGTTGTAGGTGAAGAAGTATTAACTTCAGTTACAGCAGTCAATGTAAGTAATGCAGAAATCGAAAAATCATTTGATGGATACCTTGTTGATTATTATAGTATTAATGGTGAGCGAGTAAGTGAGTTACCAAAAACAGTAACAGATGAAGCTATTATTCGAGTGTATTATGTGGATGATTTATCAAAACAACTAAGCGTATCTGCAACAGGGTATGAAGGAGTATACGATGGGAATGCACACGATGTACTTGTAGGGTTGCCAAGTGCTACAAGTAAAGATGGGTCAACATTAATTGGAGAACCAACTTTCTATGTAAGTAATAGTTTAAATGGAGAATATGTGCCATTAGCGGATTTCGATATGTTGACACTGAAGAATGTTGAAGACAAGGTAAGCATCTATGTAAAAGCAGAACTTGAAGGATATCTAACTTCGCAACCGATAAAAGTCGAAGCTAGTGTAACACCAAAAGCAGTAGTAATTACTGTGGCGGATGAAACAATTGAATTTGGACAAACGCCAACATTTGAAATTGCATCAATTGATGGACTAATTGATGCGAATGATTTAGGTATTGTAAGTGCTACTTATATTGGAGAAGTACCTACATCAGTAGATAGCTATCCAAATCAAATTGAGGCAACATATACAGCTAACACAAACTATAAAGTAAGCGTAGTAAATGCAGATTATACAATCACAAAATCAACTGGAAGACCAGAAGGTGGCGAAGTGAGTGTACCAGAAGTAAATGGTACATATAACGGAAGTGAATATGAGTTAAGTGTAGAAGGTTTACTGGAAGGTGATGAAGTGTGGTACTCAGTAGATGGAGAAGAATACACAAAAACCCCACCAACAGTAACAGATGTAGATGGATCATTGCCAAATATTACAGTGAAAGTCACAAATCCAAGTTATGGAGATGTGAATGTAGATACATCAATTACAGTTACAGCAAAAGAAGTAGTAATCACTGTAGCAGATGAGACAATCGAATTTGGACAAACACCGACATTTGAAATTGCATCAATTGATGGACTAATTGATGCGAATGATTTAGGTATTGTAAGTGCTACTTATATTGGAGAAGTACCTACAGATGCAAACGTATATGTAAATAAAGTAAGTGCAACATATACAGCTAACACAAACTATAAAGTAAACGTAGAAAATGGTGATTTTACAATCACAAAAACTAATATTACAGTTGTTAATCCTGAGAATGAATTAAATCCATATGATTTAAGTGAATCTAAAGAGTATGATGGTTCAATTCTAGATTTTAATGAAGAAATATTAATATTTGAAGGAGTAGATGGAAGTATTACTCCAGATAGTGTTGAATATTTTGTGAAAGATCAAGAAGGTAATTGGCAACCTGTGGATGAAAAAGACATCAATGCAAAAGATGTAAAAGACACAAATGAATACAAAGTTGTGGTTAAAAAAGAGAATTATGAAGATGTTGAAATTGAGTTTACTCTATCAGTAACTCCTCGTAACTTAACAATTAGCGTAAATGATGATTCAAAAGTATATGGAGTTCAAGATAACCTTGGTTACCAGGGTTATGAAATTACAAGTGGATCAATAGTTGAATCAGAAGAATTATTAATAGATGTAGTGCGTCAAGAAATCGGTGTAGAGCATGGGAAACTCGATGTAGTTGGAACATATTTAGAAAAACTATCGGCTCTAGTAGAAGCCGGGCTAAATACAGATTTATCAAACTATGAAGTCACTGTAATTAATGGTGATTATGTAATTGAGAAGGCAGATGTTGTGATCGAGTCAATTACTCCAGAAGATCCTGAACTTGAAGATGGTGAAATCGATTCAGATGACTCCCTCTTTACAAAAGTATACGATGGAACACCGCTTGTATTCACACAAGAAGATATTAAATTGTCTTATAATGGTGAAGAATTAAGTGATTACACAGTAAGATACTATTTAGATGAAGAGTGTACAATTGAAGTCACTTTAGAAGAGCTAAGTGTTCTTAATGTAAAAGATACAAAAGAAATTCATGTAGTGATTTCTAAAGATAACTTCAACACATTAAAGACAAGCTTTACTATGGAAGTAACACGTCGTCCAGTAGTAATCAAAGTAGGGGACTCAAACACAAAAGAAGGTGTAAGCCTGTCAACTACTTATCTTGCTACACTGGCTGATATGGCAATTACTAATGCAACTACAACTGCTAAAGGTAATGCTATTATCACAGAAGGTGATCTAGGAACTGCATCAGTACTTATTGATGCAAGTATATATGGAGTAGTAGGTAATTATGTGGACCATGTAGGGCTAACTTTCATGGTTAAAGATGAAATGATTACACTTGGCCATGGTGAGCCAAGTCACTTAATCAATGATAACTATGATGTAATGGTGCACTATGGAAACTTAAATATCATTAAGGAAATTCCAGTAATCACACCATTACCAGAGGAAACGACAAGTACAACTACAACAACGACAACAGCAACTAGCACGACAACGACAACTGGGTCGGATGAAATGACAACAATAGAGCAACAAGGGAGTACTTCGACTACAAATCCTATGCCTACTCAACCTACACAACCAACTGAGGTTAAAGGTGAGTCGGAAGAAGAACGAGGAATCATTGAAGAAGTATTTGAAAGTATCTTTGGTGAAGAGGAGACACCATTATTTGGAAGTAGTGCACACTGGTCGTTATTCAACCTACTTGTCGCACTCTTCTCTACAATCATTAGCCTAGGCTTAATTGTAGACTTATTGAGAAAAAACAAAGAGGAAGAAGAAAATAGTGAACATGTGGTACATGATAAAAGGTTACTACGTTTCACAAGTATACTCGTGGCTTTTGTATCAATCATCCTATTCGTTGTGACACAAAACACAAAACTTCAAGTTGCATGGTTAGATCAATGGTCAATTCTGTTCTTAATAATTATGATTATTCAAATCAGCATTGCACTTTTCTCAAAACGTGAAGTTGATGAAGAAGAAAAACCATTGGACTACAATGCAATGTAAGTTCATAGCGCAAGTTTAATACCAAACCAAATTCAATACCAATATTGTTTAATGGAATTTAGACCCACCCAGGTAGATGAGAGAAGTAAGACTTCACCTCTCAATAGGGTGGGTTTTATTCTGTTTAAGTAAAAATGATAGAAAGAAGGACGTGATGGTATTTGTTCAAGAGTGTATTGAAACGGGTGAAAAAGTCTCGTAAAAACAAGTGGTTACTTACTTTAGATTTAAAAAACAAGAGGTTACTTACTTTTGATTAATTGACTTTAGTAAAGAAATATGATATATTGTCGTAGTTTTAAAATATAAAAAAGCTATTTTTAAGAGTATAATGGGGGATGTTATGAATTTATTTAAGGAGAAAAACAATAAAGGTTTTACTTTAGTGGAATTGGTTATAGTAATTGCTATAATCGCTGTACTAGCAACAGTAATCTCAACACAATACCTACAATATGTCGAGAGAACTCGACAAGCAAACGATGTTCAAGTTGCAACACAAATTATGCGTGCAACTACAGCGGTAATGAATGACCCGAACAATGGACTTCCGTCAGGTACAAACTTTACAGTTACTTGGCATTCAGTGGATGATGATTCAGTAGTTGTTGGATGGAGGAGTGAGGGAACTATAGAGGTAGATCCTGATGTAACTTCTTATGAAGCAGCAATAAGAGATGCTATGAGATTGCCACTGCTTGATGTTATGGGCTGGTATGATACATCAAAAACTAACCAATGGATTGGACAACTCGGTGAATCGAAAGTTGCTTTAGAAACGGATTTTACTTTTACAATTAACTCTTCGAGTGGAGAAATATCAGGTATTCCCCAAGAGTGGTTGGATATGGGCGTAAATGCAGGACAAGGGGGATAAAATGTTTAAAATTAAAAATAATATTGTAAATGAAAATAAAGGTTTTTCAATGGTTGAACTTGTTATAGTTGTTGCAATAATACTTGTATTGGCAACAGTTCTGATCCCGCAGTATACCGCATATGTAGAACGTTCAAGAGAATCCAATGATCTTGAAATTGCAACATCAATTATGGATGCGACGATGACGGCAATTGCAGATCCGGAAAATGAAATTCCTTCAAACGCCTTGATTAGAGTCGCGTGGTTAACTGCAAATGGTGGTCAATCTATAGAGGTGGGGTCAGCGCACGATTCCAACTTACGAGGAATTAATCATTCTAATGGACTTTCTTTGGTGGATAATCTTCAAAATGCGATTGAAGCAATTATTACACAGGGAGATACTATAGGGGCATTATCTGAAGCAGGAAAAAAACAACATTTTGTCTTCAGGGTTGATGTCGATAGCGGTATAATTGAAGTGGCTGGTGAAAATCCATCCCCTGCTGCAAATGGATGGAATGCAGGAAGTAATCTTTGGGTTTCTGAAATTGGGGTGAATGCTCCTTTAAGCGATGAATTCTATTTCCATTATTAATTATAATAAAAGGGATGAGTATAGTTTACTTTTAAGATAATACATGTAAAAAACGCTCTTAATTGCATAAGTCGATTAAGAGTGTTTTTTTATAGTATGATTTGTGTGTAAAGAATTATATAGATATAGTATAATTAAGGGGAAATTAGGAGGGAAAATCATGAGTTGTAAAAATTGTGGAAAAGAAATAAGCCAAGAAAGTGAGTTTTGCCCTGAATGTGGATCCTTAGTAAACAAGAAAAAAGAAAATAAATGGATGGGAATAATTCAAAAGTTCCTTGGCTTAGATCGTCGTATCTTAGCTGGGATTGGAATTGGATTTGTAGTTGTGTTGATTGTTTTTGCACTATCAATGAATAGTGGACCAAAAATCACTGAAGGATTAGTTATTGAAGATGGAATACTAAATGAATATCCAGGTGATGATAAAACGATTGTACTGCCCGAGGGTGTGAGTAGAATATCGCAAAATGTGTTTTATCATGCGGATTTAACTTCTATTGAATTTCCAGAGTCACTCGTGGTAATTGACCATCGCTCTTTTACAGGAAATCAATTGAATGAGGTGACCATACCTAGTTCGGTGGCATTGATCGGAAGCCAAGCATTTCATGATAACCAAATCAGTGAAATTGACTTACCTGAGGGACTTACAATGATAAGTGATAGTGCGTTTAGAGACAATGTGCTTAAAGTAGTATCGATACCAGGCACTGTCGAGTGGATTGGAGATTATGCATTTGCCCAGAATCAAATTAATAAGCTTGAAATTTTTCCAAATACATTTTATATTGGTGCACATGCCTTTGAAGGAAATCAACTTACAGAGGTGGTCATTTCATCAAGTGTAGAATTTATTGGTGAGGCTGCATTTGCCGACAATCCTGAGTTAACACGTATCAAAATTTATCAAAGTGAAGATAGTATTTTAGGTAGCCCATGGGGTGCAGAAGATGCTATAATTGAGTGGAGTAATTAGAAAGAGGATAAGACATGAAACAATTTACTTTAAGCAATGATGTAAAAATGCCAGGTGTTGGGATTGGTGTTTGGCAGGCAGAACAAGGGGAAACTACTTGTAACGCAGTGAAGTGGGCAATTGAAGCAGGATATCGTCATATTGATGCTGCAATGATTTATGGTAATGAGGTAAGTGTAGGGCAAGCAATTGCCCAAAGTAATGTTGCGCGTGAAGATTTATTTGTCACAACAAAATGTTGGAATGAAGATATTCGCCAAGGAAATGTAAGAGGCGCATTTGAAGCAAGCCTTGAACGTCTTGGATTAGATTATGTAGATTTATATTTGATTCACTGGCCAGCAACGGGGTATGAAAATGCATGGTTAGTATTTGAAGAACTATATAAGGAAGGAAAAGTACGTGCTATCGGTATTAGTAACTTCCACAAGCATCATTATGAATCATTGATGAAAGTAGCTTCAATTACACCAATGGTAAACCAAATGGAAGTACATCCGAAATTCTCAAATAATGAATTAGTAGAGTTTTATAAAGAGAGAAATATTTTGGTTCAAGCATACAGTCCGTTAGGATCAACAGGAGCTTCGATTATTAATCACCCGGAAGTTCAAGAAATTGCAAAAAAACATAATAAAACAGGAGCACAAGTTGTGTTAAAGTGGAACTTACAACGCGATATCGTTGTTTTACCAAAATCGGTGACAAAACATCGTATTGAAGAAAATATCAATTTGTTTGATTTTGACTTAACAAATGAAGATATGGATAAAATTAATGAATTAAATACTGATGAGCGTGTAGGGGCAAATCCAGATACATTTAATTTTTAAAAAATACTAAACCTAGAATATACAAAAAAATGGATTAATTTGTAATTTTAGGTTTTTCCTTTGTAAAAAAATGTAAGCGGTTACTAAAAACTCTTGAGATTGTATTGAAAATTTAGTAAAATGAAAATGTTAAGAGATTGTTAAATTATGATTAGTGTTATTGATTTTATATACATAAAAGATATACTTAATTAGTAGTGAATGAGGGAAATTATGATAAAACAAAATAAATTATTAAAAGATAGTATTACAAAGAATAAAACGTGTATTGCGGTTCACCGTGGAAGTTATGGTGGAAATATCTTGCAAAATACATTGTCTGCATATAAAGCGGCAATGTTAAGTGGAGCTCATATGATTGAGATTGATGTTGCGGCATCAAAAGATGGAGTACTCTATGGGTTTCATACACATGTAGAAGAAAAAGTAGGGTTACCAAATGAACTACATCAAATGACAAGTAATGAAATTGAAGCTTTGAATTGTAAAAATATCTTAGGAGAAACTAGTGGTAGAACACTGTGTCGTTTTGAGGATGTGCTGAACAGTTTGAAGGGAAAATGCATGATTAATGTGGATCGCTCTTGGTTCTATTGGAAAGAAACGATTGCCATGATCGATAAATGTGAAATGCAAGATCATGTCTTATTAAAAGCACCAGCAATGCCTGAGCGCTTGCAAGAACTTCAAGAGAGTGGTTCAAATGTTATGTTTATGGGAATTGTTAAAAGTATGGATGAAGTTGCCATGATGAAATCATATGATATTAACTTGGTTGCATTGGAACTTATTTTTGATAACTTACAACATGAACTTGTATTACCTGAGCAAATGGAACAGTTTAAAAATGAAGGACTTTATACATGGGTTAATGCGATTGATTTAGGAGATCGATTTAACTTATCTGGTGGACTTACTGATACATTGGCGATTGAAGAATCGCAAGCAGACAATTGGGGGAAACTCATTGATATGGGGTTTGATATTATTCAAACTGATTGGCCTGCTATCTTAGCGTCTTATATAAACAGCAGAAGCTGAGTATATACATTTTAAAGGAGAAAGAAAATGAAAAAATTACTAGCATTACTTTTGGTACTCACTATGACTCTTGTGGGATGTTCTAGTGAACCAGCAACTTCTGAAGAAGGAACAGAAGGAGCAGGAGAAACTGCAGGAGAAACTGCAGGAGAAACAACTGAAGGAGAAAAGGTATCACTTGTAGTGTATACTAACTCGGGAACAGATGGTCGTGGAGACTGGTTAATTGAACAAGCTGCAACTGCAGGGTTTGACATTGAAGTAGTAAGCCTTGGAGCTGGAGAATTAACAAATCGTTTAGTAGCAGAAAAGAATGCTCAAATTGCAGATGTAGTTTGGGGATTAAGTGCAGTAGATTATGAAAAACTTAAAAAAGAAGATTTATTAGTATCATATGAACCAACATGGGGAGCTGATGTAGATCCTGCTTATGGAGATCCAGATGGTTATTATTGGCCAATCGTAGTACAACCGCTTGGTTTTGCTTATGATCCATCACATGTAACTGATTTACAAGTAACTGACCTTACTGAATTAGCTACAAAAGTTCCTGGAGAATATCAAATTCATCCATTAACTGGTGGTACTGCTAAAACAACATTAAGCTCAATCTTAGCTCGTTACCCAGATCCAGAAGGAGAACATGGAGTTTCTGAAGAAGGTTGGGAAGTTGCAAAAGCTTACATCCAAAATGGTTATACTACTTCTGATGGAGAAGCATATTGGGATAATGTAGTTAATGGAGAAATGCCTTATGTAAATATGTGGGGTAGTGGAATCCTATTAAACGAAACAAACTATGAAACAGATTTCGAATTTATCTATCCAGAAATCGGTATGCCATTTGTAGTTGAACAACTTGCAGTATGTAACAACACTGATAAAGAAGCTGAAGCAATCGAATTTATTAACTGGATGGGAAGTGCTGAAGTTCAAGCTGCATTCTCAAACGAATTTGGTACAACACCAGCTCACCCTGATGCGTTAGCTCAAGCACCAGAAAATGTTCGTGTATTACTAGAAAACTGTAAACCACAAGAAATTGACTGGGGATTCATTGCTGAATACCAAGACGCTTGGATTGAAAAAGTTTCACTTGAGTACGTACAATAGTTATAGAGTCAAAGCGGTGTAAAAATTTACACCGCTTCATTTTAATAAATAGGAGTAGATAAAATTATGATCGAATTTAAAGGAATAGAAATTAAATATGGTGACTTTGTCGCAATGAAAGATTTAGATCTTGTGATAAAGGAAGGGGAATTTTTTACATTCTTAGGTCCTTCAGGATGTGGAAAAACAACAACATTACGCTCACTAGTGGGATTTATTACACCATCAGAAGGAACAATTAGTATCCATAACAAAGAAATTACAAATGTACCGGTAGAAGATCGTGAAATTGGAATGGTATTCCAAAGTTATGCGTTATTCCCAACAATGAATGTATATGAGAACATTGCGTTTGGATTACGTGTAAAAAAATTACCAAAAGCAGAAATTGATAAAAAAGTAAGAGATGTAGCAAAAAAAGTAGACTTAACTGATGAACAATTAATGAAACAAGTTGCAGCATTATCTGGTGGTCAACAACAACGTGTTGCGTTAGCAAGAGCGATTGTGTGCGAACCTAAGATTTTATGTTTAGATGAGCCATTAAGTAATCTAGATGCAAAATTGCGTGTAGGATTACGTGATGAATTAAAAAAATTACAACGTGAATTAAATATCACAACACTTTATGTTACACATGATCAAGAAGAAGCCTTAACACTTTCTGACCGTATTGCAGTATTTAATAATGGTAAGATTGAACAAGTAGGAACTCCTTATGAAATATATAATGAATCAGCATCACAGTTTGTATGTGACTTCATTGGTAGTATCAATGTTTTAAACAAAGAATTCATTGAAGAAATAAACAAGAAAGCAAATGTAGTTTTAGATCCAAATAAGAATGCATACATAAGATATGAGCGTGTTTTAAGTCAAAATGCGGATAAAGATGTAGTGGAAATGGAAGCAAAAATTATTGATTTTGCATACCATGGAACACACACAGTTTATTCATATGAAGTTGCGGGTCAAATTGTAAAAAGTATGGAAAAAAATGATGGTTTAAACCAACTTGGAGTTGGTGATAAAACAGTTCACATATATGTTCATGTGAATGACATCATGCAGTATTAGGTAACGTTTATGAAAGAGAAATTATCTGGAGCTATAAAACGAATTGGTCCTTTCGGATTAGTTATTCGTATATTTCTAGTGTGGTTTGTAGTTGCGTTATTAGTGCTACCAAACATAAGCTTAATGTCGAATGTTTTCATCAAAGATGGACAACTATCATTAGAAGTATTTGGTAAAGTATTTGGTTCTGCCCGTGCAATGAAAGCGTTGATGAATAGTTTCATCTTAGCCTTCTCACTCGTAGTCACTATCAACATAGTCGGAGTACTATTGGTATTGTTTACTGAGTATTTTGATTTAAAAGGTGCCAAAATACTCAAAGCAGGATATATGACGACACTTATTTATGGAGGAGTTGTCTTAGTTAGTGGATATCAATTTATTTATGGAAACAATGGAATTATTACTAACTTTTTAGTTGAATGGTTTCCTACCATGGATTCAAAATGGTTTGTAGGATATCCAGCTGTATTGTTTATCATGACTTTTGCCTGTACATCGAACCATGTCATTTTCTTAACGAATGCGATTCGAGGTATTGATAATCAAATGGTTGAAGCTGCTCAAAACTTAGGGGAATCTTCATGGAATATTCTTCGCAGAATCATCCTACCTATTTTAAAGCCAAGTTTATTTGCAATTACAATTTTAACTTTTCTAACAGGATTAGGAGCTGTGTCAGCGCCTTTAATTGTAGGGGGAACTGACTTCCAAACAATTAATCCAATTATTATCGATTTTGCGAAAAGTCCTTACTCACGTGAAATTGCGGCATTCTTAGCAATTTTACTTGGTATCGCAACTACGATTCTACTTGTAATTATGAATAAAGTAGAATCTGGTGGGACATATATGTCTATTGCAAAAACAAAAACACGTTTTAAGAAACAAAAAATAAAGAATCGTGGATTGCGTATTTTATCGTATGTGACAGCTTGGGGACTTTGGTTAGTTTATATTGTGCCTATCGCACTTATTACGCTTTATTCATTTATGGACTACCGTACAATTCGTACGGCAACACTGAGTTTAAGTTCACTTACGCTTGAAAACTGGTCGAAGTTATTTACACAAAGTGATGCTGCTGAACCATTTATCGTGAGTATTACTTATTCTGCATTAGCATCAATTGCAGTTGTGTTCATCGTAGTATTCGCAACACGCATTATTACAAAGGCTAAAAACAAAGCTGAGAAGAGTTTAGAATATTTCTTGCTTCTTCCATGGCTTCTACCAAGTACGCTAATTGCGCTTGGACTTATGATGACTTATGATGTACCACAGTGGATTATGGGGAATCAAGTGTTAATTGGAACTACAGCAATCTTATTGTTTGGGTATATTATTATTAAACTACCTTTCTCATTTAGAATGATTAAAGCGGCATTTTTCTCAATTGATGACTCAATAGAAGAATCTGCTAAGTGTATGGGAGCAAGACAGTTTTATACACTTCGTCGTGTTATCATACCAATGATTCTTCCTACAATGATTTCTGTAATGGTATTGAATTTTAATAGCTTATTATCAGATTATGATTTGACTGTATTTTTGTTTCATCCATTACTAGAACCATTAGGGATTGTAATTAAGAACTCAACAAATACACAAACTTCACTTGATGCTGTTGCGATGTCATTTGTGTATTCAGTGTGCTTAATGATTATTTCAGGGATCGCTCTTTATTTCACACAGGGAGATGGTGCGAAATTATTTTCAAGAAAAAACTCTAAATAGTATTGATGAGGTTATATGAAACTAGTAAGTAAAAACTACAAATTAAATACGTACAAAAAAGCTGACTTTGTAGATAAATTGACAGTGGAATTTTTCTCGCAGTTTGATTTACATATTCTTGGTTCAAATGAATATGCTGTCATTCAAGATTTTTCAATTGAAGCATTGAACGACCTGGGGTTGATTAGTCAACCTCAGGTTGATGTGTATTATGATGAAATTAGAAGAGATCATTGTAACTTTACAAAAGATATTGAGATATATTTTGAAGAGTACTATGAACGTATTTTTAAGGTGAGAAATAAACATTTTAGTAATGTAGAAGCTTTTTTGTATAAAAAAAATATGAATAATTTGGTTTATTCACTCAATGAAGCAGATAAATTAAAGCGAATGATGCAGGAATACTCTTGTGTTGTTATTGCTGCAGAAAAAGTAGAATGTCCCAAAGAATATCTACAAAAATTACTTGATTCTTATCAAGACCATCAAGTCATCTTAATTTTAGCAGAGCAATATCACCCAATTTATTATTCAGTAGATGATGTAAAAGATTTCCTAGGAAATAATATTCAACAAATTACTTACTCTGCAAAAAGTGCACTAATTAATTTTGAACAGTTTGATATTGCATGTGAAAACTGCTTTTTACATGTCATAGGAGAAACATTCCTCATGAATGTGAAGTCAATGAATGTAGAAGCATTCATTGAAGGGACTGCAACCACTACAATGAGTCAAATTTACTTGAATTATTTTGAACCGAGCCTTTTTAAGATTCATGTTCCAATTGGCTTTGATATTAATGAGGGGGTTCCATTAGTTGAAAAAATTAAGATTAGCTATGGTCAACTTGCTCACTTTGATTTAAAGAGATATAAGGATAGCTTTGAACTCATAAGACAGAAACCTTCAATTTTTTTAGATTTCATTCAGGCAAAAGAATATACTATTCATGGATTTAGTAATGTTAAAACTAAAAATGATATGGAGTATGCAAAAAAAGAGTGGGTAATGGAGCAAATGTCTTGTAGTGATGAACTTCGTTATCAACAAATGTATTTAAATGAAGAGATGAAAAGTATTGAATTGGATTTTGACAAGAATCAATCAGCATACTTAGTTGATGTAATTACTTTAAACAAATCTGATTTAGCAGAAGTTATATTTCAAAAGGAAAGACCACTACGCTCACCGCGTAATATTTTAAAAACAGAAGAAGATTATTTTGGCATATGTAGTAATTTTATGTTCTTTTCTACAAGTCGATTATTAGAAAGATATAACTATATTCGAAAAGAACGGATTGATGAACAACTTCCACTTGAGGTGTTTCATTTGGACTATGCAAAAGCTACAACGGAAACTTTTCCACTTTTTGATAAGGGAACACTCGTACGGTTGAATGATGGGACGTTTCGAATTACAAAAACAACACTAAAATCGGGCGTATTGAAAATAAATGGGGAGGAAGTTGTATTTAGTGGAAATGATGTGAATCCTAGCATTGCGGGAGATGTCGCAATTTATACACCAATGATGAGCACTGAAGTTAATGAGCCAATGTCCTATATTTATGAAATAGATAATGGCCGAGAAAATTTAGTCATTGTGAATCAACGCGTTGTGTGTATGAAAGAAAATGTTTTAATGACTCAATTTGGCATAGTACTCTCATTGTCAAAAGAATATGCAAAAAAATATGTATGGTATCAAAAAATTAAAGATAAAGAAATTGATTTCTCACAGTTAATGCTAGAGTTGAAGCTAGATAATCCAAGTGAATTAAGTAATGAGACTTGGTCACAAGTAGACTGGGCATATGGAGGAGCGATTGTCCTTGCAGGTAAAAATAAGGATGATATTCTATCAGAAATGAGAAAAGAAGGATGGATGAAGGCATTATCGTGTCAAACACAAGAATCAATGATACATGAATTCTCTTATCACCCACGTACAGCATTTTGTCTAAGTAAGACGAATCAATTAAGTATTTGTGTATTTTCTGGAAGACAGGGATTTGCGAAGTCAGTGAATTATGAAGAGATGGTTAATATTATTTATGAAATATTGCCAGATACAGAGATAATACTCAATGCAGATGGTGGTGCAAGTTCTGCATTGAGTTATTATGATCATCGTGGTTTGATTGAGATAAGTTATCCTTGCGCATCTTTAGAGAATTCAGCAGGAATACTTAGAAATTTAACAGCGATTATGAAAATAGAAATGAGGAGGAAAAAAGTATGATTCAATTTGGTACAGGAGGTTGGCGTGAAATTATCGGAGATAAATTCACGAAAGTCAATGTTCAAAAAATAGCAATGGCTATTGTAGAGATTATCGAGGAGTCAAACTATAAAAAAGAAGTATGTGTAGGGTATGATCGTCGATTTTTATCAAAAGAAGCTGCGATATGGGTGAGTGAGGTGTTAATAGAGCAAGGAATTTTTGTGCACTTTGTGAATAAATCACAACCAACTCCACTCATTATGTATGCTACGATGGAACTGGGACTAGATATTTCAGTTTGTATAACTGCATCGCATAATCCTGCATTATATAATGGAATTAAGGTGTTTACTCATGGTGGCCGTGATGCCAATGAAATTATGACTGCACGTATTCAAGAACGTGCAAATCAAGTTGAAGAAGTTTCATGTGGGGTTGAATTTTATGAAGCTATGGATCAAGGTAGAGTGCAATATTTGGACTATTTTAATCAATATATTGATGGTATTATGGATAAACTTGATCAACAGGCAATTAAAGATGCAAGACTAAAAGTTGTGTTAGATCCAATGTATGGTGTTTCACAAACATCACTACGCACAATTTTATCGACAGTACGTTGTGACTTAACGGTTATCAATGATCGTCATGATACACTTTTTGGGGGAAAACTCCCTACACCTAACTCTGAAGGATTAGAAAAATTAAAATGGTTTGTAACAGAAAATAAAGCAGATATTGGGATTGCTACAGATGGTGATGCTGACCGTATTGGTGTAATTGACGATTTAGGTAATTTCTTGCATCCAAATGAAATTCTCGTATTGTTGTATTACTATTTAGTAAAAGTAAAAGGAATGAAGGGTGATGTAGTACGTAATAACTCAACTACGCACATGTTAGATAAGATTGCGACTGCTTTTGGTTACACTTGTCATGAAGTTAATGTGGGATTCAAGCATGTTTCATCTAAGATGCAAGAATCCGGTGCAATTATTGGTGGAGAGAGTAGTGGTGGATTAACTGTTGTGGGACACATCAATGGAAAAGATGGAATCTACGCAGCAAGTATCTTAATTGAAATGATTGCCTTAATGAAAATGCCGATATCAAAGATTCTTGAGGAAGTAAGGGCAACATTTGGTTCATTGCATTATGTCGATACAGATATGCAAATGACACCTGCGAAGAAAGAATTGATTCAGCGTGAAATTATGATTTCACATGCGATTGCATCTTATCCAGATGAGATAGATCATATTTCTTATCAAGATGGTTGCAAGATTTGGATGAAAGATGGAAGTTGGATTATTGTGCGCTTCTCGGGTACTGAACCATTGCTTCGTATGGCTGCTGAAGCTTCAACACTTGAACATGCAAATGAATTAATCGATTGTACGAAAAAGTTTGTGCAAAGCTATTTATAGGAAGTTACTATGAATATTTACACAATATCAAATCAAGGTAGTAAACATAATGAGGATTTGTGGGATGTACATGATGACTATATCTTATTGCTTGATGGGTCTAGTGGGCTTAGTGAAAAGCAAACTCAACATTCACTATCAGATGCAGTTTGGTACGTTGAAGCAGTAAAAGAAGCACTCAGAGATTGTTTTAAGGTAGAATTAAGTACTCCTGCATTGTTACAACAAGTTATTGAACAAGTTCGTGGTGCATATGAGAAAGAAGTTTCTCATGATGTACAAAAGCACGCACAACCCTCTGCATCTTTAATACTTATGAGGGAACAAAAAGAGCAATATGAAATCACTTCATTGGGCGATGCGACCTGTATTTTAGAATTAATGGATGGTACCTTTCGTTTGATACAAGATGATCGAGTATCATTGCTTGATCAAATAGTGATTGATAAAATGCTTGAACTTCAAAAAGATAATCAACAGAGTTTCATTTCTCAACGTGCATATGTGAATGACTTACTTCAAAACAATCGATTGAAAAAAAATGTAAAAGATGGATATTCAATTATGGGGTTAGATGATATTTGTCACTGTGAACCTGTCATTGTGACAGTTGAAAAAGACAATATCAAATCAATGTTGTTTGCGAGTGATGGGTTTATTGATTATGTGAATTATACAAAATGTACATATGAGGAGTTGTTTCATCTAATACAAACGAATGGATTAGATGAAATTGTAAGACGGCTTCGTGATATACAAGCTAATGATTCAGATTGTGAAACATACCCTCGTTTAAAGTCTCAGGATGATGCTACTGCAATATATTTAAGTAAAAAAGCTAAAATCTAATCAGATTTTAGCTTTTTCTTTACGTTAACTACTATGTAACTCTTTTTGATGAAAAATGGTTAAATTTCGGTTAATTTTTTACAAAATATGCTTGATGAAATAAAAAAGTATGATATATTAATACTTGGAATTAGGAAAAAATAGTGTTTTATCTTGTTCATTTGAGTTGTAACTGGGATGTAATGATGATTTTAGCTACTGTTTTATCTTCGGGAGGACTTAATATGAAGGGGAATAAATTTTTTACGTATTTGATGATTTTTGCACTTGTCATTCAACTGTTACCAACACAGTTAATCAATGTTTTAGCTGAATCATCTGATACTCAAGCAACAACAACGATTACAGAAAGTCAATCGACATCAGAGGGGAGCGAGTCAAGCGCTGAGTCTTTAAGTGAGTCTTCATCACAGACTATTTCAAGTACGACAGACGATGATTCAACATCACAAACTTCAAGTGTTGACACAACTGAGTCTGGACTTACTGAGTCGCAAACGAGTACTACAGAAAGTCAATCAAGTGAAGTTTCTGAGCAAGAGACATCTGCATCAGAGAGTGAAAGTGATTCTTCTTCGATGACGACAACTTCAACGACAGAAGAGGAAAATGTAACGACTCAACCTGGTTTAAATCTACTTACAGATACACCACCACTTATTTCAAATAACACACTTAAATTAATTGAAATGAGTGTACCAGGAGATTTAGATACAACAAATGGTGTGACTGAAACAGATCCTGTTTGGGATTATTTAAATTATACGGGGAACTTTTTATATGCCTTTGTAATTGAGAAAGATACTGTAAATACTACACCAGAAGGTGAATATCGTATTGTTACTGTAGATATTGACGCTTTTGACGTAGGTGATGCTCTGCCTTTCCGTATTGAGTCTTATGGAAGAGTAGTCGGGAATGGAGTTAATTCAATTACTTTAAGTGAAGATGAAACTCAATTAGTTTTTGAGTTAATTAATGATGAAATTCCAGATACAGGAATTAATGCATCTTTTACAATTGGTTATACAAATTATTATAAACCAACAACATATCATCAATCTGCTGGTACTCCAGCTGTAGCAATCGGGAATATGTTGTTACAAAGTCCAAATGCTAGAATTGGATTTTCTATTACAGACTCACTTGATAGTTCTTCTAATATATTAGTTGAACATGTCTTAAAGCGTGACAATCATGGTGAACATTCACTTTTCGAATCAGTAACAATTTCAGACTCACAAGGACTAGACTATAGTGGAAAACTAGCATCGTATGATGAATCGATGGATGTAGAGACACCTACTTTTTACTTGGGATCAGATGCTCGTTTAGATTATGGAAATCCTGGGGAAATTGGAACTGATTATACTTCGTTTTTCTTTCTCTACGAATTTTCAAATGAGATCCATGCACCTTTGAATAATATCCAATATTCTTTCAATTTACCTAGTGAGTTTCGCATATCAAGTTCATCTGTTTCGCAAAGTGATGCAAAAGTAAAAAGTTATGCGACTTTTAAATATGATGGAGCTAAAGGGAGTTCAAGTATTGCAACAGGTTCTGGACTATCTACTGGACAGACATTTTCAATCTCAAGCTATAATTCTCAAGAGACGAGCTTAACAAAAGATAAAATGGATAGCCTTGTAGGATCTGTTCCTTATCCTGATCAATACTTTTCAGCTCAAATTGTGAATAATTATCCAACGACTTCATCTTCTTATTATGGTGTTTATTCTTATGCAAGTTTAGATGACTTGGCACCAGGGGAATATGATAGTGACCCAATTGTAGTAACTTATGATCAAGTTGTCTTACAAGAGGATGGAACATATAAAGTAGAAACACAAACATACGATTATGGGACAATGCGTATTGTTGTACCTGAATATCAATTCCAAGATCGTACTACTCTAACAATGTATGAGCCACTTAAAGTTAATTACATTGATGAAGATTCAACAAGATATGGATTTAGAGTAAATATTGATGTAAGTACAAGTGATATTCAAAACGATATTGCTGCGCTTAGTTATCAAGATGAAATCGTATCAATCGAAATTCCAGAATTCTTTGATCCTTTTACATTCGAATTACAAAACTATGAAGACGAGTTTACTGCTTACAAGGTTTATTATGAGAATAATGAAAGTAGTGAGTGGATCAGTACAAATGGAAACAAGACAGTTATTGATTTAAAAGATAAAGACGGTTCACCTGTAACTAAGTTTGAACTTCAAATTAGTGATCGTGGATTAATGGAAGCTAGTATTGGATCTGGATATGACTCAAGTTTTTACTTTACTGGAAAATTTAGTAAACCAACTGATGGGGATAATTGGATTGAAACTAGTTTCGATATTATCGATGCAGATACATTAAGTACGATAAAAGATGATTTAGAAATAAAATGGGAGTACATGGACGGCGTAGACAACATGTTTGTCAATGTTGAGTATTATGGTTATAATGCTGACCAAAATTACTTGCTTTCAGAGTTTGATGGGGCGTTTACACCATATGAGTTAGAAGTTGAAGTAGATACTTATACTGATACTAAAAAAGGTGTGGAAGAACGCGATTCATCAAGAATTTATCGCAATGTTACATTAGATATTGATGGAAGTGAGCAAATGTTCAATCAATTATCTGGTTATTTTAACTTCTCGGGGAACACACAAAGGGTTACCTTTTATGGAGATACGTGGCTAGAGTATACGACAAATCTTAATGATGAGTATCGCAAAGTGATGATTTATGGTTCTGCATTTAACCAAAAAATCCCTTTATTAGAAGGTGAATACATCACTGATGTTAATCTTAGGGTGGATGGAATCCGAATGATTTCAGGTACAACGGATGTTGAGATTCTTGCCTTAAAATATAGCAAGCACCGTGATACGCCATCTGGAGATAGAATTCTTCCAAGAGAGACTGCAACTGTAACTTTCTCTGCTGAAGGAGAACTTATTAATGATGTACTTGAAGGGGAGTTTGACGATCCAACTTCTGAGAAACTGACAGATAGCACACCACTTTATTTCCGATATGAAGTAGATTTAGATCTATATCATGAAGGAAGAAATGACATCGAATATGGTGAAGCATCTATTTCTAGAAATAATGTGCTATATGGAGAGACATTAGTTCACTTACCAATCGCGATGGAAGATTATGTATATAGCGACGACCCAGGTTTTGTATACTACCCTGAAGGATCAAAAGTTTACTTAGAAATGAATAGTCAATACTTTAGTTATGTAGGGTATGATGAGCGCGTTTCTATTGAAACTTTAGGAACAGGAAATAAAACATATTTAGTGTATGATTTGGCAGGTATACCTGTAGATATCAAGGGATCTAGTTCAGTAGAACAAACAATACTTAATTTCCCTGTAGGAACTTTCCTTGCGAATCAAAGTGTGAAAGAAAATGAAGAACACTCAATTTTCTTAAATGGATATGTTGATATTGGACCACTAGCGAACATTAGTTCTGAAAATGCACCATATGTAAGTTTAAATAAAAATGGAACATATAGTTCTTATAACTACATCGGAAAACATACTGTTGATGATGTTGAGCAAATCACTAAAGGAAGTGGAAACGAAGATTTTAGTGATCGTTTAGTACCACTTGATGTTGATAAAAAGTTAACAGTTGTAGCACTTGTTGCCGATACAATCACAATCTATACAGGGAAAGATATAACTGGAGAATCAACTAAAATATTTAACGGAACAGATTACGTTGCTTATGAATACAGTAATCTAGTTATTTCAACTGAAATCCAAACACGTGCATACGAATATAGAGATTATCATCTTGTATTGCAATTACCAACTCAAGATGAAACATTGGAATTAGCAGAAGTCGAATATACTTCAGCAAACTCAGTTTACTTAAGAAACTTAGTAGATTCTGTAAAAGTTGAAGGGGATTTCGCAGAATTAAATTATGAAGTTTCTTACTATAGTGACTTTACATTTGATACTAATCTTGGAGAAATTGATTATGTAGGTACAGAAATTACAGATGAAGTGGATTTAACGAAAGCTAAATATGTACTTATTAAAATTGACTATGTACCAGTAGATAGTACTCTATCAGTGGAACTGAAAGTTAATGCAGTAGAATCAGATATGTACTCACTTGCCCATGAAAAAGTAGCATACACTTCAGCGTTTTCTAGATATAAAACAGCAGAAGAAGATGCAAGTGGAGTTGAAAAAGTTCAATTACAAGAAGCTACTTCTAGTAATTTAGGTAAATTCATTTTCAATTGGTATGAATTAGAAGGTATTATCTTTAAGGAGCATTTAACTGAAGAACCTAATGGTGTTTATAACCAAACTAATGAAGAATATGTATCTATGAGTACAGGTGCGGACTTGTATTTTAAAGACATCGAATCTTCAAATGCAAGTGAACATACTGTAATTCTTGGAGAATATGAGTCGAGTGTTACAGGAAAATATACTGCATTGATTCAACCTAAGGGAAGTGTAGGAACTCGTGTCCCTTATGAAGTTATTTTCGATTTAGAAAAAATGGGATTATGGACAGATTATCGAATCACTAGTTCAGGACACGAAGAAGAGAATAAAGCAATCAACAATAACTATCCACGAATTAACAATGCCAATACTGTTGGGGTTGAATTCTATGCCGATACAGTTGGATTTGAAAATACAGTAGACGAAGTTGCTTCACCAGATGCGCAAATCACAGCTACTGATGAAGAATTCCTTTTAGGTCAAGTCGATATTGGACTTTATCAAAATCCAAAATTGATAAGTTCAGCATCTGATGTAATGACTTATGTTGGAGAAGAGCTAGAATTCTCAATGACATTAAATGGTACTGGAAGTATTAAAACGGACCAAGTTGATGAATTATATAAGTTAGAAGATGAAGATACTTATGCAGATCGCACTGTTGCAGTTGATGATACAAATGATAAACAATTTAATGTGGTGTTAAAAGGAAACAAACATACATTCCAAGGGTATTCTTTTGCCCAAAAAGATGCAACTACTCCTGCTGTCAACTGGTTTGGCGAAGATGTTGAGTTAACAACAACATATCGAGTAAATGATCTTGCGAAAGTTACTTTCCATCAAAGCGAATATGATAGTAACACAAGTGATGCAATCGATCCAATTCAGGGTGAATGGGTTGATAGTGATCATTTAGAAACAGTAGATGTTGAATTAAAAGTAACATCTGTTACTTCTACTAGCGCACCACTTGTCCTGTCACAAGTACCTGAAATCATTGCACCAGAAGGTTATGTATTTGATGGATGGCGTAGACGTACTGAATCAGGTTCGCTTTATTCTACCAAGTACTATACATTTAGTGAGTCAACAAACTTTACACGTAATGACCATTTCTATCCAGTGTTCTTAGAAGATAAAGTTGGTGCTATTGACCCAGATACTAAAGAGGAAATTGGTGATGGAATTCCAGATGTTTATCAAGTTCGTATTGAATATACAATTTCTGATGGAGGAGAAGCAACATTAGAGCGAACAGGAGAAATAATCAATGATCCAACTAATATGATTTATTTCTACGCTATGCGTCTTACTACATCAAATCCACAACCAAGTGAAGCCTACCCAGATCCAACACTTAATCCAGCTTACTGGGCAAGTAGTTATGGGTATGTGAAGCTAAAAAGTGAAGACATCGCTCAAATTACACAATTAGACAAATATCACAGTTTTGAATATTACTATAGAACTTATGGTACAAGCACGTCTAAATATTATGAATATGATGTCGACGGGGTAATGGCGGATAATCATTATGGCTCACACAAAGTGATTAAATATCATATCGAAATTGTGGCTGAAGAAATGACAATTACTTTTGAAAAGAGTGAGGGTCAAGCAAGCAAATACACAGAAGAGGTAGTCAAAGTTAAAGGTGATGAAATCACAGATACAGAGTTAGAGGATTCAAAAGATGAAAAACGTAGTGAAGCTGCTTATGGATATGATTTTAAAGAGTGGCAAGATGTAACAGATCCTACAAATCCTGTTGTTGTAGCGACATCAGACGAAGAGTTAAAGGAAGTTATCTTCGAGGAAGATACAACATTAAAACCTATCTTTACTAAAGAGCAGTTCAAAGTTAGCTTTGAAGTAAATTCGCCAATCAGTGATGAAAATGTAACAGAAGATGCATTTGGAAATAGTATCAGTGGTAAAAATGAAGTCACTGTTGATTATCAAACTGAGATTGGGAGCGCAGATTCAACTATTGTTGTACCAACAGTTACGAAAACAACAAATCCAGTTTATGCTAATTTATATGAATTCTCTCATTGGGAATACACAATGGATAGCGCAACTGGGGTAGTAACAGGGCAAGTAAGTGATTTAAATGGTATTGAAATCACTGGAAATGTCGTATTTAAAGCTGTATTTGTACCATTGCCATCGATTGCCATCGCGCAACATGGTAATGCAACAGTAGCAAGCAAGAAGTTTACAACTGCCGATGGAGTTACAAGTTTTACTTCGAGCAATGTAAGTTCACTTACATTTGATGCAACTGCACCAGTCATTGATTTTAAAGTGAAACCAGCGGATGGTTTACATGATGGAGTTGTCGCTTATAAAGCAGATGCTAATTATGATGTAAGTAAAATTGAAGTACACTACTTACCACTTAATGGTAAAGAAGTGGTAACAAGTGTAATTTACGTGAAAGATGGAGTACTTGATGAGGCTGAAATCACGAAGATTGAAACAGCCACTAATTCAACTATCAATGTAGATTTAATAAATGAATACATTACAGTAGATGACATTGGTGGAAGTATAGGGGAAGCGACTATGATTGTCTTCCATGTATATACGCAATTAGAAAAACGTACAGTTACATTTGAGGTAGAAGATACAACTGAAGGTCTTGTGGATAAAGAAAACCCAGATTTTACAGTGAGTAACACACAAGAAGAGGCAACTCTTGAAGTGGAGTATGGTACAGATGGTTTGGAATTCCCAACTGTAACAGAAAAGCCAGGATACGTATTTGATAAATGGGTTGATGAATCAAATAAAGAGATTTCTGAAGATGATTTATTAAACTTAGAGATTACTGAAGACTTAACATTTAAAGCTCATTTTGAAGAAGATAAAATTGGGACAGATGGTGTAAGTGATGGAATTGCTGATAAGTATCAAACAACATTTATCTTTGTATCAAGTGATGAGGATAAAATTACTGTTGATGCAGAAAATGAAGTAGTTACTAGTGATGATAAAAAATCAGATGTTTCTATGAAAGGTGAAGATATCAATGTTGATGTAGTTGATAAAGGTCATGATTCTTTCACAGGATGGAAATTCTACACAATTGATGAAACTACAAAGGAAAAAGTATATCTGCAAGAAGCTGGTGAAGATATTTTAGTGAGTCAAAGCGATGCACTTAAATACATGGAATTTGAAATGGGACAAACAATATATGTTGAAGCTCAAGTAGAAACAACACATTTTGTCACGTCATTCAATGTGGATGAGGAGCATGGTTCAATTACACATCCAGAGTCTTATGAGCAAGTATTGGAGTATGATGAATCAGTATTGTTAAACACTGCAGTAGAAAGCACTCCACATGTTGAAGTTGAAAATGATATGGTATTTGTAGGATGGTATGAAACAAGAGATGATGAAAAGAAAATTGTTGATCCAACTACTATTCCTTCAACAGGTACAGATTTATCTTATACAGGAAAATTCTTACCAAAAGAGCAAGCCTCAGTAAATGAAGATTTGGTAATTACAGGTAATGGATTCACAATTTCAAATGATGAAAAAGCAACACTTACTGTCGATGATATTGTGAAGAATAGTGGATCTGAAGCTTGGAATGTAGTCACTGGTGAAATATTAGAACCAACGATTTCTGAAGAAGACTTAAAGAAAATTCAAGATGTAGGACCAGATGGTGGTATCGTATCAGTAACATTAACTGCAAAAGATACAGATGGGAAAGAAGTTGAACGCGAAATTCTTATCGTAGTAGAAGGAACAACAACGGATTCAAATGAAGATGATGCAGTAGAGAGCGAGACAACACTTGGTCTTGAAGCGGATGGATTCATTTTAGATCACTCGCAAGCAGGTAACTATGACCCTCAAGAGGCAATCACAAATGGGAATGCCAATGGTTATGTAATTGAAACGAGTAAAGAATTAGTTGTTACACCAAATCAAGAGGATATTGATAACATCAAGAATGCACCTTCTACAGGTGGGATTTATGATCAACGATATACAATTACAGAAGACGGTAAAACAGTAGAAGTCACTGTTAAAGTAATTGTAGAGGGTGAAGATGTTGCCTCTAAAACTTATGATGAAGCAGGATTATCTTTATCTATTGTTGCGAAGGATTTCACTATTGAAAATGCTGAAGCGGCATCGTTGGATGAAGAACTTGCAAAACTTACAAGTGAAGTAGATGCAGCAGTAAAAGAAACTAGTGAAGAAATCACAAATATTACTGCAAATCCTGATCAACTTAAGAAAATACAAAATGCTGGCCCAGATGGTGGCGTATTTGATCTGACTTATACGGCAACTTATGTGACTAAAACTGGAGAAACATATACTGTTGAAATTACAGTGAAAGTTACAGTAAAGGCATTACCTAAACCACCGGTTGTAGTTTCACCAGGTAATGGAGATGATGCAGGAACGACAACTAGTCGACCACAACCTTCACAACAAGTTACTACAGCACAAACGACAACTACAGTGACAAGTGAATCATCAACAACACAAGTCACTAAAGAGACAGCAACTCAACCTGAAGGTTCAATTGAAGAAGGAAAAATCACAATTCCTAATTTATTGCCAGAAGAAACTTTGAAAAAAGTGGAATTCGAGGGAGATGAGCTTGATGATTCAATGTATACGGTTGAAGAAGATGGAAGTATTACATTAAATCCAGATGTACTAAAAGGTTTACCGGATGGTGAATACGTACTTCGTGTGACTTATGGAGACACTACATTCACAACAGTTATTCTTGTCCAAAATGAAATTCCGATGTCAATGGGTGACTTTACACGTGGGAATGCATGGAGTTTATTTGATTTAGTTATGACAATTATCGTTGGTGTATTTATGGTTCTTTACTTTACAAAACGTAAAAAAGTACTTGAAAATGCTATCGATGAAGAAGAAGCTGAAATAATGAACCGTGATGAGCAGAAAGAAAAAACAGATATTAAACGTTTACGTACATATCGTATACTTGGAATCATTATGTTTATTGTAATTCTAGTGTTCTTACTCATTACGCAAGACTTTAGACAACCTATGACGATTTTCGATCGTTATAGCTTGTATTTTGGATTGATTGCATTACTTGGATTATTTGTCATTATTACATTCTATAATGGAAATGATGAAGAAGATGAAGATGAAATGCAAGAGTCTTACAATTAATTAAATTGAGGAGATATGGGGAACCCATATCTTTTCTTTTGAAAAAAAAGAAACCGCATCAGCGGTTTACTTCATTGTGATTTCAACGATTTCAGCAGAACCAAAATCTTCAGAGAATTTATCACACCAAATAGATATTGCAGTGTAGTTAGCTAAGTTAGTGCTTCCTAAATCAATGATGATAGTTTCATTATCATAAGCGCGTTCTAGTTTTTCTAGGTTTACCTCATAAACAAACTCACCTTTAGAGTCATATGTACCAAGGGAAACAAAAACATCAGGAGCTTCACCATCATAAGAGAAATTACTTAATACAAGTGTATTATCATCACGAAACTCAGCGTGACCTTCAACATCATGTTCACCTAATTGAATTACTGCGCTCTTGATTGGTTCAGCATCACTTGTAGTTTGTGTTGTTTCAGCAGTTTCACTTGTGGATTGTGTAGTTGTAGTTGTTGGAGTAGCACTAGTCGTTGGATCATCCTTATCTGTAGATGAGCACCCACTAAGCACGAATAATACGGCAAGGATAATAATGATTTTTTTTGACATAATAACCCTCATTTCTATTTATATATTTTAAGTATAAGACACAAAGAGAAGATGTTCAATGACTTTGACCAAGCAGTTAAGAAATAAAGGATTAATCTAGTGAAAACAGGCTATTAAATCATAAATAAGCATAAAATTAGCACATAAGTTTACAATAAGGTGCATAATAAGGTATTCTATTAGTAGTAGGAGGAAGAAATATGAAAAAAATAAGAAGCTTGATTGCATTAATATTATTAGGCGTATTGATCACTGGATGTACACAAAACTCAAGTAGTAATAATGAAGGAGATGTTCTTCGAGTAGGTATGGATTTACAGTTTCCACCATTCTCATATATTGGGGATGATGGTGAACCAACGGGATTTGAGCCAATCATTGCAGAAGCTTTTGGAGAATATTTAGGAAGAGAAGTTGAAATTGTAAATACTGATTTTGGTTTACTGATTCCTGCCCTTGAAACAGGTGATGTAGATATATTGATTGCCGATATGTCTTACACTGAAGAAAGAGCACAGAAAGTAGATTTCTCAGATCCTTATCGTTATAGTCAATCACTTGCACTAGTAAATGCAGATTATGCTGCACAACACAATATTACAGATGAAATGATGGCAGAAGAGTTTTTCCATTTAGATGGAATGAAACTTGTTGGGTTAACAGGAACATTTGGTGTTGTTGTACCACAAAGTTATGGTGCAGAAGTTACTGAAGTAACTGAAATTGGAAGTGGCATCATTGAAGTAACTAGTGGGATTTCTACGGCACTTGTAGCTTCAAATGAGGTGCATAGTTTTCATGCCGCAAATCCCGATACGACAATCGTGTATGGAGTTGGTAATGTATCAGAATCTAGTTTTGTAGTAAGAAAAGGGGACAGCGAAATGCTAAACCAAGCTAATGAATTCATTGCAAGTATGTATGAAGATGGTGGATTCTATGACCAAATCAGAGAAGAGTATGATGTGATTATTAGTGAATTTTTAGAAAGTGAAGAACTAGGATTAGATTATATTATCTATCCACCTAATAAATAGATAAGGAAATAAAAATGAAAAATAAAACAGAAAAGCTTCAATATTTAATTGTTATCGCGGTCTTCATTGTAGGGATTGGACTAGCACTTGTCTATACGATTCCAAATCCACAATACAATATGATTTTAGACCAATCAGATTTATTAATTGAGGCGTTTGTGATGACAATACTTGTGAGCCTTGTGTCATTGGTGGGGGCTTTAGTACTGGGGTTTGTTCTGTTCATGATGATGCGCTCTAAAATTGTAGTAATTCGTGCAATTTCAAATGTTTTCAATGAAATCATTATGGGGACACCTTTACTTGTCATGATTTTCCTTGTTACATATGTAATTGGTGATGTGATTCAATTTGATGATAAGCTTGTGTTAGGAATAGCAGCCCTAATTCTTTACAATAGCCCATATATTGCCAATGCCTATGAATCGGTAGCGGCAGTTGTCGATGAAGACCAATACGTAGTGATGGATTTATATCATTTTAAGTGGTATCAAAAATATCGCTATGTGATTGTACCACAAATGATAAAGCCTTTTATTCCTTCACTTATTAACAATCTATCAAGTGTAATTAAGAGTTCTTCTTTATTGAATATTATTTCAATTACAGAAATTACATACTTAGTAAGAACGATAGCTGCGCGTAACTATGCATTTATTGAAGGATATTATGTGATGTGGATGATGTATCTTATCGTGACAATTCCGCTTTCAATGATTGCGAAGTGGGTAGGAAAGAAGGTATCATAATGAAATTTGAACTTAAAAATTGTACAAAGAAGTACGGTGACCAACTTGTACTAGATGATATATCCATTTCTTTAGATCAAGTAAAAGCCTTAGGAATTATAGGTGAATCTGGGTGTGGAAAGTCTACACTGCTTCGCCAACTTGCAGGTATTGAGTCACTGGATCAAGGGGAGATTGATATTAATGGATTGTCACCTGAGAAAAATAAACAAGTGTTTCAACAACAAATTGGATATGTGTTTCAAAAGCATAACTTGTTTCCTCATTTAAGCATTCGTAAAAATCTTTTGTTGATATTAGAGAAAATTAAGAAGATGGATTCAAGCCAAGCAAACGTAAAAGTTGATGAAGTTTTAGCTAGTTTGAAAATTTCAGATATAGCAGAGAAGAAACCGAATCAAGTATCTGGAGGACAAGCACAACGTGCTTCAATCGCAAGAGCTCTATCTACAGATTCAAAATTATTGTTTCTAGATGAACCAACAGCAGCACTTGATCCTATTTTAACGGAAGAAGTACTAAAATCAGTAACTACCTTAAAAGACAAAGGAATTGAATTTGTGTTTATTACGCACGAATTGGAATTTTTAAAAGACTTTGCAGACTATGTTATTTTCATGGAGCAAGGTAAAATTGTAGAACATGGAACAATTGATATTATGAAAAATCCAAAAACTGAAAAATTAGGAAAATTTTTACGTATAAAATAGAGTAAAACAACTTGAATTTCGATTAATCTTTCGATATAATACTAAAATATGTATTACGCGGAGGTAAATATGCGAAAGAGATTGTTGTGCAATACATTTAGAATAGTTAAGTAGGGATAGTGTTTTAATATCCCTTTTTTTATGGAAGAGAGGAAAGCATATGAAGTATATTTTTGTAACAGGTGGAGTCGTATCAGGACTTGGAAAAGGAATTACGGCAGCATCACTAGGCCGTTTATTAAAATCAAGAGGATTAAAGGTCATCTCTCAAAAGCTAGACCCATATATTAATGTTGATCCAGGAACGATGAGTCCTTATCAACACGGTGAGGTTTATGTGACTGAAGACGGGGCAGAAACAGATTTAGACTTAGGGCACTATGAGCGTTTTATTGATGAAGACTTAAACCAGTATTCAAACTTAACGACAGGTAAAGTGTATTGGAATGTGTTAAGTAAGGAGCGTAAAGGGGAATACTTAGGAAATACTGTGCAAGTTATTCCACACATCACAAATGAAATAAAAAAATTCATCTACTCTGTAGGAGAGCACAGTCAAGCGGATGTAGTCATTACAGAAATTGGTGGAACAGTAGGAGATATCGAGAGTCTTCCATTTATTGAGACAATCCGTCAAGTAGGAATTGAAAAAGGGCAAGATGATTGTCTATTTATTCATGTAACGCTTGTCCCTTATATTAAAAGCAGTGGAGAACATAAATCAAAACCAACTCAACATAGTGTAAGAGAGCTACAAAAAAATGGTGTGCACCCAAACATTATTGTAATGCGTAGTGATGAACCTATTGATGAGTCAATCAAAGATAAAATAGCTTTATTTTGCAATGTAGAAAAAGAATGCGTCATTGAAAATATGACATTGCCTGTATTATATCAAGCACCACTTATGTTGGAAGAACAACGCTTGTCTGAAATTGTATGCAAAAAGTTAAAATTACATGCGAAAGAATGTGACTTGAGCGAATGGAATGAAATGTTAGGACACATTGAACAAAGTATAAAACCATGTACAATTGCATTGGTTGGAAAATATGTTAAACTTCGTGATGCCTACTTATCTGTTGCAGAGGCACTTTACCATGGCGGTTATGCAAATCATGCGAAAGTTCAAATTAAGTGGATTGAAGCAGAAGATGTAAACGAGTCTACAGTAAAAGAGATTTTTGCAGATGTCGATGGTATTTTGGTTCCAGGTGGATTCGGACATCGCGGAATTGAAGGGAAAATCACGACAGTAAAATATGCTCGCGAAAACAATATTCCATTCTTAGGGATCTGTCTTGGAATGCAGGTTTCAACGATTGAGTTTGCAAGAAATGTGTTAGGATTAAAAGAAGCAAATAGTCGTGAATTTGATGAGTTAAGTAGTGATTTAATTATTGATTTTATGGAAGATCAAAGTGATACAATCAACAAGGGTGGAACGATGCGTCTTGGTGCTTACCCATGTAAGATTAAAGATGGAAGCAAACTTCAAGAAGTTTATCAACAAAGTGAAATTTCAGAACGTCATCGTCATCGTTATGAATTCAACAATAAGTATCGAGTTGCATTTGAAGAAAATGGGATGACTTTTAGCGGAACTTCACTCAATAATCTATTAGTTGAAGCTGTTGAAATTCCAAGTTTAGATTATTTTGTAGCAGTACAATATCATCCAGAGTTTAAGAGTCGCCCAAATAAACCACATGCACTGTTTAGTGGATTAATTCGTCATGCTCTAAAAAACAAATAGTGATATAATAAGATTAATGTAGGAGGTACATTATGAAAAAAATGGTACTTTGTGGATTAGGTTATATCAGCGAGCGAGTTGCCAAAGGATGTGTAGCAGCAAAAAACATGGAGTTATATGGTTTAGTGAGTAGCAATAGTGAGCGTGCTAAGGAGTACCAAGAACGTTTTCAAGTAGAGAAAATATTCACTACATATGAAGAAATGTTTGCCGATAAACAAGTAGATGTTGCTTATTTGGCAACACCGAATCATGTACATTATGATCAAATTATGGCTTGTCTAGATCACGGTATACATGTGATTTGTGAGAAACCGATGGTGGCTACAAAAGAGGAAGTTCAAGCATTGTTTGCACATGCTAAGCAAAAGAATTGTTTCTTAATGGAAGCAGAGAAAACATTCTTTTCAGATTTATTGATGGGTGTTAAAGCAATCATTGATGCTGGAGAGATTGGTGAATTACGTCATATTGAGGCAGATTATCATTATGATATTCGTGCGATGAAATATCCAACTAGTCATTGGGTTTTTCAAAAAAATGGTGGAGTAGCTTTAGATATTGGTGTATATCCAATTTGTTTTGCCCATTATTTTGCACAAGCGGATGTAAAATCACATACATCAATTAAAAAATATTATGAGGACTATACATGTGAGTTCTTCTATCAGAGTATGATTAACTATAAGAATCATATCAGTGCAGTTGTGAAAGCTGACTGGTTACAACTGGACACATGTAAAGGTATTGGATACCTCTATGGGACAAAAGGATATATTAAGGTGCCACAGTATTGGAAAGACAACAAAGCATCAATATATAACCAGTTAGGTGAATTGGTTAAGGAAATTGAAGTTCAATTTGAGAGTGATTTTACAGGTGAAATTGAACATGTCGCAGATTGCTTAACACAAGGGCTACTTCAAAGTCCTATACTTAGTGAAGAAATATCACTGGAGATTTTAAGAGTAATGCAATAAATGCTTAAATGAAAGCAAGTAGATGAAGTCAATAGATGGATGTACTTGTTTTTATTTATGTTTAAAATGCGTTAAACTAGCCTAAAATTGTCAAAATATGTTAAAATTTGGATTGCTAATACGATTAAATAAATTATATAATTAATACAATTATGCTATAAGCAATGCTAGTTTAAGAAAGGTGGTGATTTTGATGAAACAAAGAAAATATCAATTCAATAAGTTAGTCACAATCACAGTAGTCTGTACTCTAGTATTTATAGGTCTGCTTATAAATGAAGGAAAACGAGAATTAGAGAGTGCACTTAGTAGTTCTGCTCTAGATGATTTGAAGCAAGTAGCAAATCAGACAACGCTTTTACTAGAAAATTCAATCAATCAGGATTTGAATGATTTATCTCTTTTAGCACAAGCGATATCGCATGAAGAAATTCCGAGTGAATTTGTGGGCGTACTTAAAAATAATGAAATAACTCAAAGCACACTTTTGAACTTGTATTATGTTGATTTACAAGGACAAGGGGAAAGTAGTACGGGGCAACATTCTGATTTTAGCCAAAATCAAGTTTTCATAAATGCTTTAAAACAAGATTATGTAGTGGGAACACCTTATATCGATTCACTTACAAATCAACTTCACGTCGATCTTGCAGTACCAATCCAAGATGAGGATGAACTGATGGGTGTGTTATATGCGAAAACTTCAATATCTCAATTTGAAGAATCTCTTTTTATAAATAATCGAGGAGTAGGAGATGTCTATATCATCAATACTGAACTTGATGTTTTTTATTCTTCTAATCCAGGTCATCATGATTTGACTTCGATATCGTTCATTGAGCAAGAAGTAATGGGAAGTGAGAATGTGGATATTGCTTTAGCAACGATTGAAGAGTTTCAGTCAGGTGGATTTACTTATGAAGACGAGTCAAAAGCACTCGTTTATTATCCTGTAAGAGGAAGTAATTGGTTAGTTGCATTTGATGTTGAAGTAGGGGCATCAAATTTGTTATTGGAGATAGCTGTCCAAAAATTTGAAATACTCATTGGTGGAGTATATTGGCTTGTGTTAGCATTAGTAATTTACGTTTCTTATGTACATTTTCGAGAACATAAACGACATGCAAAAATCGCTTACTTTGATCCACTAACTAACTTACCAAATGAATTAAAACTTAAGTTAGATATGAAACAAATTTTGAAGCAAAACAAAAATAAACAATATTCAATAATTATATTTGATATCGAAAATTTCAAAGCAATCAATGAAATGTTTGGACATGCAGTGGGTGATCGCGTGTTAAAAGGGATAAAATCATTCTTTGATAAACAAAGGGAGCAAAGTCTAATTATTGCCCGCATTAATGGTGATAAATTTGCCGTCTTTGCGTTGAGTAGTTATTTAAGTGATTTAGAAAAAATTACACAAGAAGCCTTGCTTTTCTTTGAAAAAGTTGTACCAGAATTAATCAACTATACAGTGCCTATTATAATTGGAAGATATCATATTATTGATGTTAATGATGATGTAGATGACATTATGAGCAAGGTAACGTTGGCGCATAGCCATGCAAAAACTCTAAGCAATGAAATGATTTGTGATTATGATGAGGAATTTACAAAGATGTTACTAGCAGAAGCAGAAATTGTAAATAAAATGCGAAATGCATTAGAAAACGATGAGTTTAAAGTATTTCTACAACCAAAATTCAGTACAAGCGAAGAAGAGTTAGTAGGTGCGGAAGCACTTTGTCGCTGGGTAGAGGCGGATGGAAATATCATATATCCGAGTGATTTTGTGCCGCTATTTGAAAAGAATGGTTTTATTGTTGAGTTAGATAAGCATATTCTTGAAGGTGTTTGCAAAAGCTTGCAAAACTGGCAAAATAAAGGGTATGGTAAATTATCTGTATCTGTAAACTGTTCCCGCTTGAATGTGGAAAACCCATTCTTTGTGGAAGGGGTAGTAAGTATAGCAGATAAATATGAAGTGCCTCACGATTGTATTGAAATTGAACTTACAGAGTCAACAACAATTGAAAATGAGAAAGCCATTAAAAAGTTGTTTGATGACTTACATCACAATGGGTTTAAAGTATCAATTGATGATTTTGGAGCTGGATATTCCTCGTTAGGAATGTTGAAAGATTTAAAAGTAGATGTGTTGAAGTTAGATCGTAGCTTTTTTATACAAGGTGAAAACAAACGTCGAGAAGAAATGCTAGTGGATAGTATTATTAAGATGTCCCATAGTTTATCAATGTCAGTTGTTGCTGAAGGTGTTGAATCTCGAGAACAAGCCGAATTATTGAAATCGATGAACTGTGATGCTATTCAAGGATTTATTTTTGCGAAGCCAATGAGAGTTGATGAATTTGAGCGAACTTATCAAAAAGCGTTAAAACAAAAAGCATTAAGTGATGCTAGTAAAGTTCAATTAATTAAAAATATTAATGATGCTCGATTTGCGAGTTCATTTGTTCCAAGTGGGATTATCATTACAAAGCTAGATGATGAATTTACACTTGTAGAAGCAAATGATAGCTATTTTGATATTATTGGGTATACAAAAAAAGAAGTACGTGATCTTTTCCAAAATAGTGGATTAAAGCTAATTCACCCAGAAAACCGTGCTCAAGCCAAAAGCTATTTTACAAAAGAATTCCATACAAATCCGCAACAGAACATTATGTTTGTCTGCCGATGTGTAACCAAAGATAGAGGGTATATTAGTGTTCAATTGACTGGGAGGATTGCTCAAGATGAAAAGGGAACACAACGCCTTTATATTTCAGTTACAGATGTATCTCACTATTTACAATTAGTAAATAAAGTAAATAAAAAAGAGTACCTAGAGTAAGTATAGTACAATGATTGTACAAACTTAGTCTTAGGTACTTTTTTTATTCTATAATTTCAATTGATTCAATGATGACATCTTCGACAGGTTGATCGTTGTAACTTGTTTCTACTTGTGAAATTTCTTCTACAATATCCATTCCTTCAAATACATAACCAAACACAGGATGTTGACCATCTAAGTGATAAGTTCCGCTTACTTCTTCATAAAGTTGAGTAGCCCCACTTGGCCATCCATAATCAATGAGTTGCTTTGCCGTTTGTACATCTGTTTGTTTACCGGATACGATGAAAAATTGACTACCATTTGTGTTGGGTTGCCCTGTATTTGCCATCGAGATAGCACCATAAAAGTGATAAAGCTTGCCATTGAATTCGGTTGCAAACCCTTCTTGCCAAATGCTTTCTCCACCAGACCCTGTTGCAGTTGGATCACCACCTTGAATCATAAAGTCTTGAATGATTCGATGAAATGTAATTCCATCATAGTAACCGTTTTTTGCATGAGTGATAAAGTTTTCTGTAGCAAGTGGTGCTTCAGAAGGAAATAGTCGTAATTTAATATCTCCCATGTTTGTGTGCATAATCACATCAATTGCATCCTCAGGAATCACAGTCCCATAATAGTAATCAAGTATATCCTGACTATAAGATTCATAACTGATTTCCTCTTCAGTGCTTTCTTCACTCGTATTAGTTTGTGTTGTGTTTTCTTCATCTTGAGAAGATGTGTCCGGTGTAGTTAGTGGTGCACTAACATTTGATGAACACCCGACAAGTAAAATACATAAGAATATTGCAATTAGTTTTTTCATATTTTTTCTCCATTTTATTCAAACGAAATTATAACGAACATTGATAAATAAATCAAGATTTGCGTCAATTTGAGTCAATTGTTTGAATCATGTGAAATTGTGTTTATAAATCTTCAATTGTTGATGTGAAATGTGGTAGAATCTTCAAAAAAAGTGAATAATTTGTTATAATAATGTTTGTACATCGATAGAGAGGTGAGTTATGAGAGGACATGGAGCATTTTCAAATTTCTTGATGCAATGGGTATTTAATATTAAGTTCATTTTTGTGGTTGCAATTTTAGTATGTGGAGTTATTTATTTAGATTGGTCAATCTGGTGGGTAATTGGAATATTAGCGGCTTGGTTTCTTATTGCGGCAGTATTTACAATGATTATTAGTGCATCACTAATTGCGCATTCACAGACAAAAGAGGTTCGTCGAGAAAATAAAAATCCGTATTCAAATTCTACTCAACAAATGTTGAATACAACAGAAGTTGAAAAAGAAGAGATACAAGAAATAAGCCAAGAGGAACTTATAAAAAAAATGCCTCAATGGTCAAAGAAATTAGCTAGTTTATGTAATTATCTGAAAATTGATGAAGAAACATATCTAGAATATTTGGCACATGCTTGCAGTAGTGAAGAGGTAAAAATACATGCACAAGAGCAAGGGAAAGCCTTTTATCAAAACTGTATCAAAAAGCTATTAGAAGTATTGGCAAGTGAGAAGAAAGTCATTTCATATAAAGCAGGTAATCAAGAAGCTTTTATCAAGGAAGTAAATCACTGCGCATTTGCACAAGATTTAACACTTGTTCAGCTTAGTTCAGAAGTAAGTGATGAAGAGTTGTTAAGGACGATTTCTAGTGCCAACAAGGAATGGCAATTAGTTCAACTACAAATTGACAATCAAATATACATGGCAGTTGTATCACGCGTAGATGCCAATGCATTTATGATGAGTTTCAATTTATGGAATCAGTTTTACGAAGTGAATTATCAAGCAAGTTTAGTTGGATAAAAGGAGGACATTATGGGTCTAATTAAAGCAGGTTTAGGAGCAATTGGAGGGACATTTGCAGATCAGTGGAAAGAGTTAATTTACTGTGATGCAATGGACGAGACAGTATTAGTTAAAAAAGGGCAAAAGCGTACTAGTGGACGCTCATCAAACACAAAAGGAGATGATAATATCATTTCTAGTGGATCGGGAGTTGTTGTAAATGATGGGCAATGTATGATCATTGTTGAACAAGGTAAAATTGTAGAAGTTTGTGCTGAACCAGGGGAGTTCATCTTTGATGATTCAACTGAACCAAGTATCTTTGGTGGAAGTCTTGGAGAAGGAATTAAAAATACTTTTGCTGCAATTGGTAAGCGGTTTACTTATGGCGGTGATACTGGTAAAGACCAACGTGTTTACTATTTCAATACTAAAGAAATCATGAGTAACAAATATGGTACTGCTACACCTGTACCATTCCGTGTTGTGGATCAAAACATTGGTTTAGATATTGATATTGCAATTCGCTGTCATGGTGAATATTCTTATAAAATTGTGAATCCATTGTTGTTTTATACAAATGTATGTGGAAATGTACAATTTGAATATCGACGTAATGAAATCGACAGTCAATTAAAAAGTGAATTATTGACAGCACTTCAACCTGCATTTGCAGAAATTTCTTTAAAAGGAATTCGCTATAGCTTACTACCAGCGCATACAATGGAAATTGCAGAAGCGCTAAATGATGTTTTATCAAAAAGCTGGCAAGAAACACGCGGTATTAAAATTCATGCATTTGGTGTATCTTCAGTAAGTGCTTCAAAAGAAGATGAAGATATGATCAAAGAATTGCAACGCAATGCTGTGTTTAGAAATCCAAACATGGCAGGTGCTCACTTGGTAAACGCTCAAGCAGAAGCAATGCAAAGTGCTGCAAAAAATGAATCAGGAATGGGTGGTATGATGGGATTCATGGGCATGAATATGGCTCAACAATCAGGCGGAGTCAATGCTCAAAACTTGTTTGCAATGGGTGCCCAACAACAGCAACAGCAACAAGCACCAGTAGCACAACCAAGTGGTTGGACATGTAGTTCAGGGCACAGTGGGAATACTGGTAAATTTTGTGCTGATTGTGGAGCTCCGAAACCACAAGAACAAGGTTGGACATGTAATTGTGGTGCAGTAAACAAAGGTAAATTTTGTGCAGAGTGTGGAAGCAAAAAGCCAATTGGAGCTGTAGTTTATCAATGCGATAAATGCGGATGGCAGCCAGAAGATACGACAAAAGTGTTAAAGTTCTGTCCTGAATGTGGAGATCCATTCGACGAGAACGATATTAAACAATAAAATCAATGATAGTAGGTGAGAAAATCACTTGCCTACTTTTATAATGGGAGTAAGAGGAAGATGACAGAAATTCAAGAATATAAATGCCCCAATTGTGGCGGCGCAATCTCATTTGATAGTCATGCTCAAAAAATGAAGTGTCCTTATTGTGATGCGGAATTTGAAGTTGAAGCATTGAAGTCATATGATGATGCACTAAAAGAGGATGTAAATGATCAAGAAGAAATGGTTTGGGATACTCAAGCTGGTGGGGAATGGTCACAAGAAGAAAAAGATAAAATTTCAATTTATACTTGTAAATCATGTGCAGGGGAAATTGTAGGAGATGATACACTAGCTTCTACGAGCTGCCCGTATTGTGGTAATCCAGTAGTATTCATGGGAAAATTCTCAGGAGAACTGCGCCCAGATTATGTTATTCCATTCAAATTGGATAAACAAGCTGCAATGGATGGATTAAAGAAACATATCCAAGGTAAAATTTTATTGCCTAAAGCATTTCAAACACAAAATCATATCGAAGAAATTAAAGGGATTTATGTACCTTTCTGGTTGTTTGATGCGGATGTTCAAGCCAATATGCGTTATCGCGCGACAAAAGTGCGCACATGGAGTGATTCTAACTACAACTATCGCGAAACACAACATTACTCAATTACAAGAAATGGACGTGTTGCGTTTGAGAATGTTGCGATTGATGGTTCTACAAAAATGGAAGATGATTTAATGGAATCAATCAACCCTTATACATTTAAAGATGCAGTTGACTTTCAAACAGCATATTTAGCAGGTTATCTTGCTGATAAATATGATGTTACTGCAGATGACAGTATTGATCGTGCAAATGAGCGTGTTAAACAAAGTACAGAAGATGTATTTAGAAAAACAGTTCATGGATATAGTACTGTAACTCGTGAGCATGCAGGTATTCACTTATCAAATGGTGAAGCAAAATATGCACTGTACCCGGTTTGGTTTTTATCAACGATCTATGCAGGAAAAAAATATGTTTTTGCAATGAATGGACAAACAGGAAAATTTGTCGGTGACTTACCAATGGATCAAGGTAAGTTTTGGATGTGGACAATTGGGTTGTTTGCAGGAATTACAATTCTTGGAACACTCATGATGTTTGTGATGTAGGGGGAATAAAGATGAAAAAAATGATGAAAATGATTGGTTTTGTATTCCTTCTTCTTACAATGAGCATCACAAGTGTAGCAGCAGATGAAAATCGTGATCGCTTCGTTGATGATGCGGATCTTGTGAGTTCAAACCAAGAAAGTGATTTAGAAAATCAACTAGATGAAATTAGCGAGAAATATGAGTTCGACTTTGTAGTTGTTACAGTTGATTCTTTAGGTGGAAAAACGCCAACAGCATATGCAGATGATTTCTTTGACTACAATGGTTATGGTTATGGACCAAATTACGATGGTGCATTACTACTTGTAGCGATGGATTCAAGAGATGTGTATATAAGCACAACAGGAGCTGGTATTACTTATATTAGTGATCGTGAAATTGATTATATTTTAGATGAAGTTGTAGCATATTTAGCAGAAGAATACTATGCTGAAGCATTTGAAAAATTCATTGACGAAACTGAAGATGCACTAAATTCTAGTAATAGCACTGTAAGTACTTCAGGAGATAGTTCAGGTTTTGATACGCAAACATTCCTGATTGTATTAGGGGCTGCAGCGTTAACGACAGCAGTTGTAATGTTCCTACTTGTAGGACAGTTGAAAAGTGTTCGTATGCAACCAGATGCACGCAATTATGTTAAGGACAATAGTTTTGTGTTAAATGTTGAGCGTGATCAATTTTTATATCGCACTGTAAAACGTTCAGCGAAACCTAAGCAAAATTCAAGCTCTAGTCATCGTGGTTCTTCTGGAAGAAGCCATGGCGGTGGCGGTAGAAAATTCTAATCGCAAACTCTACTTCGGTAGAGTTTTTTTATGTGTGTATTTTACTAAAAAGCTAGAGATTGTGGTAGAATAAAATGAGGATGTGGTAAAATGAAAAAGTATTGCTTAATGTTGAGTATAATAGTAATGGCGATAATGTTTAGTATTCTGATGGTTAATGAGTCATCTACCAAAAATAATATGTATGATGAAGAAGGCTCATTTTTTCATGTAGAAAAAAATACTGGAGAAGCCTATGTGTATTATGCAACAGGGTTACCACAAGACATTCAAGAAGCAGTGATTTATCGCACTTATCAGTTCGCAGATAATTTAGAATTTGTGGAAAATGATAGTCAAACCTGGATTATGGAAGTAAATTTTATCGAAGAAAAAGTAATGAGTGCACTGTTTAAGCAAGTAGAAGACAATCAAGTCATCAATATTCAAAGTGTGGCATGGCAACCAGGAAGTAGTCAAATTTTTAAAGATGTCATCGCTGAGGACTTGCTATTTAAGTTAAGTGCGGATGTTCGTTATGCCTTGCAACCACTAGAATCAATGAATGAGCTTGGCTATACATTAGATTTTTATAATCAAACTGATTTTGAACATTTAAAAGAAAGTCCGTTCTTGATTGATCATGACAATATTACGTTTTATTTTGCAAGTAATCAGTTTGGGATTCATGAAGCTTTTGAAATTGTTTATCCACTTCATGAGGTTGTGAGTTATCTTTCAATAGATACTGGAATAACTCAAGTAGAGTCTTCACTTATTCATCAAATTAACCGCTATATTGATCCACAACGACCAGTGATTGCCTTTACATTTGATGATGGTCCAAGATTAGGTACAAGCGATGATATTGAAGAAATCCTAATGAAGTATGGGCAAAGCGCTACCTTTTTTGTGCTAGGACAGAAGATAGAGGGCAAAGAAGATATTATTATTGATATGATAAATCATGGACACGAAATTGCAACACACTCTCATACACACAAAAATTTTAATTCAATCAGTGATGAAACCTTAGCTTTTGAAGTCAACGAACCTGTACGTTTAATTGAAGAGTTAACAGGATATGAATACTCACCAACATCGATTCGTGCTCCTTATGGGGCATCAAATGATCATGTTAAATCACAAGTCCAGTATCCCTTCATTTTATGGAGTGTAGATACTCTTGATTGGCGTTATCGAAATGCAAATGTAGTCACTCAACATGTGCTTGCCCATGTAAGTGATGGAGATATTGTTCTTATGCACGATTTATACGAATCAACGCAGATGGCGGTAGAGCGACTAGTACCAGAACTTATCGAACAAGGATATCAGATAGTGTCTGTATCACAACTTGCTAAGCACAGAGGAGCTACACTTGAATCAGGACAAGTTTATCGCTCGTTTGAGGTTCAACCATGAGTTATTCCAAGAAATTACTTGAATGGTATGAGTTAAACCAAAGGCCTTTACCGTTTCGACAAGGGGGGAATCCATATCATGTTTGGGTAAGTGAAATTATGGCTCAACAAACACGAATCGATAGTATGATTCCCTACTACCTGAAGTGGATAAAAAAATGGCCTACAGTGGAAAGTTTAGCTAAAGCAGATATTGAGGATATCTTGCATTGTTGGCAAGGACTAGGTTATTACAACCGGGCAAGAAAGTTACATGAGGGTGCCAAGTACCTTGTGCAATACCATCAAGCATTGCTTCCACAAGAAGTAAATGAATTGCTACAAGTTCCAGGGATTGGTCCATATAGTGCAGGGGCAATTGCAAGCATTTGCTTTAAAAAACGCGCGCCAGCAGTAGATGGCAATGTACTTCGTGTTGTAACACGAAATCATTGTATCAATCAAGATATCACCAAGAAAAAAACAGTAGATTTTGTTCATCAAATTGTTTATGAAAATATGGTGGATAGTGACCCATCAATCTTCACTCAAGCACTAATGGAACTAGGCGCACTTGTCTGTACTCCAAAAAAACCACAGTGTGATGTTTGTCCGATATTTGATGAATGTCTAGCGTTTAAAAACAACAATATGTTAGAATTTCCAATAAAAAAATCAGCTAAAAAACCACTTGAACTCAATTTCCATACATATTTTATTATGAACCATCATCAACAAGTTTTGATGAGTAGTGATGATTCAGATGGGCTTATGAAAGGATTGTGGAGATTACCACAGTTTGAGAAACCACTTGATTTGGATGCTGAGTTTGTCATGAAGAGAAAACATGTTTTTTCACATCGTATTTGGCATATGAACTGTTATGTAGGAAAAGTATCAGATATTATCCTGCCATATACAACATGGGTACATATGGAAGAATTAAAAGATTTGGCAATTGTAACTGGACACGCGAAGTGGATCAATGCGATGGTAGAGGAAAACCGATTATGGTAGTGATGTGGTTAGTGTTTATTAACATATGGGCAATCTTTCTATGTTGTTTAGACAAACACAAGGCAAAGAAAAATAAGCATCGTATTAGTGAAAAGACACTTTGGATTGTAAGTTTTAGTGGGGGAGCGAGTGGTATGCTTCTGGCAATGAGATTGGTACACCATAAGATCTCAAAACCTTCATTTTATATTCCAGTGTGGATTGCGCTAGTGTGTAACATGATATTAGTAGTTTTATTGTTTAAGATAAATATTGGATAAAAAAACTTCAAATTTAATTGAAGTTTTTTTCATACTGTAGATTAGGAGATGCAACTGGAGTAGGTGGAGTTGTCAGATTTTGAATGCACTTTGTATAAAAGTAAACACCGCACCAGTTAAATTTATAACCAATTTTATCAAAACATCCTGCCTCACTAAATCCATGTCGAATGTGAAAGTTGATGCTGCGTTGATTCTGTGCAGTGATAAGTGAAATCAATGTACCAAATCCTTGTGCTATTGCACATTCTTCAATTGCGTTATAGAGCAGTGTACCCAATCCTTTAGCGGAGACTTCATGATTTAAGTAAATTGCCAAATCAGCACTCCAGTCATATGCAGTTCTTGGATTAAATGGAGACAAGTAGGCATAGCCTAGAATCTGTTGATCATGCTCGATGACAAGCCATGGATACTTTTGGGTAATTGAATTCATGCGCCTTAACATTTCATCAACATGAATTAGTTTAGTTTCAAAGGTGATTTCAGTATGTTGGATATAATGATTATATATAGAAGTAAGTGCTGTTGCGTCACTATTTTTAACGAATCGAATTTTCATAATTGGTTCCTTTCTATTTTAGCTTAATCGTTCTACCACTTCTTGTGATGATTCCATCAGCTTCAATCTGTGACAAAATGCGCATTAAAGAACTACGATTTGCAGATAAATAATTTGCAAAATCACTATAGCTAAAAGGGAGTGTAAATGTGCGACTAAAAGTTTGTGATGCTTGTATTTCAAAATAGGTAATCAGCTTATCACGAGTTGATTTCTGTGTTAATAAAATTGTCCTCATATGTAGGTGTGAGATTTTATCATTAACTAATTGAAATAAAGTTTGAATAATTTCAAGTTGATCCTGATAGGAGAAATTTACTAAGATTTCATTGTAGTCGAAGTAAGTATATGTAGTTTTTTTATTTGACAAAATCGATATTTCATTAGCATATTTTTTTTGAAAAAACATATCCGAAAAAATATCGTATTCCCCGTAATAATCGACAATATTTAAAGAGCCTGATGAGTCGCTATGGATAAGATGAGCTTCTCCTGATTCAATAATATAAATACGATTTCGGTTCTGGATATAACTTGAAATGACTTCTCTTTTTGATGCTTTTTTTCGATGGATAACAACTTTTTTCTTTAGTTTTTTCATCAATTGATGAATAATGTATTTTTTATTCAATTTAATCACCTATTAAAATTATAGCGAAAAGTGTTGCAAATACAACTAAAAATAGCATAATTTTATTATAAAATAAAATCAACGACCTTGGTTACATGACAAGGTACAAAAAGGGAGACAGACAATGAAGGTTATTAAAAGAGACGGTAGAAGTGTCGACTATGATCGCGCGAAGATTCAAGTTGCAATACAAAAAGCTTGTCAGGATGTTTCAAAGAGCCACGTTATCAAAGAGAATGAAATAAATGATATTACTAATTATATCGAAAGTATAAATAAAAAAAGAATTTTAGTAGAAGATATTCAAGATATTATTGAAATGAAATTGATGGAATTTGATTATTTCGAATTAGCTAAAAAGTACATAGTTTATCGCTATACACGTGCATTAGTTAGAAAACAAAACACAACAGATGAATCAATTCTAAGCTTAATTAAAAACAGCAATGAAGATGTAATGAATGAAAATTCAAATAAAAATGCAGTAATTGCATCTACACAGCGCGATCTAATCGCAGGGGAAGTATCTAAAGATTTAACACGTCGTCTCTTATTACCAGAAAAAATTAGTAACGCTCATGATGAAGGTGTTCTACACTTCCATGACGCTGATTATTTTCTACAATCAATATTTAATTGCTGCTTAATAAACATTAAAGATATGTTTGAAAATGGAACTGTAATGAATGGGAAGTTAATTGAAACACCTAAGTCATTTCAAGTTGCCTGCACAGTGATGACACAAATTATTGCAAGTGTTGCAAGTAGTCAGTACGGGGGGCAATCTCTCGATACAAGGCATCTAGGGAAATACTTGCGAATTAGCCGTGAAAAATTTAGAAAAGAACTAAATGAAAAATACAGTGGAAAAATGAGTGAAGACTTAATTGAGTCTATTGTTGACGACCGTGTGAAGACTGAACTAGCTTCTGGTGTACAGACAATTCAATACCAAATTAATACACTGATGTCGACGAATGGACAAAGTCCATTCGTAACGTTATTCTTAAATTTAGATAGCACAGATGAATATATTGAAGAAAATGCAATGATCATTGAGGAAATTTTAAGACAACGATATTTAGGAATTAAGAATGAGGAAGGTGTATATGTTACACCAGCATTCCCTAAGTTGATTTATGTATTAGATGAACACAATTGTTTACAGGGTGGAAAATATGATTATCTAACAAAAGCTGCCGTTAAATGTTCTGCAAAACGCATGTATCCAGACTACATTTCAGCTAAAAAAATGCGTGAAAATTACCAAGGAAATGTCTTTAGCCCAATGGGATGCCGTAGTTTCTTAGCTCCTTATAAAGATGAGCAAGGTGAATACAAGTTTGAGGGAAGATTTAATCAAGGGGTAGTTAGTTTAAACTTACCACAAATTGGGATTCTCACTCAGGGAGACAAAAAAGAGTTTTATCGTATGTTAGATGAGCGTCTTGAATTATGTTATGAAGCACTAATGTGCCGTCATTATTCATTGCTTGGAACTCGAGCTGAAGTAAGTCCGATTCATTGGCGTTATGGTGCAATTGCTCGACTTGGTGAAAAAGATGTGATTGATCATTTATTAAAAGATGGTTATTCATCTATTGCCCTAGGATATATTGGATTGTATGAAGTGACAAAAATAATGACAAACGAATCTCATACACAAGCAAGTGGGAAAGAATTTGCGATTGAACTTATGAAGCATCTAAGAGATACGTGTGATCGTTGGAAAGCTGAAACAGGATTAGGGTTCTCACTTTATGGAACTCCTGCAGAAAGCCTCTGCTATCGCTTTGCACGCATTGATAAAGAAAAGTTTGGTAGTATTGAAGATATTACGGACAAAGGTTATTACACAAACTCTTATCATGTTGATGTTCGTGAACACATTAATGCCTTTGATAAATTAAAGTTCGAAAGTGATTTCCAAGTACTGTCTAGTGGAGGATCAATTTCATACGTAGAGATTCCAAATATGAAAAATAATTTAGAAGCTTTAGAAACAATTGTAAAATTTATTTATGATAATATACAATACGCTGAATTCAATACAAAATCAGATTATTGTCATGTATGTGGTTTTGATGGAGAAATTCAAGTTAATGATAAATTTGAATGGGAATGTCCACAATGTAAGAATAAAGATAAAACACAGATGAATGTCACAAGACGTACTTGTGGTTATTTGGGTGAAAATTTCTGGAATGCTGGTAAAACACGTGAAATTAAAGCTCGTGTTACGCATTTATAGATTATGAATTATGCCTCATTGAAAGCCTGCGATGTTGCCAATGGAACTGGTGTTCGAGTAAGTTTATTTGTGAGTGGATGTCGACATGCATGCCAAGGTTGCTTCAATCAAGAAGCTTGGGATTTCAATTATGGAAAACCATTTACACAATTACAAATGGAGGAGTTACTTGGTTACTTAAAGCCAGCATATATTGAAGGTCTTACTTTGTTGGGTGGGGAACCACTTGAACCAGAAAATCAAGGGAAACTACTAGAGATTGTGAAGCAAGTGAAAAGTGTATATCCCAATAAAACGATATGGCTATATTCTGGTTTTACATATCATGATGAAATACAGGCAATGATGAATCATCCCGAGATGATCACAAAAGAGTTAATGAGCTACATTGATGTATTAGTTGATGGAAGATTTGTGTTAGAGCAAAAGCAATTAAATTTGAAATTTAGAGGATCAAAAAATCAAAGAATCATTGATTTAGTAGCGACACGGGCACAAAATCAATTGACTTTTATAGAAGATGCATTAATCTAAATTAGAGATAAAGTGAAGAATTTTGTAAGTGAATTCTTCTTTTTTTTATGTAACCAAAAAATCACTTGAGTTGTGTAAAAAAAAGAGTATATTAAAAAGTGTATAGAAATTTTTATGAGGTAGCAATGATTAGGATAGTTCAAATTTACAAAAACATTGATCAATTAAGACACTATTTAAAAGAGTGTAGTTTTTTTATGTCTACTTCATGTCTTGTGCAAATAACTACAAGCAATATGAATCACCAAGAAGCGCAAACTTGTGCGAGAGAGATTAAACAATTGTTGCCGAATGCTCAAATTGTAGGGGTGAGTTCTTCACATGCGATTATTTTCGATGGTAAACGTATTTTAGGAGCAACACTTGTGACGATTGAGAAGTATCATAGTTCTCAAGTCATTTTGCAAAAATATTCATGGGAAAGACAATCAGCTCAACAATTAGCAAAGCAATTCGTAGAAGATTTTCAAGATGTTTCTTATATTAATAATGGAATCATACATACACTGTTTTCTGGAGAATATCATGGAAGTCATCAGTTTATAGAGGAAGTTAATGCATTAAATCCTCAGCTAAGACTTACTGGCGGAACAGCTGGGGATATTATAGGACATCAACTTAGTGGATTTGTGTTTGATGAGCATGATGTTTATATAAAAGGGATGATTGCTTTTTGCGTGTCATCAAAGTTGTTGAATGTTTATGTTGGCGTTTCGACATCACTTGAGGAAGTGAGTAATACTCACGAAATTACAAAAGTCGATAAAAAACAAATCTTAGAAATTGATCATGTGAATGCGATTGAGTGGGCAAACAAATTTTTTAATTATGATTTGCGACAAAATCAATGGTCTAATATTGAACAAGCAATAAGTAATGATTATCTAATTCATTTTCCAATGATGATTGATAATACTAAAAGTTGTCGATTTGCAAGATTAAATCAGAGTAGTGATACACTTGAGTTGTATCATACTTATTTAAAGAAGGGGACTAAATTTAAAGTAGGATACTTAAACCCACAAAAGGTAGTAGGTGAGTTGGTTCAAATATGTGAAGAAATATTGGATCAATCAATTGAGTATTTAAGTATTTATACAAGTTATTATCGAAGTCGAGTGATGGAAAATGAAGTACAATGGGAATTATTACCATTTGATAAATTTTATATTTGTGGAGGATATTTAGCTGGACAAATTGCTTACTTTGATGGGAAAAACCATTTTAGTAATGGTTTGCTGCAAATCATAGGTAAATCAGAGAGTGAGAAATACATCATACCAAATATCACAGCACTAGAGGAGACTGCAAAAGTATGGGACTATAGTCACTTTTATTTGAAGGCAAAGGAACTATCTCGCATAAATATTAATAGTTCAAATCAGAATGATGCACATAAGTATCTGATGGATTCACAAATGGGATTACCAAATATTTTTAAGTTTAATCAAATGCTTCTACATAAGAAGTATGATAAAGTGACGCTAATTGAAATAGTAGCAGCAGATGCACTTATTGCTTACGCTGGTTCAAATTCGTATTATCAATTTTGTAGAGAAGTGATTTCAATGATTCAACAATACATGGACAAAAAAGCTCAAGGTAATCTGATCGATGTGTATTCAATGAACTACAAACATTTCTTCTTTTGTGCTAATCATGAAATGGATAAAAAAGATTATATTCAAATATCGCGAGAACTGAGTAAAATTCACGAACTTACTGTGTCAAAGCAAATGGGATTAAGCAGTGTTCTTCGTTTTATTGTTGTGGATAGTGGAGAAAATCAATTGGAAATCGCGACAAAAATTGCGACAGTTCATCGTAAGAGTCAAGAAACATTGATCATTGCAGATGAACATACACAACTTGTTGATGAAGATGAACACCACATCATCGAGTTATTAAACTATGCTATTGACCATGATCTTGTCGAGCCTTACTTTCAAGGAATTAGAGATAATAAGACAGGTGTCATCGCAAAGTATGAAGCACTTATGAGGGTTATTGATCACGCCGGTCAGGTTTATACTCCTTTTTCATTTATGGTAATTGCAAAAAAGTATCATTTTTACACACGAATAAGTCAATTAATGATAAAAAAAACACTTCTTTATTTTAGAAATAAAGAAAGTGAAGTAACACTAAATCTGACTCGTATGGATTTTATGGGGGAGGATAAAGGGGCATGGTTGTTAGAACTTTTGCATACATTCCCAAATCCTAAGCGTATTACAATTGAGTTTGTTGAATCAGAAAAAATGCATGATATAGGTGAATTAGTAAGTTTTATTAAGCAGCTAAAGAAAATTGGAGTCAGAATTGCCGTTGATGATTTTGGTTCGGGTTATTCAAATTTCTTAAGTGTAGTAGATATGATGCCAGATGTGATTAAAATCGATGGAAGCATTATTTCAACACTTCGTACAAGTAAAGAGAGTCGTATATTATTAAATACAATTACTTTTTTATCTAATGAATTAGGTATAATGACAATTGCAGAATTTGTAGAAACACAAGAAATACAAGATATTTTAGATTTATATGGAGTAGATTACTCACAAGGTTATCTCTACTCTGTACCAAAAAGTATACATGATTTAGATAGATTAAAGCATGAATAAAAACGCTAATTCTTGACAAAAATAAAAAATAAGGTATACTAATGCTTGTTGATAGGGGAGTAGCACACATGAAAATGTGATCGTATTCGTCAATACGGAATAAAAAACCCGGATGCTATATCGAAAGATTGCAAGACCTATCTCACAGTAGTGGGATAAGTCTTGTTTTTTTGTACAGAGGAGGAAAATATGTATTTTAAAAAATCAACGCAAGAAGTAGTAAATGAGCTTCAAACAAACGAAGAATTTGGATTATCTAGTTCAAAGGCTGCGAGTATTCTTGCAAAGGATGGCTACAATGAATTAGTTGAAAAACAAAAAGATTCTTGGTTAAAACGTTTTGTTCATCAATTTGCAGATCCGCTTGTTGTCATCTTGATTATTGCCGCGGTTGTATCAATAATTGTTGATCCACATGAATGGGTAGAAAGTTTAATTATTTTTATTGTGGTTGTCTTTAATGCAGTTCTTGGTGTAACACAAGAAAGTAATGCTGAGAAATCATTGGAAGCACTCAAACAAATGAGTGCTCCAAATGCTAAAGTAATCCGTGATAATGAAAGATTATCTATTCCCTCACGCGAGTTGGTTGTAGGAGATATTGTAATTATTGAAGCAGGAGATTTTGTGGCAAGCGATGGAAGGGTGTTGGAATCACATTCATTACAAATCGATGAAAGTGCACTTACTGGAGAATCATTGCCAGTTAAGAAGAGGACAGATATCATCGATAAAGATGAAGTTGCTTTAGGTGATCAAAAAAATATGGTATTTGCAAGTACAGTGTGTACTTATGGGCGAGGAAAAATGGTCGTTATATCAACTGGAATGCAAAATGAAGTAGGTAAAATTGCTGGAATGCTGATGAGTGCTAAAAAAGAAGTAACACCACTGCAAATTAAACTTGCTCAAATCTCAAAAATCATTGGTGTTATGGCACTAGTGATATGTGTGGTTGTGTTTGGACTTGAATATATCACAACCGGTAATTTATTAGATGCCTTTAAGAGTGCTGTTGCTCTTGCAGTTGCAGCTATTCCAGAGGGTTTAGCTACTGTTGTTACTATTGTGCTCGCAATTGGTGTAACACAAATGGTGAAACAAAATGCTATTGTTAGAAAACTTCCTGCAGTAGAAACACTTGGTTCTGCAAGCATTGTATGTAGTGATAAAACAGGAACGCTAACACAAAACAAAATGACAATTGTGAAGAGTTATGTTTTAAACAAAGAATTAATTGACTTTAATGAGCAAGTAGATTCTCAAACACGTGAAATGATGATGTATTTTACGATGTGTAGTGATGCTGAATTAAAAGTTGAGAATAACCAAATCGTCTTACTTGGAGATCCAACAGAAACTGCACTTGTAGCTGCTAGTTATAAATTGGGAGATACGAAAGAAGAGCTTTCTAAACGAATGATTCGAAAGGAAGAAATTGCCTTTGATTCAAATCGCAAGCTCATGACTGTTTTCTATCAAATTGATGAACAATTGATTTCAATCACAAAAGGAGCACCTGATGTTTTACTAGGACTTAGCAACAATGCAAGTGAAGAAGCTGCTAAAGTAAATGAAGAGATGGCAAAACAAGCTCTTCGTGTATTGGCTGTTGGGATTCGTAAATGGGATAAAATGCCAGAGGTGTTGACTCCTGAGCTAGTTGAACAAAATTTAACTTTAATTGGTTTGGCAGGAATGATTGATCCTCCAAGACCGGAAGTAGCGAAAGCCATTTCCCAAGCGAAGTCTGGTGGGATTCGCACAATTATGATTACTGGTGACCACGTTACTACCGCAACAGCTATTGCAAAACAGTTAGGTATACTTGAAGATGGTCTTCGAGCAATTACTGGAGAACAGTTAAATAAAATGGATGATAGGCAACTAGAAAGTGAAATTGAATCGATAGGTGTTTATGCTCGTGTTGCTCCAGAACATAAAGTACGTATTGTCACAATGTGGCAAAAGAAAGGTCATGTAGTAGCCATGACGGGGGATGGAGTAAACGATTCTCCATCGCTTAAATCTGCAGATATTGGATGTGCTATGGGAATTACTGGTACTGATGTAACAAAAGGTGCAGCGGATATTATTCTAACAGATGATAACTTTGCAACAATCATCACTGCAGTGAAACAGGGTCGTGGAATCTACAACAACATAAAAAAAGATGTACAGTTCTTGCTTTCAAGTAATATTGGGGAAGTTGTGACCATTTTTGTAGCATCAATATTAAATGTGTTTGGCGCAGGATTTGGTTCACCCCTTGCCCCTGTACACTTGTTGTGGGTGAATTTAGTGACAGATACATTACCAGCATTTGCGATTGGACTTGAGCCAATTGAAGATGATGTAATGCAACAAAAACCACGCGCTAAGAGTGAAAGCTTTTTTGCGAATCACTTAGGATTTACTATTGCGTGGCAAGGAATTATGATTGGATTAATCACTTTAGCTGCCTTTATACTTGGGAATTCATATGGCAGTGCTATTGCAATGTCAATGGCATTTATGACACTGGCAATGGCACAGTTATTTCATGCCTTTAATATTAAAAGTTCAGCAAGTGTTTTCTCTAAACAAGTTTTCAATAATAAGTATTTATGGCTTGCCTTCCTTGTAGGAATGAGCTTACAACTATTTGTTATGTATATGCCTGGTGTAAACCAAGTATTTCAGCTTGTACCACTTAATTTTAATCAGTTTTCACTTTGCTTAGGATTGGCAGTTTTACCAATTCCAATTGTGGAAGTGAGTAAATTAATCAAGAAAATGAAATAGATTAGTATTGTGATAAGACAGCCTGTGCTGTCTTTTTTACTTCATCAATGAGCGACTGGGGTTGAAGTACTTTTATGCGATCACTGAATTGAAAAATCCAACTAATAAATGTTGGTGCAATGCTGATGTGGGTTTGCATCACAAAATGTGTATCATTTACTTCACTTATGAGAATAGAATAGCCAAACTGATCAAAAATAACATTTGCTAAACTTAAGTCTACTTGTAAGACAACATTTAATTTCTCTCCTTGATACATATTGAATATACTATCAAGATAAGTGTTAAGCTCGAGTTCTGGGATTTCAATAGCATCTTCTTCGATGTGGATATGGTCCATTTTATCAATACGAAAATTAATGAAATGATGATGTTTTTGATGATAGCCAATGCAATAATAGCGTTGGTTGTTCCATACTGTTGTATATGGAATAAGGTGATATCGCTTTGCCTGTTTGCGATATTTCTTTTGACCTTTGATACTCATGTCAAAATATTGGAAACTAATCGCTTTTTTCTGTGCAATTGCAGTTTGGATGGTATCCAGATGATAAAAGATTTGTTCATTTTGTTGCTTATTTTGTGGGTAATATAAGCGTTGTAGCAATTGTTTACGATCATAAATATTTGTTAAATTTGCAATTTTATCAATGAGTTGATTTGTCTTAGCTTTAGATATAAAACTTGAAGAGATAATGGCATCCATCAATAACTTCAATTCAACTTGCTCAAAATGTTGAGAAGCAAGAAAATAACCATGCTTTGGTAATCTTACTTGTAGGATGTCATACCCCAAGTCGCAAAGAGTTGCGATATCATCATAAATTGCTCTGCGCTCTGTGGGGATTCCTTGGTCATAACAAATTTGTGATAAATCTGATGTACTCAGAGGATGATGCTCATGACTTAAATTTTGTAGTGAACGCAGTATAATAAGTAAACGTTGTTTTGTTTTTATAGATTTCATATCATCACCTAGTATTAGTTTATCACTGTGCTAAATTTAGTACAATGATTATTGATTCAACTGTTAAAATAATGACAAGTTGAGGTGGAAGTTATGACAAAAGAAAATAAAATTACATTCGTTATGATATTGATGGTTTTAGGCATACTATTATTTGTGAAGGAGCATTTCTTAGGTACCTATGTGAGTATGGGAGTAGCACTAGTGTTAGCACAACAGTTAGTAGAAGGCAAAGTATTGGATGAAATGCTTCAAATCGCGGTTTGCTTATTTTGCGGGTATGTATTAGTAGCATTTTTTATAGCACATGAAGTACTCTACTCACAGTTTAGTGTACTGTATTTTATGTTTTGTGTGATTTGGTCAGGCATTATTTGTTACCTCGTTCGTATTTGTCGTGCTTATTGTAGTTGGTTATGGGAAAAAATCTCTCTAGCAAGTTTAATTGTGTGTGTGGCATTTGTAAGTATGGCTAGTGTATGTAGTTATGAGAGTTTAGAATATATGTTACCTCATATCTTTGATGATCTAACTCGTGGTGGGTTAGTGCTTATGATTGTGAGTATCTGCTTGCCACTTATCGTAAGTGCTAAGGTTTTAAATATTGCATATACTATGCAAATGATGAGTATAAAAGTTCGCTCACATGAAAAAAATATGATAAAATAAAGACCTTAAAGGTGGGAAATAAAATGATACAAATGCTTCGTAGAATGAAAGAAAAACGTAACTATTCTGATGAAAAATATCGTGAAGTAGTTGGCGTAATGAGTAGTGTTGTAGGAGTGCTCTGTAATCTGGTGTTGTTTATAGCGAAGTTATCAGTTGGGCTCATGGCAAACTCGATTGCGATTATTTCAGATTCGTTTAACAATTTATCAGATTGTGCCGCTAATGTGATTACTTTCTTAGGGTATAAACTGGCAGCGCGACCTGCTGATAAAGACCATCCATTTGGTCATGGTCGATATGAATATTTGACTGCATTAATTATCTCAATATTTGTATTGTTTGTAGGAGTTGAATTATTGAGTGGATCTGTTGATAAAATCATCAACCCAACAAGTGTTCATTTTAGTTGGCTTACCTTATTTGTCTTAATTGGCTCGATTGGCATTAAGTTATGGCTTGCCTTATTTTATCGTAAAGGAGCAAAGGAGATATCTTCAACAGTGTTAAGCGCGACATCGCAAGATAGTCTAAATGACTGTGTCTCTACTGCAGCAAGTGTTTTAGCGCTTGTAGTATCTGGTATGACAACAATGCCTGTGGATGGTGTCATCGGTGTACTCGTATCCTTATTTATTTTTTATTCAGGAATTAAACTAATCAAAGAAACTGTAGATGAGTTATTAGGGAAATCGGCAAGTCCTGAAATATATCGAAAAATCGAAGATATGCTCATGGTGAATCAGATGATTATTGGAGTACACGACTTAATGATTCATGATTATGGTCCTGGTAAATTATTTGGAAGTGCTCATGTGGAAGTGAGTGCAGATGAACCATTTTTGATTGCACATGATCATGTAGACTCGTTAGAGCGTAAAATACAAAGCGAACTAGGAATTCTTATGACATTGCACTTGGATCCTATTGAAGTAAACAATCAAGAAGTAAACGCATTTAAAGACAAAGTTGTTGAATTGCTGCAAAAGATTAACGCTGAACTCACAATTCATGATTTCCGTGCAGTGATTGGACATACCCACACAAATCTTGTGTTTGATATTGTTGTACCAGAGACGTGTCGTTTACCTCATGCAACTATTAAAAAAGAATTAGATGATAAATTAAATCAACACTACGAAACAACAATTTATACTGTAATCAATTTTGATATCCATTATCATGGTTAGTGAGGTGAGTAGATGAATCCAAATGAATATTTAAACACTTTGGAAGAAACACATAGAAATAAAGTTGAACCTTTATTTCAGTACATGTTGAATGAGTTAGAAAATGTTGAGTTCAGTGAATACTATGCTCCTAACACTAATATACCTACATTTAAAGTAGGTGAGCGTTATGTTGCGATTGCAATGATGAAAAAACATATGACGATACACTTTAGTAATTTTGAGGTTGTAAGAGAAATTGAAACAAAGTGGAAAGAAGTAAAATGCCGTGTAGGATGTGTAAACATTTCGTATACAACCCCATTTAAAGAAGAATTGTTGATTGAAGCAATACGTAAAACATTAAAGTAAAATCATAAAATATGTAGCCAAGTAAAAAATGCTTGGTTTTTTATTTGACAAAATAACATATATTGTATATATTGAATATATACAATATATGGAGGTGATGATTTGAATATTATAATTACCAATACATCAGAGCGACCAATTTATGAACAAATCTATGATCAAATTAAGCAAATGATTTTAAGTGATGTCTTAAGCGAGGGGAGTGCACTACCTTCAATGAGACTTCTAGCTAAAGAGTTAAGAATCAGTGTGATTACAACTAAACGGGCTTACGAAGAATTAGAACGGGATGGATTTATTGTATCGATTACTGGTAAAGGAAGCTTTGTAAGTATTAAAAATATTGAATTAGTAAAAGAAGAGATAATGAAGAAGATTGACCAAGGTGTGCAAGATGTAGTTCAACATTCAAAATATGCAAATGTATCTCTTGAGGAGTTACAAGCGTTAGTTAAGATGTGCTATGAGGAGGAATAGTAATATGAGTGAAGCCATTACAATTAAAAATATATCTAAACAATATCCAACATTTCAATTAAAAGATGTGAGTTTCAGTGTTCCTAAGGGTTCTATTGTAGGACTTGTAGGAGAGAATGGCGCTGGGAAAACAACGACAATCAAGGCAATTCTTGGATTGATCGATGTTGATCAGGGAGAAGTAAATGTTTTGGGCGGAAAAGTCAATAAGATCGACAAGAATCAAAAGCAGAGAATAGGTGTCGTGTTAGATAATAGTCACTTCTCACAAGAATTTAATGCAAATCAAATCAATAAAATATTAAGTCATATATATGAGAAATGGGATGAGGTTCGCTTCTTTGAATTACTTGAAAGATTTGAGCTTGACGCAAAGAAAAAAATAAAAGAATATTCACGTGGAATGAAAATGAAGTTATCGATTATTATTGCTTTATCTCATCATTGTGAGTTGCTTGTCATGGATGAAGCGACTAGTGGATTAGATCCAATTGTAAGAAATGAAATTTTAGACATGCTTATGGACTTTATTCAAGATGAGGACTGCAGTATTCTAATTTCGTCACATATATTAAGTGACTTAGATAAAGTGTGTGACTACATTGTCATGATTCATCAAGGGCAAGTGCTACTTAACATGGACAAGAATGATCTATCTGAAGAGTACGCTCTTGTTCATTGCACGAAGCAACAACTCGATGAACTTGGAAGAGAAACAGTTATTGCTTATCAGTCAAATTCATTTCAAACGAAAGCTTTAGTTTATCGAAAAAAATTACCTTCTAGCTTTGTCTGTGAATCGATTAGTATTGAGGATATTATGCTTTACTTAGTAAAAGGAGATCGTCTATGAGAGGTTTAATTATTCATGAGTTTTCAAGAATGTTTACATTGATTCGATTACAAATTATCATTATTGCGATGGGAATATTGTTTGTGTTCACGACAAATGATAACACGTACTTACTTAGTTATAGTACTCTGCTTGTTGTGTTATTACCAATTTCATCGCTCAGATACGATGAGATGGATAACTGGGAGCACTTAGCCCTGACATTTCCAATTAATCGAGAAGATCTGATTCATGCAAAGTATTTTATGTTGTTTAGTCTGTTTATGTTATATTGGTGCTTAAATGTAGTTGCAGCTAGCTTCGTGAGTCAAGATGTTCTTTCATCAATTCAAAATATGAGTTTCATGGCAGTCGGAGTATTTACCTTTTTGAGTGTCCAGTTAGCTATTACGTATAAGTTTGGCAGCCAAAAAGGGTCTTATGTTTTAATGTTGATGGGGATATTTATTATTTTAAGTCTTTCAGTTTTTCCTGGAGAAATTACATCTATTTACTTAAACCTTGGAGAAATGATGACAGGGATATTTCTTTTGGTGGCCTTTCTTATCTCAGGGGGATGCTACTTACTTATTAAAAGAATGTATCTCAAAAAACAATTTTGAAAAAAAGTTGATGTAACTCATTTTTAACTTTATTATAACCATAATGAAACCCTGGAATGATAAGATAACACTCGTAAAGCAGTTATGATCACATTAAAGGAGATAAACTTATGGGAACGAAATTTATTAAAATGACGACAAAAGCACTTCAAATATTATTGATTTCTAGTTTAATGATTGGAAATTTAAATTTATCAGTTTTTGCAGAAGAAACAACAACATCAACTACTGTAGATACAAGTGGAGCAAACACTACAACTACTACAGTTAGTTCTGTTGCTAGTTTTGTAACTACTGTAAATACTTCGGACACAACAAGTGTAGCAGATACAACAGGTGCAACTACTGAAACAACAGTGAGTGTACCTACGACTACAAATGTACCAGTTGATACAACAGTTGCTGTACCAGTTACAACAAATGCGAGTGAAACTACACCAACAAGCGAAGAAAGTACTCAAGCAACTCAGACAACACAGGTAAACCGTATGGCTCGTAACAATGTACCTACTGAAGCACAAGCTGAAGAATATAAAATCACACTTACTAGTGAAACTATGTTTGGAAAAAATATGACATTTAAAACACTAACTACAGATGAAAATGGTGTGTTAAATAGCGCAGATGCAATAAACAATTTCTATTATATGCCAAAAGGACAAGGATTTGTAAAATGGCAAGTAATGGATGAAAATGGGAGCTTAGTAGATGCACAATTCCCAATGACATTTAGTCAAGATACAACTTTGTATCCTTACTATGAAGATTTATTTTTTGTAAATTCATATGATCAAAAAAATGCAGATAGTTCAAAAGCAATCGTTACTTGGGAGTTAACACCAAATGCTAATATTAACATTCCAGGATATACTTTCGTGGTTTCATATGCAACTGAATCAAACGGTGTATATACAAGATCATTAACAAAAGAAGTTAATGGGACTTACAATCAAACAGTTCTATTATATACAAATGGTAATATTGCTAGTAGCTACAACTATAGCTATGCACTTACAGGTATTGTAGTTGCTGAAAAATATACAGTGATTGCACATGATTTAGAAGGTGGAGTATTAAAATCAATTGAAGTAGACAAAAATGCTACAGAGTGGATTTCTCAATTTCCAACAACACTTGATAATTTAGCAGAAGGTGTTAACTTTGAAGGTTGGTATCATGAATGGAATGAAGCAGGAGAACAATATCTAGTCGCAAGTAATACTGCAGCAAGAGTAGATAACGGAATCATTGAACCAGGAATTTCTTATGATATTACAATCAACTATGTTGATAATAAAAATGTAAATCAAGTGGTTACTGCAAAAACACATGTTGATGTAGTAACAGATCCACATTTATTTGATACACACTACTTACCAGTTTCTACAAATTCAAACTATGCTTATGAATGGACAATTAATGGAAGTGTAGTATCTGTAGAAGATATCGGATTTATTGATTTTAAACAACCGACTACAATTACTGGAAAACTAGTTGAAGTAAAAGAAGATTTAGAAGTTGCTCAAATGCCAACAATGGAAAAAGCATCAGTATACACAGGAAATGCACTTATTATAACTGCAGAAGAGATTGCAAAACATGTCAATAATCAAGGTTATAGAACAGTTAGAGCATCAGATATTAAGATTGAAGCACCTGTAAGTGGATGGCCAACAGATGTAGTAAATGTAAACAATCCAGGATCAGAAATTAAAACAATCAGCGATCTTGGTGTTGTAACGGTAAAATATGAAGTAACATTCATAGATGCTGGTGTGCAAACAAATTTCTGGGGAGAAGTAAAATTAATGGTTCTTCCACAAGTTGTTCAAATTAATCGCTATACAACACATATCACTCCAATGGGCGATGATACACTTGTAAATTACGAGTATAGTAGTATAAAAACGCCAATGCAGGTAAGTTATGTAGCAGGTGTCCCTACAAATGTTGCAGGGATGAGTCATGAGTTAATGGCGCTAATGTCAAAAAATCCTGGAATCAACCAATTTAGTATTGATTCATCTCAACCTTTAATCAATGGATCAATGGTTGCCCTTGAATTCAAAGATGGAATTACACTAAATGAACTAAAATCTGGAACTTATGCATCAAGAGATATTTATACAGCAACTCTTATTGGTGGAAATCGTAGTAATATCTTCTTACTAGATGAAGCTACTTCACAATATTACGTATTTGGATATAAGAGTGAAGCACAAACAAAAGTTTATGATGGTCAACCCTTTGAAGTAAAAGCAAGCGATTCAGTATTTGCTCAAAGCGAAGCACTTTTTGAAAAATATTCAAAAGGAACTTCACATGTGATGTCATTATCATTCTGGAATAACGCAGAAACTGAATTTAACTTAGCAAGTTTTGTAACAGGGACTGATGTAGACACTTATGAAGTACCATACAAATACTTAACAGTAGATAGCTCAGATGCGGCTACTAAGAATACTTCAAACTCTGCAACTGCAACAGTTATCATTGAACAAAGACCAATTGTAATTAGTGGATTGAACTTAAATAAAACAACTCCTAATACTACAGATTTCGTTTATGAAGTTGAAGGTGTAGATAGAGGATTATTAAATGGACATCGTATTGTAAGTGTTGATGTAGATGGGGAACAATTAGTTCCAGGTACATCTGAGTATACTGTAGCAAATGCAAAAATTGAAGATGCTGACGGAAATGATGTTACTCACAATTATGCAATTTCTTATGAACCAGGTACACTTTTAAATAGTGGAACAAATATTATTCCTACAACACCAGATACAACAACAACTGCACCAGTAGTTACGACTACAGTTGCACCAGCAACAACAACTGTTGCACCTACAACTGAATCGACTACTGAAGAAACTACAATTACTGAACAAAGTACTCCAGAAGCTGGTACAACTGTAGCTGTCATTGAAGATGATGTAACACCTGAATCAGGTAGTGGAGCTGCATGGGCATTAGTTAACTTGATTGCTTCAATCATCGGTATGTTAACTGCAATCTTCTTAATCCTTTCTAAAACTAAAAAAGAAGAGGAAGAAGATGAGAATGCTACAGATGAGCAAGAAGTTCTAAAACGTCGCAAAACATGGAAAGTGGTAAGTGCATTTACTGCAATCGTATCAATGATCGTGTTTGTATTAACAGAAGATATGACTTTACCAATGATCCTTGTAGACCGTTGGACTCTATTGATGCTTGTATTTACTGGAATCAATATTGTATCTCTAGTTTATGGACGTAAATTTCATGAAGAAGAGAAAGAAGAAGTAAACAAAGCTTAGTAGTATAAAGAAAAGGACCTCGCGGTCCTTTTTTGCTTATTTCTTAGCTTGAATCATGAGTTCACAAATTTGATTTGCGTACTCTACTGGATTTTCAATTTCTAATCCTTCAATTAATAGTGCTTGATTGTAAAGCAGTGAAGCATAACTACCAATTTTTGAGCTATCCTCATCATTTAATGATTGCATTAATTTAAAGACATCATGATTTGGATTAATTTCAAGGATACGTGTAGCTTTCATTCCCGGATTATCTGGTGAATTTGCTAATACTTTTTCCATTTCAAGGGAAATACCTTCATCCGAAATTAAGCATACTGGATGTGACTTTAAATGACTTGATAAGCGTACTTCCTTTACTTTATCGTTTAATGATGTGCTCATTTTTTCAAGAAGTGATTTATTTTCAGTAGCGATTTCTTCTTTTTCTTTTTTCTCTTCATCACTCTCTAAGTCTAAATCTCCTTGAGTAATTGATTTAAACTCTTTTTCATCATAACTAGTTAAAACACGAATTGCGAATTCATCGATATCATCTGTAAAATAAAGTACTTCATATTCTTTTTCTTTTAATAGTTCCATTTGAGGTAACTGGTCAATTAATTCTTTGCTTGGCTTCGCAGCATAGTAAATGTATTTTTGATCCTCTTTCATTCGTTCAACATACTCTTTTAAAGTAGTATAGTTATCGTTGAATGAAGATTTCCATAAGACTAAATCTTTTAATGTATCTTTAGCTTGCCCAAATTTATCATATAGTCCATATTTTAATTGAGCGCCAAAACTCGAAAAGAATGTCTCATATTTTTCACGATCATCTTTAAGCATTGTTTCAAGGTTTGTCTTAATACGACGTTCAATTGATTTAGCAATTGATTTCATTTGACGATCTTGTTGAAGAATTTCACGAGATATATTTAGATTTAAATCATCACTATCAACGAGTCCTTTTACAAAACGGAAGTGATCTGGAAGTAGGTCCTTAGCTTTATCCATGATGAAGACACCCTTACAATAAAGTTGTAGTCCTGATTCATAATCAGAGCTGTAGTAGTTAAATGGAGCACGAGTTGGGATGTACATCAAAGCTGTATAGCTTGGCATTCCCTCAAGTGTATAATGAACTACTTTGCTTGGAGCTTCAAAATCCATGTATTTGCTCATATAGAAGTTGTTGTAATCTTCTTCTGTAATTTCTGATTTATTTCGTTTCCAAATTGGAATCATTGAGTTGATTGTACGTTCTTCAATTACATCTTCATACTCTTCTTCACCCTCGGCCGGATTGTCTTTTTTACGCGTTGTTTCTACATCCATTGCGATTGGATAGCGAATGTAATCTGAGTATTTTTTTATCAAGCTTTGAATTGTATGAGAATCAAGAAATTCATCAAAATTGTCTTCTTCTGTTGAATCTTTAATTTCCAGGGTAATTGTTGTACCGACTTCATCTTTTTCAATTGGTGTAATTGTATAACCATCATCACCACTTGATTGCCAGCGGAATGCTTCTTTTGTTGTTGCACTTTTTGAATCTACACTAATGCATTTGGCAACCATAAATGCAGAATAAAACCCTACACCAAATTGTCCAATAATATCAACATCGGCTTGTGCATCAAGTTGTTTTTTAAATTCTAGTGAGCCACTCTTAGCAATAGTCCCTAAATTATTTTCTAATTCTTCTTTTGTCATCCCAATTCCAGTATCGCGAATTGTGATTGTGCGTGATGTTTTGTTTACATCAATTTTAATGAATAAATCATCTTGATCAAGACGATTTTTCTCATCAGTTAAAGATAAATAGTGACGCTTGTCTAATGCATCTGAAGCATTTGATATGATTTCACGAAGAAATATTTCACGATGCGTATAAATTGAGTTAATCATCAAGTCTAATAATCTTTTTGATTCAGCTTTAAATTGTTTCTTAGCCATAGTTCCTCCTTAGCACTCATAATGAGTAATTGCTAATTTAGTATAAAACAAATCATTAGCACTGTCAATAATTGAATGCTAAAAAAATGTAGTTTTAATAAAAAAACTCACTGGAATTTATCCAATGAGTAAGAAAATTATTGAATTTCTTGAGAGATAACGTCAGCAGCTTCCCAACCATAACCTAAAGCTTGGTCAAAGCCGTTTCCGTAACGTTTTCCGTCTTTTTCTTCGATTGATCCTGCAACATCTCCAGCAGCATATAATCCAGGAATGATTTCTCCATCCGTATTGAATACATGTGTTTGTGTGTCAGTTACAAGTCCACCAGTTGTTAAGTATAGTGTAGGCATAACGCGAGTAATCCAAATTCCATCACGCGTTTCGATGTATGGTAAGTTGCCACGACCGAATTCATTTTTCTCTCCGCTAAGTGCTACTTCATTGTTTTTCTCGATAGCTTCAGCTAATCCTGGTAAATCTAATGCTTCAGCAGCTTCTTCTACAGTTGCGTAGTGTTGAGTAGCTGGGCGATCAAATAAACCTTCATAAGAGAATCCGTAAGCATCAAAGTCTTTTGTCGATTGCATTGCTTGTTCATCATAAATGTAGTAGAATTCTCCACCATGTTCTTCATTTACTAATGCATGTGATAATACATGATGATTTGAACTCATGATATTAGCGAATTCATAACCTGTTGTATCTACTAGGATACCTGGAGTTGAAGAGTGCATAAATGACAATGAGTAAGTTGAACCGTATTCAGACATGAATGCTCCAAGTTCTCTTCCCATAGTCTCAATATCAGCACCAATTGCTTGTGCCATTAAGATACCGTCTCCTGTTGAACCAGGGTTTGCATTGAAGTCAAGTCCTGCATATTGAGGATAGTATTCTGCAACCATTTCTGGGTTTTCAGCAAATCCACCAGTTGCAAGTAATACAGCATCAGCATATACTGTGTATTGTTTTCCATCTTCACTAGATGCTTTAACACCAATAACTGCTCCTGAATCATCTGTGATTAACTCAGTTACTTCTGTTGCATAGTGAATTGGTGTCTCAAGTTTAGTTAAACGATCAGCTAGGAACATTGCAGCATATCCTGCACCACCGTTGTAACAACCAGGAGCTAAATAAGGTGTAAGACCATATTGAGTTCCACCTTCGTAGTATCCCATAGAAGAGAATCCTACTCCAATTTCATGGAACCAGTCAACTACTTTACCAGCATTTACTAACATAACTTGTTGGTAAGGTTGTTCTTTATTATAACGATCATATTCAGGTGTGATTAAGTATTCAAAGTATGGTAATAAAATTTCCATATTCCAACTCGCTGATTCTTGTTCAGCACCTAAAGCAAAGTTTGATGTAACTTCTGAGTAAGAGTTCATGATACCACTATAAGTAGTTGCCATAGCTCCCCCTGGAATATCCATTTTTTCAAACATTACTACTTCATGTCCCATTTCAGCAAGACGTGTTCCTGCTACAAGACCAGCAGTTCCTGCACCAACTACTACAACTTCAGTAGTAAGTTCGATTTGTTCTTCCACGATTTCTGGTTGTGGTACATCAACTTCATAAGTACTTAGTGATCCACCAGCTTCTGTGATTGCATCTCTAACTGCTTGTTTAACTGCGTTACTTGATACTGTTGCCCCAGAAACACCGTCAACATTTAAGCTTTGTGCTTCAACGATTTTCCCTGGAACACGAGAAGTAGCATAGTTACCAATTCCCATTGTTTCATCATGAGATGTCACGACAACATTAGCGATAGCTCCATCTTTGAAAGTTGTTGTTACATAGATCCAGTTTTTATAACCCATAACTTGAGTTACATATTCTCCATCTTGAGCAGCTGTTGCAACTTGTTCTTCCCCTTTAGCTGCAGACATTGCTTGTTCAAGTGCAGATAATACTGCGTTACTAGTTGCTGTTGCACCACTAACTACTTCAACTTCAACTCCGTTGTTTTCAACGATTGTAGTAGCTAGGCTAGTCATTGCCTCACCACCGTATTCTGGTGTTTCTTTTTCCCCTGTAATTACTACATCTTCAATTGAAGATTCGTTTACTGTGATAGTAACTTGTACCTCTCCAGCATAGCCTTGTGCACTCCCAGAATACTCTCCAGCAGTGAACTGAGCTGTTTGTTCAGTTTCGTTAGTTGTTGAACATCCAGCAAGTACTAGTGTAAGAACTAGTAGTGAATAAAATAATTTCTTCATTTCTCTTCCTCCATGATATAAATGCTACAACCTCATGCATCATGAGAGTCAACAACAAAATAATATATTCACATGATAAAAAATAAACATGTTCATTTATTATCAAGTTATCTAGAGATTTACAGGATTTTAGTAGATAAAAATTAAGAAATTAAAGAGTATTATATAAAAGGTAAAGGGATGAGTGCTTGTATATGAATAATAAAAAAGCAACCCTCATGCTACTTGAGGGTTACTCGATAGGAATAATTAGTTCAAAAATATTTAGCTTTACATCCTCGTCTGTACGACTAGATAGAATCAATCGAGTCATTGGACTAGCTCGGAGTTTGTATTGAGGGTATTGTTTAAAAAAGTCATGTATTTCTTCTTGTAGAAGGCGAGTATTGACACGATTTAAATAACTCATATATTTAAGTGCAAAATAACCTTTATTTATACGATTTACATTTTTCGAGTCATCTTGTATGAGTCGGTGATATACCTTGGAAGTTGCAATGACACCAATATGTACTTGTTTAATTTCATTGTGTTCAATGACTAACTCTAAAGATGAATTAGTATGGAATAAATGACTATACCATTTACTAATGTGATCTTGCAGTTTGATTGAAGAGTCCTTTGCTTCATTTGTAAAATCATCGATAGCATTAATACGATAATATCCTTCACTTTCAATTATTCTAAAGTGAGTTTCTCCTGCGAGATAGGCATTGATTTCTTGAATGTTTTGAGCAAGTTTTTCGTAACGCATTTGTGCTTCAAGAACCGCTTCATAGTTTTTCTTGTTGACTTCCTCTAGCTGTTTTACCAATTCATCAGTGCGATGTTGTTGATATACAAAATCACAATCTTTTAGTGGAAATCCAGCATTGCGTAATTTTATGATTGTACCTAATTTTTGAAATCCATAGCTATCAAAAATACGATAGCTATTCGCATCGCGCTCGCACTCTAAAATTCCCATCTCTACATAACTGTGAATAGTTTGTGGAGATATATTATAAACTTTTGCCAATTGTCCTACTGTATACTTCATAAAATCCTCGATTCACTATATGAATATTGTATATAATTTTAAGCAAAAACACAAATTTTTTTAATGGTTATTTTGGGAGTATGATATAATGATTTGGTCTAAAGGAGGGTACGAGGATGAATGATTTAAAGAAAAATGATAAAGGTTTTACACTTGTAGAATTAGTGATTGTTGTTGCAATTATTGCAATACTTGCAACTGTGCTTGCACCACAATATTTACAATATGTTGAACGTTCGCGTGAGTCTAACGATCTTCAATTAGCAACAAATTTAATTGAAGCAGTAGAAGTAGCTGTGTCAGATCCGGAAAATAACGTTCCACCAGGAATTGAATTGTATGTTGTGTGGGAAACAGACAATGATCAAGCGGATCAAAAAGGACGTGTTTTAATTGGGGTAAATAATAACTTGTCCTATGCAGGAGCAAGTGAGTTTGAACAAAATGTACTCAATGCAGTTGGTGCAATTTTACCATCAACTTCAGGGAGAACGACAAGTGCAGGGGCATGGAATAATCTTCCTTATATTGATATTGGGATTTCAGAATCTGCTATTTCACAAGTTGAGGATTTAAAATTCTCCGTGAATACTTCAACAGGAGATGTGACTTATTATGGTGGAGTTAGTGGAGTAACACCAAATGATTCTCATTGGGCAGATGCTTTTGGGTTAACCAAATAGACGAAAAAATTCTTTCTCTATTCAAAGAGAAAGTTTTTTTAATTTACATATTGAGATTTTTTGATGTGTATGTTAAAGTGGACATATCAAAAAAAGTTGAAATGAGGTGTAATGATGAATCATCAACGAAATGCAGAAATATTTAAAGCTTTGTGCGATGAAAATCGATTGGAAATTCTTGAGTTACTTCAAAGTGGTCGACGTTGTGCATGTGATTTAGCTGAGTTAGCAAATTTAAAACAATCTGCATTGTCATATCACATGAAAGTGCTTTGTGAGTCAGGAATTGTAAAAGGGATAAAAAATGGAAAGTGGATTCACTATTACATTTGTCCAGAAGGAAGTGCTTATGCTATGTCTATCTTAAGGCAAATTACAACTCTCAGTGCTCAAAGTAATGTAGAAGAACAAACTTGTTGCCAAAGTCCATCAGTATGATGGATTTAATTTGGAACATCATATCAAAAAATATCAATATATAGTTAAAGGAGATAAAAATATGGAAATTTTATCAAATATGTGGAATTTCATTCAGTCACAAGTTTTAGGAATGAAATGGTTAAATGATTTAGTTGGGAACTTACTTACAAGTGCAGGAGTAGACGTTACTTCACAATGGGGAGGTAGTATTCATTTCTTCATTTACGATATAATAAAGATAACGGTGCTATTATGTACATTAATATTCATCATTTCTTATATTCAAAGTTACTTCCCGCCAGAACGCAGTAAAAAGATATTAGGAAACTTCAAAGGAATAGGGGCAAATCTTGTAGGAGCACTACTTGGAACGGTAACTCCATTTTGTTCATGTTCTTCGATTCCTTTATTTATCGGATTTACAAGTGCAAAACTACCAATAGGTGTAACTTTCTCATTCTTGATTTCTTCGCCGATGGTAGATTTAGGAAGCTTAGTATTGTTGATGAGTATCTTTGGTGCAAGAGTTGCAGTTGTTTACGTGTTATTTGGATTATTAGTTGCAGTTATTGGTGGAGCAATTATTGAAAAACTAAAAATGGAAAAACATGTAGAAGAATTTATTTTATCAGCAGCAAGTGTAGATATTGAATCAGAAGAGCTTACTCGTGCTGACCGTATTAAATTTGCTGTTGAGCAGGTTCAAGAAACATTTAAAAAAGTGTTTCCATACATTTTGATTGGTGTTGGAATTGGTGCAGCTATTCATAACTGGATTCCAGAAGAGTGGATTCAAGCTGTGCTAGGTGGAGATAATCCATTTGGTGTTATCTTAGCAACGATTGTAGGTATTCCTGTTTATGCTGATATCTTTGGTACCATTCCCATTGCAGAGTCATTACTTGCAAAAGGTGCTCAACTTGGGACAGTACTAGCATTTATGATGGCTGTAACGACATTGTCTTTACCATCACTCATTATGCTAAGAAAAGCAGTAAAACCAAAATTATTAGGTGTGTTTATTGCGATTTGTGCAATTGGGATTGTGTTTGTGGGTTATATCTTTAATTTCTTACAACCGTTTCTTGTATAGTTAAAAAATTTAGGAGAGAATTATGAAAATTGTAGTTATAGGAGCAGTAGCAGCTGGTACATCAGCAGCAGCAAAAGCGCGCAGGAATGATGATCATGCGCAAATTACTATTTATGAGAAAGACATATTTATTTCTTACTCAGGATGTGGAATGCCTTACTTTATTGGAAGTGAGATTGAAGCAGTGGATTCACTTGTACCAAGAGATCCTGCTTTCTTTAAAAAGAAATATAATATTGATGTGCACATTGGTCATGAGGTAATGCATATTGATGTAGAGAAAAAACAACTCACTGTTAAAAACTTACAGACAAATGAAGTGTTTGAAGACAGTTATGACAAACTAGTGATTGCTACAGGGGCAACACCATTTAAACCTAACATTGAAGGTTCAAATCAGTCGCATGTGTTCTATTTAAGAAATATTCGTGATGCAATTGCAATTAAGGAGTTTATTGAAGAAAACAAACCAAGCTCAGCTGTCATTGCAGGAACAGGGTTTATTGGATTTGAGATATTAGAAAATTTAGTTCATTCTCAAATTCAAGTTGAAGTTGTTGAAGTAGCAAATAAAATTACACCAACATTAGATGGGGATATGGCTCAATTACTACAAAATAAATTAGAGAAAAAAGGATTTGTGATTCATACATCGACATCAATTAGTAAAATCAATAAAAATACAGTTGAGTTATCAAGTGGAAATGAATGTGCAGCTGATTTAGTAATTTTATCGACAGGTGTTCGTCCGCAAGTATCTTTGGCAAAAGAAGCTGGAGTTGAACTTGGAGTGACAGGAGCAATTAAAGTTTCGAAGCAAATGCAAACGAATATAGCTGATGTTTATGCATGTGGAGACTGCATTGAAACATATAGTGCGATCACAGGAAAACCAGTGTATCGTCCAATGGGAAGTACTGCAAACAAAACTGGGCGTATTGCAGGTGATGTGTTGACAGGAGGTACTCTTGAATATAAAGGGAACTTAGGAACGGGAATATTTAAATTGTTTGATCTTGTAGTAGGAACTACAGGGCTAAATGAAGTTCAGGCAATTCAAGAAGGTTATGAAATTGTCGTGTGTCATAATATCAAGCCAGATAAGCCACTTTACATGAATGGAAAAGAAATGGTAATCAAAGCAGTTGCTGATAAAAAAACTCAACAATTGCTTGGTGTACAAATCATTGGTAATGAAGGTGTAGATAAACGTTTGGATGTTTTTGCAACTTTGATTTCATACAAAGCGAAAGTAGATGAATTGTTTCATTTAGATTTAGCGTATGCTCCACCATTCTCAACAACGAAAGATCCAGTACATTACACAGGGATGATTTTAGATAATGTCTTGAATCAGGGAAGAGAAATTATCACATCTCAAGAGCTAGTTAATTATGAAGGAGATATTCAAATTATCGATGCAAGAAGTGCAAGTGATTTTGAGAAAAAAGGGACAGTGGATGGAGCAATCAACATTCCACAAGCGAAACTTCGTGTAGGATTAGAACAGTTAGATAAGGATACACCTGTTGTAACATTCTGTAACAAAGGTGTTACGGGAAATGCTGCACAAAATATATTGATAAACCATGGATTCAAAAAAGTAATGAATCTATCTGGTGGTCATAAATTTAATAAAGAAAGTAAAAAATAAGGAGACCAACTATGATAAGTCAAGCGAAAAATAAAAATAAATAAAGGCATAG